>NZ_JAPEMB010000001.1:6892325-7513129 GCF_026343125.1 Streptomyces sp. NBC_00094 | reverse complement strand
CTCCAAGCTCTACTCGACGATCTACCACAGCCCCGCCGCCGCCTATCTGACCGCGGCGGTGGGGGTCGGGTTGTTCCTGGCGGCCCAGCTCCTGGACGCGCGGCGCCGACGGGCGGCTCGGGTGCCCTCCCGGCCGATCGCCGAGATCGTCCTGCGTACGGCCGTGCTCGCCGCGATCGCGTTCGTCACCGCGTACATCCTCAACCAGTACCAAGGGCTCCCCCTGGCGCTGCTGGTCTTCCTGATCCTGCTGGTGATCCTGGACTTCGTCCTGCGGCGTACGACGTACGGGCGGCGGATCTTCGCGGTGGGCGGCAACATCGAGGGCGCGCGCCGGGCCGGCATCAGCGTGCCGTTCGTCCGGATGTCCGTGTTCTCGATCTCCGGGACCATGGCCGCCGTCGGCGGCATCTTCCTGGCGGGGCAGATCCAGTCCGCGAGCCAGACCTCCGGCGGCGGCAACCTGCTGATGAACGTCATCGCCGCGGCGGTCATCGGCGGGACCAGCCTGTTCGGCGGGCGCGGCTCGGTGTGGTCCGCCCTGCTGGGCGCGCTGGTGATCGGGTCCATCCAGTCCGGCATGAACATCATGGGCGTCAGCAACGCCGTCCAGTTCATGATCACCGGTTCGGTGCTGCTGGCCGCGGTGGTCGTCGACTCCCTGTCCCGCAGGAGCCAGAAGGCCGCGGGGCGGGCCTGACCCCGGAGGGCCGGCCCATCATGGACACCGATCAGAGGAAGGGCCGCGACGACGGCCGGGACGAGACGGAGGCGGAGCGGGCCGACCGGCGCTGGCAGGAGGTCATCCAGGAGATCCGCGTCGTCCAGACCGGCGTCCAGATCCTTCTCGGCTTCCTCCTCACCGTGGTCTTCACCCCGCACTTCCAGAGGCTGAGCCAGACCGACAAGACGATCTACGTCGTCACGGTCGTCCTCGGCTCGCTCGCGACCGGCGCGCTCATCGGCCCGGTGGCCCTCCACCGGATCGTGTCGGGGCGGCGGATCAAACCCCGGGCCGTGATCTGGGCCTCCCGGCTCACCTTCACGGGCATCCTGCTCCTCCTGGCGACCCTCACCTCGGCGCTGCTCCTGGTCCTGCGCGTGGCCATGGACGACTCGTACGTGCCATGGCTCGTCGCCGGGGTCCTCGTCTGGTACCTGCTCTGCTGGTTCGCCCTGCCCCTCTGGGTGCGCCTCCGCTACACCAGCGGCGACTGAGCGCCCGACCGCCGGGCGCCCCGCCTGCCGGTCAGGGTCCGCCCGCCGGTCAGGGTCCGCCCGGGTCCGACGTACCGGGGCCGATCCTCAGTTCGAAGTCGCCGTCGTACTGCTCGTGGCCCGCGATCACGGCGAGCTCGACGGCCTCCTCCCCCATCTCGCCCCGGACGATGAGCGGGTCCTCGCGCAGGTCCCGCATGAGCGCCACACACATGCCGATCATGACGAGGACGAACGGTGCCGCCACCAGGATGGTGAGGTTCTGGAGGCCGGCCAGCGCGTCGCCCTGGCCGTCCCCGATGAGGAGCATGACGGCCGCGACCGCTCCGGTGACCACGCCCCAGAAGACCACCACGGGGCGGGTGGGTTCGAAGGCACCGCGCTGGGAGAGCGTGCCCATGACGATCGAGGCGGCGTCCGCGCCCGACACGAAGAAGATCCCGACGAGGATCATCACCAGCAGGCTCATCGCGCCGGCCATCGGGAACTCCTGGAGCACACCGAAGAGCTGCCCCTCGGGCGTGGTCTCCCCCGCCAGTTCGCCCTGCTCGGCGAGCTTCATGGCCGTGCCGCCGAAGACGGCGAACCAGACGAGGCTGACGGTGCTGGGCACCAGGATGACCCCGCCGACGAACTGGCGGATGGTCCGGCCCCGGCTGATGCGGGCGATGAACATGCCGACGAAGGGCGTCCAGGAGATCCACCAGGCCCAGTAGAAGACGGTCCAGCTGCCCAGCCAGTCGTGGATGTTCGCCCCGCTGGTCGCCTCGGTGCGGCCGGCCAGCTGCGGCAGCTGGTCGATGTAGGCGGCGACGGAGGTGGGCAGCAGGTCGAGCACGATGATCGTGGGACCGGCCACGAAGACGAAGACGACGAGCAGCGCCGCGAGCACCATGTTGATGTTGGAGAGCCACTGGATGCCCTTCTCCACGCCGGAGACGGCGGAGAAGACGAAGGCCACGGTGAGGACGGCGATGATGCCGACGAGCAGCCCGGTGCCGGCCTTCTCCATCCAGCCCAGCTCCTCGATGCCGCTGCCGATCTGGAGCGCACCGAGGCCGAGCGAGGCGGCGGAGCCGAAGAGGGTGGCGAAGATGGCCAGGATGTCGATGAAACGGCCGGGCCCTCCGTACGCCCGCCGTTCGCCCATCAGCGGGACGAAGACGGCGCTGATGGTCTGGCGGCGCCTGCGGCGGAAGGTGGAGTACGCGATCGCGAGTCCGACGACGGCGTAGATCGCCCACGGGTGGAGCGTCCAGTGGAAGAGCGTGGTGGCCATCGCGGTCTGCATCCGCTCCGCCGAGTCGACGGGGTGGGTGCCGGGCGGCGGGGTGCCGTAGTGGGCGAGCGGCTCGCTCACGCCGTAGAACATCAGGCCGATGCCCATGCCCGCGCTGAACATCATCGCGACCCACGACACGGTCCGGAACTCGGGGCGCTCGCCCTCCTGACCGAGGGTGATCCGGCCGTAGCGGCTGATGGCGAGCCACAGCGCGAAGACGACGAAGCCGGACGCGGCCAGCATGAACGCCCAGCCGCCGTTGCGGATCAGTCCGTCGAGCAGCGAGCTGGAGACGCTCTCCAGACTGTCCGTGGCCGTGGCTCCCCAGACGACGAAGGCCAGGGTGAGGGCGGCGGTGACACCGAACACGATCCGGTCGGTGCGGGCGTGATGGTGGTGGTCGGGGCGGCCGGGGAGGTCCGCCGTCACCGGCAGCCCGCCCCGACCTCCCCGTTCGGCACCCGTTCGGCGGCCGTCCGGCCTCTTGTCTCCCTGTGACACAGATGGCACCTTTCACGGCATTACGGAAAAACATGATGATGTATCCGTAAGGCAGTACCACAGGCGAGGCCGGACTCGGTGGACCAACAGGCCTTCACGGCCCACCCGATGGCCGGGAGTACCGGGTCGCCGGAACAGGTGGCGGCGGATCAGGTGGCGCCTGGTTCGGATGGCGGCCGGTCAGGTGACGTCTGCTCAGGTGGCGGCGCGGCTCTCCAGGATGCCCTTGAGGGTCCGCTCGTCCCTCGGCATCTCCTTCCGTACGTGCGGGCGGACGACGAGCGGGACGAGGGCCTTGCCGATGCCGTGCCCTTCGAAGTCGAGGGAGAGCGTCAGGCGCGACCTGGCGCCGTCGTCCAGCGGTTCGATGGTGCCCTGGACGTCCCCGCGTACGGGTCCGTCGATGCCGTGCACGTGCCAGTGCCTCGGCGGCTCCAGCTCGATGACCTGCATCGTCGAAGTGAACTCCCGGCGCCCGAGCCGCCGCGTGACGGCGACCTTCGAGCCGATCGCGAGGGGAGCGTCGTTCAGCTTGCGGACCGAGACCGCGCTCTCCTGCCACTCGGGCAGATGGGTCGGGTCGGTCACGTAGGAGAAGACCTCCGCGGGGCTGCGGGAGATGTCGATGGATTCCTTGATGGCAGGCATGATGCCCTCTTCGTCCGACGGGAGAGCTCGCCGGGAGCCGGGGAATCCGGGACATCCGACCCATCCGAGGAATCCGAGCCCCGACGCGGACTCGTTGTCGCTTCCTACGAAAATCGTCCCACGGGCGGTGCCGCCCCGCCAGCGACGGCGCGGGAGGGACCGGGAGGGACCCGGAAGGCGCCGGGGAGGAACCCGGAAGGGACCGGGGACGGGCCCGGGAAGGACTCGGGCGCCCGGGGTCCTCACACCGCTCCCCGCGCCGCTGTGTGACCGGTGTTACGGACCATGATCGGCTCGGTTGACACAGGCGTAACGGGCATTCCGTACGGTCGGGGCTCGAACGGTTCCACAGAGAGGCGCCCCGTGACCCCACACGACACGCAGGACCCCCGGGCCGACGGCGCCTCCCCGGTGAGGACCGTCTGCTCGTACTGCGGTGTGGGCTGCGGCATGCTCCTCGACATCGGCCTGGGGGCCGACGGCCGCCGTACGGTCCTCAAGGCGTCGGGCGACAAGGAGCACCCCGCCAACCGCGGCCGGCTCTGCACCAAGGGCGCCACCACCGCCGACATGCTCGCCGCACCCGGCCGCCTGACCACCGCCCTCGTCAGGGAGGACCGGTCCGCCGCCCCCGTCCCCACCGGCACCGATCTCGCCATCGCCGAGACGGCCCGCCGGCTGCGGGCCGTCGTCGACGAGCACGGGCCCGACGCCGTCGCGCTCTACGTCTCCGGCCAGATGAGCCTGGAGGCGCAGTACCTCGCCAACAAGCTCACCAAGGGCTTCATCGGTACGAACCAGATCGAGTCGAACTCCCGGCTCTGCATGGCGAGCGCCGGCACCGGCTACAAGCTCTCCCTCGGCGCGGACGGGCCGCCCGGCTCCTACGACGACTTCGAGAAGGCCGACGTCTTCCTCGTCATCGGCTCCAACATGGCCGACTGCCACCCCATCCTCTTCCTCCGCATGATGGACCGGGTCAAGGCCGGGGCGAAGCTGATCGTCGTCGACCCCCGGCGCACCGCCACCGCCGACAAGGCCGACCTCTTCCTGCAGATCAGACCCGGTACGGACCTGGCGCTCCTCAACGGCCTGCTGCACCTGCTCCACGAGAACGGCCACACCGACACCGCCTTCGTCGCCGCGCACACCGAGGGCTGGGAGGCGATGACCCCGTTCCTCGCCGACTACCCGCCCGCCGCCGTCGCCGACCTCACCGGCATACCCGAGCAGGACATCCGTACCGCCGCCGAGTGGATCGGCACGGCGGCGGAGTGGACCAGCTGCTGGACCATGGGCCTCAACCAGTCCACGCACGGCACCTGGAACACCAACGCCCTGATCAACCTGCACCTGGCCACCGGGGCGATCTGCCGCCCCGGCTCGGGCCCCTTCTCCCTGACCGGCCAGCCCAACGCCATGGGCGGACGCGAGATGGGCTACATGGGCCCCGGCCTCCCCGGGCAGCGCTCGGTCCTGGTCGCCGAGGACCGGGCCTTCACCGAGGAGCTCTGGGAGCTCCCGCCCGACACGCTCCGCGAGGACGGCTCCGGGACCGGCACGGTCGACCTCTTCCGGCGGATGGCGGAGGGCGAGGTCAAGGCGTGCTGGATCATCTGCACCAACCCGGTCGCCTCCGTCGCCAACCGCTCCACCGTCGTCGCCGGGCTGCGGGCCGCCGAACTCGTCATCACGCAGGACGCGTTCGCGGCCACCGAGACCAACGCGTACGCCGACGTGGTGCTGCCCGCCGCGCTGTGGACCGAGACCGAGGGCGTGCTGATCAACAGCGAGCGGACCCTCACCCTCGCCCGTCCGGCGGCCGACCCGCCCGGCGAGGCCCTCGCCGACTGGCGGATCATCGCCCGTGTGGCCCAGGCGATGGGGTACGAGAAGGCGTTCGCCTATGACAGTGCCGAGGAGGTCTTCGAGGAGATCCGGCGCGCCGCGAACCCGAAGACCGGCTACGACGTGAGCGGCGTGACGTACGAGCGGCTGCGTGAGACACCCGTCCAGTGGCCGGCCGCGGCCGGCGGTCCGGACCGCAACCCGATCCGCTACGTGACGGGCGACGGCGCCGGGCCCGTCTTCCCCACGGCGAGCGGACGGGCCGTCTTCCACGCGCGGCCGCACATCGACGCCGCCGAGATGCCCGACGACGCGCACCCGTTCGTCCTCAACACCGGCCGTCTCCAGCACCAGTGGCACACCCTCACCAAGACGGGGAAGGTCGCCAAGCTCAACAAGCTCAACCCGGCCCCCTTCGTGGAGGTGCACCCCGAGGACGCCCGGGAGCTCGGCATCGCGGAGGGCGACGCCGTGGAGGTCGCCTCGCGGCGCGGGAAGGTCGTGCTCCCGGCGGTCGTCACCGACCGGGTCAGGCCGGGCTGCTGCTTCGCCCCGTTCCACTGGAACGACCTGTTCGGTGAGGACCTCTGCGTCAACGCCGTCACCAACGACGCCGTCGATCCGCTCTCCTTCCAGCCCGAGCTGAAGGTGTGCGCGGTGGCGCTGACGAGGGTGGACGTGCTGACGGTGCCGTCGGCCGGAACGACGTCGCCGTCGGCCGCGGAATCGGCGTCGCTGTCACTGTCGGCGTCGCTGTCACCGTCACCGTCGACGTCCGCCGCGGCCGCGGCCGCGGAAACGCCGTCGTCGACCGTCGGCCCGCGCGTGGTGATCCCGAGCGGGGTCCTGTCGCCCGGGCCCGCCGCCGCCTTCGGGCTCGCGCCGTCCCCGCCGCCCGTCCTGAGCGCCGAGGAGCGGCAGTACCTCGTCGGCTTCCTCGCGGGCCTGGAAACCGGTGCGCCGGGAGTGCCGGTCCTGCCGCCCGGTGCGCCCTTCCGCGAGGACCACGCCCGCTGGGTGAACGGCGTGCTCGCCGGCCTGTACTCCCGTACACCGCAGGACTCGGGGGCGCCATCGGACTCCCGGGCTCCGGAGAGCGCGCCGGGTCGCGAGGTCGTCGTGCTGTGGGCCTCGCAGACCGGCAACGCCGAGGAGTTCGCGGCCGCGACCGCCGAGCGGCTCCTCGCCGCCGGACACCGTCCCGCGCTCACGGGCATGGACGCGACCGACCCCGGGGCGCTGCCGCCCGCCGCCGATCTGCTCCTGATCACCAGCACGTTCGGGGACGGCGACGCGCCCGACAACGGCTCCGGCTTCTGGGACGCGCTCGCCGCACCCGACTCCCCGCGCCTCGACGGGCGCCGCTACGCCGTCCTCGCCTTCGGCGACTCCTCGTACGGTGACTTCTGCGGGCACGGGCGGCGCCTGGACCAGCGCCTCGACGAGCTCGGGGCCGTCCGGCTCGCCCCGCGTACCGACTGCGAGCCCGACTTCGAACCGTCCGCCCACGCCTGGCTGGACCAGGTCCTCGCCGGACTCTCCGACGGGCCGCAGGCACCGGTCGCGGCACCCGCCGCCGCACCGGCTCCGGGTCCGGCGGCGGCGATGACGCCCGCGCGCCGGCCGGGACCCGCCACGTCGCCCGCGCGGCTCGTCGGCAACCGCCTCCTGAGCCTGCCGGGCGCCGGCAAGGAGGTCCGGCGCTTCACCTTCGACACGAGCGAGCACGGCACTCCCCTCGGGTACGAGACGGGGGACGCGCTCGGCGTCCAGCCCGTCAACTGTCCCGACCTCGTGGCCGAATGGCTGGCCGTCACCGGCCTCGACGCCGACACCCCGGTGGAGCTCCCCGGGCCCGGCGCCGTCCCCTTCGGCGAGGCCCTCCACCGTCACCTCGACATCACCCGCACCACCTCCGGCTTCCTCGGCTTCGTCACGGAGCGGACCGGTGACCGGGACCTGAAGAGGCTGCTCCGCCCCGACAACAAGGACGGGCTCGCCCAGTGGACGTGGGGCCGGCAGGCCGTCGACGTCATCGCCGAGCACCCCGTCCGCGCCGCCGCGCAGGAGTGGGCCGACGTCCTGGGCCGGCTGAGGCCCCGGCTGTACTCGATCTCCTCCAGCCCGCTCACCGACCCCCACCGGGTCTCGCTGACCGTCTCCGTCGTCCGCTACGAGAGCCTGCGCGGCCGCCCCCGCAAGGGTGTCTGCTCGCCGTTCCTCGCCGACGCCGAACCCGGCTCCCCCGTCCCGGTCTTCGTCCAGCGCGCGCCGCACTTCCGGCCCCCCGCCGACCCCACGGTCCCGATGGTCATGGTCGGCCCCGGCACGGGCGTCGCCCCCTTCGTCGGCTTCCTCGACGAGCGCCGGGCGCTCGGCCACCGGGCCCCGAACTGGCTCTTCTTCGGCGAACAGCACCGCGCGACCGACTTCTCCTACGAGGACGAACTCACCGCCCTCCTCGCCGACGGCACCCTCGACCGGCTCGACACCGCCTTCTCCCGCGACCAGCGCGCCAAGGTCTACGTCCAGGACCGGATGCGGGAGCACGGCCCGCAACTGTGGTCCTGGCTCCAGGCCGGTGCGCACTTCTACGTCTGCGGCGACGCCGCCCGCATGGCGAAGGACGTCGACCGGGCGCTGCGCGACATCGCCGTCGCCCACGGCGGCCACGACGAGGGGTCGGCCGCCGTGTACGTCAAGCAGCTCGCCGCCGACAAGCGCTATGTCCGGGACGTCTACTGACGTCTCGTCACCCGTTCGTCCTCCGTCTGCGTGAAGCCTTGCCAGCCCTGTGACGCGACCCTATCCTCGCCGACAGAAAGCGCTTTCCATGCATCACGGGAGCAGGGCGTCCCCGACGCGCTGCTCCCGTCCTTCGACGACGAACGAGGAAGGCGATCATGAGGCGACCAGTCGCACGGCGACTCCAGGCGGCACTGGCCACATTGGCCCTCGCGGCCGCGACCGGTGCGGTGCTGGCGGCACCCGAGGCATCGGCGGCGACCGGCGGTACCACCGGCTACGCGACGCAGAACGGCGGGACCACCGGCGGCGCCGGCGGACAGACGGTGCGTGCCACCACGGGCACCGCGATCCACGCGGCCCTGTGCGGCCGGGCCACCAGCTCCACCCCGATCACCATCCAGGTGGAGGGGACCATCAACCACGCCAACACCAGCCAGGTGTCGGGCGGCAGTTGCAGCACCGCCGCCGGCGTGATCGAGCTCAAGCAGATCAGCAACGTCACGATCGTCGGGGTCGGCGCGGGCGCGGTCTTCGACCAGCTGGGCATCCACATCCGCTCGGCGAGCAACATCGTCATCCAGAACGTGACCGTACGGAACGTCAAGAAGTCCGGCTCGCCGACGTCCAACGGCGGAGACGCCATCGGCATGGAGACCGACGTCCGCAACGTCTGGGTCGACCACGTGACCCTGGAGGCGTCGGGCGGTGAATCGGAGGGGTACGACGGCCTCTTCGACATGAAGGACAACACGCAGTACGTGACCCTGTCCTACAGCATCCTGCGCAACTCCGGCCGCGGCGGACTCGTCGGGTCCAGCGAGAGCGACCTCGGCAACAGCTTCATCACCTACCACCACAACCTGTACGAGAACATCGACTCCCGCGCGCCCCTCCTGCGCGGCGGCACGGCCCACATCTACAACAACCACTACGTGAGCCTCAACGAGTCCGGCATCAACTCCCGTGCCGGGGCCCGCGCCAAGGTCGACAGCAACTACTTCGAGGACTCCAAGGACGTCCTCGGCACCTTCTACACCGACGCCGCCGGCTACTGGCAGGTCAGCGGCAACATCTTCGACAACGTGACCTGGTCGAGCCCCGGAACCGAGAACAACCCGGCGGGACCGGACCCGCAGTCCACCACCACGGTCACCGTCCCGTACGCCTACAGCCTGGACGCGGCGAGCTGCGTGCCGGCCGTCGTGAGCCAGACGGCGGGCGCGGGCAAGGGCCTCCAGGTGTCGAACGGCGCCTGCTCGCCGCAGACGCCGACACCGACGACGCCGACACCGACGACACCGGCGCCGACGACCCCGACTGCGACCCCGACCCCGACCCCGACCCCGACTGCGACGTCGTCCCAGCCCACCGGGACCAACCTCAGCATCGGCGCCGGTTCCGACGGTTCGAGCAAGGCCGACGGGACGAGCTACGGCAACGTACGGGACGGTGACCTGGGCACCTACTGGTCGCCCGCCGGCTCGACCGGCTCCGTCTCGATCAAGTGGGGCTCCCCCACCACCGTGTCCAGGATCGCCGTCAAGGAGACGGCCGGTGCGGCGGGCCGGATCGGATCCTGGCGGGTCCTCGACGCCGACACCGGGGCCGTCCTCTCCACCGGCAGCGGCGCGGGCGTCATCTCCTTCGCCCGGACGACCCTGAGCAAGGTCACCTTCGAGATCACCGGCTCGACGGCCACGCCGCAGGTCGCCGAGTTCGAGACGTACGCCGGATAGCGGCGCCGTCCACGGCCGCCCGCCGGGACCGGTGCCTCCGGTCCCGGCGGGCGGTGGCGTGTGCCGGATCAGCTCACGAACTCCCGGTCGCCGTACCGCACTTCGGCCTCGTCCCAGTCGGCTCCGAGCACGGCCGTGAACCTCCGGGCCAGCGGCAGATCGGCGACGGGGGCGATGAGGAGAAGCCGACCTTCGAGGGTGACCGAGCCGCCGCCGAGCTTCTCGCGGGCCTCGGCGTCCGCGAGCAGCGCGTCGCGCAGTCCGCTCGGGGTGACTCCCGGGACCTCGATCTCCACGGCGTCGGTCTCCGGCGACGTCCGCGGCAGGCAGCGGAAGGTGAGCACGGCCTCCTGGTGGTACTCCTTGGCGATGACGCCCGCGATGTGGTGGAGCCCGTCGCGTCCGACCCGGTTCACGTCGAACTCGCGCGAGCGCTCGTAGGTGGCCTGCCGGAGGTCGCCGGACCAGAAGACGCCGTCGAGGAGCTGCGAGGCGCCGGGCCGGGCTCCGTGGGCCCGGATGATCTCGCGGACCTCGCGCCCGAACCGGGTCAGGCGGGTGTCGAGCCGCGGGTCTTCGGGATCCGTGATGATCGAGGTGTTGTCGGTGGCGAAGATCTCCGCCGTCGGGCAGTCCTGTTCGCCGGCGGGGCCGGCGTACGTGCTCTGGGTCCCCGCGATCCCCAGCATCAGGGTGGCGACGGCGGTGGTCAGGACACGGAACTTCCGCTGGATGGTGTGCTGCGTCATGGCGTGATCAACGAGGCGGGGAGGCGGGCGTTTCGCCACCCCCGCCCTGCTCGGGGGCAGGGGCGGGGTCAGGGGCCGGGATGGTGGTGCGCGAGGCCGTGGACGAGGAGGCCGAGTCCGAAGTCGAACTCCTCGTCGACGGGGACGGAGGTGAGGCTCTCGGCGGCCCGGAGGACGGTGGGGTACGCGGCCGGGTCGAGCGCCCGGTAGAAGGCGGCGAGCCCGGGGCCGTCGTCGGGGGCGGCCGCCGGGCCGAACTGCTGGGCGGCGAAGCCGATGACGTAGTGAGTGACGGCGGTGAAGGCGCGGGCGGCGAGGTCCACCGGCAGGCCGTGCGTCAGCAGGGCGCTCAGCACGCGCTCGCGCTGGACGAGTCCGTGGGGGCCGACGGGCACCTGGGCCGTCAGGAGCGGCAGGGTGTGGGGGTGGGCCCGCAGGATGTCGTGGAGCCGGTGGGCGGTGACCGTGAGCGCCTCCCGCCAGTCGGCGCGGGCCGCGAGGTCGTCGAGGACGGCCTCTCCCAGGACGCGGTCGACGACGTACGCGAGGATCTCGTCCTTGCCGTCGAAGTGGCGGTAGAGCGTGGCCGTGCCGGAGTTCAGGGCGTCGGCGAGCATCCGCAGGGAGAACGCCTGGATGCCGTGCTCGTCGACGAGGCGCAGGGCCGTGCCGACGATGCGCGCGGTATCGAGCGAGGGGCGGCCGCGCCGGGGTTCCACGCCGGGAGCGGGGACGTGACGCGAGGCCCACCAGGCGGGGCTGCCGGGGAGTGACGGGGTGGCGGCCATGGCGGTCCGGGCTCTCTCTCGCGCGGTGCGGTGCACTCCCTAGGGAGCGTGACGCACTTCCTGGGGTGCGGTGCACTTCCTGGGATGCGGTGCGCTTCCCAGAGTGCAGTGCACTTCCTAGGGGGTGCGGTGCACTTCCTCGGGGGTGCGGTGCACTTCCTCGGGAGTGCGGTGCACTTCCTCGGGAGTGCGGTGCACTTCCTGGGGAGTGCGGGGAACACCGTACCCGTCGGTCGTGCGCTGCCCGCGCCGCGGAGGCGTGTAGATCGCGGGGAGGGGCCCGAAGGTGCCGTCGTCCGGCGCGTCGCCACTCCGGCCCAGGTGCTCGATGTGGCCGATGTAGCCGTCGGGGCGGACGAGCAGGAGGGTGTCCCCGGTGATGCCGTACGCGGTGAGCAGGGCATCCTCTCGTGCCGTACGAGGTGTGGTGTGCGCCAGTACGGCGTGTCGGTGCAACGGGGCTCCGTCGGACGGCCCCGCGAGTCGGTCCACGGCGGCCGCGGCCCGGGCGCCGAAGGCGAGGGCCGTGAAGTGCGGGCCCCGGTACAGGTCGAAGAGGCTCGCCGCCGCGCCGACGGGGTGGGGCAGTGGCGCGTCGGGGGCGCGGTCGCCGCTGCGCAGGGTCGTGGTGCGGGGCGCGTCGGCGGGGGCGAGCGGGCCTCCGGCGTACGAGATGCCCAGCTGGTGCTCGGCCTGGCCGCGTGTCAGCTTCCCGGGGCGGGTGCCGCGCAGCCCTTCGTACAGTTCGGTGGAGCGGCCCAGGACCTGGGCGGCGACCGGCCGCCGCTCGGCCTCGTAGCTGTCGAGGAGCGCGTCCTCGGCGCCCGCGAGGACCTGCTGGAGCTTCCAGCCGAGGTTGTGGGCGTCCTGGACGCCGGTGTTGAGGCCCTGCGCGCCGGCCGGTGTGTGGATGTGGGCGGCGTCCCCGCAGAGCAGGAGCCGGCCGTTGCGGTAGCGCTCGGCGAGCCGGACGTTGGGGCGGAAGACCGAGGTCCAGGTGATGTCGCGCAGGGTGAGGGAGCGGTCGGCCCGGCGGCGCAGGAGGGCGGCGAGGGCGGTCTCGGTGAGGTCCTCGGGAGCGTCCACGGGGTCGCCGGGGCGCGTCCTGATCATGATCTGGAAGCGGTTCCCGCCGCCGGGGAGCGGGCAGGCGGCGACGCTGCGGCCCCGGGCACGGGGCCAGACGTGCCAGTGGTCGCGGGAGAGGCCGTCGACGGTGCCGTCGACGAGGATCATGCGGTCGGCCTCGTCGGTGGTGCCCTCGAAGGCGATGCCCGCGGCCTTCCGCACGGTACTGGCACCGCCGTCGGCGCCGACGACGTACCGGGCGGAGAGGAGCCGGCCGTCGTCCAGACGTACCGCGCAGCCCTCCGCGTCCTGGGTGATGTCCGTTGCGCTGACGCCGAAGTCGACGTGCACGCCGAGGCGTTCGACGGCCTCGCGGAGGAGGGCGGTGGTGGCGTACTGAGGGAGCAGGAGGACGTCGGGGTACGGAGTGCCCGCGTCGGCCGGGGCGGTGGCGTGCATCCTCCACGCCTTGGTGAGCGGGCCGAGGTGCAGGCCCATCGGAGGGTAGGCGCTCCCCGCCGCGAGCGCCGCACCGGCCAGGCCGAAGTCGTCGAGCACTTCGAGGGTGCGCGGCTGGATGCCCTTGGCGCGCGAGCCTTCGAAGGCGTTCCCGGCGCGCTCCAGGAGCCGTACCGCGACTCCGCGGCGGGCCAGGTCGAGGGTGAGGGCGAGCCCTACCGGGCCCGCGCCGACGACGATGACGGCCGTGTCGACCGCGCTGTCGTGTGCCTCGTTCATATCCGTCGCCTTGCCCCTCGTCGACCCCGCAAGCATTAACGGATACAGCGTATCCGAAATCATGACCGAGGGCTCCACCGGTGACGGATTGTCGCCAATCAGGCACTTTCCGCGAATGATCGGCGCAAGGTGGGGCAGATCGCCCATGGGCCGGTGAACGCCGGCGCGAAAGGAGTCCGCGTGCTGTCCGACCTCTTCGACCGCCTGCTACGCCGACGCACCGGTTCCGGCGCGGGAGCGGGTGCGCACGGGCCACCGCGCGCGCCGGGGACCCTCGTCCTGGACGCGGACTTCTCCTCCGCCGAGCAGTGGACCGCGGGCCGCTCCTGGGCCTATCCGAACGGCGGACCGACCAATCCCGGCGACAACAAACTCGATTACCTGGTGGACGATCCCGCGTACAGCCGCACGGGGGTCTTCCGGGCGACCCGGCGCCCGGACGCCTACTGGGATGCCGGCCTGCTCACGACGGAGGGCAGCCCCGAGGGCTTCCTGGTACGGGCCGGCGACGTCCTGGAGGCCCGGGTCCGCCTGCCCGAGGAGACGGGCGCCTGGCCGGCGATCTGGACCTGGCTCGACGGCGGGCAGGAGATCGACGTCTTCGAGTACCACCCCGACAATCCGGACCTGTTGGAGCTCTCCAACCGCATCCGGGGGCGCCACCACTACTTCCGGGATCCGGCCGTCCGGCCCGGAGCCTGGGTCGACCTCCGGGTCGAGTTCGGCTCCCGTTCCGTGGTCTGGTGGGTCAACGGCGCGCGCGTCTTCGACGACCGGCGCGGAGTGGGCCGCTCCTGGCAGGCGCACCTCATCGTGAACCTCTCGGTCTGCGCCGGCCGCTACCACCCGGCACCGGACGCCGGGACGTCGGAGATGTCCTACGAGGTGGCGGAGTTGCGCGTGTACCGCGCGTGACGGGCCTCCGGTCGAGTATCGGTCCATATCGGCAGAGAATAGGAGGCATGGCACAGAACGCACCTCCACCACCCGGCCCCTCGACGCTGACCGTCAAGGGCCGGGACATGCGGATCCGCACCCTCGGATTCATCGTGCTCGCGGGCCTCGCGATCTGGTTCATCGCGGCCAACACCGGCTCGGTCAGCATCCGGTTGTGGATTCCCACCGTCACCCTGCCACTCTGGGTCGTGCTCACGGGCACGCTCCTCGTGGGCATCGTCCTCGGGCTGATCATCTCCAACCGGCGGCGGGCCGCCCGACGGCGAGCCAGGCGCTGAACATCCACCCGGCCCGCCGTAGCACGGCGCCCTCCATGGGCCGCTTCAGCCGCGGCTCAGCAGGGAGCGCAGGCCCGTACGGTCACCGGACCTCGACGGTGACGGTCCGACCGGGGGTCACGCGCGCGCGGACGACGGTGTAGGTCGCCCCGTCGATCACCTGAGTACGGCCGGGGCGGACCACCCCGTCCACGGCGACCGTGGCGTGGGCGCCCGGGAAACGCGCCTCCCAGGTGTACGGGGCGCTGCCCGAGGTATGGGTGAGGGTCGAGCGGCGGTCCGTGTCGTGCCGCAGGGTGAAGGCGGAGTCGCCGACGCGCAGGTCCTCGATGCTCAGCCACTCCATGCCGGAGGGCAGCCGCGACTGGGTGGCGAGGGTGCGGGCGGGGGCGTTCGGGGTGACACCCATCAGGCCCTGGACGGTCTGGCCGACCAGGGTGAAGGAGACCTCCGGGTAGTCGCCGTTCGTCCCCTGGCGGGAGTTGACGTGCTGGACGTCCTTCTGGGCGTAGATGTGACGCATCCACTTCCAGGCGGTGTCGGGGCGGTTGTTGGTGAGGAAGGTGTCGGGGAGGTAGGTCAGGGCCTCGATGTTGTCGGGGCGGCCCTCACCCTCGGCCTGGGCGTCGATGTAGTCGAGGTACGCCTCGCGCCGGGCTCCGGGGGCGACGATCTGCTTCATCGGCATGAACCAGCTGTTCTCCTTGCCCCAGCCGGTCAGGGCGCGCCCGTCGGTGGTGTAGCCGCGCACCATGTCGGCGCCGGAACCGGTGCCGCTCCAGGTCGCGTTGAAGTACGTCTTGAGGTCGCGGGCCTTGCGCTCGAAGCGGGCCGCGAGCTCGTGCTCGCCCTTGTCGCGGGCGAGGGAGGCCATCGCCCGGTAGGCCTGGTACTGGGAGCCGATGGCGTCGCCGGCCTCGGCGAGCGGCTCGTCGCTCTGCTCGTTGTAGCTCGCGACGCCCCGGAAGATGCCCCGCCCGGTCCCCTCGGCGACGCTCACGTCGCCGTTGTCCTTCTGCCCGTCGTGAAGGGTGACGAACTCGTCGGTGGCGTGCCGGTAGAACTCCCACAGCGCCGGGTCGTCGAGGTAGGCGGCGTCGCCGCTCCACCGGTACGCCTCCTCCGCCTTCTGCACCAGCTCGAAGGGGGCGGGCACCTCCCGGACGAAGAGGCTCGGGCTCCGGTAGTCGATGGAGAGGTAGGAGCGGTTGTCGAAGTTGAGGGCCCACACCGGGTAGTAGGCGTGCTCGGCGGTCGCGGAGGCCGCGAAGGAGCGGAGCATCTCCCTGTTCTCTGCGTGCAGGCCCAACACCCCGGCGCCGGCGAGCTGATGGGCCATGTCGCGGGAGTAGTAGCCGCTGCGGTTGGCGTATCCGGCCCAGTAGGAGGGGGCGTAGACGCCGGTGCCCGTGCCGCCGGTCTGGCGTTCGTCGGCGTCGAGCGGGCCCTCGGTGCCGGGCAGGTGGACCCAGCTGTTGGCCTTGCCCTTGGCCCAGTCGAACATCTCGACGATCTCGGGGTCGCTGGACGTGACGCGCGGGTCGGCGGGGGCGGCCGGGGAGACCATCACGTCGTCGACGTTGACCCAACCCTGCCCCGACTCGAAGGCGATCTCCAGCCGGTCCCCGGGAGCGAGCGCGATCCTGCCGAGCGTGTGGCGTCGGTAGTTGGCGGCGGCCGGCAGCGTCCGCTCGGCGACGGTGGCGCCGTTGATCCGCAGTACGTAACGGCCGCCCGGGCCGCCGGTGGCGATCCACGCCGAGACGAGGTAGCCGCCGTGACCGGTGGCCGTGACGGTCTGGGAGACCTTCATGCCGCTGCCGGCGTCCAGGTAGGCCAGCCGGCTCCCGGCGTGCGGGTAGTTGCTCGCGACGCCGGTTCCGGAGGTGAACTCCCATCCGGAACCGCCCTGTTCGAAGCCGGGGTCGGTCACGGTCAGCACGGCGGGGGCGGACGGGGCTGCCGGGGAGGCAGGGGGTGCCGGGGAGGCAGGGGGTGCCGGGGAGGCCGCCGCCGGGGCACCGCCCGTGGCGAGCGGGGCGACGGCGGCGAGCAGCGCGACGGCGGACAGCAGCGACAAGCGGGAACGCGTCATGAGGGGTCTCTCCCGGATCAGGTCGGGGCGGGTCAGGTCGGAGCGGATCGGGTCGGAGCGGATCGGGTCGGAGCGGATCAGGTCGGGGCGCGCGGCACGCTAGCAACAGCTCCGGAAGGATGGCAATGATCTCGTCAGAGATTCATGACTGATCGAACTGAAAGTTTTCAACGAACGATTGCAAGTTTGCGGATCACCCTTGTAATGTCCGGCCCCGTCAACGTCCGCGACGGTGCGAGCGAAAGGGATCCGACATGACGGACCAGCAGAGCGGAAGACAGCCGGGGCGCCGGCAGGTGCTGCGCGGAGGAGGCGCCCTCGCGGCGGCCGGACTCGGCGGACTCGGCCTCACCGGCCTGGCCACCCTCACCGGCTGCTCCGGCAGCGGCGGCACAGGCGCCGGCGGCAGCGCCGGGGATCCCCGCAAGGGGAGGATCACGGTCTGGTCCTGGCAGGGTCCGGCGACCGAACTGAAGGCTCTGATACCGGAGTTCAACAAGACGTACCCCGACATCCAGGTGACCGTCGAGGACATCGGCAACCCGGCGATCTGGGACAAGATCACAGCCGGTCTCGCCGCCGGCGGCCAGGGCCTCGCCGACGTCCTGCACATCGGCGTCGACTACCTGCCGGGGTACGTCGAGCGCTTCCCCGGCGGTCTCGCCGACCTCGCCCCGCTGGGCGCCACCGCCCACAAGGACGCCTTCGCCGCCGGTCTGTGGCAGACCGTCTCCCCCGACGGCAAGCGCGTCAACGCCCTTCCCTGGGAGGCGAACTCGGCGGGGTTCTACTACCGGGCCGACCTCTTCGAGAAGGCGGGCGTCGACGTCGGGGCGCTCCAGACCTGGGACGAGACGATCGAGGCGGGCAAGCAGCTCAAGGCGCGTACGGGCGCCCACCTCCTCGGCATCGACAAGCCGGCCTCGCAGCCCGACGCCGCCAACTTCTTCCAGATGCTCCTCCAGCTCCAGGGCGCCTTCTACTTCGACCTGGAGGGCCGCATCACCCTGGACTCCCCCGAGGCCGTCCGGGCCATGACGCTCATCAAGACCATGAACGACGCCGGTCTGGTCAGCAATCTGGCCGGCGGCTGGAACGCCCTGATGAGCTCCCTGAAGCGGGGCACCGCGGCCGTGCTGCCCTGGCCCACCTGGTTCGGCGGGATCATCGAGGAGCAGGTGCCCGGCGAGGCCGGCAAGTGGAAGGTCCGGCTTCCCCCGGCCGTCCGTCGCGGCGGCCCCACCGCGGCCACGGTGAACTCCACCCACCTCGCCGTCGCCGGCAGCAGCAAGCACCAGGCGGCCGCCTGGTCCTTCGTCGAGTTCGCGCTGACCCGCCCCGCCTCCCAGGTGCGGATCTACCGGGGCAAGGGCATCGCACCCGCCCTCCTCAAGGCGTACGACGACTCCGTCTTCCACGAGCCGTCCGCGTTCTTCAGCGGTCAGCGCAAGGGCGAGATCTTCCTCGACGCCCTCAAGGCGCCCAGCCCCGCCGTGAACTACACCGCCGACTACGCGCGCGCCCTGAAGCTCGTCACCGACGCCCAGTCCAAGGTGCTGCTCAAGGGCGCCGACCCGGCGAAGGTGCTCGCCGAGGCGGCGAGCGAGCTGGCCCGCCAGACCGGCAGGAAGAACGTGCGATGACACCCGGCGCCACCACGACGGACGGCCGGGGCGGAGGCGGCTCCCGTGCGGCCGCCACCCCGGCCCCGTCACCCGCTCCGGCCCCCGCCCCCGCCCGTCCCCGGCGGCGGGCGGGCCGGTCGGCCCCGTACCTCTTCGTGCTGCCCGCGCTGCTGCTCTTCGCCGCGTTCAAGCTCTACCCCATCGCCTGGTCGTTCCTGCTCGGCCTGCACCGCACGGTGGGCGGCACCGAGACCTTCGTGGGCGCCGACAACTACGTACGCCTCGCCGACGACCCGCTGTTCTGGACCGCGCTGCGCAATACGGGGGTGATCCTCGCCGTCCAGGTGCCGCTGATGCTGGCGCTCGCCACCGGTCTCGCGGTCGCCCTCGACTCGACCCTGCTGCGCGGCCGGCCCGTCTTCCGGCTCGGCTTCTTCCTGCCGATGGTCACGGGCCTCGTCGCGTACGGCATCGTCTTCTCCGTCCTCCTCAACGAGGAGTACGGACTCGTCAACTGGCTGTTCGGCCTCGTCGGTGTGGACCCGGTGCCCTGGCTGACCGAGGGCATGTGGGCACGGATCTCCCTGGGCCTGGCCCTGACCTGGCACTACACCGGCTACAACGCCGTGATCCTGCTCGCCAGGCTCCAGACGATCCCGGCCGAGCTGTACGACGCGGCCGCCGTGGACGGCGCGGGGGCACTGAACGCCTTCCGCCACGTCACGCTGCCCGGGCTCCGTCCCGCGCTGCTGCTCACGACGGTCCTGTCCACCATCGGTACGCTCCAGCTCTTCGACGAGCCGTACGTCCTCACCGGCGGCGGGCCGGACAACGCGACCCTGACCATCGGCGTGTACCTCTACCGGAACGCCTTCACGTACTTCGACTTCGGCTACGCCTCCGCCATCGCGTACGCGCTCACCGTCCTCGTCGGCGTGCTCGGCCTGATCCAGTTCCGCCTCCTCGGGGAGAAGTCGTGACCACCCGCCACCCCGGCCGGAGCATCATGCTCACCTCCGGGCTCGCCATCGCCCTGGCCGCCGTCGCGGTCCCCTTCTACTGGCTGGCCGTCGGCGCCACCCACAGCTCGCAGGAGATCTTCGACAGCCCGCCGCCCCTGCTGCCCGGCGGGCACCTCGCGGAGAACCTCGCCAGCCTGCGGGAGACCGCCGACTTCGGCCGGGTGGTGCTCAACTCCCTGGGCATCGCCACCGTCTACACGCTGCTCGCGGGCGCGGTGTGCACGCTCGCCGGGTACGGCTTCGCGACCTACCGGTTCCGTGGCCGCGAGGCCCTGTTCGGGCTCCTCATGCTCGGCCTGGTCGTGCCCGCGCAGATCACCCTGGTCCCGTTGTTCAAGCTGATGGCCGAGCTGCACTGGCTCAACACCTACCAGGCCGTCATCGCCCCCAACCTGGCCCTGCCCTTCGGCATCTTCCTGATGCGCCAGTCGATGGCGGCGCTCCCGCAGGAGCTCCTCGACTCGGGCCGGATGGACGGCTGCGGGGAGTTCCGGCTGTTCCTGCGGGTCGCGCTGCCCCCGATGCGCCCGGCCCTCGCGGCCCTCGCCCTGTTCCTCTTCCTGTACCAGTGGAACGACTTCATCTGGCCTCTGATCGTGCTGCGCGACTCCGCCACGTTCACCATCCCGGTGGCGCTCGCCTCCCTCCAGGGCCTGGACGAGACCGACTACGGCGCCATCCTGGCCGGCACCGCCATCGCCGCCGTACCCATGGCGGTCGTGTTCCTCGCGCTCCAGCGCCACTTCGTCTCCGGCCTCCTCGCGGGCGCGGTGAAGGAATGAGCAGTCCGATGAAAGAGCAGAAGACCGACCACGCGCCCGCGGTGGTGACCACCGCGCACGCGGCACCCGCCGCCGCCGAGCCGCTGCTCGACGACGTGTCGATCGCCGTCCTCGCCCCCGGTCACCCCGGCGTACGCCCCCACTGGGAGCTCGCCCCCCTCACGGACGGGCTGCGGATGCTCTCCGTACGGGCCGAAGGGGTTCCCGTGGAGATCCGCTTCTCCGTGCCGCTCGCCGACGCCGCCGGCTACTGGCATCCGAAGGGCGGCTGGCGGCGCACGCTGGTGGCCGACTGGGAGGGCCTCAGCCAGGTCTGTCTGGTCGACGGGCCCGCCGCCGGCTGTCTGTACGAGCACTCCGGCGCCACCCTCCTCACCTTCGCCGCCGCCGACCCGGTCCCCGAGGCCACCGTCCGCTTCGGGGTCTCGGAGGAGAACGACACCCACGTCGTCCACCTGAGCCTGCCGGCCTCCGCGGAGCCGCACCGGCTGCTCCTCGTGCCGCGCGCGCCCTCCGTCGCCACCGCCGTACGACCGCTCCGCACGTGGTTCGCCGCGGCCCACCCGCCGATGCCGGTGCCCGACGCGGCCCGGCTCCCCGCGTACTCCACCTGGTACGCCTTCAACCAGGACGTCACCGCCGACGCCGTCGAGGCGCAGGCGGGTCCCGCCGCCGAACTGGGCTGCGGGGTCCTCATCCTGGACGACGGCTGGCAGCGGTTCGGCAACGGCCGGGGCTACGCCGGCTGCGGCGACTGGCAGCCGGACCCCGCCAAGTTCCCCGACCTCGCCGGACACGTGGCCCGGGTCCGCGCCCTGGGGCTGCACTACCTGCTCTGGGTGGCGCCGCTGCTGCTCGGCCCCGAGGCCGACTGCCACGACCGCTGGGCGGCGTCGGCGCCCGCCCCGGCCACGGTGCCCGGCGGACGGGTGCTGGACCCGCGCCTCCCCGACGTACGCCGGCACGTCGTCGAGCTGTGCGTCTCGCTCGTCCGCGAGTACGGCGTCGACGGCCTCAAGCTGGACTTCCTCGACGAGGCGGCGGTGTACTCGGGCGACGGCGCCGGGGACGTCGGGCGGGCGATGACGGAGCTGCTCACGGAGGTCCGCGGGGCCCTGGAGGCCGTACGGCCCGGGCTGCTGCTCGAACTGCGCCAGCCGTACGTCGGTCCCGGCATGGCGCCGTTCGGGAACATGCTGCGCTCCTTCGACTGCCCGGCGGACGCGACCGCCAACCGGGTGCGGATCCTCGACACCACGCTCCTCGCCGTGGGCGGGGCCGTCCACTCCGACATGGTGATGTGGTCCCGCTCCGCGCCGGTGGAGACGGTGGCCCGCCAGCTGATCGGGGCGCTCCACGCGGTCCCGCAGATCTCCG
This sequence comes from Streptomyces sp. NBC_00094, assembly GCF_026343125.1. Taxonomy (NCBI): domain Bacteria; kingdom Bacillati; phylum Actinomycetota; class Actinomycetes; order Kitasatosporales; family Streptomycetaceae; genus Streptomyces; species Streptomyces sp. NBC_00094. The sequence goes on along the minus strand of NZ_JAPEMB010000001.1, from coordinate 7,491,669 downwards.
TACGCCTGGACGAGCTGCCGCCGGAGCACCTGGCGGCCGTACGGTTCTGGCTCGGGCGCTGGCACCTGCACCGGGAGCTGCTGCTCGACGGCCGGACGGAGCCGGGGCGGCCGGACGAGCTGTATCCGCTGGTGGTGGCCGCCCGTGGCGACGAATGCCTGGTGAGCGTGCACGGCGACCGGGTGGTGGAGCTCGACTTCGCCGCGTACCGCCGCTTCCATCTCGTCAACGGCTCGGACCGGGACCGGGTGATGGTGGAGGTCACCGGCGGCGGTCCGGTGGCCGCCCGGGTCCACGGGCCGGACGGCCGTATGATGAATGATCCGCTGACGCTCCTGCCGGAGGGACCCCGTTCCCTGGCCGTCCCGCGTGGCGGTCTGGTGTCGCTCGTACTCACGGAAGGACCGCGATGAAGGTCGGGATCACCGACGTCGCAGCCCACGCACAGGTCAGCGAGGCCACCGTCAGCCGGGTGATCAACCGGCGGCAGGGCGTCTCGAAGAAGACCCGCGAGGCGGTCGAGCAGGCGATGGCCGAGCTCGGCTACGAGCGGCCCACACAGGGGCAACTCGTCGCCGTCGTCACCGAGTTCGTCTCCAACCCGTTCTTCGCCGATGTGGCCGAGCGGATCGAGTCGGCGCTCGCCCCGCACGGTCTGAAGACGGTCCTCTGTCCCGTCTTCCCCGGCGGCGTCCAGGAGTTGGACTTCCTCACCTCGCTGGTCGACAAGGGGATCGCGGCCGTCGTCTTCCTCTCCGCGTCCAACACGGTCGAGGGCGCGGACACGGACGGCTACGAACTGCTGCGCCAGCGCCGCGTCCCGTACGTGGGGATCAACGGCGAGTTCGCGGACGGCGTGCCGGCCCCGGTCTTCTCCACCGACGACGCGCTCGCCGCCGAACTGGCCGTGGACCACCTCCACCGCCTCGGCCACCGGCGCATCGGCATGGCCTCGGGCCCGGCGGGGAACCGCCCCGCCGACCGGCGGGTGCGGGGCTTCGTCGACGCCATGGCCCGGCGCGGCATCGACGACGCGGAGCGCCGGGTCGTCCGCCAGTCGTACAGCGTGGAGGGCGGTCAGGCCGCGGCCTCCTCCCTGATCGGTCTCGGCGCCACCGGGATCGTCGCGGCCAGCGACTTCATGGCCCTGGGGGCCATCCGCGGGATCCGCCGCCAGGGACTGTCCGTCCCGGACGACGTCTCGGTGGTGGGCTACGACGGTTCCACGGTCACGGAGTTCACCGACCCGGCCCTCACCACGGTCCGCCAGCCCGCGGACCGGCTGGCCCTGGAGGTGGGCCGGAGCGTCCTGGCCCTGGTCAGCAACCGTGAGGTCCCCGCGGGCGAGCTCCTCTTCGACCCGGAGCTGGTCATCCGCGCGTCGACGGGCCCTGCGGCCCCGTAGGGCCGTCGCGCACGGAACGGGAAGGGACACGACAGGTGGCGGAGACGGGCAGGACCGGAGAGGCCTCGCTCAGCGCACGCGCGCGCGAGGCCGTCCTCCAGCGCATCGTCGACCGGCGGTACGCGCAGGGCGCCCGGCTCGTCGAGCGGGAGGTCGCCGAGGAGCTCGGCATGTCCCGCGTCCCCGTGCGCGAGGCGCTGCGCGCGCTGGTCACCGAAGGACTCCTGGAACTGCTCCCGCACAGCGGCGTCCGCGTGCGCCGGCTCGAACGCGCCGACGTGGAGCATCTGTACGAGGTGTGGGAGCCGCTCGCGGTCCAGGCGTCGCGGCTCGCGGCGCGGGCCCTGGCAGTGGGCGACGCCGAGGGCCTCGCCGCGCTGGAGGCGACCCTCCGGCAGGCCGAGTCGGCGGCCGCGGCGGGTGAGGGGACGCGTGAGGTGGCCGCTCACACGGCGTTCCACGAGGGCGTCGTCGCCATGACGGGCAACCCCCTGCTCGCCCGCACGATGGAACAGCTGAGCTGGCAGCTCCGGCTGCTGTTCGGGCTGCGTGAGGAGCCCGCGCACATGCGGGCGCAGCACGCCGAGATGTTCCGGCACATCGCGGCCGGGGACGCGGAGGCGGCGGCGGCCTGCACGCTGCTGCACGTGCGGGACAGCAGGGCCGTCGCCCTGCGGTCGCTCTTCGGCGACGCCTGAGGATATTTGTATACCAGACACACCTCCAGCATCCCCCTTCGGTGGATTCCGAGGTCTCGACGTGCGGATTTCATGGGTTCGTGATCACCTCCTTGTTCCGCGCCTTCCGCTTGGTATACAAAATGAAGGAGCCCGTCGGCCTCCCCCTCAAGGAGCTCCCATGCAGTCGTCCACCACGCCCTCCCCCGGCAGCCTCTCCCGCCGCACGATGCTGGCCGGCGCCGCCGCCCTGGCCGGTACGACGGCCGCGATCGCGACCCCTGCCCAGGCCCAGGCACTGACCCCTGCCGCCCAGGCCGCGGCCCACACTCAGGCCACTGCCCACACCCAGGCAGCCGTCTCCGCGCCCGGCGCGTCCGCCGCCGGCGGGCGCCGCGACAGGGCCGTGGTCTTCCGGAACGTCCGCCCGTTCGGGGCGGCGCGGCCCACCGACCTCGTGGTCGTCGACGGCCGCGTCGCGGACGGCCCCGCGCCGCGGGGCGCGAAGGTCGTCGAGGGCGGCGGCCGGATCGCGCTCCCGTCCCTCGTGGACGCCCACATCCACCCCGACAAGACGACCTGGGGCGGCCCCTGGGTGTCGCGGCGCCCGGCGAACGGCATCGCCGACTACGTCGCCCAGGACGTCGAACTGTTCCGGGCCCAGAGCCGGCCCGTCGCCGAGCGCGCGTACGGGCTGATGTCCCACGCCGTCGCCCGGGGTACGCGGGCGATGCGCGCCCACGCCGACGTGGCCCCCGCCTACGGCCTCGCCGGGGTGGAGGGCGTCGCGGAGGCCCGCGAGCGGTTGCGGCACGCCCTCGACGTCCAGATCGTGGCCTTCCCGCAGCACGGCGTCATCCGTACGCCGGGCACGGCGGCGCTCCTCGAGGAGGCGGCGCGCGAGGGCACGATCGACATGATCGGCGGCATCGACCCGATCGGCTTCGACCAGGCCCTCGACGCACAGCTCGACCTCGTCTTCGGCATCGCGGACCGGCACGGCGTCGGTGTGGACATCCATCTGCACGACCGCGGCGAGAAGGGGATCACGGCCATGCGCGGCATCATCGACCGCACGCGCGCCCTGTCCCTCGCCGGCAAGGTCACCGTCAGCCACGTCTTCTGCCTGCCGGGCCTGTCGGACCGCGAGCTCGGCGCGATCGCCGCCGACCTGGGCGCCCAGGACATCGCCCTCACCACGGTGGCGCCCTCCGACTCGCTGGTGCTGCCGATCGCCCGGCTGCGCGAGCACGGGGTGCGGGTCGGGCTCGGCTCCGACGGTGTGCGCGACTCGTGGAGCCCGTTCGGCAACGCGGACATGCTGCACCGCGCGCAGCTCCTCGGCTGGGTGACGGACGTGCGCCTCGACGAGGAGCTGACGGACTGCTACCGCGTCGCGGCCCACGGCGGCGCGGACGTCATGGGCCTCGCGCACGCCGACCTCACGCCCGGTGCCCCGGCCGACTTCGTCCTCGTACGCGGCGAATGCCTGCCGCAGGTCGTCGTGGACATGCCCCAGCGGGACCTGGTCGTGCACGGCGGGGTCGTGGTGGCCCGCGACGGCGAGTTCCTCGCCTGAGACGTGGTGCGCGCCGGGTCATGGTGACGTCGGGGCCGGACATCTCCTTCTTGGGAGCGCTCTCAGAGCGTGCGGGGTGCAGATATCCTGGTCCGCGCAGGACCGTACGCCCACCCAGTCGACGCAGCCGAGGAGCGCCCGACGTGCCGGATCAGACCACGGGCTCGCGCCCCACGCTGGAAGCCGTCGCCGCACGCGCCGGTGTGTCCCGTGCCACGGCGTCGCGGGTCGTCAACGGCGGTGCGGGGGTACGCGCTCCGCTGGTCGAGAAGGTGAACCGGGCCGTCGAGGAGCTCGGGTACGTCCCCAACCACGCGGCGCGCACCCTGGTCACCCGGCGCAACGGCGCGGTGGCCGTGATCATCGAGGAGCCCGAGTTCCGGATCTTCTCCGACCCGTTCTTCGAGCAGCAGGTGCGCGGTATCAGCCGGGAGTTGACGGCGCACGACTCCCAGCTGGTGCTGCTGTGGGTGGAGGGTCCCGGTGACCACGAGCGGATCGCCCGCTATCTGGGCGGCGGCCACGTCGACGGGGCGCTCGCCTTCTCCCTGCACAGCGACGACGCGCTGCCCGCCCTGATCGACCGGGCCCGCATCCCGGTGGTGTTCGGCGGGCGCCCCGCGCCGGGCATCGACCCCGCGGTGCCGTACGTCGACTGCGACAACCGCGGCGGCGCCCGGGAGGCCGTGGGCCATCTGGTCGGTCTGGGCCGTCGGGCCGTCGCCCACATCGCCGGGCCGCACGACCAGACCTCCGCCGTCGACCGGCTCCACGGCTACCACGACGTCCTGCCCGACGCCGATCCGGCTCTGCTCTGCCGGGGCGCCTTCACCGAGGAGAGCGGCGCCCGCGCCATGGCCGAGCTCCTCGACCGCAGGCCGGACGTGGACGCCGTGTTCGTCGCCAACGACCTGATGGCGACGGGTGCGTTGCGTACCCTGCGGGAGCGCGGGATCCGGGTCCCGGAGGACGTCGCGGTCGTCGGCTTCGACGACATGGCCTCGGTGGTCGACCGGACCTCCCCCGCGCTGACGACCGTGCGCCAGGACATCGAGGGCATGGGCCGGCTGATGGTCAAGCTCCTGATGCGGCTGCTCGACGGGCCCGGCGGTGCGGCTCCGGCCTCCGTGATCACCCCGACGTCGCTGGTACGCCGCGACTCGGCCTGACGGGGACGGCGGAGCGGCGGGTCCGGAGGTGTCTCCGGGCCCGCCGCTCCTGTGTCGGGGGTGTCGGTCAGTCGTACGGGATGACGACCACGGACGTGGCCGTGCCCGTCCGGAGGCGCGCGTCCGCGTTCCCGATCGCGCTCCAGACCTCCAGGCGGAGCGTGCCGCCGCGCAGGTCGCCGAGGGTGCCGGTGGCCGACTTCAGGCCGCGGGTCTGGGCGTACTCCTCCCAGCCGGTCACCGGGTCCGTCGCGAAGTAGTGGTACGTCTCCGTCCGGTCGAAGGTGCCGTCACCGGTGAGGTCGTAGCTGATCCGGGCCTGCTGGCCCAGTCCGACCGCGGTGCCGGCGTCGACGTGGAGGCGGAAGGCGGTGAGCCCGCCCGGCCTGAGCGTGCCGTTGACGCCCTTGATCTCGTACGTCAGGGGCCTGCTGGGCGTGCCGTCGTGGTTGGTGCCCTGCGCCGAGAGGATGGTGTCGGTGACCTCGGCGGCACCGGCGGCCGTGGTGAGCGTGCCGCCGGAGCGCAGCTGGAAGGTGTTCCCCGTGGACGGCTCCGGATCCGGGTCCGGGTCGGGGGTGCCCGTCCCGTTGCCCGTGGCCGTGGAACGCGCGGGAACCGTCAGGGACTTGCCGTCGGAGAAGGTGACGGTACGGGCGGTCGCGCCGTGGTTGTGGGCCACGTACGTCCGCGCGGTGCCCTTGGTGAAGACCGCCGAGGTGGGGACGGAGCCGGTGACGGAGGCGTCGGGGGCGCCGAGTGCGTCGAGGGTGGTGAGCCAGTGGTAGGTGTGGGCCTTCGACTCCCCCGCCTCCGGGGTGTAACCGGCGTGGCCCGCGTCCCACTTCGCCTTCGCGGCGGCAGGGTCGGCGAAGGACTGGAACTCCCAGAGGATGTCCCGCCATTCGACGGCGGGTCCGCCGTTCTCCCGTTCCAGTTCGGCGATGTTGCGCCGGACGGCGTCCTTGTGTCCGCCGAGGTGGAGTGAACCGCCGGTCACGGGAAGGACGTTGATGCCGTGGATCTCCTCGGGGTTGGCGGTCCACCAGGTGGAGTAGGCGGCGCCGCTGCCCCACACCATGCCGGCGGTGTCGTGCTGGAAGCCTCCGGGGAAGACCTGCTGGTCGGCGTCGAACCAGTACTGGGCGATGGCCTCGCCCTCCGTGGTGAGGAGGTACGTGCCGAGGTCGCGCAGTGTGGTGTCGCCGGTCGCCGAGCCCCACAGGACGAGCGCGGCACTGAGGTTGGTCGACTCCGAGGACGACTCCTGGTTGTTGCCGGCGGCGAAGCCCTGGTGGCCGCTGGCCCAGCTGTGTCCGGCGTAGACGTCGAAGCCGCGCAGGAAGGGATAGGCGCCGTCGGTGCGGCTGGGGTTGGCGGTGTCGCGGACCAGGGTCTTCACCATCGAGCCCCAGGCCGAGTCGGCGGCCCAGGCCGGGTCGTACTGGGCGACGATCGCGGCCGCGTAGACGTAGTAGCCGTAGTGGAAGTGGTGGTCGTTGAGCTCGGTGTCGCTGCCGTACGAGGCCGGGTAGCCCGTGAGGGTCTTCCACGCCTGGTCGTAGGAGAACTCGCTCGCTCCGCCCGCCGTGAACCAGTCCTGGAGGCGGCCCTTGATGAGCCCGAGGAGCTTGTCGCGGATCGCGCCCTCACCGATCTGGTCGGCGAGCGGCACCAGTTGGGCGAGCTTGCCGAGCGCCTTGCCGGTCCAGTACGTGTCGACGGCTCCGGAGAACGGGTCGGAGGAGTTCGCGACCTCGTTCAGGTAGCCGCGCAGCCGGGCCGCGTCGACGCCGCTGCCGCCCGGGAGTCCGGGCAGGGTGGCGGCGGCCCGCTGGGTCGTGGTGAAGGAGGCCGCCTCCCGCACCTTCATGGTGCCGCGGGGCGAGACGTACGTGTACGGGGTGAGCGGGTCGGTGGTGTGCAGCCACTGGTGCCGGTAGAGCGCCTGGAGGGTGCCGCGCTCGGTGCCCTCCTTCGCCTCGGTGGTGAGGGCGTAGGTGGCGCGGACCGTGCCGGCGTCGTAGCTCCAGTTCACCGTGGATCCGGTGACGAAGCTGTAGGCGTACTTCCGGTAGGTCGCGAGCGCGTCGGTGGAGGGCAGGACGGCGACGGAGAAGTAGTCCTTGCCGCCGAGGCCGGCGGTGAGGGTCGAGCCCGAGATGTTCCAGTCGGTGCCGCCGGGCGCGAAGAGGGCGTAGTGGTGGCCCGCGACGGTGATGCCGAGGACGTTGCCCTGGTCGGCGAAGACGGTGGGCGCGGTGGCGGTGGTGATCCGGGCGTCGCCGCCCGTGCCCTTGGCGTACACGAAGGGCATCCCGTGGCCGATGGTGGTGCGCAGGGTGCGCGCGCCGTCGGACCAGTACGGGGTGACGGTCCAGTCGGACCAGGCGTCGGCCTTGGTGTCGGGCGAGTTGAGCCCGGTCAGCCCGAGGGTGAGGTCGCGCTTGTGGGCGTACTCGTACTGGCGGCCTTCGCCGACGACGGCGGGGCTGGTCGGGTAGCCGATCTCCAGGCCGCCGGCGACGGCCTGGTAGGTGAGCGGGTGGCCGTACATGGGGGTGGAGTAGGGGTTGTCCCCGTAGCGCTGGAAGGCGAGGGAGGACCACCAGTCGTTGGTGGGCACCGGCTTGCCCTGGGCCGCGGCGGTGACCTTGGGGGTGACCGGTGCGCCGGTGTTGGTGGTGGGGCCGGAGGTACCGGCGGGGCGGGTGTCGGAGTAGCTTCCGGCGCCCACGGGGACGGTGGCGGCCGCCGCGGGGGCGGCGGCGGGACCGAGTCCCAGGGCGGCGAGGGCGGAGACCAGGGCCAGCACGGCGGCGGGCCGGGTGCGGGGTGCGGTCCGGGTGCGGAGGGCGGGCCCGGTGTGGCGGGCTGGTCGGGTGCGGGGGGCTGGCATGAACGGCACCTCATGTCGTCACGACGGATCGAGCACGGACGGGGAATGGGGGTGGTGCGGCATGCGTGGGGAGCCCCGGAGGGCTCCGAGGGTCTTCGAGACCTCCGAGGGCCTTCGAGGCTCCCGAGAGTTTCGAGAGCGCTCTCAAGCGCTTCGGATGGCCGAAAACGTAAAACTCTCGAAACCTGGGTGTCAAGAGAGGGGACACGGAGGGGAGTTCGGACCCGAGTCCAAGCCGTTACGCCTTCAAGTCTTGACGGGACACCCGGAGCGCGGGCACGCTCCAACCGCATTCTTGAGAGCGCTCTCAAGCAGTTCTCTCGCTCGCCCCGAAGCCAAGGGAGGCCCCCATGCCCATCGCCCGAGCCGCCAGACCCACCACCGTCGCCGTCCGCCTCGGGGCGGTCGTCCTGAGCGGGGCGCTGCTCGCCGCCTGCGGAAGCTCGTCGGACGGGGCCGCCACGGACGGCGCGGGCGGCGAGGTCACGATCACCGTGGACCTCTTCGGCTCGTTCGGGTACAAGGAGGCCGGGCTCTACGCCGAGTACGAGAAGCTCCACCCGGGCGTCACGATCAAGCAGACGGACACCGAGGACGAGGCCGACTACTGGAAGTCCCTCCAGACCCGGCTCGCCGGCGGCGGCGGCCTCGCCGACGTCCAGGGCATCGAGGTGGGCCGGATCGCCTCCGTCACACAGCTGCAGGCCGACAAGTTCGAGGACCTGAAGAAGTACGGCGCGGACACCCTGAAGGGGCAGTTCGCCGAGGCGAAGTGGGCCGCCGCCACCGGGAAGAACGGCGAGGTCCTCGGCCTCGGCACGGACGTCGGCCCCGAGGCGATGTGCTACCGCAAGGACCTCTTCGAGAAGGCGGGGCTGCCGACGGACCGCGAGGAGCTGTCCAAGCGGTGGGCCACCTGGGACGGCTACCTGGAGCTGGGCAAGCAGTACAAGGCGAAGGCCCCCGCCAAGAGCGCCTGGCTCGACAGCATCGGCAGCCTCTACTCGATCATGATCGGGCAGGAGGAGGAGCGGTACTACGACGCCTCGGGGAAGCTGATCTGGGAGGACAACCCCGCCCTGCGCGCCGCCTGGGACCACTCCGTCGCGGCGTCCGACAGCGGGCTGAGCGCCGAGCTCGACCAGTGGTCGCCGCAGTGGAACCAGGCGTTCGCCGCCGGTTCCTTCGCCACGATCCCCTGCCCCGCCTGGATGCTCGGCTACATCAAGGGCCAGGCCGGCGAGAGCGGCAAGGGCAAGTGGGACGTCGCCGCGCTCCCGGGTGGCGCGGGCAACTGGGGCGGCTCCTACCTCGCCGTACCGAGGGCGGCGCAGCACAAGAAGGAGGCGTACGAGCTGGTCGCGTGGCTCACCGCGCCCGAGCAGCAGGTGAGGCTCTTCGAGAAGCAGGGCAACTTCCCCTCCTCCACCGGCGCGATCGAGAAGGTCGCCGCCGCCAAGGACCCGTACTTCTCGAACGCGCCGATCGGCAGGATCTTCGGCGACGCGGCGAAGGCGGCCCCGGTGCAGGTCCTCGGCGTGCACGACCAGAACATCGCGCAGCAGATCACGAACGCGCTGAGCGAGGTCGAGCGGAAGGGCACCGCGCCGGAGAAGGCCTGGGAGAACGCCAGGAAGGGCGTCGCGAACACCCTCGGCTGATCCCGGTGCCGGACGGGCGGCCCGCTCCCCCGCGTACGCCCGTCCGGCACCGCCCCGCCCCGCCGCACACCCGTCTCGCCTCCTCTCGAAGGGCCGCACCGTGACCCTCACCGCACCCGTGACACCGCCGAAGTCCGTCCCCGCGTCCCGGCGGGGGTCGTCCGTCCGGCGGACCTGGCAGAAGGCCTCGCCGTACGCCTACATCGCCCCGTTCTTCACCTTGTTCGCCGCCTTCGGCGCCTTCCCGCTGCTCTACACGGCCTATGTCTCGCTGTACCGCGTGGAGCTCCAGACGCCCGGCGACATGGAGTGGCGAGGGCTCGGCAACTACACCGCCCTGCTCGAAGACGAGTTCTTCTGGATCTCGCTCCGCAACACGTTCACCATCGGCGTGCTCTCCACCGTGCCGCAGCTGGTCATGGCCCTCGGTCTCGCGCACCTGCTCAACTACCGGATGCGCGGCCGCACGTTCCTGCGGACCGCCGTGCTGCTGCCGTACGCGACCTCCGTCGCCGCCGCCACCCTCGTCTTCGCCCAGCTCTTCGGACGGGACTTCGGACTGATCAACTACCTGCTCGGGACGGTCGGTATCGAGCCCGTCGACTGGCAGACCGGCACGGTCGCCTCGCAGATCGCGGTCTCGGCCGTCGTCGTCTGGCGCTGGACCGGCTACAACGCGCTGATCTACCTCGCCGGCATGCAGTCGATCCCCGACGAGCTGTACGAGGCGGCCGCGATGGACGGCGCCTCGCGCTGGCGCCAGTTCTTCCACGTCACCCTGCCCGGGCTGCGGCCCACCATCGTCTTCACCGTCATCGTCTCCACGATCGGCGCGACCCAGTTGTTCGGGGAGCCTCTGCTCCTCGAAGGCAAGATCTCGGGCGGCATCTCGCACCAGTACCAGACGCTCGGCCTCTACATGTACGAGCAGGGCTGGGGCTTCTTCCACCTGGGCCGGGCCGCCGCCATCGCCTGGGTGATGTTCCTGCTCATCGTGGTGCTCGTCGGGGTCAACGCCCTGATCGCGCACCGCCGTTCCCGCAAGGAGGCCGGCCGATGACCGCGCCGGGCACCATCGAGGCACCGCCCCGTCCACCGCGCCCCGACCGGCCGTCCCCGGCCGCCCCGCCCCGGGGCCGCCGCCCCTCCCGGGCGGGCCGCACCCTGCACGCGGGCCCCGTCGCGTACGCGATCCTGATCATCGCCGTGCTGGTCTCCGCCTTCCCGTTCTACTGGACCCTCGTCGCGGCGAGCCGCTCCAACGCCGACCTGGCGCAGGTCCCGCCGACCCTGGTCCCCGGACCGCACCTCATCCGCAACTTCGAGGCCGTGCTCGAAGAGGCGGACATCGGGAAGGCGTTGCTCAACTCCCTGATCGTCTCGGGCTCGATCACCCTCGGCACCGTGCTGTGCTGCACGCTCGCCGGCTTCGCCTTCGCCAAGCTCCGCTTCCGGGGCCGGGGCGCACTGCTCGCGCTCACCGTGGGCACCATGATGATCCCGCCCCAGCTCGGCGTGATCCCGCTGTTCATGATGATCGCCGAGCTGGGGTGGGTGAACCAGCTCCAGTCGGTGATCCTGCCCGGCCTGGTCTCCGCGTTCGGCGTGTTCTTCATGCGGCAGTACCTGGTGCAGACCCTGCCGGACGAGCTGATCGAGGCGGCGCGGGTCGACGGCGCGTCCACCGCCCGGATCTTCTGGTCGATCGTCGTGCCCATCGCCCGCCCCGGCATGGCGGTGCTCGGGCTGCTGACCTTCATGGCCGCGTGGAACGACTTCTTCTGGCCCGTCGTCGCCCTGACCTCCTCGGAGCCGACCGTCCAGGTCGCCCTGCGCCAGCTCGGCGGCGGCTACGTCCACGACCAGTCCGTGATCATGGCCGGCACCCTGCTCGGCACCCTGCCGGTGCTGCTGGTCTTCGGCCTGCTCGGCCGGCAGATCGTCGGCGGGATCATGCAGGGCGCCGTCAAGGGCTGACCACGGACCTCCCCCGAGCAGATCCCCGTCAGACCCCCCAACAGACCTCCCCAACAGTCCTCTCACTTATGGGAGTTACCACCTCATGACTGCGCTCGACGCTCGCCTCGACGCCCCGGCCCTCCTCCGGTTCCCGCAGGGCTTCCGCTGGGGCACCGCCACGGCGGCGTACCAGATCGAAGGTGCGGCGACGGAGGACGGCCGCACGCCGTCCATCTGGGACACCTTCAGCCGCACCCCGGGCAAGGTGCGCAACGGCGACACCGGTGACATCGCCGCCGACCATTACCACCGGCTCGACGAGGACATCGCCCTGATGCGGCGGCTCGGCGTCACCGACTACCGCTTCTCGATCGCCTGGCCCCGAGTGCTGCCCGCGGGCCGGGGCCCGGTCAACGCCAAGGGGCTCGACTTCTACCGGCGACTCGTCGACGGCCTCCTCGCGGCCGGCATCCGCCCCGTGGCGACGCTCTACCACTGGGACCTTCCCCAGGAGTTGGAGGACGAGGGAGGCTGGACCCAGCGGGAGACCGCGTACCGTTTCGCGGAGTACGCGGGCGTCATGGCGGACGCGCTCGGCGACCGGGTCGCGACCTGGACCACGCTCAACGAGCCCTGGTGCGCCGCCTTCCTCGGCTACGGCAACGGCGTGCACGCCCCCGGCAGGACCGACGCCCTCGCCTCCCTGCGCGCCGCGCACCACCTCAACCTGGCCCACGGACTGGCCGCGCGCGAGCTGCGCGGGGCGCTGCCCGCGTCGGCGGAGGTGTCCCTGACCCTCAACCTCCATGCGGTACGCCCTCTTTCGGAGGCGCCCGAGGACAAGGAGGCGGCCCGCCGGATCGACGCCGTCGCCAACCGGATCTTCCTCGAACCGGTCTTCCACGGCCGGCTCCCCGAGGATCTCGTCCGGGACACGGCCGGGATCACGGACTGGTCCTTCGTCGGGGACGGCGATCTCGCCACGGCGGCCGCGCCGATCGACTCGCTGGGCATCAACTACTACAGCCCCTCGGTCGTCGCGGCGGGCAGTTCCGAGTCGCCGTCGCCGTGGGCGGGCGCGGAGCGGCACGTACGGTTCGAGCCGGCCCCCGGGCCGCGTACCGCGATGGACTGGCCGGTGGACGCGAGCGGCCTCCACGAGCTCCTGATCCGGTTGCGGGACGAACTGCCGGGCGTACCCCTGGTGGTGACCGAGAACGGGGCGGCGTACGACGACTACGCCGACCCGTCGGGGAACGTGAAGGACCCGGAGCGGGTGGCGTATCTGCACGCCCACCTTTCGGCGGTGCACCGGGCCCTCGCCGACGGGGCGGACGTGCGGGGCTACTTCCTGTGGTCGCTCCTGGACAACTTCGAGTGGGCGTACGGCTACAGCAAGCGGTTCGGCATCGTGCACGTGGACTTCGCGACGCAGCGCCGGACGCTCAAGGACAGCGCCCGCTGGTACGCGGAGGTGATCGCCCGGGGCGGCCTCGACGGCTGACGCGGGAAACTGATCGGCAAGACACCTCCGAGGGGGTGCCGTGGCACCCCCTCGGAGCCGCGGCACCCCCGGTCACCGCCGGCAGGTGGTCAGATCCGGCAGTCGGTCACCGCCGGAGACACGTCACAGTCGCTGCCACAGGGCGGGGACGTTCGGCGGCTCCCAGCCGGTCTGGGCCTGGTGGCCCTGGAGGCAGCGGTAGCTCGCTCCGCCGTACGTGACCGTGTCACCGGCCGCGTAGACCTTGCCGGCCGCCCACGTGCCGCCCGGCTGCGGTTCGCCGGGCCCGGGGCCCGGGTCGACGCCGGTGGTCTTCAGGGTGAGGCCGTAGTTCTGCAGCAGCGGGTTCAGCGGCTGGAAGAAGGTCGTGCCGCCGCTGGAGCAGTTGCCCGAGCCGCCCGAGGTCACGCCCTGCGCCTGGCTGCCGGAGATGTACGAGCCTCCGGAGTCGCCGGGTTCGGCGCAGACCGTCGTCCGGGTCACGCCGGAGATGGTGCCCTCGGGGTAGGTGACGCTGGTGTTGTGCTGCTGGATCGTGCCGCAGTGCCAGCCGGTGGTCGAGCCGGAGCGGCACACGGACGCGCCGACGGGCTGCAGGACCGACCCGGTCACCTGCACGTTCGCGCCGCCGGAGCCCTTGACGTACGGGGTGGACGTCCAGTTGGTGTTGGCGGCCACCCAGGCCATGTCGTTGCCGGGGAAGATCGAGCCCTGGAAACTGCCCTGGGCCACCTGGTTGAAGCCGCTCGTCGTGGTGCCCGCGCGGCCGCAGTGTCCGGCGGTGGCGAAGCCCTGGGTGGTGCCGCGGGTCACCGCGAAGCCGACGGAACAACGGCCGCCGCCGCCCATGTAGTACGCGTCGCCGCCCCGGATGTCGTAGAGCGGGCGCGGGGCCTGTGCGGTCGTCACGACACGGACCAGGTCCCGCGGGACGCCGGTGACCTCGACGAGCCGGGCGCCCGCGCCGGGCCGGGTCTCCTCCACGACCAGGACGTTGGCGCGGACGTCGACGTAGCGGACGGGGGCCTCGGCGGTGGCGGCCCGGTCCAGGGCCTCCTTGGCCCGCTCCAGGACGGTCAGGCCGTGGGACACGAGCCGGACGTCCGCGCCGGTGGCGCGTATCGCGGCCGCGTCGGCGGCGCGGGTGGTAGCCACGGTCAGCGTGCCGGACTCGGAGCCGTCCACCCAGGCACCGGCGAAGGCGCCGCCGAGACCCTGGCGGAGCCGGGCGGCGGTGGCACCGGCCTCGGCCTCGTTGGCGAGCCTGGTCAGGGCCTGGGGGCGGGTGAGTCCCAGATCGCGCTCCATGGCGGCGAGGAGTGCGGGCTGGGCGGCGGCGGTGGCGAGGGTCCGAGCGGCGGTCTTCGGGACCGGGGCCCGGTCCGGTGCCGCGGTGGCGGTACCGGCCTGGATACCGGCCAGCGCCATCCCGGCGGCGGCCAGCGCGGTACACGCCGCACGGGCGTGTCGTCGGAGCATGGGGTGTCCTTAAGAATTGGTCCCGGTCCGGGAGGATCGGGTGTGGCTGATGGGGTGTTTGCCTCAAATGGCTCTAGGAGAATGGCCGCCCGATCCTCCGGGACGCTCCGACTGCTGATTGAGAACTGCGGGCATCGCTGGTTAAGGACCTGTCGGCGGAGTGTTCCTCGGGCCGTGAAAGTGCTGGTCACGAGGGACACGGAGCGACGATGAGTACGTCTGGCAAGCAGTTATGGGTCGGTATCGACGCCGGCAAGGGGCATCACTGGGCCGTGGCGGTCGACGCCGACGGCACGATGGTGTTCTCGACGAAGGTGATCAACGACGAGTCGCAGATCCTCACGCTCATCGACACGGCCCTGGAGAAGGCCGGCGAAGTGCGGTGGGCGGTGGACATCTCCGGCCGTTCCTCCGCCTTGCTGCTGGCGCTTCTGATCGCCCGCGGCCAGCGGGTCGTCTACGTGCCCGGCAGGACCGTCAACCGGATGACCGGCGCCTACCGCGGTGAAGGCAAGACCGACGCCAAGGACGCCCTGGTCATCGCCGACCAGGCCCGCATGCGCCGGGACTTCACCCCGATCGAGACCCCGCCCGAGCTGGTCTCCACCCTCCAGCTGCTGACCGGCTACCGGCGCGACCTGATCGCCGACCGGGTCCGTCTGATCAACAGGCTGCGCGACCTGCTGGTCGGCATCTGCCCCGCCCTGGAGCGAGCCTTCGACTACTCCGCGGCCAAGGGACCGGTCCTCATGCTGACCGAGTACCAGACCCCCTCCGCCCTGCGGCGGATCGGCGTCAAA
Source organism: Streptomyces sp. NBC_00094 (assembly GCF_026343125.1). NCBI lineage: Bacteria > Bacillati > Actinomycetota > Actinomycetes > Kitasatosporales > Streptomycetaceae > Streptomyces > Streptomyces sp. NBC_00094. The sequence goes on along the minus strand of NZ_JAPEMB010000001.1, from coordinate 7,476,537 downwards.
CGGCTGACCACCTGGCTGGAACGCCGCAAGGCCCGTGGGGCGGGCGAGATCGCGGCCAAGGCCGTAGAGGCCGCCCAGTCCCAGATGACCGCCCTGCCCGGCGAGGACCGGGCCGCGAAGCTGGTACGCGACTTGGCCCACCAGCTGCTGGCCCTGGACGAGCGGATCAAGGACAACGACCGGGAGATCCGCGACACCTTCCGCACCGACGAACGCGCCGAGATCATCGAGTCCCTGCCCGGCATGGGCCCCATCCTGGGCGCCGAGTTCGTCGCCATCGTCGGCGACCTGTCCGGCTACCGGGACGCCGGCCGCCTGGCCTCGCACGCCGGGCTCGCCCCGGTTCCGCGAGACTCCGGCCGCAGGACCGGCAACTACCACCGACCCAAACGCTACAACCGACGTCTGCGCTGGCTGTTCTACATGTCCGCCCAGTCCGCCATGATGCGGCCGGGCCCATCGCGGGACTACTACCTCAAGAAGCGAGCCGAGGGGCTGATCCACACCCAGGCACTTCTCGCACTCGCCCGCCGCCGGGTCGACGTCCTGTGGGCCATGCTGCGCGACAAGAGGCTGTTCACCTCCGCCCCACCGGTCACGCAGGCGGCTTGACTTCGTCATTGAGATTCTCCTCGGTTCTCGGTGGGGGATCTACCGAGACCGTAGGGATCCCGCACGGGACGGCGGGAGTTGTCAGCCGGCCCCTGCCACGGCGTTATGCCCCGGGGTACGGGGAGGGCCGCGGGTACGGCTCCGGGTCGGCGCCCGGCACCGGGACGGCCACCGTGACCAGACCGGCCTCCGTTGACACCGGCACCGGCACCGGCGTGGATGTCGGCATCGGCATCGCCCCCGGCGCCACTCCCGCCCCCGGCATCCGCCCCGCGCTCTGCACCAGCGCCTCCGCGTGGGCCGCTCTGGTGTGGTGCAGCACCGTGGCGGCCCGTCCGGCCGCGCGCCCCTCGGGGTGCCAACCCAGGAGGTGCCGCCAGACCAGCGGGGCGCCGGCCAGGGGGCGGGTCACGATGCCCGGTGTCACGGGGAAGGTGGCCCGGCAGAGGCCGACGGCCCGGCCCACCTGGACCAGGTGCACGCAGGAGGCGGTGTCCGTCTCGTAGACGCAGGCCGGAGTGAAGCCCGCGCGCACGCAGGCGGCGGCGAAGCAGTCGCCGAAGCAGCCGTCGCCGGGTACGTCGGTCCAGGCCTCCACCGCCAGTTCGGCCAGGTCGAGTTCGGTACGGGTGGCCAGGGGATGGTCGGCGGCCAGCATCACGTACACCGGGTCGCGGGCGATCTCCGTCCAGGCGAGCCGCCCCGCCTCGGGCGGCGCGCTCTCGCCGCAGACGCCGACGAGGGCGAAGCCCAGCCGGCCGGCGGCGACCCCACGGGCGATCTCCCGCTCCGACCAGGAGGTGTACGTGGTCACCGGCGACCCCGGCTCGGTCCTGGCGAGCCGGTCGACGAGGCCGCCGAGCAGCGGGCCGTGCGTGCCGCCGAGCCGGTAGCCCCCCGCACCCTCCCGGGCGAACCGCACCGCCTCCTCCTGCAGTTCGCACACGGCGGGCAGCACGACCCGGGCGCGGTCGAGGACCAGGTCGCCGAGGGCCGTCGTCCGCACCCCCTCTCTCCCCCGCTCGAACAGCGTGCCACCCAGGGCCCGTTCGATCCGCTTGAGCTGGGCGCTGAGCGCGGGCTGCGCGAGACCGAGCGCGGTTGCGGCGCGCGTGAGACTGCCCGCGTCCGCGATGGCCCGGATCGCCTTGAGGTGCCTCAACTCCAAGTCCATACCGAGAGCTTGCCGCCCCACCGCCAATAGGTCCAGACCAGCGGCGGGCAGGAACGACATGTCACCGGACGCGCCCGGGAGAGGATCAGCGGCTCCCCTCCGCGAGCAGGGTCGCCAGATGGTCGGCGAAGGCGACGAGACCACCGAGTCCCGATCCGCCACGGGCACGCCGGAAGCCGTGCCGACGCCCCCAGAACGCGGCCTGGACCGCGTGGAGTTGTGCCCAGCGTCGGACGCGCTCGCGATCGAGTTCGGCGGCGTCGACGAAGACGTCCAGCGCGCGACGGACGGCCGCGGGCAGGTCGTCCGCCTCGAGGAACGCGAGCGCGCGGGACTTGAGCAGCGTGCCGCCGTCGTAGGCGGGGTCGCCCACGTACCCCTTGGGGTCGACGGCGAGCCACGGCTCGCGTTCGGCGCGCAGGATGTTGCCGGGGTGGAGATCGCCGTGGATGAGGATGTCCGGCTGCGTGGCGCCGAGTTCACGGACGGTCGCCACGGCGGCGTCCACGACGGAGGGCGCCAGGGGGTGAGGCAGCTCCGCGGCGTCCTCGCGCAGCCGCTCCTCCCATTCCCCGGCCCGGTCGCGCAGCCGGGGCAGGCCGGGCGGGGCAGGGATCGCCAGGCGGCGGCCGAGCCGTCCGGCGACGGCCAGGACCTCGTCGCCGTCCGCGATGTCGGCCAGGGTCGCGGTCCGGGCCCGTTCGAGGAGCATCGCGAAGCGTTCGTCGTCCCGCTCGTGGAGCAGGACGGCGCCGCGCCCGTCCCACGCCTCGAAGGCGTCCGGCTCATGGACGTTGCCGGGGTGCGGAAAGGACACCTTCAGCGCGGCGGTCCCGCCGATGCTCCGCCGGACGGGGACGATGACGCCGACTCCGCCGTGCAGGACGTCCCCGTCCGGAACGCACCCCCACCTGTCGAGCAACTCGTCGACGATTCCTGGCAGTTCGGCGAGCCACGCCACCCCCGGCTCCCCCTCCCGCTCGATGGTGGTCCGCGCGAACGCCTCGGGTGTCCTGATCATCCGTTCACCGTACGCGTCGGCGGAAGCCGCACCGCCGAGACCTCGCCAGGTGTTCATATACGCGAACGGAAATCACGTACACGTCTATTGACGCGTCCACGGCAGGCCTCTAGCGTCCCACGGAAAGCGCTTTCTGATCCCCCATGAGCCCCCATGGGCCCCCATGGCCCCTCACCTTGGAGAGCAACGATGCGAACGGGACCCGTCATCGCGTGCGTCAGCCTGCTGGCCGGCACGCTCGTCGCCCTGACCGGCACGACGGCGCAGGCCGCGACCACCACCTACGAGGCCGAGACCTCCCCCGCGGTCTGCACCGGCACCATCGACTCCGACTGGGCCGGCTTCTCCGGCACCGGATTCTGCAACGGCACCAACGCGGTGGGCGCCTACGCGCAGTTCACCGTGAACGCCCCGGCCGCCGGCACCGCCACGCTCACGGTCCGCTTCGCCAACGGCACCACCACCGCGCGGCCCGCGGCCCTCACCGTCAACGGATCGGCGGTCGCGTCGTCCTCCTACGAGGCGACGGGCGCCTGGACGACCTGGGCGACGAAGACGTACACCGTGCCGGTCAACGCGGGCACCAACACCGTCCGGTTCAACCCCACCAGCGCCGCCGGGCTGCCCAACATCGACCGGATCGACGTCGAGACATCCGGCACCACCACCCCGCCGACGGGCGGCGCGCTGTACGTGGCGCCGAACGGAACGGACGCCGCCGCGGGAACCGTCTCGGCTCCCACCACGCTGAGTTCGGCCATCGCCCGCGTCACCTCCGGAGGGACGATCTACCTCCGCGGCGGCACGTACAACCACTCCCAGACGATCACCATCCCCGCCGGCACCAACGGCACGGCCTCCGCCCGCACGAAGCTCTCCGCCTACCCCGGCGAGAACCCGGTACTGAACTTCTCGGCCATGACCGAGGACCCGGCGAACCGCGGGCTCGCCGTGAACGGCTCCTACTGGCACGTGAGCGGCATCGTCGTCGAACGCGCCGGTGACAACGGCATCTTCGTCGGCGGCAGCAACAACGTCATCGAGCGCACGGTGACGCGCTTCAACCGCGACTCGGGCCTTCAGCTCTCCCGTATCGCCTCCACCACGCCCCAGAGCCAGTGGCCGTCGAACAACCTCGTCCTGAGCGCGGAGTCGCACGACAACGCCGACTCCGACGGCGAGGACGCCGACGGCTTCGCCGCCAAGCTCACGGTCGGTCCGGGGAACGTCTTCCGCTACGCCGTGGCCCACCACAACATCGACGACGGCTGGGACCTCTACACGAAGACCGACACCGGCCCCATCGGCACGGTCACCATCGAGGACTCCCTCGCCTACGACAACGGCACCCTCTCCGACGGCACCCAGAACGCGAGCGGCGACCGCAACGGCTACAAGCTGGGCGGCGAGGACATCGCGGTCGATCACGTGGTCCGGCGCAGCATCGCCTACCACAACGGCAAGCACGGCTTCACGTACAACAGCAACCCGGGCTCGATGGCCGTGTCGAACAACCTCAGCATCGACAACGCCCAGCGCAACTACTCGTTCGACGCGGGCACTTCGGTGTTCCGGAACAACACCTCGTGCCGGAGTGGCAGCGGCACGAACGACCGCACCATCGGTGACGTCGACGGCTCCAACCAGTTCTGGTCCGGCACGAACGGCTCCCGCTGCGCCGCGTACTCCGGCGCGCTGAGCTGGTCGTACGCCACGGACGGCCGTCTCGCCGTGACCCTCGGCGGCAAGCCGGTCACCCTGTAGCCGGCCCGGCCCGCCACGGCCTCCCGCTCCCCCACGACGTTCACGGAGCCGACACACGACTGTCGTACGGGAGCGGGAATGCCGTTCGCGAACAGGCCCGTTGGCCCTGACATGACTCTCGGAGTAATCCTCAGCTCGACCTCCCGGCAGCTCCCGATCGACGACACGGTGCGACTCGCGCGGGAGGCCCGCGACGCCGGACTGCACTCCGCGTGGTTCGGCCAGTCCTTCGCGTACGACTCGCCGTCGCTCGCCGCTATCGTCGGGCGCGAGGTGCCGGGACTGCAGGTCGGAACCGCCGCGATACCCGTCTTCGGCCGCCATCCGCTGATCGTCTCCAGCCAGGCCCAGACCGCCCAGGCCGCCACCGGCGGCCGCTACCACCTCGGGCTGGCCCTCGGCACCAAGCACCTCACCGAGGAAGGGTTCGGCATCCCGTACGAGCGGCCCGTCGGGCTGCTCCGGGAGTTCCTCACGGCCCTGCGCCAGCTGGTGGAGACGGGCGCCGCGGACTTCCACGGCGAGCTCCTCACGGCCACGACGCCGTGGCCGGCGGCGGTTCCCGGGGCCCAGCCGCCGGTGCCGCTCCTCGTCGCCGCCATGGGACCGCAGGCCCTGCGGGTCAGCGGCCGGCTCGCCGACGGCATCCTGCCGTTCCTGGCCGGTCCGCGCGCGCTCGCCGAGGACATCGTCCCCACCGTCACCGCCGCGGCGAAGGCGGCGGGCAGGCCCGCGCCGCGGATCGTGGCCCTCGTCCCCGGTGTGGTCACGGCGGACGCCGGGGCCGTACGGGAGAAGGCGACCGAGGCCCTCGCGCTCTACGAACGGATCCCGTCCTACCAGCGTGTCATCGAGCGCTCCGGCGGCACGCGGGCCGCCGACCTGGCGGTGATCGGCGACGAGGAGACCGTCGCCGCCGAGGTGCGGCGCTACCGCGAGGCGGGGGCGACGGAGGTGGTGTTCACGGCGACGGACCTGGGCGGCGAGGCCGACCGCCGCCGTACGTGGAAGCTGCTCGGCGAACTGTCGGGAGAGTGAGGGAGCTCGGTACTCGCCACGAGCGACGAGGCCACGTGCGTCGACATCGCCGCCGTTCCGCCGACGCACCGCTTTCCGAGGCCGATCGGGTGGACCTCGGCGGGAGGGGCCGGTCGGCGGCCTCCTTCCCCTTGGGGCCCGGTTCACGATGACCTCGGCGGAGCGCTTCGGGTTCCGCGCCCGCGCGACCAGGTGAAGGGGGAGAGATGGCCGGCCGACGCAGGGCGATCGCCCGACTGCTGACGATGTGCCTGGTGGCGGGCGCGGGCGCCGCCGCCGCGCCGGCTTCCACCGCGGCGCCACGGCCTCCGGTGGTGCGGAGCACGCTCCCCGCCGACCAGACCACGATCTCCCACGACGACCTGCGGACCGGCTGGGACCGGGACGAGCCCGGACTCGCGCCGGACCAGGTGTCGAGCTCGGACTTCGGCCTGCAGTTCTCGACCACGGTCGACGGCCAGGTCTACGCGCAGCCGCTGGTCGTGGGGCGGACGCTCGTCGCGGCCACCGAGAACAACAAGGTGTACGGGATCGACGCGGCCGGCGGGGGGATCACCTGGTCCAAGAACCTCGGCGCCCCGTGGCCCGCCTCGGCGATCAGCTGCGGGGACCTGGTACCGAACGTCGGGGTGACCGCCACGCCGGTCTACGACCCGGCGACGAACGCCGTGTACCTCACGTCCAAGGTGAACGACGGGCCCGACGTCCAGCATCCCAACTGGTACCTGCACGCCCTCGACCCGGTGACCGGCGCCGAGCGCGCGGGCTGGCCGGTGAAGGTGGCGGGCGCCCCGGTGAACGATCCGGGCCGGGCGTTCAACCCGTACACGGCGGGTCAGCGGCCGGGGCTGCTCCTGATGGGCGGCTCCGTCTACGCCGCCTTCGCCTCGCACTGCGACCGCGGCCCGTACGTCGGGTACGTCATGGGCGTCGACACCGCGACGCGCCGGACCACGCTCTGGGCCACCGAGGACTCCTCCGCCAACGGCATGGCCGGGATCTGGATGAGCGGCGGCGGTCTCGTCTCCGACGGCCCGGGCCGGATCCTCTTCTCGACGGGCAACGGGGTCTCCCCCGCGCCCGGTCCCGGCCGGCTGCCGCCCGGCCAGCTGGCGGAGTCGGTGGTCCGGCTCGGCGTGAACAGCGACGGCACGATGTCGGCACAGGACTTCTTCAGCCCCGCCAACGCCTCCCAGCTCGACCTGAACGACACCGACCTGGGCTCGGGCGGTCCGGTCGCCCTGCCCGGCCCGGTCTTCGGCACCAGCCGGTATCCACGGCTCCTCGTCCAGATCGGCAAGGACGGGCGGCTGTTCCTGCTCGACCGGGACGACCTCGGCGGCCGGAGTCAGGGGCCGGGCGGCACCGACAAGGTGCTCGGCGCCTTCGGCCCGTACGAGGGCGTCTGGGGGCATCCCGCCGTGTACGGCGGGCAGGGCGGCTACGTCTACACGATCGGCAGCGGCGGCCCGCTGCGGGCCTTCGCGTACGGGCTGACCGGCTCGGGCCTGCCGGGCCTGACCAACACGGGGAGCAGCGCCCAGCGGTTCGGCTATACCTCGGGTTCCCCGGTGGTCACCTCGACGGGTACGAACGCGGGGTCGGCGCTCGTGTGGGCGATCGCCTCGGACGGGGCGAGCGGCGCCAACGGGCAGCTGCGCGCGTACGACGCCGTGCCGGTGAACGGGGCGCTGCGGCTGCGCTGGTCGGCGCCGATCGGGGTGGCGTCGAAGTTCGCCGTGCCGGCCACCGACGGCGGGCGTGTCTACGTGGGCACCAGGGACGGTCACGTGCTGGCCTTCGGGCGTCCGGCGAACACCGCCCTGACGGGTGAGCCGGTGGACGCGGGCGAGGTGGCGGTCGGGGCGGCCGGGACCGTCACGGCCACGGTCACGGCGACCCGGGACGTGACGCTCACCGGGGTGAGCACTCCGGCGGGCGGACCGTTCACCGCGACCTCCGCCGGGCTGCCGCGCACGCTGCGGGCCGGCGAGTCCCACACCGCCCAGGTGACGTTCTCGCCCACCGCGCCCGGCCCCGACACCTCGGCGCTGACCTTCGCCACCGACCTCGGCGACAGCGCGCTCGGACTGACCGGCTACGGCACCCGGCCCGGGTTCCTCGCCTCGCCGGGCGCGCTCGACTTCGGCACGGTGGCGACCACGACCAGCAAGGCGCTGGGCGTGACGTTCACGAACACGGGCACGGCCGACGAGACGATCTCGGCGGTCTCCGTCCCCGGCGCCCCCTTCGGCGCCTCGGATCCGCCGGCCGTCGGCACGGTCGTGCGGCCCCGGCAGTCCGTCACCGTGCAGGTGGCGTACGCCCCGACGGCCGCCGGGGAGCACACGGGGACGGTCTCCGTCACCGGCCCGAACGGCACGGCGTCCGTCGCCGTGACCGGTACGGCGGTGACCGGGCGCGCGGAGCTCACGATCACGCCCACCTCGACGGCCTTCGGTCAGGTGAAGGTCGGTCAGTCGGTGACCAGGACCTTCGACATCAGCAACACCGGAAACATCCCGCTCACCATCACCAAGGCGAAGCCGCCGGCGGCTCCCTTCCACGTGACGAACCCGATCAGCGAGGGCCAGGTCCTCGGCCCGGAGGACGTGGTCCACCAGGCGGTGACGTTCTCGCCCACCTCGATCGGGGCGGTCACCGCCGCGTACGAGCTGACCTCGGACGACGGGCGCGGTCCGCGCAACGAGACGCTGACCGGTTCCGGGGTGGCCGGCACGGGGGTCACCGTGCCCTCCCCCGGCGCGGGCGGCTGGCGGCTCAACGGCTCGGCCGGGATCTCCGGCGACGACCTCCAGCTCACCCAGGCGAGCGCGTCCCAGCGGGGTTCGGCGGTCTGGCCCGTGCCCGTGCTCACCGACGGTCTCAAGGCCTCGTTCACCACGGTGATCGGCGGCGGCAGCGGGGCCGACGGGCTCACCTTCGCCCTCCTCGACCCGGCCAGGGCGACTCCCACCGCGCTCGGCGGTGTCGGCGGCGGCCTCGGCTACGCCGGTCTCCCGGGCGTGGCCGTCGCCTTCGACACGTACCGCAACACCGGGGACCCGTCGGCCAACTTCGTCGGTGTGGCCACCGGCGGCAGCGGCTCGGTCCTCACGTACGCGGCGACGACGTCGAGCGTCCCGAACCTGCGCGCGGGCACGCACACGGTCTCCGTGGCGGTCACCGGCAAGACGGTCACGGTCTCCGTGGACGGCATCCAGCGGCTGCGGACCACGGTGGCCTCGCTGCCCCCGGCCGCGCTCCTCGCCTTCACCGGAGGGACGGGGGGCCTGACCGACATCCACGCCGTGCGGGGCGCGGCGATCACCTCCCCGTCGTACGCGCTGCCGCCGCCCGGGCCGAACGGCTGGACGTACAACGGCACGGCCGTCCCGTCCGGTACGAGTCTCGTCCTCAATCCCGCGCAGACGTACGTCAAGGGCTCGGCGATCCAGGCCACGGCGGTGCCCTCGGCGCGGCTGCGGGCGCGGTTCACGGCGACCCTCTCGGGAGGGACGGGCGCCGACGGGCTCGCCCTGATGCTCCTCGACGCGGCCCGGGCCACCCCGAAGTCGCTGGGGTTCGGGGGCGGTGGCCTCGGCTACAGCGGGCTGCCCGGGGTGGCCGTCACCCTGGACACGTACCGCAATCCCGGGGAGCCGTCGTCGAACTTCGTGGGGGTGGCCACCAGCGGTTCGGCGTCCACCCTGCGGTACGTGGCGACCTCGACCGCCGTCCCCGCGCTGCGTACGGGCAGCCATGTGGTCGACGTGAACGTGACGGCCACCGGGCGGCTCCTCGTCCTCGTCGACGGTGTCCAGGTCATCGACGTGGCGGTGACGCTGCCGCAGAACGTGCTGGTCGGATTCGGCGGCGCCACCGGCGGACTGACGGACCGTCACGTGGTCACGGGGGTCCGCGTCGGCTACTGAGGCCGGCCACCGAGAAGGCGGGCTTCCCGCCTCGGAGCACGTACCCGATCCCTCGGGACGCCCCCTCAGGGGGTGTCCCGAGGCCGGAGCGCCGCCACCGCGACGAGCATCAGCTCCAGGGCGAAGGGGTAGCCGCTGTCCCGCATGTCGGCGGCGAGGAGGGGGTAGGTGGCGGCGATGTTCGGATGGGTGTCCGCCGACAGTCGGCTGTAGACCGACTGCCAGACCTCCTCGTCCCCGTCCCGGGCGGCAGGCGGCAGGGCCTTCGCGGCGGCGTCCTGGGCGGCGAAGGCGAGGGCCTGGTCGACGAAGGCGTGGTAGATCCGCACGGCGAGGGGGTCGGGGAAGCCTCCGGAGCGGAGGATGCCGAGGATCCGCTCCACGGCGCGGGTCTCGTGCGGACGCCCTGTGGTCCGGTGCGCCGCGAGGACGGCGGCCTGTGGGTACGCAAGGTAACAGGAGTGGACCCGCAGGCCCATCGAGCGGAGGTCCGTCTGCCAGTCCCCCGTCGCCGTCCACCCCTCCTGGGCCCGGCCGATCAGCTCGTCGGCGAGCGCGAGGACGAGGGCGTCGGTGTTGCGGAAGTAGCGGTAGAGGGCGCTGGGGTCGGCGCCGAGGGCCGCGCCCAGGCGCCGTACCGACAGCGCTTCGGCGCCGTGCTGGGCGACCAGACGGAGCGCCGTGTCGACGATCAGCTGCTCCGAGAGCATGGCGCCCTGCTTGGTGGGGCGGCGGCGCTGTCGGCTTCCTTCGGGAACCACACGTTCGGACATGACCGGGACCTTACGTCAACGCTATTGACGTGTAAACGGCCTTGCCGCTTCCATAGCGCCCAACCACCTGCCGCCTCTCGTTCTGGAGCATTCGCATGGCCAAGGCCGATCTGGTCTTCACCCGCGGTCCCGTCTTCACGGTGGACCCGGCCCGTACCCGGGCGACCTCGCTCGCCGTCGTCGGCGACCGGATCGCGGCCGTCGGCCACGACGAGGTGCGCGAGCTCATCGGCCCGGACACCGAGGTCGTCGACCTCACGGGGAAGCTGCTGGTCCCGGGCTTCCAGGACTCCCACATCCACCCGGTGTTCGCCGGGGGGGAGCTGGCCCAGTGCGATCTGTCGGAGACGGTCGACGTCGCCGAGTACCTGCGTCTGGTCCGCGCCTACGCCGACGCGAACCCGGACCGCGAGTGGATCACCGGCGGCGGCTGGTCGATGGAGAGCTTCGACGGCGGACTGCCGACCCGGCAGCTGCTGGACTCGGTCGTCCCGGACCGCCCGGTCCTGTTGTCGAACCGTGACCACCACGGCTCCTGGGCCAACACGCGGGCGCTCGAACTGGCCGGCCTCACCGCCGACACCCCGGACCCCGCCGACGGCCGCATCGAGCGGGAGCCGGACGGCACCCCCAGCGGCATGCTGCAGGAGGGTGCCGCCGGCCTCGTCGGCCACCTGGTGCCCCCGAGCACCTTCGCCGACCGTCTCGCCGGGCTCTACCGCGCCCAGGCGCTGCTGCACTCCGTCGGGATCACCGGCTGGCAGGACGCGATGCTCGGTGAGTTCCACGGGCAGCCCGACCCCTCCGACGCCTACCTGACGGCCGCGCTCGACGGCACGCTCACCGCCCGGGTGACCGGCGCGCTCTGGTGGGACCGCGAGCGGGGCGCCGAGCAGATCCCCGAGCTGGTGGCGCGGCGCGAGAAGCTGAGGGCCGGCCGGTTCCGGGCGACCTCGGTGAAGATCATGCAGGACGGCGTCGCGGAGAACTTCACCGCCGCGATGACCACCCCGTACCTGGACGGCTGTGGCTGCGCCACCGCCAACTCCGGCCTGAGCTTCGTCGACCCCGACGCGCTGCGCGGCTACGTGACCGAGCTCGACGCCCTCGACTTCCAGGTCCACTTCCACGCCCTGGGCGACCGGGCCGTCCGGGAGGCGCTCGACGCGATCGAGGCCGCGATCGCCGCCAACGGACGCCGCGGCAACCGCCACCACCTCGCCCACCTCCAGGTGGTCCACCCCGACGACCTGGGCCGCTTCGCCGCGCTCGGCGCGCTCGCCAACATCCAGCCGCTGTGGGCGGCCCACGAGCCGCAGATGGACGAGCTGACCATCCCGTTCCTCGGTGCGGAGCGCGCGGCCTGGCAGTACCCCTTCGGGGACCTCGTCCGCGCCGGCGCCACGCTCGTCGCCGGCAGCGACTGGCCCGTCAGCAGCCCCGACCCGATCGCGGGCATCCACGTGGCCGTGAACCGCAGGGACCCGGAGTCCACCGGCGCGCCGGCCTTCTTCCCCGAGCAGTGCATCGACCTCCCGACCGCGCTGGCCGCCTACACCGCCGGCACCGCCCATGTGAACGGGCTCGACGACGCGGGCAGCCTGCGCGTCGGGAACCTGGCCGACCTCGTGGTCCTGGACCGCGACATCCTCACGGCCCCGCCGGAGGAGATCGGCCAGGCGAAGGTGGAGCGGACCTACGTCGGCGGCAAGCTCGTCCACACGGTCTGACCGGACAGGGGCCCCGGACACGCCCTAGCCGTGCGACCTCACCGAGGACGCGCGGACGTCGAGGCGGGTCGGGACGAGCGTCCCGGCCGGTTCGCGACTGCCGCGCTCCAGGACGTTCACCAGGTGGTCGATGCCCGCCTCCGCGATCGCCTCGGGCCGCAGGCTCAGGGTGGTCACGGGCGGCACGGTGTGCTCGGCGGTGGCGTCCTCGCTCACGCAGACGAGGAGCAGATCGCCGGGTACGTCGTAGCCGTGGCGGCGCGCCGCCTCCAGGACGAGGGGCGGGCTCGCCTCGGCGACGACGAGGAGCGCGTCCGGCCGGCCCCCACCGGCCGGATCCTCCACCAGGGCGGTCTCGACGGCGCGGATCACCGCTCCGTTGCCGTGTTCCCCGACCCGTACGGCCCGCTCCGGAAGGCCGTGCTCCGCGCACCACTCCCGGTGGGCGGCGAAGACCTCGGCGTGGAAGAGGGTGGTGCTGTCGGGCACGACGAGGACGGGCCTCCGGGCCCCCTGCTCCAGGAAGTGGTCCAGGACCGAGCGCACGGCGGCGTCCGTGTCGACGTCCACCCAGTACGCCCCGGGCCGCCCCTCCACGGAGCGGTCGCTGAACACGGGGATCCCCGCGGCGAGCAGGTCGTCGACGATCCGGTCGTCCGCGGCGGGGTCGGTGACGACCACGGCGTCGAGCGGCAGGTCGGCCCACTCGCTCTGCAGGGATCCGGTGGGCAGCAGGACCATGGCGTAGCCGCGTCGCAGCGCGGTCGACGCCGTGGCCCCGGTCAGCCTGGCGAAGTACGGCGACTCCAGGAAGACCCAGGGGGCGTCGGACAGTTCCCCGACCACGTATCCGATCAACTTGGCTCGCCCCGCGCGTAGTTGGCGCGCGGTGGCATTGGGCCGATAGCCCATTCTGCGAGCTGTCTCGCGGGCCTTCTCCCGTACGGCGGGAGAGAGCCTTCCGGTGTCGTTGAGAGCCGCCGAGACGGTCGTCTTCGACAGGCCCGCCTCGCGGGCGACGTCGACGAGGCGGACGCGCGGGGTGGGCGACGCGGGCTGCCCGCGGTGCCTTGATCCAGAGGTCATGGAGCGATGGTGCCACCCTCCTGACCTTTGCAAAACCGTTCCCGCAAGACCTTGTGCGGGAACGTTCCCGCATCAATACTCGCTCCATCCCCCCAGCGCCCGTCACTACACCCGTAAAGGGGTGGGTCTGCATGCGCATGTCGAGAACCATCGCGCTCCTCACCTGTACCGCCGCTCTCGCGGCCACGACCGCCGCCTGCTCCGGCGCCACGAAGCCGGGCGCCACGCCCAGCGGCGGCACCGGCTACCAGGTCACCCCGACCTCACCGCCGGCGAAGGGCACCCTCGACTCGTTCACCTGGTCGCTGTACGCCGAGCCGTACACGCTCGACTACGCCCTGGCGTACGACTACCCGCCGAACACGGTGCTGGCCAACGTGTGCGAGCAGCTCTTCCGCGTCACGCCCGACATGAAGATCGAGCCCGGTCTGGCCGTCTCGTACAAGCAGCCCGATCCGCGCACGCTGGTCTACACCCTGCGCTCCGGGGTGAAGTTCCACGACGGCACGACCATGACCGCCGACGACGTCGTGGCCTCCCTCAAGCGCCAGATGAACCCGGAGACCGGCTCCCCCTGGGGCTCGGTCTTCAAGAACGTCGACACCATCGAGAAGACCGGCCCGCTGGAGGTGACCCTCCGCCTCGGCAAGGCCGACGTCCTGCTGCACGAGCTGATGGCCGCCTCCCCCGGCACCATCGAGAGCGCCGCCTACCTGGCCAAGGCCGGCAAGGACTACGGCACCGCCAAGGGCGGCGTGAACTGCACCGGCCCGTTCTCCCTCGACAAGTGGGACCAGGGCTCCGGCATCACGCTCAAGAAGCACGCGGCCTACTGGGACCCGAAGCTCGCCCCGAAGTCCGAGTCCGTCAAGTTCACCTTCATCGAGGACCCGGCGGCCCGCACCAGCGCGTTCCTGTCCGGTACCGCCGACGGCGGCTACCTGGTGCCCTCGTCCTCGTTCGAGCAGCTGAAGGCCAGCGGCAAGGGCACGCTCCTCTTCGGCCCGAACACCGCCGCCGCGGACCTCGCCGTCCTCGACTTCCACGGCCCGCTCGGCAACATCAAGGTCCGCCAGGCCCTCTCCATGGCCCTGGACCGGAAGAACATCATCAAGGCCGCTGCCGGTGGCGTCGGCGTCCCCGCGAAGGCCCCCGCCGCCCGCGGTGCCTGGGCGCTGGCCCCCGAGAAGACCGCCTCGCTCTACGACACGCTGCCCGAGCCCGCGTACGACATCGCGGCCGCCAAGAAGCTCGTCCAGGAGGCCGGCGTCTCCGGGCGCACGATCACCCTGGTCACCAGCACCCTCGCACCCGAGATCAGCGTCGTCGCCAACGCCGTCCAGGCCGCGGGACGGCAGATCGGCCTCACCATCGAGCTGAAGTCGGTCGCCCCCGAGGCGTACAGCAACATCTTCGTCGACCCGAACGCGCGCACCGGACTCGACCTGGTCATCACCAACGGGTACGACAACACGCCCGACCCGCTGGAGTTCTACCAGTACCTCCGCACCGGGGACTTCGGGAACTACGGCAACTGGTCGAACGCCGAGTACGACGTCGCCTTCGACCGCGCCAACTCGGAGCCCGACCCGGCCAAGCGCGCCGAGAAGACCGCCGAGCTGCAGAAGATCGCGGTGCGCGAGCTCCCGATCATCCCCGTGTACGAGGCGCCCTACTCGGTCTTCCTCGGCAAGCGCATCACCGGTGCCCCCACCGGCATCGCCCAGCTGTACTACCCGTGGGCCGCGACGATCGGGGCCGCGAAGTAATGACCCGATACCTCGTCGGCCGGCTCCTCGGGCTGGTGGCGGTGCTGTTCGTGACCTCTCTCGTGGTCTTCGGCGCCATCCACCTGGCCCCCGGCGACCCGGTGACCTTCCTGCTCCACGGCCGCCCCGCGACGCCCGAGGCCGTGGCGGCCCTGCGCTCCCAGTACCACCTGGACGACCCGCTGGTCGTCCAGTACGCGAAGTGGCTCGGCGGCGTCCTCCAAGGCGACTTCGGGACCTCCGCGCAGTACCACCAGGACGTGACCGACCTCATCGCCTCCCGGCTGCCCAGCACGGCGCTGCTCGTCGCGTACGCGGCGCTGCTCGTCACCCTGATCGGTGTCGGGTCCGGCATCCTCGCCGCGCTGCGTCCCGGTCCGCTGGACCGGACGGTGCTCATCGGCACCGGCGTCGCCACGGCGACCCCGTCCTTCGTGACCGCCATCGCGCTCGTGTCGCTCTTCTCGGTGCAGCTGGGCTGGTTCCCCGGCCCCGGCGGCACCCCGGTGGGCTTCTCCCAGCAGATCTACCACCTGACCCTGCCGGCCTTCGCCCTGGCGCTGACCTTCGCGGGACTCCTCGCCCGGGTCACCCGCTCGGCGATGCTCGACGAGCTCGGTCGCGAGCACGTCGAGGTGGCCCGCGCCCGTGGCGTCGCCGGACGGACCGTGGTCCGCCGGCACGTCCTGCGCAACGCTCTCGGTCCCGTCGTCACCGTCGGCGGCACGATGCTCGCCGGCCTCCTCATCAGCACCTCGATCGTCGAGACCGCCTTCGACGTGCCCGGGCTCGGCTCCCTGCTCGTGTCGTCGGTGACGGCCCAGGACTTCGCCGTCGTCCAGGCGATCACCCTGCTCAGCGTGGCCGCCTTCGTCCTCGTGAACCTCGCGGTCGACCTGCTCGCGCCCCTCATCGACCCCCGGCTCTCGCTCCACGGGGAAGGCTCCTCATGACCACCACCACAACCCCGGTGCCGTACCGCAGGCCCGGCCTCCGCCGGCTGCGCGTCCTCGGCCAGGGCCCCCTCTTCACCGTCTCGGTCGGGGTGCTCGTCGCCCTCGTCCTGGTCGCCGTCTTCGCGCCGCTCCTCGCGCCGTACGACCCCGAGGCCGTCGACCTCTCGGCGAGCCTGGTCGGCACCAGCGCCGACCACCTCCTCGGCACGGACCAGTCCGGGCGGGACATCCTGTCCCGGCTCCTCTACGGCGCCCGCACCGGACTCCTGGGACCGCTGCTCGTCGTCGCCGTCTCCACCCTCCTCGGCACCCTGATCGGTGTCGTGGCGGCCTGGCGCGGCGGCTGGGCCGACACGCTCCTGTCCCGCTCGATGGACATGGTCTTCGCGATCCCCGGTCTGCTCCTCGCGATCCTGCTCGTGACCGTCGTCGGCTCCGGGATGACCGCGCCGGTGATCGCCATGGCGGTGGCGTACACCCCGTACGTCGGTCGTCTCGTCCGCGGCATCGCCCGCCAGGAGAAGGCCCGCCCGTACATCGAGGCGTACCGCGTGCAGGGCTGGTCCGGCTGGACCGTCTCCGTGCGCCACCTCCTGCCGAACATCGCCCCGACGGTCTTCGCCCAGTCCGCGATGAACTTCGGGTACGCCCTCATGGACCTGGCCGCGCTCTCCTTCCTCGGCTTCGGCGTGCAGCCGCCGACCGCCGACTGGGGCGCCATGATCAACGAAGGCCAGTCGGCCGTGCAGCAGGGGGCGATGCTGCCCGCCCTCGCGCCCTCCGCGTGCATCGTGCTCGCCGTGGTGGCGTTCGGCATCGTCGGCGAGGGACTCGCCGACCGGATCGCGAAGCGTGAGCGGTGAACGGCATGAAGGAACAGAGGGACACGACTCCCGTCCTGGAGATCGACGGGCTCGACGTCCGGCTCCCCGAGGGCCGCGCCGGCCGGCCGATCCTCGACGGGGTCAGCATCCGGGTGCGGCCCGGGGAGAGCGTCGGCCTGGTCGGCGAGTCCGGCTCCGGCAAGTCGGTGGCCTGCCGCAGCGTCCTCGGGCTGCTGCCCGGGGGCGCCCGCACCACCGGTGAGGTCCGGGTCGCCGGCCGGGACGTGCTCACCATGAACCGCACGGAGCTGGCCGCGCTGCGCGCCCGCCAGGTCTCGATGGTCTTCCAGGACCCGCGTGCCTCCGTGAACCCGCTGCGCCGCGTCGGCGACTTCCTCACGGAGGGGCTGCGCGCGGGCGGGACCCCGGCCGCCGCGGCCACCGCGCGGGCCCTGGAACTGCTCGAAGCGGTCGGCATCCGCGACCCGAAGGGCGCCCTGCGGCGCCGTCCGCACGAGTTCTCCGGCGGCATGCTCCAGCGCGTGGTCATCGCCGCGGCGCTCGCCTCCGAACCCGCGCTGCTCGTCGCCGACGAGCCGACCACCGCGCTGGACGTCACGACCCAGGCGGAGATCATCGGGATCCTCACCCGCCTCCGGGCCGAGCGCGGCACGGGCATGCTCTTCGTGACCCACGACCTCGAACTGGCCGCCGCCGTCTGCGACCGGGTGTACGTGATGTACGCGGGCCGGATCGTGGAGACGCACGGCACCGACGAGCTGTTCGACCGTCCGCGTCACCCGTACACGGCAGGGCTGCTCGCCTGCACGCCGGGCATCGAGCCCGGCTCGCCCGCGCCCCGGCCCATCCCGGGACGGCCCGTCTCCCTGGCCGAGACCCCGCCGGGCTGCGCCTTCGCCCCGCGCTGCGCCCACGCGGTGGCGCGCTGCTCCCAGGAGAAGCCGGCCCTCGCCCGGTACGGCGACGGACTCGCCGCCTGCCACCGCGCCGACGAAGGGATCATGCTGTGACCGTGTCGACAAAGGACGGCCTGGTCGTCGAGAACGGCCTGGTCGTCGAGGGTCTGCGGAAGCAGTACGGCGACCACACGGCCGTCGACGGCGTGTCCTTCACCCTGGCACCCGGGGCCTCCCTCGCGATCGTCGGGGAGTCCGGCAGCGGCAAGACCACCACGGTCCGGATGCTCGTCGGCCTGGAGCGCCCGGACGGCGGCACCGTCCGCCTGAACGGCCGGGACCGCTCCACGCGGCCCCGCGGCCGGGCGGAGCGGCTGGAGCGGGCCCGGGAGATCCAGATGGTCTTCCAGGATCCGTACCTGTCGCTCGACCCCCGGATCAGCGTGTCGGGCTGCCTCGACGAAGTGCTCCGCCTCCACACCGGTCTCGACGCGACCGCCCGTGCCACCCGGGTCTCCGAACTGCTCGACCAGGTCGGACTCGGCACCCGCGAGGCCTCGGCCCTCCCCCGCGGTCTCTCCGGCGGACAGCGGCAGCGCGTGGCAATCGCCCGCGCCCTCGCCGTGGAGCCCCGGGTCCTCGTCCTCGACGAGGCCGTCGCCGCGCTCGACGTGTCGATCCAGGCACAGATCCTCGAACTCCTCGCCGCGATCCGCCGCGACTCGGGCATCGGCTACCTGTTCGTCACCCACGACCTGGCCGTCGTCCGGCACATCGCGGACGAGGTGATGGTCCTCAAGTCGGGCCAGGTCGTGGAAGCGGGCACGACCTCACGGGTCCTGGACGCCCCGGAACACCCGTACACCCGGCTCCTCCTGGACTCGGTGCCCCGGCGCGGGGGGTTCCCGGCGGCACACTGACGATCTCGGGGGCAGTGCGGGTCAGCCCCCGAGATGCCCGAGGACCGACCGCGCGGCCCGTTCGACCGCCGCGCGGGACGCGTCCGTCGGGTCGACGAGTTCGAAGGCGTGGTGGCCCAGCGGCACGTCGACGATCTCCACCTCGGCGCCGCTCTCCGCTGCGGCGTCGAGGAACTCCCGGACCGTCGCGGTGAAGGCGGGATGTTCGAGCCCGGCGCGGGTGAGGACGATCGGCGGTCGGCCCGCCGAGGTCGAGGCCGCCGCCCTCACCGCGTCCACCGGTCGGAAGCGGGACTCCACCGCGCCCCAGCCGGGCAGCGGCGCGAGGGCCGGGTAGTTCGCCGCCACGCACCGCAGCCACGGCGGGGGCGCGGCGAGCCAGTCCGCCGCCAGCAGCCCGCCCGTGGAGAAGAACCAGAGCGCGATCCGGTCCCCGTCCACGCGCGGATCGGCCCGTACGGCCGCGACGGCCTCGGCCAGGTCCTCCGCCGCCCGCGGGTAGTCGGCGAGACCGTGCAGCCGGTGGTCCAGGGTCACCCCGACCGCGCCGAGGCCCGCCACGTACCGCCCGTATCCGAGGAAGAACGGCGTGTCCCGCGGAGTGGGCCGCTGGTCGGGGACGATCGGGCCGCCGTGGACGAAGACCACGGCCGGCCGGGGCCGGTCCGCCGGACCGTCGGCCTCCGGCAGGTGGAGGTCGATCCGTCCGTGCCGCTCGCGCGTGACCTCGGGTACGTCCAGGAGGAACGGCAGCAGGTGCGGAGGCGGCTCGTGCCGACCGCCCTGCTCGCGTCCGCTGCCCTGCGCCCCCTCGCTCCCCTGCTCTTGCCCGCTCCCCTGCTCTTGCCCGCTCCCCTGATCGTGTCCACTCCCCTGCTCGTGTCCGCTCCCCCGCTCCCGCCCGCTCCCCCGCTCGGGCAGGGCCACCCGGTGTCCCTCCCCGGCCGCAGCCCGGAGCAGTACCTCGGCCAGCTCCCCGGAGTCGGAGAGCATCGGCCAGTGCCCGGTGGCCAGTTCGAGGAAGCGCACCCCCGCGTCGGCGAGCGCCCGGAACTGCGGCGGGCCCGATTCCACCAGCATCTCGACCAGGTCGACGCTCGATCCGTCGGCGGTGCACAGGACGCCGGTGACGGGCAGTGCGGAGGCCGCGCCGGTGAGGCGGAGCGGCTGGGTGAGCGTGCCCGGGGGCTGGGGTGCGGAGAGCCGCTCCAGGCGTGCCAGCGCCTCGGCGGGGACGCCTTCGGTACTGCCCCAGCGCGGCCAGGTCCCCCGCGTCGGCGGCGGGATCGGCGCCTCGGCCGCGCCGGGCGGACCGGTCACGGGTTCCAGCCGGGCCCGGACCTCCGGGTCCGGTACGGCGCGTACGGCCGCCGCGCCGTCTTCCGGGAGGGCCGTGTCCAGAGCGACGATCCGGGCGGTCCGTCCCGGACGCCGGTCGGCCGCGCCGAGGACCGGGTGGAGGCCGTACCCATGGCCCACGAGCACGACCTCGGTCGCGGCGATCCCGTCGACCAGCCGCACCAGGTCCTCGATGTGCGTGTCCAGGTCGATGCCGTCCCCGGCCTCCGCGCCGCTGCCGTCGCGGCGCTCGCCCATCCCCGTGAGCGTCACGGGGTACGCCTGCGCCCCCGCCGCCCGGAGCCGGGTGGCCGTCTCCTCCCACACCCAGCCCCCGGTGAAGGGGCCCGACACCAGCACGAACGCCGTCATGATCGTCTCCTCGCGACTTCCCGGGCGATGGCCCGGGCGGCTTCCCGGGCGATGGCCCGGGCGTTGTCCCGCGGCCACGCTAGGAACTCCCCCTGAGGGAGGTTCAAGTCGGCCGCCGCGCGGGCCGCACCGACCGGGGATCCCGAAGGCGTGTGCGAGGGTGAGCGGATCCGCCGAGGGAGGTTCGACTCGTGTCGTCCGACGGACTGTTGAGCATCGGAGAGCTCGCCGAGCGCGCCGGCACCACCGTGAAGACCGTGCGCCACTACTCCGACCGGGGCCTGCTGCCCGAGGCCGGTCGCAGCTCCGGCGGACACCGCCGGTACGGCCCCGAGGCGCTCGACCGGCTGCGTCTCATCCGCTCCCTGCGGACGCTCGGCCTCCCCGTACCCGAGGTGGAGCGGGCCCTCGACCGTGACGACGCCCTGGAGGAGGTCGTCACCGGCCAGTTGCGGAAGGTGGGCTCCCAACTGGCCGCGCTGCGCTGGCGCGAGGCCTCCCTGACGCTGCTCCGGGACTGTTCCGCCGAGGAGCGCGCCGAGCGGCTGCGGCTCGTCGGCGCCGTGCCGGCGCCACCCGACACGGCCGCCCTGGTCCGGTTCTGGCGGCGGATCCTGCCGGCGCGGCTGCCGGGCCGGGTGGTGTCGACGGTCCTCGACTCCGTGGTGCCGGGGCTTCCCCGGGAGCCGAGCCCCGGGCAGGTACTGGCCTTCGCCCGGTTGCACGCGCTGGTCACGGATCCGCGCCTCGACCGCGTGGAGTTCCGGTCGGCGCCGCCGCTGCCGGCAGGCACGTACCGGCCCGAGGTGCTGTACGAGGAGCTGGCAGTGGCCTACGCGTCGGCCTCATCGGCGCAGCGGGCCGGTCTGGCCCCCGGGGACGGCGAGGCTCTGGACTGTTTCGTCTCCGCCTACGCCCAGGCGAGCGGGGTACCCGACACGCCCGCCTTCCGGCAGCGGCTGGTCGGGCTGCTCGCCCGGAGCGGCGGTCCCGTGATCCAGCGCTACTGGAAGCTCGCCGGCGGCCTCTTCGCCCCGGACGAGCCGGTCCTGGGCGCCCTCCACCATCATCTCTCCGTCGCCCTGCAGGCCCAGGTCACGGGGCGGACCGACTGAGCCGAGGAACGCCCCGCGTCAGGGGCGGAGCGGTCGGCGTCCTGTGCACCGGCCGATCGGCGGGTCGCACACTCGGGTGCGTGGTGATCGGCGGCACATGGGTGAACGCGCGCATGGTGGGCGGCCGGGCGGGGAAGGGGCGCGTGGCGGCATCGGGCGAACCGCCGCAGGATCGAGGACCGAGGAGATGGTGAGGGTGGCGGTGAGCGCGGAGGCAGTGGGCGCGCCGTGCTGGCTGAGTCTGGCCGCGCGGGATCTCGACGCGGCGGAGCGTTTCTACGGGGCGGTGCTGGGCTGGACGTTCCGCCGGGGCGCCCTCGGTGACGAGTACGCGGTGGGTGAGCGGGACGGGGTGCCGGTGGCCGGGATCGCGGCGGTGGCCGCCGAGTTGGCGGTGCCGGTGGCCTGGACGCCGTTCTTCGCCGTGGACGACGCCGACGCGGCGGTGGCGCGGATCCGGGAGCGTGGCGGCACGGTCGGCGTGGGGCCGGTCTCCTTCCCGCCCCGGGGGCGGGCGGCGCTCGCGACGGACCGGGAGGGCGCGGCGTTCGCCGTGTGGGAGGGGCGGTTGATCTCGCGTTGGCGCATGGACGAGCGGACGGCGCCGGCCTGGCTGGAGCTGCACACGCGGGACGCGTTCGACGCGGCCGTGTTCTACGGCGGGGTGCTCGGCTGGGCGGACGGGAGCCCGGGGTGCTGCGAGGTCTCGTACGAGGAGGAGCAGGTGGTGCTGCGCTGGAACGGCGAGGCCGTCGCCCGCCTGAACAGCGGCCCGGTCGAGTCCGCCTCGACCCGGCCTCAGCTGCGTCCGCGCTGGCTCGTACGGTTCCGGGTGCCGGATCTGCAGGAGGCGACGGCGGCGGTCGAGAAGCACGGCGGTTCGGTCGTGCCGGGCGGCGAGTGGGGCGGGGTGCGCGCTCCCGGCGGCGCCGACCGGCATCGCACGGTCGTACGGGATCCGGACGGCGCGCTGTTCACGCTGGAGACGGTGACGGACGAGGACACGCTCCAGGGGCCCGACGGTCTCGGCTGAGAGACGGTCGGGCCCTGGCGACGGGGTCGGACGGCGGGTTCGGACGGCGGACCGGTCGGTGTCGAGACCGGGAGTCGGTGTCGACCGGGAGGTCGCCGCCACTGCTGTGGATTCGCCGCGCGGCTTCGGTACGGGCTACCGCAGGGCGGCGCGCGGGCCGGCGTCGACGTCGGAGGCGGCTTCGGAGGCGGAGGCGGCCCGGGCCTGGTCGTCGGCGTCGGCGGTGGTCGCCGCCGCGGTGCGGGACGTGTCGTCCGCGCCGCTCGCGGCGGCCTTCGCGGGGATGAGCGCGGCGACGACCGCGGCCAGGAGGCCGACTCCGGCACCGATCGTCATCGCGGCACGGAAGCCGTCCTCGGAGGGCAGGACGTACCCGCCGAGCGTCGTGGTCATCTGGGCGAGGACGACGCCGATGACGGCGGCCGAGACGGAGGTGCCGATGGACCGCATCAAGGTGTTGAAGCTGTTGGCGGAGGCGGTCTCCTCCTGCGGCACCGCGCCCATGATGAGCGAGGGCATCGCCCCGTAGGCGAGCCCGACGCCGGTGTTGCAGATGAGGGTGACGACGAACAGGCCCCAGGTGGAGCCCATCAGCGCGAGGGAGGAGGCGTGTCCCGCGGCGATGACGAGGGCGCCGACGGAGAGCGTGACCTTGGGGCCGCGGGCGGCGGACAGCTTGGCGCCGAGCGGGGCCAGGACCATCATCATCAGGCCCGCGGGGGCCATCCAGAGGCCCATGGCCATCATCGACTGGCCGAGGCCGTAGCCGGTGGCCTCGGGCAGCTGGAGCAGCTGCGGAATGACCAGGGCCGGGGCGTACATGGCGAAGCCGACGAGGATCGAGGCCGCGTTCGTCATGAGGACGACGGGGCGGGCGGTGACCCTCAGGTCGACGAGCGGGTCGCGGGTCCGCAGTTCCCAGGCACCCCAGCCGAGCAGGACGACGGCGGAGCCGGCGAGGAGCCCGAGGGTGGTGCCGCTGCCCCAGCCCCAGGTCGCGCCCTTGGACACGGCGAGCAGCAGGGCGACGAGGCCGACGCCGAGGCCGAGGGCGCCCGGCACGTCGAAGCGGCCGGGGGCGGGGTTGCGGGCTCCGGCGGGCACGACGCGCCAGATCAGGAGGCCGACCACGGCGCTGAGGGCGGCGGCGACCCAGAAGAGCACGCGCCAGCTCGCGTTCTCGGCGACGGCGGCGGAGAAGGGCAGGCCGAGGGCGCCGCCGACGCCCATGGAGGCGCTCATCAGGGCGATGGAGGCGCCCAGCTTCTCGGGCGGCAGGACGTCCCGGAGGAGGCTGATGCCGACGGGGACGACGCCCATGCCGAGGCCCTGGAGGCCGCGGCCGACGATCATCGGAACGACGGAGGGGGCGAGCGCGCAGACGACGGATCCGGCGATCAGCGGAACGAAGGAGGCGAGGAGGACCCGGCGCTTGCCCAGGGTGTCGCCGAGGCGGCCGGCGACGGGGGTGGCGACGGCGGCGGCGAGCAGGGTGGCCGTGATCACCCAGGAGGCGTTGGACGGGGCGGTGTCGAGGAGCTTCGGCAGGTCGCCGATGAGCGGCACCACCAGGGTCTGCATGAGTGCGGCCACGATGCCCGCGAGGGCGAGGACGCCGACGACGCCTCCGGTGCGGGCGTCGGGCTTGGAGCCGTCCACGAGTTCTCCTAGGTCTTTCCGGTCGTTCCGGTGGTTCCGGTCGTTCCGTGATTCTTGTGCATCATGCACATCTCTTGCGCCATACACAAGCCGTGTATGATGCATGGAGCGATGCCGCGAGAGAGAATGCCCCCATGGACAAGCCCGTGGACAAGCCCACTCATCTGGTCGAGTTCGAGACCATGCTGCTCGGCCGGCACGCCCACCTGTACGCGCCCCGCTCCCGGGCCGCCGGCGGCCAGCTCGACCGCAGCGCGTACGTCCTGCTGAGCCGCATCCGCATGCACGGGCCGATGTCCATCGGCCAGCTCAGCGAGGCCTTCGGCCTCGACGCCTCCACGCTCAACCGGCAGACCGCCGCGATGCTCCGCGCCGGGGTCGTCGAGCGCATCCCCGACCCCGACGGCGGCATCGCCCGCAAGTTCCGCATCACGGCGGAGGGCGAGCACCGCCTCGACGCCGACCGCGCCTCGAACATCGAGGGCCTGGAACGGGTCATGGAGCACTGGGCACCGGAGGACGTGACCCGCTTCGCCGGTCTGCTCGAACGCTTCAACCGGGACATCGAGCGCCTGGAGGGCCGCCCCTGGCCCCGTCCCTGACACGGACGCACGCCGTACGCCCGTTTGACACCTCCTGGGCACGGGCGGACGGTGGGATGCGGGAGGGGGCTCGGGGAACTGAGGGGTGGTCGTACTCCCGGGGCGAGGGAGATGAGAGCCGGATGGCTGCCGGGATGGAGTTCGCACCGACACCGGCCATGGCTCTGCACGCCTCCCCGGCACTGGTGGCCTTCGCCGCCTTCCTCCAGCTCCCGTCCCTCGACCTGGACGCCCGGGTCGCGCAGGAGCTCGCGGAGAACCCCGCGCTCGAAGAGGACCCGGACCCGGCACCCTGCCCCCTGTGCGGCGCGGCCCCGGCCCCCTGTCCCTGTCTCACGTGGGGCGGCCCCGCACCGGAGCGCCCCCGCACCGGGCCGGCTCCCGAACCGCGCGCCGAGGACCGGGCCGCCTGGCTCCTCGCCGACGTCAGGGCCGCGCTGCCCGCCGCGGACGCCCCCCTGGCCGGGTATCTCGTCGGCAGCCTCGGCCCGCGCGGACGGCTGGACGGGACCGTCGAGGAGATCGCCGCCGACCTCGGCGTCGAGCCCGGCCGGGTCCGACGGGTCCTGGACGCCCTGCGCGCGGCCGCGCCGCCCGGTACCGGCGCCCGGGACCTGCGCGAGTGCCTCCTGCTCCAACTGGACCGGTGGGAGGAGGTGCACGGGACCCGGGAGCCGCTCGTCCGGGCCGTGCTCGCCCACCACCTGGACGCGCTGGCCGACGAGGAGCACTCCGCCGGGGCCGCGGCGGCGCTCGGGGTGCCGGAGGACGCGATCCGCCGGGTGGGGACGTTCGTACGGTCGGAGCTGCGCCCCTCCGCAGCCCTCGATCAGGCACCACCACCGGCCGGTGCCTGCACGCCCCCCGACCTGGTGATCACCCGGCACCCGCAGGACCCGGACCGCTACGCCGTCACCCTCCTCGAACCCCTGCGACTGCGGCTCACCGTCAGCCCCGCCTACCTCGCCTGCCTCTCCGACCCCCCTCCGCCGGCCCACGGTGACGGCCGGGACGGCGAGCGGCAGGCACGGCTCCAGGTAGCCCGCGCACGCGAGTTCCTCTCCCGGCTCGACCGGCGCTGGAGCACGCTGCACCGGGTCGCGGAGTACGTCGTCGACACGCAGCGGCCCTTCCTCGACCAGGGCCCCGCGCAGCTGCGGCCGCTGTGCCGGCGCGAGGTCGCCGAGGCGCTCGGCCTGCACGAGTCGACCGTCTCCCGGGCGGTCGCGGGACGCGTCGCGCTGCTGCCCTGCCGCCGGACGATGCCGCTCGCCGGGTTCTTCGCCCCGGCGACCGGCGTCCGGACGGTCCTGCGCGACCTCGTCGAGCACGAGTCGCTGCCGCTCTCCGACGCCGAACTCGCCGGCCTCCTCGCCGAACGGGGCTTCCCCGTCGCCCGGCGCACCGTCGCCAAGTACCGCACGGGGCTGGGCATCGCCCCCCGCGCCCGCAGGGCAGCCGCCGTCGACGCGACCGCCGCGCGGGGCGCCGCCTGATACCCGTCCGCCCCGGCGGACCACCCACCGAAGCTCCCTTCGTCGCCGTCCGCCCCGCGCGACGAAGGGAGCTTCGGCATCCGTACCGGTTCCCCGGTGTCCGCGGCCTCCGCCCCCTGGCACGCGACTTGCAGGAGAGAGGAGTGAACCGAGGAGGCCGCTATGCACGACATGGATCGCACACAGCTCGAGTTCGGCCACGGGGCCGACGGCGTTACGGCCGGCGAGGCGTACGGCGGGTACGCACCGGAGTTCGAGGACGCGGCCGCGTACGCCGGCGAGGGGATCGGCGAGGAGGTCGGCTGGGGCGGTGCGGAGGCCGAGGGCTCCCTCGACGAGATCCAGGAGATGGAGCTCGCCGGCGAACTCCTGGAGGTCACCGACGAGGCCGAGATGGAGCAGTTCCTCGGCAAGCTCGTCCGCGCCGCGGCGCCGCTCCTGCGGGGCGGTCCCGGAAAGGCCCTCCAGGGCCTGCTGCGCGGAGCCGCCCGGCAGTTCCTGCCGGTGCTCGGCTCGGCCGCCGGCAACCTCCTCGTCCCCGGCCTCGGCGGCGTGGTCGGGGCGCAGCTGGCCTCCAAGGCGGGGAGCCTCCTCGGTCTGGAGGTCGAGGGGCTCAGCCGGGAGGACCAGGAGTTCGAGGCGGCCCGCCAGTTCGTCCGCTTCGCCGCCGACGCCGCGCGGAGCGCCGCCGGGTCCGAGGGTGAGGGGGAGGCCGGTGCCGCGTACGAGACGGAGTTCGGCGCCGCGTACGAAGGCGGCTTCGAGGCCGGTCCCGGCGGCGCGTACGAGGCGGAGACGGAGCTCGCGGGCGAGTTCGGGGACGGGGCCGCCGAGTTCGCCTTGGAGGGCGACTTCGAAGGCGACTTCGAGGGCGATTTCGAGGGCGATTTCGAGGGCTCCTCCACGGACGAGTACGAGGACGCGTACGAGTACGAGGGCGAGGGCGAGGAGGCGTACGAGGGCGAGGCCGAGCTGGACGCCGGTGCGGCGCGGGCCGCCGTGCTGAGTGCCGCCCAGCGGTACGCCCCCGGGCTCGTCCCGCTCGTCTCCGGCGCCGCCGGATCCGTACCCGGCCTGGCGGGTCCCCCGGCCCACGGCGGGCGCCGGGCCAGCGGCCGGTGGGTCAGGCGCGGCCGGACGATCGTCCTGATCGGCCTCTGAACCGGCACCCGAAGGGAGAGCGGCCATGAGCACGTACGAGTGCGAGTGCGGCGGCGGACACCACCGGCCCGCCGCGGAACCGGGACGCGCCGGCGGTGCGGGTGCCGAACTGGGAGAGTTCACGGCGGAGACGGGACTGCTCGGCGACGAGTACGGCAGCCCGCTGAGCGAGGCGGAGGAGCGCGCGCTCGCGACGGAACTGCTCGGCGTCACCGACGAACGGGAGCTGGAGGCCTTCCTCGGCTCATTCCTCGCCCCGATCGCACGGCGTGACGGCGGCTTCCTCAGCTCCGCGGCCGGTGAGACCCTCGGCGGCGTCCTCAAGAACGTCGCCAGGACCGCGCTCCCGCTCCTTCCGCCGGGGGCGGGGCCGGGGACGGGAACCGGCGCGACCGGTCCGGGAGAGAGGACCGTGCAGCGGGTGGCGATGCTCCGGCGCCACGCGGGGACCCCGCCCGATCTGTTCCTCCGCTGGAACGCGATGGACCGGCCGTCCCGGATCGACGTCGTGGTCCATCTCCACGGATTCTCGCCGAGCGGACGGCACATGAGGCTGCCGGGGAACACGGCGAAGGTCAGCGGGCTCGACCTCGGCGGGCCCCCGTCCACCGGCCGGCCCGGCCGCACCACCCCCACCCTCCTCGTGCTGCCCCGCGGGCACTGGTTCGGCGGCCGGTCGGGCCGCGGCTACACCCACCCCGCGCTGGAGCGCCCCGGAGCCGTACGGCGGCTGGCGAACCAGGCCCTGGCACTGTTCGCGGCCACGACGGGCGTACGCGCCCCGCTCGGCCGGCTCGTCCTCACGGCTCACTCCGGCGGCGGCGCCTCGCTGATGCGTCTCGTACAGGAGACCGACCCGGACGAGGTGCACACCTTCGACGCGTTGTACGGGGACCCCGGGCCGCTCATCGCCTGGGCACGACAGCGGATCGCCCGGGGAACGGGCGCGCTCCGCGTGCTCTACCGGCCGTACGAGCCGACCGCGCGCCACAGCGAGCAGGTGGCCGCCGCCCTGGCGTCCACGGCCTCTCCCCGCTTCCGTGTGGAGTGGACGACCGCACCGCACATGGACATCCCCCGGCTGTACGGGCCGCCGCTGCTCACCGACGTGGCCGCCGACCTGCCGGGCGCGGCCCTGGCCCCGGCTCCCCCGCGCCCCCTGAGGAAGCGCCGCTCCCCCGCCGTACGGGAGCTGGCGGAGGAAGGGGCCGACGAGCCGGAGTCCGAGACCGGCAGCGGTGGCGGTGGCGGTGGCGGGTGGAGCGGGACGCCCGATCAACTCGCCTTCCGGCAGCGGGTCCTCGACGCGCATCTGGCCCGTACGCGGGCTCGGAAGGGCAAGCCCGGCCGGGACCTGGCGCCGGAAGAACTGACCAGCGTCCCCGGCACCTCGATCGCCATGCGGTCCGACGCCGCCGAGGCGGCCGGCCGGCTGCTCGCCGCGGCCCGCCGGGCGCTCGCCGCCGCCCAGACCACCGGGCAGGAGGACGCCGCCCGGACCGTGCGGCTCACGGGAGGCAGCGGCTACCGGGGCCGTGCCCACCAACAGCGCCTGTGGCTCGGCTACTTCAGGCGGTACTACAGCCAGAGCGCCGATGCCCGCGCCGGGCTGCCGGGCGGTCCGCACGGCGACGCGGCCGTCCGGTACATGCTGGACGTCTTCGGTATCCCCTCGCGGATCGCCGCCCCCGGCTACAGCAACCACCAGAACGGCATCGCCATCGACTTCCTCCAGATGCGCGGGCGCGGCCAGGCGATCGCCAACAGCACCGGGGCGCGAGCGGTGGCCCGCTGGCGCGCGACCTGGTTCTTCGGCTGGTTGACGACCCACGCGCACCGGTTCGGCTTCGTGCCGTACGCCAAGGAGCCCTGGCACTGGATCTACCGGGGGTCCGGCGCCGCCCCCTCGGTCTCCTCGGGCTCCCCTGGCCGGACGGAACCCCGGCCGCGCCCGTACCTGGAGAACCCGGCCGCGGGCGAGCTGTTCGGGGTGGACACCGAGCTCCTGGGCCCGCAGGAGGGCGAGTTCGAGATCGCGCGCCGGTTCGTCCGGCTCTCGGCGGCGGCCGCGCGGAACGCGGCGATGGCGCCGCGCGACCGGTACCGCCACTACCGGCCGTACCGGGGCAGGGCGGGTGACCGCGCGGTCGGCCGGGCCGCCGTCTTCGCCGCCGCGCGGCGCCACGCGCCCGGGCTGTACCGCTCGTTCCCGCGGTACGCGCGCCCGGCACCGTGGTACTGGCCGCGGCCGGTGAGGGCCGTCCGACGGCCCTGGCGCGGCCGCCCGAGCAACGCCTGGCCCACGCCCCCGCCGTACGCGCCGGCGCCGTACGCCCCCGAGCGGTACCCCGCGTACCGGCCGCCGTTCCAGGAGCCGGAGCCGGACCCGTACGCACCGGCGTCGACCCCGCCCGCGCCGTACGAACCCACCCCGTACGCCCCGGAACCGGCAGCCGGTGACCCGGCCGAACCGTCCTCGTCGCCGTCGACCGCGGCGGAACCGGCGGCCGACGAGCCGACGGCCGGCGCCCCGACCGACACGCCCCCGACCGAACCGTCCGCCGGCCCCTCCACCACCCCGTCCGCAGCCCCGTCCGGAGGACCGTCCGCAGCCCCGTCCGGAGGACCGTCCGCGGCCCTGTCCGGCGGGCCGTCCGGCGCCGAGGTGGCCACCGCCCACGGGCGGAGCACCGGCACCTGGGTGCGCCGGGGCAACCGGGTCATGATCCTGGAGGCCTGACCATGCACGGGACGTCGTCGACCGCCCGTCGGCTGCTCGTCGGCGAGGCGCGGGCGCTGCTCACCCGGCTCGACCGGGTCCAGCCCTTCGCCGTGCGCGAGACGATGCTGCCCGCCGCGGCGCTCTCCCCGGCCGCCCAGATCGGGATCGAGCGGACCCTGGTGGCCGGCCGGCGTGAGCTCAGGGGCCGGATCCACGCGTACCTCGCCTGGCTCGGCGGCGAGGGGGCGGAGGCGACACCGGCGGAGATGCAGCGCAGGTTCACCGCGCTGCGGTGGCGGTTCAACGACGTCCTCGGTCAGTTCGACCTCTTCCAGCAGACGATCACCCAGCGCAGCGAGCACGAGATCGGACTGTGGCTCTCCGGGATGGACGTGGCGGCGGCCGACGCGCTCGCCGTACCGGCCCGCCCCTTCGACCCGCCGCCCGTCGTCTGCTACCTGGACCGGGGCCCCGGCGCGGCGATCCGCCGCGCCAAGACCCGTCTCCCGGGCGGCGGTTCGAGCCCGGTCGCGATCGTGCGCGTACCGCGTGAGCGGATGGTCGGCGGGTACGGACTCAGCGCCTCCCTCTGCCACGAGGTGGGCCACCAGGGGGCGGCCCTCCTCGGGCTCGTCCCCGCGCTGCAGGCCGCTCTCCGCGCGCGGGCGGCGGGCTCCGGCGGCCGACTCCCGCTGCCCTGGGCGCTGTTCCACCGGTGGATGCCGGAGATCGTCGCCGACCTCTGGGCGATCGGGAGGCTCGGTGTGACGGCCACGCTGGGACTGATCGGTGTGATCAGCCTCCCCCGGCGCTTCGTCTTCCGCGTCGACCCCTTCGACACTCACCCGTTCCCGTGGATCAGGGTCCATCTCGGCGTCGCGATCGGCGAGTTGCTCCATCCTGACCCGCAGTGGCGGCGGCTCGGCGCGCTGTGGTCCGCGCTGTACCCCACCGAGGGGCTGGACCCGGCGGGGCGTGCGCTGCTCGGCTCGCTGACGTCGACGGCGCCCGACCTGGCCGAGCTGCTCGTCACCCATCGTCCCTACGGGCGGCGGGACCTGACGCCGGATCGGCTCTTCCGGCCGGCCGAGCGCTCGCCGCTCCGGCTCGTCTCGCTGTACGAGGCCGCGCGGCGGCGGCCCGAGCTGCTCGACCGGGCCGCTCCGACCGTCGCGCTCGCGGCCCTGGGCCAGGCCCGGGCGGCCGGGCTCGTCTCCCCCGAGGCGGAGAGCCGCCGCATGGAGGGGCTGCTGCGGGGCTGGGCCCTGCGCAGCACGCTCGCCACGACGGCGGCCTGCGCCCGTCCGTTCTCGCCGGCCGTCCGGCCGGCCATCCCCTGGAAGTCCGCCCCCGCGGGCGGCGGTCTTCTTCGCACCATGCCCGAGGAGGAGTCATGGGCACACCGCTGACACCGCGCTCGCCGCTCCAGGTCACGCTCACCGCCACACCGAACGAGGTGACGCGGGGCGAGAGCGTGCGGCTGCGGGCCGACACCACGGAGAAGGGAGCGACCTACGCCTGGAACGTCTCGGGCGGCTCCCTCGCCCGCTGGTCGGCCAAGGACGCCGTGGTCGTCTGGGACACGAGCGGAGCCGAACCGGGCGTGGAGAGCGCCACGGTGACGGTCACCGACCGCCACGGACGCACCAGCACGCAGATCGCCGACGTCCGCGTCCGGATCCCCGTGATCGACGGGCAGCGCACCTCGCTCTCCGTGCACCTGGAGCCCGCCGGGGTGACCAGGACCAACAGCCAGGCGCTGTGGACCGCGATCCGCAACAGCAGCGACTCCCTGGGCTTCGGCGAGTACCAGGACTTCATCGACCTGGTGCTGTGCCGGTCCTCCCGGGGACTCGACCGGGAGACCCGGCAGCTGCGGGCCGAGGGGCGCGCCGAGCTCAAGGCCGTACGCAAGGGCAGCGCCCTGCCGTACCCGGACGTGGACGCGTACTGGCTCCTGAAGACCGCGACCGAGGCCTTCATGCGGCTGCGCTGCGGCATCCTCGTCGACCCGGGGCAGCCCGGTGAGCCCTTCGAGGGCCTCGACCTCCTGCAGGAGCAACACCGCTACCAGGACGGGCCGGTGACGCAGGACGAGATCGAGGCCATGTGGAAGGCCTTCATCGAGCCGATCCCGCAGGACCCCAACTTCTACGCCCTGCCGTACTTCGCCCGGATCCTGGACGGGCTGCGGGACGTGCAGGTGCGCGGGGCGAACAGGCTGGGCTTCCCGTGCGACGCGATCCTCCGGTACAAGCTCACCCACCCCTGCCTCATCGAACTCCTGTGGAACTACTGGGAGGAGGAGAGCCTCCTCGTCCAGTCGATGATCGAGATCAGCCGCCGCTTCCAGAACATGCGGCGCGCGGTGGAGCCCGACCCGCTCGCCCATCTGGAGATCGCCCCGCTGCTGCCGCTCGCCAACCTGCTGTGGGGGTACATCCAGGACGACCAGCACCGACTGTCGGTCGCGCGCCGGGCGTACGAGTACGACCACCACTACGGGATCACCCTGATCGGCAGGGCCGTGCCGCGGCTGCGCGGGGCCGACAGCCGGTCCAAGTTCCTGGAGGCGTTCCACAGCCTGCTGAAGCTGTGCACGACCTTCTTCACGCAGGCCGACGACATGACCGTCACGCCCGACGGATTCCCGGTCCTGAACGGGCTCAAGGAGGTCCATCTGCTGCTCACCGAGGGCCAGCACAACCAGTACGGCGATCTGCCGTGGACGGCCCGCCAGGAGATGCTCATGCAGCAGTGGCTGCTGGCCAGGCCGGAGATGCGGAGCTTCCTGCCGGCGCGCGCGATGGTGGCGTACCCGGAGCCGTGGATGGGCACGGTGGACGTGATGAAGAGGCTGCAGGGCTGGACGGACACGCCCACGCTGCACTTCCACAACCTCGCGTCCTTCGGCGAACGCATCCTGCTCTCCATCCGGTTCGGTGACTGGAACTCGGTCATCGAGCGGGACGAGGCCGCGAACTGGGCCCGATACTGGCGGGCGGAGATCCAGGGCTACATCCACGCCTACCGCGCCGCGACGGGCGTCGACCTCACCTCGGACCGGCTGGACGTCACGATGCCGGCCGTCCATCTGCGGCGGCGCACCGCGCAGCAGGCCACGCGGGCCGGGCGCGGGCGCGCGGCGCTCGGCCGAAGCGCCGGGGCCGGGGCCGGAAGCGGTGCCGTCGCCGGGATGGCGGGCCGCCGGCTGCGGCAGGCGCCGCCTTCGGGCCGGCCGTACTGAACGGCCGGGGTGCGTCATGTCGTACGAGACGCTCTCCTCCGCCGGCTCCTCCGCCGGTCCTCTCGTCGGGGAGTTCGAGCGCGGCACCGGGTTCAGCCCCTGGGAGCTGGTCCGGGTGGTGAGCGCGGTCGCCCAGGGCACGCGGGACGAGAACGCGCTCACGAGCCTCCTCTTCCACCAGCGGCATCCGGAGCGCGCCGGGGCGGTGATCCGGCGGGACGAACGCGGGGCCGCGGCGGAGTGGCTGGCGATCCGGGACACGGTGGTGCGGCCCCTGCTCGGGGGCGGGCGGGCTCCGGCGCCCGCCGGCCGCCCGTCCCGCCGCAAGCCCTGCGCTCCCGGCGCACCGCCCGCCACCCCCCTCACCCCGCGCCCCACGAGGTCGTGCGCGGCGCCGGGCGGGGTGGCACGGGTGAACTGCAAGCGGCCCGGGACGATGGCGTGCCCGGCCGTCACCGGGCTGCTGTGCGCGGAGGCCGTGGACGGGGTCCCGTTCCACTACCCCGAGTGTGTCCGGACCGTCCCCGGCAGCGGGCCGCTCCTCGTCGTCGCCCGTCGTCAGTGGCGGCGCGAGCAGCGCTTCACGGGTCCCTTCCAGGACACGCTGAGCACGTTCCTGCGGAACATGCGGGGCTTCGGTATGCCCGTCGAGGCCATCCTCACGGTGGGCTCGCACTACTGCCGCTGCGTGGAGCGCGACGATCCCGCGAAGCCGGACATCCTGAGCAACCACTCCTACGGGGACGCGCTGGACATCGCCGGGGTGCGGTGGCCGGAGGTCGGCGGGCCGCCGAGCGCGGTGCGCGACACCATCGTGGACAACTGGACCGACCCGGGGCAGCGGGTGCTGCTGCGCCGGATCGACGCCTGTCTGCGGCTCTCCTTCGCGACGGTGATCGACTACTACCGCGACGACCACCGCGACCACTTCCATTGCGACACCAACCGAGGTCAGGCCAGCAACCCGCTGACGACGGTGCGGCTCGGCTTCACCCGGGAGGCGTTGCGGGCCGTCGGCCATCCGGTCACCCCCACGGGGCATCCGGACGCCGACGCGCTCCGGGCACTCGCCGCGTTCTCCGGGGTCCCGGTGGCCTCGCTGAAGGGCGCCGAGCTCCAGCGGGTGCTGCGGGCGCTGTTCACGCGGGTGGCGGCGGGACGCTAGGAAGCTCGGTGCGGAGGTACCGGGAGGCGGAGGGCGGATGATCGTCGACTGTCACTGCCACGCGGGTCGCGGGGACCGGCTGACCGGTCCGTGGGACGACGCGGGACTCGGGCGCTACCTGGCGAGGGCGGAGCGCGCGGGCATCGACCGGACCGTGCTCTTCCCGGCGTTCCACCGCGACTACGCCACCGCCAACCGGGCCGTGGCACGGATCGTGGCGGCACGCCCCGACCGCTTCCTCGGCTTCGCGTTCGTGCACGCCGACCGTGACGCCGGGCGGATCGCCGGGCTCGTCGGGACGGCGGTGCGGGAGTACGGCTTCACCGGAATCAAGGTGCATCGGCACGATGCCCCGATCACCCGTGAAGTCTGCGATGTGGCTCGGCATTTCGGCCTGCCGGTGGTGTACGACCCGATGGGCGACGTGGCGGTGGCGGAGCTGCTCGCGGAGCACTACCCGGACGTGTCGTTCGTCCTTCCGCATCTGGGGAGCTTCGCCGACGACTGGCACGCGCAGCTCGCCCTCGTCGACCATCTCGCGCGGCACCCCAACATCCACACGGACACCTCGGGGGTGCGCCGTTTCGACCTGCTGGCCGAGGCGGTGCGGCGGGCGGGCGCGGAGAAGGTCCTGTTCGGCTCGGACGGCCCCTGGCTGCACCCGGGCCTTGAGCTGGCCAAGGTCAGGGCCCTCGGTCTCCGCGCGGCGGAGGAGGAGTTGGTGCTCTCGGGCAACCTGCTCGCGCTGGTACGGGGCGAGCGGCGGAGGCGCCCTGTCGGCGCCGGCCGATAGGCGTCGTCGCCCGTCCGCGGATCCGGCAAGGAAAGGATCCGCTCCGGGGTCTTGTGCCCGCGCGCGTAAGCCAGCTCCCGAGAGGGGCCCACGCGATCCTGCGGGTGGCCGCACTGATGGGCGCGGCGGCCTCGCTCGTCCTGTTCGCTCCGGGGGCCGCCGCGCCGGCCCAGGCCGCACCCTCCTGCTGGGTGCTCTCCGGCGGCGCCGCGTCCCAGGCGGTCGCGGCCGTCGGCAACGCGATCCCCGACTGCTGAGTCCCTGGCACCACCTGGACGGTTCCCTTTGTGTGGCTCGACCACATGCTCTCGTGGGTGCGGGTCCACCTACCGTGTGCGGACCCGATGCCGGGACGGCCATCAGGTGGACGCGCCATGAGCGCACGAGCGGGAAAGGCCGGAACATGGCCGACAGACGGAGTACTGGGAGCCGGTGGCGGCTGCGCGCCGCCCGCGTGATCACTGTGGTGGGAGTCGTCGCGGCGGCCGTGGTGGCGCCACCCGCCGCGAGCGGCGCGACGGCCGCCACTCCGCCCCCGTACCTCACGCTCGAGGCGAGCTACGGGACAGGGACCGTCACCAACGGCTGGGAACGCGTCGAGCGCTACCTCGACACGACCACCGGATTCCGCACCGAGGGCTTCCCGGCGGACGGCCGCGGCGACCAGGACGGCAAGCGCGTCACGTACTTCGGCGGAGTCTCCCGGCCGTCCTCGGGACGGTTCCTGCTCTACTCGGCCCCCGGCTGGAACACCGGAAGTGTCACCACACCCGTGCTCCTCGTGCACGGCGCCAACGACACCGCGGACCGCGCCTGGGCCAACCCCGGGGAATCGGGCGGGTACGGCTGCGGCGCTGCCTCCTGCCCGTCCACCGGACTCATGCAGTACCTCTCCCAGCGCGGCCACCGCGTGTTCGCCGTCGGCTTCGCGCACAAGCAGGGCGACAACCTGATGCAGGCGCAGATCGTCGGCGACGCGATCGCCGCCATCAAGGCGAAGCTGGGCGTCGCCAAGGTGGACCTCGTCGGCTGGAGCAAGGGCGAGATGTCGACCCGCGCGTACGTGTCGTCGCTGAAGCCGAGCTGGGGACGGGCGTACGCCGGTGACGTGCGCCGGCTCGTCACCATCGGCGGCCCGAACGGCGGCTACGACTACCCGTACGCCCACGGCTGGGCCCACGACTTCTCCATCTGGCCCGAATGCGGAGGCAAGGTCAACGCGCCCTCGCCGCACTCCCACATGACCTGCTACGGCCTGTACACCGCACACCCCGAGTTCTCGATGACCCCCTCCGGCGGACAGGACAACTACCCCGGCCAGCGCCAGATGCTGGCCCGCTGGGACGGGACGTACGGAGTCGACGGCGCCGCCCAGGACTGGTACACGACCTACTACGGCGGCCAGGGCTTCTCCACCGCGGGCAGCGGCATCCAGGCCGCCATCGACGCCGGATCCCTGATCGCCCCGCTGCACGCCGCCGGGGTGCCCGCCTCCGTCACCACCTACCTGCTGGCCGGCGGATCCGCCGACATCGTCGGCATCTTCAACGAGAACCGCGGACCCAGCGACGGCGTCGTCTTCATCTCCAGCGCGCTCGACACCACGGGCATCCCCACCGTCGGCGGCAAGGCCACCGTCGCCACCGCCAACCACCTCGAACTCGGCTGGCACAGCTCGGCCGCCGCCCAGGTCGCCACCTGGCTCTCCTGAACGACCGGCGACCGGAACCCGCGAGAAGGACCCGCACATGACCACGCTCCACACCCGCCGTGTCTCCACCGGCAGACTGACCCAGCAGATCACCGAGACCCGGGCCGAGGGCGAGCCGGTCGCCTTCGTCCACGGCAACGTCTCGTCCTCCCCGTTCTGGCACCCCACCCTGGCCGCGCTACCGGACTCCTACCGCGCCATCGCCGTCGACCTGCGCGGCTTCGGCGGCACCGACCCGCTCCCCGTCGACGCCACGCGCGGCCTGCGGGACTACGCCGACGACCTGGCCGAGCTGCTCACCGCCCTCGGCATCGACCGCGCCCACCTGGTCGGCTGGTCCATGGGCGGCGGGGTGGTCACGCAGTTCCTGCGCGACCACCCGGCCGCGGTGCGCTCCCTGACCCTGGTCAACCCGGTCTCCCCGTACGGCTTCGGCGGCACGCACGGAGTGGACGGCGCCCTCAACTCCGAGGACGGGGCGGGATCGGGCGGCGGCACGGCCAACCCGGACTTCGTCCGGCTGCTCGCCGAGGGAGACCGCGGCGAGGACTCGCCGCTCTCGCCGCGCTCCGTCCTGGCGGCCTGCTACGTCAAGCCGCCGCTCCGCTTCGCGCACGAGGACGCGTACGTCGAGTCCATGCTCACCACCCGCCTCGGCGACGACCACTACCCGGGTGACAGCACGACGTCCGCGGCCTGGCCCGGGATCGCGCCCGGCACCCGAGGCGTGCTCAACTGCCTCGCCCCGACCCACTTCCGCGTCGACGACCTGCACCTGATCGAC
Source organism: Streptomyces sp. NBC_00094 (assembly GCF_026343125.1). Classification (NCBI taxonomy): domain Bacteria; kingdom Bacillati; phylum Actinomycetota; class Actinomycetes; order Kitasatosporales; family Streptomycetaceae; genus Streptomyces; species Streptomyces sp. NBC_00094. Next base: position 7,438,820 of record NZ_JAPEMB010000001.1, on the reverse strand, counting down.
CCGAAGCCGCCGGTCCTCTGGATCCGGGGCGAGGACGACGTCATCGTCTCGGACACCTCGATGTTCGACCTGGCGCACCTGGGCGCGGTCGGCGCCGTGCCCGGCTGGGACGGCACCCCGGCCCAGCCGATGGTGGCGCAGACGCGTCACGCCCTCGACCGCTACGCGGCGGCGGGCGGCGCGGTGCGGGAGGTCGCCGTGGCCGACGCCGGACACACGGTCCACCTCGAACGTCCCGAGGAGTTCGGCACGGCACTCCTGGAGGTCCTGTCGGCATGACGGTCTGCCGTACGCGGCAGGGGGAGGTCCGCGGCCGGACCTCCCCCTACGGGGTGACCTCCTTCCTCGGCATCCCGTACGCCGCTCCGCCCTTCGGCGCCCTGCGGTTCCGGGCGCCCGCCCCGCCCGAGCCCTGGACCGGCGTACGCGACGCCACGGCCCACGGGCCGACGGCGCCGCACGCCCCCTACGCCCCGCCCTTCGACGCCCTCATCCCGGAGAACCACATCCCGGGCGAGGACTGCCTGAACCTCGACATCCGGACCCCGGCCCCGGGGCCGGGCGCCGCCCTCCCCGTGATGGTCTGGATGCACGGAGGCGCGTTCACCAACGGTTCCGGCTCGGCGTCCGGGTACGACGGGAGCGCCTTCGCACGCGACGGCGTCGTCTGCGTCAACCTCAACTACCGCCTGGGCTCCGACGGTTTCCTGCACCTGCCCGGCCGCCCCGACAACCGGGGCCTGCTCGACCAGATCGCCGCACTCCGGTGGATCCGCGAGAACATCGCCTCCTTCGGCGGCGACCCGGACCGCGTGACCGTCTTCGGCGAGTCGGCGGGCGCGATGAGCATCGGCACGCTGCTGACCACGGAAGCGGCCCGCGGCCTGTTCCGGCGGGCCGTCCTGCAGAGCGGAGCCTGCCACCACTACCTGCGTCCGGCATCGGCCCGGCTGATCGCGGCCCGCCTGGCGGAGAGACTGGGGATCGAGCCGACCCCGGCGGCATTCGAGGCCGTTCCGCTGCCGGAACTCCTCTACGTCCAGGCAGAGTTGCGGACCGAAGTGAGTGCCGACCCCGACCCGGCGCGGTGGGGCGAAGCGGTGCTCAACATGATGCCCTTCGAGCCTGTCCGGCCGGGCCTCACCCTCCCCGGCCCGGATGGCGACGTCGACCTCCTCATCGGCAGCAACCGCGAGGAGTACCGCCTCTTCCTCGTCCCGACGCGGCGCCTCCAGGCCTTCCCGGAATCCTCGCTCCGCGCCATGACCGCGGCCTACGGCCTCGACCCCGGCGAGGCCCTCCCCGTCTACCGGGACGCACGCCCCGATGCCACCCCGGGCGAACTCCTCGACGCGGTCGCGACCGACTGGTTCTACCGGATCCCCGCCATCCGCCTGGCCGAGGCCGTACCCGGCTCCCACCTCTACGAATTCGCCTGGCGCTCCCCCTTGTTCGACGGCACCCTCGGCGCCTGCCACGCCCTCGAACTGCCCTTCGTCTTCGACCGCCTCCACGACCCGTCGTACGCGCCCCTGCTCGGCGACCGCCCACCCCAGGCCCTCGCGGACGCCATGCACGGCGCCTGGATCTCCTTCGCCACGACGGGCGACCCCGGCTGGGAGGCGTACGACAAGACGACCCGCACGACGATGACCTTCACCACCACCCCCACCGCCGTCCCCGACCCGCGCGCACGGGAACGGCTCCTCTGGGAGGGCGTCCGCTGAGGGGCTCCCCGGGCGAAGGGGCTACGGAGCCGTGCCACAGGCGCGCCGACAGGCTCTAGTCGTCCCGTACGACGCCGTTCACCGGCCCCGTCCCGGAGGCGCGGCGGCGGAGTTGCAGCGCCCGGTCCGTGACGCCGAGGGCGCGGGCGGCGTCCTGGAGGTTGCCGTCCGCCTCCTGTACGGCGAGGTCGACGGCGGTCTCGCGGGCGCGTACGCCGATCTCCTTGAGGCAGACCCCCGAGGCGAGGGCCCGGCGGATCGACCGCTCGAACCCGGCGTCGGGCCAGCCATCGGCCGGCGCCGCACCGTCCGCCGGCGCGTCCGTGCTCAGGGCGTCCTCGACGGGGCGTTCCTCCGGTGGTACGTCTCCGGCACTGATCGGCCCCGAGCCGACGTGCCGGCGCGCCATCCGCCCGACGAGCTGACGCAACTCCCGTACGTTGCCTGGATAGTGACGTGAGATCAGCAGCTGCTCCACGGCGGGGTCGAAGTCCTCGGCCGTGGCCGACCCGTCGTCCTGCCGCGTCTCGCGCAGGAAGTGGCGGGCGAGGGGCAGGACGTCCTCGGGGCGCTCTCGCAGGCTCGGCAGCCGGCAGGTCCAGGCGGCGATGCGGTGGTAGAGGTCGGGCCGGAACCGGCGGGCGCCCTCCTCGGTGAGCAGGTCGCGGTTGGTCGCGCAGACCAGCCGGAAGCCTGTGGCGCGCCAGGTGTTGCCGCCGACCCTCTTGTACGTGCCCTCCTGCACGACCCGGAGCAGCTCGGCCTGGAGGTCCGGGGGGAGTTCGCCGACCTCGTCGAGGAAGAGGGTGCCCCGGTCGGCGAGGGCGAAGGCGCCGTCCCGGGACGCGAGGGCGCCGGTGAACGCCCCCTTCTCGTGCCCGAAGAACTCGCTGCCCGCGAGCGAGGGCACGATGGTGGTGCAGTCGAGGAGGACCAGCTGTTCGCCGCCGCGCCGGGGGTCGAGGGCGTGCACGAGCCGGGCGACGAGCTCCTTTCCGGTGCCGCTCTCCCCCGTGACCAGCACGGAGGCGTCGCTGAACACGGCCATCTCGATGATCTCCCGGAGCAGCAGCTGCCAGGCCGCACCGGCGCCGACGAGGTTGTCGGCGACCAGCGGCGAGGCCACGACCCGGTCGACGGCCGCCCAGCGGCGCAGCCGCCGTACGACGTCGTCGGCGGGGGTCGCGGAGGCGTCCCAGGCGAGGACGTCCGAGGCTCCGGCGCGCAGCAGGGGCCAGGGGCCGGCCCGGTCGAGGGCCGAGCGGGTGAGGGCGACGGCGAGGACCCGGTTCCGGCCTTCGGCGCCGAGCCGCGCGAGGCGGGCCGCGAGGGTGTCGTCGACGGCCGCGAAGAAGAGCACTCCGGGCCCTTCGGCGGGCTCGCGGCGGGGCGGGCGGGCGTCGAGCCCTGCCCGTCGCAGCAGTTCGAGGGTCCGCTCCGGCCCGCGTACGCCGTCGGGCCCCCGCACATCGTCCGGCCCTCGGTCGTCGTCCGGCCACCCGTCGGCCGGCGGGTGAAAGGCCACCCAGGCCCGGACGGCCTCGGCGTCCACACCTTCGTCGCTCACAGTTGCCGATTATCGCCCGGGGTGACCTCCGTCGCACGTTCCCGGCGGCCCGTGCGTCCTCCGGGAACGAAGGGGATAGAAGGGCGGATTCGTACACCTTCCCGGCGCTGATAGGTCAACAGTGCGTAACACGAACAGGCTTCTCGGACGGAATGCTTCCTTCCGTTCCACGAGTCTGGGATCTTGCGTCCACCCCACACATCACAGGGCCCGGCAGGCGCCACCCGCGCCACCGGGTCATCGGAGGACGCATTGTTTTCCCAGATATCCAGCCGGTTGAGAATGTCGGCCATCGCCGTCGCGGCCCTCGGCACGACCGCGGCGCTCGCCGCTCCCGCAGGATTCGCCCATGCAGCACCGTCGGACACCGCGCCCGTCGCGGTCGGTTCGGCGGGGGCGACCCGCGACGCCGGCACGACCGCCACCACGACCGTCGCCGCACCCGCGGCCTGGGCCGCCGGCACCCGCGCGTACCTGGTGATCACCGCCCCGGGCGGCACCTCGGCCGTCAGCGGCGCCGTGGCGACCAACGGCGGTTCGGTCTTCGCCACATACGACGCGATCGGCGTGATCGTCGCGCACTCGACGTCCACCTCCTTCGCCTCGGCGATGCGTACGGTCGGCGGCGTCCAGCAGGTCGGCGCGACCCGGACGTCCGACGTCCCCGCCGACGCCTACAGCCCGGCGCTCCCGGCGAACCCGGCGCAGTCCGCGACGACGCTGACGGAGTCCAACCGCTGGGACATGACGCAGATCAAGGCCGACCAGGCCTGGGCCGTCACCACCGGCTCGGCGACGGTGAAGGTCGGCGTCCTCGACACCGGCGTGGACGACCAGCACCAGGACATCGCGCCCAACTTCAACGCCGCCGACTCGGCGTCCTGCGCGTACGGCAAGGCGGACACCCGCGCCGGTGCCTGGCGTGACGTCGGCACCCACGGCACGCACGTCGCGGGCACCATCGCGGCGTCGAAGAACGGCAAGGGCGTCATCGGCGTCGCGCCGGGCGTGAAGATCTCCTCGGTCCGCATCGCGGAGCCGACCAGCAGCCTGTTCTTCGCGGAGAACACGATCTGCGGCTTCGTGTGGGCCGGTGACCACGGTTTCAAGGTCACCAACAACAGCTACTACACGGACCCGTGGGCGTTCAACTGCCCGGACAACGTGGACCAGGCCGCCATCATCGAGGGTGTCCGCCGTGCCCAGGCGTACGCCGAGGGCAAGGGTTCGCTCCAGGTCGCCGCCGCCGGCAACTCCAACTACGACCTGGCGAACAAGACGACCGACTCCGAGTCCCCCAACGACTCGACGCCGGTCACCCGCACCCTCACCAACGCCTGCATCGACATCCCGACGGAGCTCCCGGGCGTCGTGACCGTCGCCGCGCAGGGCAACGGCGGCGCCAAGGCCTCGTACTCGAACTTCGGCAACGGCGTCATCGACATCGCCGCCCCCGGCGGCGACGGCTCCTCCGGTGTCTACTCGACGCTCCCGGGCGGCAAGTACGGCAACATGAACGGCACCTCGATGGCCTCCCCGCACGTAGCGGGCGTCGCGGCGCTGATCGCGAGCGTCAACCCGACGTTCACCCCGGCGCAGATCCGGGACCAGCTCGGCGTCCAGGCCACGGACCGGGCGTGCCCCTCGGACACCCGCTGCACGGGCACCACGACCAAGAACGGCTTCTTCGGCGAAGGCGCCGTCGACGCCCTGAAGGCCGTCGGTGGCACGACCCCGCCGCCCGGCGCGTACTTCGAGAACCTGACGGACGTCGCCATCGCCGACAACGCGACGGTCGAGAGCTCGATCACCGTCAGCGGGGTGACGGGCAACGCCCCGGCGACCCTCAAGGTGGGCGTGGACATCAAGCACACGTACATCGGTGACCTCAAGGTCGACCTGGTGGCCCCGGACGGCACCGTCTACACGGTGCACAACCGGACCGGCAGCGGCACGGACAACATCGCCCAGACGTTCACGGTCAACGCCTCGGCCGAGGTCGCCAACGGCGTCTGGAAGCTCCGCGTGAACGACAACGCGAACCAGGACACGGGCAAGATCGACGCCTGGAACCTGACCTTCTAGGACCACCGTTCGCACCACGCGACCCCATGACGGGGCCGGAGCCGCCACGGCTCCGGCCCCGTTCGCGCGTGCCGGGAAAGAAAGTCCGTACCGAGGGGTAGGCCCGTACGGCCCCCTTGCTATACGTTCCGTCTAACAAGCTTGCTAGACACTGCGTCTAACAAGCTCCCGAGCCGATCGCGCGATCCAAGGAGCCGCACCATGGCAAGCAGCACCGTTCGCCCGGACGACCAGGCCGCCACCGCATCGGACGTCACCGACTCGGACGTCGCCGAGCGGTTGCTCCGGTCGGCTGCGAAGCTGTCGTACGACCCCGCCGTCGAGGTGGACTGGGACACCCCCCTCGACAAGGACTTCCACGGGCAGAGCCCCGAGTGGAACTCCCTCTACGGCACCGCGTACTGGAACGAGATGACCGAGGAGCAGCGCAAGGAGCTGACCCGGCAGGAGTCCGCCTCGGTCGCCAGCACCGGCATCTGGTTCGAGATGATCCTCCAGCAGATGGTGCTCCGCGACATCTACCTCATGGACCACACCGATCCCCGGTTCCAGTGGGCCCTCACCGAGATCGCCGACGAGTGCCGGCACTCGATCATGTTCGCCCGGGGCTCCCAGAAGCTCGGCGCGCCCGCGTACCGCCCCAAGCGGGCCGTGCTGGAGCTCGGACGCTTCATGAAGACCGTCGGCTTCGGCGAAGCCGCGTACGCCGGCATCCTCGTCGCCGAGGAGGTCCTCGACGTCATGCAGCGCGACTGGATGCGCGACGAGCGGGTCGTCCCCTTCGTCCGCACCATCAACAACATCCATGTCGTCGAGGAATCCCGGCACATGAAGTTCGCCCGGGACGAGACGCGCCGCCACCTCGCACGCGCGAGCAGGCCGCGCCGTCACTTCCAGGCCCTCGTGGTCGCCATCGCCGCGTACTACATCATCACCAGCCTGGTGAACCCCGAGGTGTACGTACGGGCCGGACTCGACCCCGCGCGAGCCCGCCGTGAGGCGGCCGCCAACGAGCACTACAAGGCACGGCTGCGCGCCAGTTGCTCCGGGCTCATGGAGTTCCTGGCCGACGTCGGGATGCTGACCCGGCCCGCGCTCTTCTTCTACCAGCGCGCGCACCTCATCTGACCCCCGCCCCGTCTCCCGGACCAGAGTCGAGTCGACGCCATGACCTACGCCATCACCCAGACCTGCTGCAACGACGCGACCTGCATCGCCGTCTGCCCGGTCAACTGCATCCACCCGACGCCGGACGAGCCGGACTTCGGCACGACGGACATGCTCTACATTGACCCGAAGAGCTGCATCGACTGCGGCGCCTGCGCCGACGCCTGCCCGGTCGACGCGATCTTCCCGGCGGACCGTCTCACCGGCCGTCTGCGGGAGTACGAGGCGATCAACGCCGCGTACTACGCGGACCGCGCGCCCGAACCGGCCCTCGCCTCGCCCATGTTCCATCCCTGGGGCGAGCCCGCCTTCTCCCGCTCGCTGCCCGCCGACTTCGCCCCGTTGAGGATCGCGGTCGTCGGCACCGGCCCCGCGGGCATGTACGCCGCCGAGGACCTCCTCCTGCACACCAACGCCGAGGTGACCCTCATCGACCGGCTGCCGGTCGCCGGCGGGCTCGTACGGTACGGCGTGGCACCGGACCACCCGGCCACCAAGGGCGCAGGCGAGACCTTCGCCCGCTTCCACGCCCACCCGCGCGTCCGGCTGCGGCTGGGCGTGGAGGTCGGCAGGGACGTCACCGCCGAGGAGCTCGCCGCCCACCACGACGCGGTGATCTACGCGGTGGGCGCGCCCGCCGACCGGCGGCTCGGCATCCCGGGCGAGGAGCTGCCCGGCAGTGTCCCCGCGACGACCGTCGTGTCCTGGTACAACGCGCACCCGGAGACCGGCGCGGACGCGGTCGACCTGTCCGCCGGGCGGGTCGTGGTCGTCGGCAACGGCAACGTCGCCCTCGACGTCGCCCGGATCCTCGTCACGGACCCCGACACCCTCGCCGCCACCGACATCGCCGACCACGCCCTCGCCGCCCTGCGCGGCGCCCGGGTGCGCGAGGTGGTGCTCCTCGGCCGCCGGGGCCCCGAGCACGCCGCGTACACGGCGTCCGAACTGCTCGCCCTGAAGCACCTCCCGGGGGTCGACCTCGTCGTCGACGACCGGGACCCGCGCACCGGCGAGGCCATCGACGCGGCGGCGCCCGGCGACAAGGCCGCGCTGCTGCGGGACGTGACCCGCGAGCCGGTGGACTGGACGGCGGATCCCGCGCGGGACCGGCGCCGGATCGTGCTGCGCTTCCACTCCGCCCCGGTCGAGGCACGCGGTACGGAGCGGGTCGAGGCGGTCCGGGTGACGGAGGGAAGCTCGGCCACAGGTACGGAGAACGGGCCGGAGACCGTGGCGGAAAGCGGGCCGGAGATCGCGGCGGGGCTGCTCGTCCGGGCGATCGGCTACCGGGGCGTGCGGCTCACGGGGCTGCCCTTCGACGAGGCCACCGGCACCGTCCCCCACGAGGGCGGACGCGTGAAGGGGCTGCCCGGCGGCTATGTCGTCGGCTGGGTCAAGAGGGGACCCTCCGGGGGCATCGGGGCCAACCGTGCCTGCGCGGAGGAGACGGTCGGGACCCTGCTCGCGGACGCGGTCGCGGGGACGCTGCCCCCGCCCACGGGGACGCCGCAGGCCTTCCAGAAGCTGGTACGGAGGCACAGCCGGGGCCTCGTCGACGCGCGCGGCCTCGCCGCCATCGACCGTGCCGAACGGGCACGGGGCCGGGACGCGGGCCGCCCCCGGGTCAAGCTGGCGACGGTTCCGGAACTCGTCGCGGCGGCACGGGGCGGGCGGTGGTTCAGGCAGGCGTGACGTGTGAGGTCTCCGGCCCGGGACGGCGGGCCGGTGCGACGCGGGCGCGGGCCCGGATCCAGGACCCGGGGTCGGCCTCCGACTCAGGGGCCGGACTCGGGAACCCGATCAGGACGCGGAATCAGGTGCGGAAACAGGCGCGGAGTCAGGCGCCGGTGGCGACACCCACGGCCTGGCGGAGCACGATCGCGTTGAGCCGGACGCCGAACGGGACGACGTCCGTCAGCTCCAGTGCGGTGGCCTGGGCCTTCGGCAGCTCGATGGTCACGTCGACGCAGAAGGCCAGGGCGTAGATGTCGTCCCCGGTCCCCTCGTCCTGGAGGGCGAAGAACAGGTCCCGGTAGAAGCGGGTGCGGTGCTCGGACTCCTCGTAGAAGGAGAGTCCGGGCTGCCCCTCCTGCGCGGCGAGGCCGGTGAAGGCCTGGACGAGCTCCCGTTCGACGGTCTCCCAGAAGCCCGCGTCCGTGTACTCCGGGGGCAGGGCCTGGCGGACGGCCTCCTTGAGCGAGAGCACCATGACCAGGACGGGGGCGTGCTCCTGCAGGCCCCAGCCCCGGACCATCCGCACGACGGTGCTGTCGGGAACGGCCGCGGCCGCCTCCCGTATCGCCTCGAAATCGAAGTTGACGGTCGCGGGCGCGATCGCCTCCTGGAACACCCGGTCGATGGACCGGGCCTGGTCGAGATGGTCCGGTCCGACCTCGACGACGGTCCTGAAACTGGCGGCCAAAGCTCCTCCTGTGTGATCTCGATGATCAGGAGGGGTCAGTATGCCGAGGCGCCCCCGCCCCGGTGGGGGCCGTCCGCCGTGCGGACACGGGCGCCCCGAAGGGCCCGGTCAGGACCTGCGGCGGGGCTTTCCGCTCTTGCCGCGGCCGGAGCCCCCGGCGCCGCCGGACGCGCCGCCCTTGCGGCCCGCCGCCGGCCTGCCGCCGGTACGGGAGCCGGCTCCCGGCTTCGCGGACCGGGCGGGCTTGCCGGACTTCTGGTCCTTCCGCGGCTGCTTCTGGCCCTTGAGCTCCTCGGCGCGGCGGCCGCGGGTGCTGTTGACCGTCCGGCCGCGCACGATCCCGATGAACTCCTCCACCAGGTCGGGGGCCTCGTCGGCGGCCGGCCACGACAGGCCCACGCGCGACTGCGGGACGTCGTTGAGCGTCCGGTACGTGAGGTCCTTGCGGTGGTGGAGCCGGGCGAGGGACTGCGGAAGGGCCAGCAGGCCGACACCGGCGGCGACGAGCTCGATCGCGTCGGCGGTCGTCGCGGGGCGCTCCATCGCCGGGCGGCCCGGCGGCTGCTCCCAGCCGAGGGTGTCGTCGAGCGGGTGCAGCACCAGCTCGTCGGCGAGGTCCGACGCCGACACCTCCTCGACCGCCGCGAACACGTGGTCCTTGGGGACGACGACGACCGTGGTCTCCGTGTAGAGCGGAATGGCGCTGAGGTCGTCCCGGTCGACGGGCAGCCGGACGAGACCCGCGTCGGCGGCGCCCTCCCGGAGTGCGCCGAAGGCCTCCGCCGGGTCCACGGCGAGCAGCGCCAAGGGGACGTCGGGCAGGCGCTCGTTCCAGATCCGCACCCACTTCGAGGGCGTCACTCCGGGGACGTACGCCAGCCGGAAGGAGGGGGAAGCGGAGGAAGCGGTGGGGGAATCCGAAGGGGAACCCGCGGGGGAAACGTCCGAGCCTGTCACCCCGCAAGGCTACCGGCTGGCGAACGTGGTCGGAGGTCGCCCGCATGCTCGATACCCTTGGCACCATGACGTCGCACCAGAACTCCCAGACGATGAAGCCCGCGACCGCGGCGAAGAAGCTGGGTGTGTACCTCGAAGCCACCCCCGCCGAGTTCCAGGAGGGGGTCGTCTCGCGCGCCGAGCTGACCGAGCTCCAGGCCAACCCGCCGGCCTGGCTCCAGGAGCTGCGCACGAACGGCCCGCACCCCCGCCCGGTCGTCGCCAACAAGCTCGGCATCTCCATCGCCGGCCTCGCGCGCGGCGGGATCACCGAGCCGCTCACCACGGAGCAGATCGAAGCGATCAAGCAGGAGCTCCCCGCCTGGCTGCGGAAGGAGCGCGCCACCCAGTCGGAGGTCCGCGCGGAGACCGTCCGCATCAAGGAGCGCGACGCGGCGCGCCGCGACCAGAGCGCCTGACACCTCTTCCCTCCACACCGGCCCGTACCGATTCATCTCGGTACGGGCCGGTGTGGCGTCCGGGCGGGTGCGGGAGTCATTCCCTCATGAGTGACACGAGCACCGCCTCCGAGCCGCCGGTCGTCGTGGGCGTGGACGGATCCGCGCACAGCCTGCGGGCCCTGGAATGGGCCCTGGGCGCCGCCGAGAGCCTCGGCTCGCCCGTCGTGGTGGCACACGTCCGCTCCGACGCGCTCCAGCTGGGCGCCGCGCGGATCGCCTCCCTCGGCAAGGCGCCGGAGCTGCCCGACACCGTTCTGGGCGCCGTACGGACGGTCGTCGAGGAGCGCGGGCACCGTGTTCCGGTGCGGTACGTCTCGCTCGACGGGACCGTCGCCGACGCGCTGCCGGCGGCCGCGCGGGGCGGGCGGCTCCTGGTGACGGGCTCCCGGGGGCACGGCGGATTCGTGACGCTGCTGCTCGGCTCGACCAGCCGCACGCTCGCGATGACGGCGCCGTGCCCGCTGGTGGTCGTCCCGCACGAGGCACGGGCGTCCGAGCAGGCCGAGGGCGGCGCGGGCGAGGGCAAGGGGCGGATCCTCCTGGGCCTGCACCCCGAGGAGACCCCGGACGAGGTGGTGGCCTTCGCCTTCGAGGCGGCGCACCACCGGGGCGTCCCGCTGGAGGCCGTGACCGCGTTCCGGCTGCCTCCGCAGCCCGGCGCGCTGCTCGCGGCCCCGTCGCCGGCGCTCCAGGTGCCGCCGCCGCTCCCGGAGGCCGACGACTCCGTGGAGCTCGTACGAGGGGCCGAGCAGGAGCAGGAGGAGCGGCTGCGGCCCTTCGCCGCGCGGTGGCCGGATGTCGAGGTGGTCCCGTCGGTGGCGCCGGGGGACGCGGCGGGCCGGCTGGTGGAGGGCTCGCGGGATGCCGGTCTGGTGGTCGTGGGACGGCACCACCGGCACCGGCTCGGTTCGCTGCTGATCGGTTCGGTCGCCCACGCGGTGCTGCACCACGCCCACTGCCCGGTCGCGGTGGTCCCGCCCACGGCTGACGCCGTCTGAGGGCCACCTTCGAGGCCGTCCCAGGGCCGTCGTCCGAGGGGCCCGGTGCCGTCGCCGGGGAGACATGACAGTCCCCGGCGGTCCGGGTCGGTTCGCGCGGTCGTCGGCCGTCGCCGACGGCTCCGTGCCCGACCGGCCCCGCCGGGGGCCTGGCCAGAGCCGAGTCAAGGGTCACGCGGGCCTTCGGACGTCTCCGTCGGCGGGTGCGGCTCTTTCCGGTTGTCCGGTGTAAGACAAGAGTTTCCTCCTTTTTTCAGCCGATTCAAGAGGTTATGGGCTTTTTCTTGGCCGGCCGTTGTCATGCCGCAAAGGCGCTGGTAGGAAGGGTGATCGTGTCCACAACAGAGCAGGCCGCGACAGCGCGGCGAAACGTCCGGCCGCCCTCCCCCCAGGCCGCCCTCGGCGCCGGGATCGTGGTGATCGACGAGTCCGGCCGGATCCTCCTCGGGCTCGACCGGTCCGGGGTGTGGGAGCTGCCGGGCGGCGGGGTGGAGCCGGGCGAGTCCGTCGAGAGCGCCGCGGTGCGCGAGCTGGCCGAGGAGACCACGCTCGTCGCGGACGCCGCCGACGTGGAGGTCCTGGGCCTGATCCTGGACTCGGTCACGTCCACGGAGCTCACCCGAATGACCGTGGCCACGGTGGTGCGCGTCTTCCGGGGTGAGCCCGCCGTCGCGGAGCCGGACAAGATCGAACGCTGGGAGTGGACGGATCCGGACCGCCTGCCGGCGGCACTCTTCCTGCCGTCCGCCCAGGTCCTGAAGGTGTGGCGCCCCGGACTCCCCGTACCCGACGGCCCGTTCCACCGTTACGCGATGGGCCGTCTGCCCGGCTGACGCCCACCGCCGGGCGTCGTCACGGTGCGTCACCGAGCGGGGTGCGGCGGGCCTGACTAGCGTGGCCACAGGAAGACGTCATCGATCGGAAGAGAGTCACCGACATGGCCGCACGACCTGAAGGCACGCCGGTCTGGACCGACGCGATGTTCACCGATGCCGAGGTCGCCAAGACGTTCTACGGCGACGTGCTCGGCTGGACCTTCGGCGAGGCCTCTACGGAATTCGGCAACTACACGCAGGCGTACAAGAACGGGAAGGCGGTCGCCGCCGTCGTCCCGCCGATGCCCGGGCAGGACACCTCGCCACAGTCGGCCTGGTGTCTGTACTTCTCCTCGCCGGACGTCGGCGCCACGGCGGAGAAGATCCGGTCGGCGGGCGGCACCGTCCTCATGGAGCCGATGCAGGTCGGCGACTTCGGGTCGATGTGCATCGCGCAGGACCCGACGGGCGTGACCTTCGGCATCTGGCAGCCCGGCGCCCACGAGGGCTTCGAGCTCGAGGGCGAGGCCGGCTCGTACGTCTGGGCCGAGGTCTTCACGCGGGCGCCGGCCAAGGCCGACGCCTTCTTCACCGCCGTCTTCGGCTACCACTCGAAGAAGGTGAAGGACGAGCACATGGACTACCGGGTCTTCGACCTGGGAGGAGAGATGCCCGTCCTGGGGCGGATGGTGATGACGGCGGAGGACTTCCCGCCGGAGTTCCCGCCCTACATCCAGGTCTACTTCGCCGTCGACAACTGCGACAAGGCCGTCGAGGCGGCCGAGCGGCTCGGCGGACGGAAGCTCTTCGGCCCGATGGACAGCCCGTTCGGCCGGTTCGCGGCGATCCTGGATCCGCAGGGTGCCACGTTCGCGGTGATCGACACGAGGACGACCGTGGGCGACATGCCCGAGATGGTCTGACCGGTACGGGGACCGCCCCGCGACCCGTGTGGTCGCGGGGCGGTCCCGTGCGTCCGGTCAGACGCTGTCGCGGACGGCGACGATGCCGTTGAAGACGCCCACGTACGCGGTGCCGTCGGGTCCGATGGTGATCGGCGCCCAGTTGTTGTCGTAGGCGAGGCCGGTGCCGGTGAAGCGTGAGAACACCCGCTGTCCGGTGCGGAAGTCGACGGCCGTGAGGTACCAGGCGTCGATGCCGAGGGCGTTGGGCCGCTTCTCGTAGAAGTAGAGCAGCCCGTTGGCGGTGGAGAGCTTCGGGACGGTGGAGGGCGAACGGACGTCGCTCTCCCACACGGTGTCGCAGCCGCTGCCGTCGGCGCGGACGTCGATCCGGGTGGCGCCGCCGACGACGCTGCGGCCGAGGGAGAGCGTACTGGGGTTCTCGTAGCCGTAGTTGTTCTCGACGACGAGGCTGTTGCCCCAGCTGATCAGGGAGTTGTCGGTGGTGGAGGCCCCGGACCGGAAGACCGGCACCTTGCAGACGAGTCGGTCGGCGGCGGGGACGTCGGCGCCGCGCCGGTAGACGAGGACGTTCATCCGGTCGTCGGCGTTGTCGGTGATGGCGACGTACTCGCCCCCGGCGCCGAAGAGGTCGGGCGTGGTGCCCGAACCCTGGTTCACCGAGCCGGGCTTGGTCCCGGTCCCCCGGTCGTAGACTTCGCGCCACTGCACGCGCGGGGTGCCGTCGGCATCGGCGCGGAAGCCGTACAGGGCGTGGTCGGTGACGATGGAGACACCGTCCTCGGCGACGGAGAAGGAGTTCTGGATCTCCTCCCCGTCGAGCCTGATCACACGGAGCGCGCCCGTCGCGGGGTCGACGGTGCCGACCCGGCCGAGCCGGGTCACCCACCAGATGCGGCCGTCCCAGTCGGGCATGACGGAGGTGACGGGGTCGCAGACGCCGCTGGGGAAGAGGTTGGTCCAGGAGACGCAGTCGTGCGGGACGAGGGAGGTGAGGTCCCAGTCGTTCTCGACGACGAACTCCCAGGCACCGTCGGCCTTCTGGCGGTGGGCGATGCGCAGGACGTGCTGGCGGGAGTCGGCGAGGACGACCCGGTCCCGGTCGTCGAGGTAGAAGTAGGCGCCGCCCGAGGTGTCCTTGAAGATCTTCTCGAAGTCGAGGCGGGTGATGGCCTCGACGGTGGAGGAGCGCTGCGGCAGCTTGTACTCGGCGAGGGTGTCCAGGGTCCGCGGGTCGAGGAGCTTCAGCAGGAAGCCGTTGAAGGTGCCGCAGACGGTGACGAGGCGGCCGCCGGAGTCGAAGGTGACGGTGGCGCACTCGCCGCCGACGGGGGCGATCTGCTCGCTGTCGACCTTCGGGTCGCGTCCGAGCGGCCCGGAGTACGGGTGGGTGCCGCTGCCGGCGCCGTCGGCGTGCATACCGCTGCGCCCGTTGGGCGCGAGGTAGGGGTGCTGGGCGGGGGCGGTGCCGGGCACGGGCCGGGCGGTCGCGGGTGCGCCGTCGTAGTGGTCGACGAGGCGGTGGCCGATGGCGAGGGGGATCTCCTCGGCGTGCGCGACGGGGGCGGCACCCGCGAGGAGGGTCGCGCTCAGCGCGGCGATCAGCGCGAGCGCGCGCGCTCGTCTTCGGGGCGGGTGGGTGGTCAATGCGGCTCCTCGGGTTCCTGAACGGCTGTCGCGCCGACGGCCGACGCTAGGCCCGGGCCCGGGAGAAGTACATGCAACTGCCCCTCGCTTCACGGGCAGTTCACGATCGAGCAATGATCACGGCTTGAGGCTGGAGACCACGTTGGCGGTGGCGGCGACACCGTTGTGGATCGTGGGCGCCACGCTGGTGCCGGCGAGGAAGAAGCCGAGCAGGGCGCAGACGAGCGCGTGGGTGACCTTGAGCCCGCCGCTGCGCAGGAAGATCACGGCCAGTACCAGCAGGAGCACCACGACAGAAATGGAAACGGCCATCGCCTTCACGTCCCTCCGTCGCCGCACCGGAATTGCGGCGTTCGGCGGACAGTGTGGCGGAACGCCCGGTCCGTCCGGGCGTATGGCGGGGCGGCCATACGGGTGAGATTCCCCCCGGTCGGGCCCCGGTCGCCGCCCCGGGTCAGCTCCGCGGCCACCGCGGGGTGCCCGACGGCAGCGCGGAGACGGGCGGATGCCGTACGGCTTCGAGGCCGGGGTCGGCGAGGAGCGCGGCGACGAGTGCGGCACCGCCGAAGACCTCGGTGGCGCTGAGGTCCCAGTCGGTGAGGACGAACCAGGAACCTTCCTCCGCCCACCAGTTGGCGGGAAAGTTCTCACCGGTATCGGTCTCCCGGCGGGCGTCGAAGTGGGCCACGGCGTCACCGAGCCGGCCCCGCCACGCCCGCAGCGGGTGGGACGGGGACTCGATGGGCGCGTGCGCGGCGCGGACGGGCTCGTCCGCGCCGCGGCTGCTGTGCCGGGCGAGGAGCTCGACGAGCCGGGCCAGGCAGTCCCGGTCGATCTCCCCGCCGGAGGGGCCGTCCCACTCGTCCGGCAGGTCGACGTCCTCGAACATCAGGTACGACAGGGTCCACCGCCACTCCTCGATCCGGTGGCCCGACCGGGCGAACAGCTCGCTCCAGCGGACCGGCCGCCCGTCCTCGTACAGCGTGTGCAGCACCCAGCAGCGGTCCTC
Source organism: Streptomyces sp. NBC_00094 (assembly GCF_026343125.1). NCBI lineage: Bacteria > Bacillati > Actinomycetota > Actinomycetes > Kitasatosporales > Streptomycetaceae > Streptomyces > Streptomyces sp. NBC_00094. Next base: position 7,423,000 of record NZ_JAPEMB010000001.1, on the reverse strand, counting down.
GTAGCCGTCCTGCGGCTCGTACCCGAGGAGCGCGCTCTCCTCCGCCAGGAGGGCGCGCATCCCGCCGAGCGGGTCCTCGGCGGGCAGCGGCGTCCAGGGACCGGTCACGGGCTCTCCTCGGGCGGCAGGCAGTCCTTCCACTCCACCGTACGGTCGCACCAGCGGTTCAGCAGGACGCGGTCGTGGCCCACGGCGAGGAGGCCGGCGCCGGTGTCCGCGCGGTAGCTCTCGACGGCGGCGACGAGCGCGGCCGTGGTGGAGGCGTCGAGCATGGCGGTCATCTCGTCGCAGATCAGCCAGCGGGGGCGCAGGGTCAGGGCGCGGGCCAGGCAGGCGCGTTGGAGCTGGCCGTCGCTGACCTCGTGGGGGCGGCGGGTGAGCAGGTCGGGGGTGAGGCCGACGGCCGGGGCGAGTGCGGCGACCCGGCTCTCGGCCTCGGCACGGCGGCCGGTGGCGCGGAGGGGCTCGGCGATGATCTCGGCGAGGGTGAGCCGGGGGTCGGCGGCGGTGCGGGGCTGCTGGAAGACGACGCCGACGGCGGTGCGCAGTTCGCGCGGGGCACGGTGGCGCCAGGCGCGGACCTCGACGCCGTCGAGGACGAGGCGGCCCGCGTCGGGGCGGTGGAGGAGGGCGGCGACCCTGGCGAGGGTGGACTTGCCGCAGCCGCTGGGGCCGAGGAGGCCGACGGACTCGCCGGGGGCGACGGTGAGCGAGGCGCCCCGGAAGACGGGGGCGCGGCGCTCGTATCCGGCGGTGATGGAGTCGAGTTCAAGCACGGGACGGCTCCGGGTGGTGGCAGGCCAGCCCGGCGCGCGGCTCGGGCCGGGTGGCGCAGAGGTCGGTGGCCCGGGGGCATCGGGGGGCGAAGGCGCAGCCGTCGGGCAACGCGGAGAGCTCCGGGGGCATACCGGGGATGGGGGTGAACGCCCGGTCGGGGAGGGCGTCGAGGAGCCCGCGGGCATAGGGGTGGCGGGGTCCGGTGGAGCCGAAGAAGCGGTGTGCGGGGGCGAGTTCGACGATCCGGCCGGCGTACATGACGGCGACGCGGTCGGCGATGCGCGCGGCGGCGGCGAGGTCGTGGGTGATGAGGAGCAGGCCGCGGCCCTCGTCGACGTGCCGGCGCAGTTCGTCGACGGTGCGGTCGACGAGGTCCCGGTCGAGGCCCGTGGTCGGTTCGTCGGCGAGGAGGAGGCGGGCGTCGCCGATGAGGGCGAGGGCCGTGGCGGCACGCTGGGCGAGGCCGCCGGAGAGTTCGTGGGGGTAGCGGTCGAGGTGGTCGGCCGGGAAGGCGGCCCGTGCGGCGGCGTCCTCGGCGGTCTTCCGCCGGGCGCGGCGGGCGGTGCCGGTGAGCGCCCGGACGGTCTCCTCCAGCTGGGACCGTACGGTGCGGACGGGGGTGAGGTGGGCGGCGGGGCTCTGGGGTACGAGTCCGACGCGCCGGCCTCGTACCGTGCGGGCCAGGGTCTTCTCGTCGGCGGCCAGGAGGTCCGTGGGCCCGGCGCCGCCGGCGCCCTCCAGCAGGGCCGTGCCGGAGGTCTCGGCGTTGCCGGGGAGCAGGCCGAGGAGGGCGGAGGCGAGGACGGACTTGCCGCAGCCGCTCTCGCCGACGAGGGCGAGGCACTCCCCCGCCGCGAGGTCGAAGGCGGCGTCGCTGACGGCGGCGACGGTCCGGCCGCCACGGAGCCGGAAGCGGACGGTGAGGTCGCGGACGCTGAGGACGGCGTCCTCGGCCCGCTCGGCGGTGACGGCCTCCAGGGCGCGCAGGACCGTGCGGTCGGCGGCGTTCACAGCATCAGCTCCGATCGGCGGCGCGGGTTGAGCCGGTCCCGCCAGACGCCCGCGAGTCCGGCGATGGCCAGGGTCGGCAGGATCAGGAGGAGGCCGGGGAAGAGGGTCGGCCACCAGTCCCCGGCGAGGAGCGAGGAGCGGGCGTTCTGCACGAGGTTGCCGAGGCTCGCCTGGTGGCTGGGGAGGCCGAGGCCGAGGAAGGAGAGCGCCGACTCGTGCCACATGGCGTGCGGGACCATGAGGACGGCGGCGAGTCCGGCCTGCGGCAGGACGGCGGGGAGCAGGTGCCGGGCGGCGACGCGCCATCGGGAGGCGCCGCCGGACACGGCGGCGTCCACGAAGGGCCGGGTCCGCAGCGAGAGGACCTCGGAGCGGACGATCCGGGCGGTGGAGAGCCAGTGGGTGACGGCGACGGAGGCGATGACGGGCCACACACCGGGCCGGAAGAGCGCGACGACGAAGATGCCGAGGAGCAGGTGCGGCACGGAGGAGAAGGTGTCGACGATCCGCATGAGGCAGCGGTCGGTCCAGCCGCCGAGCGCTCCGGCGGCGGCTCCCACGGCCGTGCCGACGACGGTGGCGACGAGTGCGGCGACGAGCCCGACGAGGAGCGAGATCCGCAGCCCGTAGATGCACCGCAGGAGCAGGTCGCGGCCGAGGTCGTCGGTGCCGAAGGGGTGGTCCCAGGACGGCGGGAGGAGCTTCCGCGAGAGGTCGACGGCCTGTTCGTCGAGCTGGACGAGCGGGGGCACGAGGAGGACGGCGAGGAGGATGACGCCGACGGTCACGGCGGAGCTCCACAGCCGCAGGCGGTGGGTGCGCGGGTCAGCCATCGAAGCCCACCCTCGGGTCGGCGAGTCCGTACAGCAGGTCGGAGACGAGGTTGCCGAGGAGTACCGCGGCGGTGGCGAGCACGGTGAGCGCGGCGAGCAGCGGGAAGTCGACGGAGGTCGCCGCCTGCACGGTCGCGGCGGCGATGCCGGGCCAGCTGAAGACGGTCTCCACGAGGAGGGCGCCGGTGATGAGCTCGGGGACGCGGGAGCCCACGAGGGTGAGCATCGGCAGCATCCCGGAGCGCAGGGCGTGGCCGGTGAGGACGGTGCGTTCGCGCAGGCCGCGGGCGCGGGCGCCGCGCACCGGGTCCTCGTCGAGTGCGTCGCCGACGCCCTGGCGGACGTACAGGAAGAACCAGGGCAGCTGGGAGATCCCGAGGACGAACGCGGGCAGGACGAGGTGGCGGGCGACCTGGCCGGCGGTGACGGTGTCGCTGGCGGTGTCGGTGAGTCCACCGGCCGGCAGGACGCCGAGTTCCAGGGCGAAGAACCAGATCGCGAGGAGGCCGAGCCAGAAGGCGGGGGCGGCTTCCAGGGTGTACGCGGCGGAGCTGACGGCCCGGTCGAGGAGGCCGCCGCGGCGGCGGCCGGCGAGGACCCCGAGGAGGGTGCCGAGGACGATGGCGATCAGGAAGGCGGTGACGGCGAGGAGGACGGACCAGCCGAGGCGTTCGGTGATGACCTCGGCGACGGGGCGGCGCATGACCGAGGAGTCGCCGAGGTCGCCGGTGACGGCTGAGGTGAGCCACTCCCACCAGCGGGTGAGGAGGGGCTGGTCGGCGCCGAGGTTGGCGCGGAGCTGGTCGAGGTTCTCCTGCGAGGCGGTGAGTCCGGCGGTGCCGGCGTAGGCCTTGACGGGGTCGAAGGGGGAGGCCGCGGCGACGGCGAACACCGCGAAGGTGACGGCGAGGAGGACGGGGACGGCGGCCAGGGCGCGCCGTCCCGTCATCCGCGCCATGGCCCCCCAGGGGAGGCGGCGCTTCACTTCTGCGCCGCTCCGGTGCTCGTCGGCTTCCAGGCCTCGACGTTCCACCAGGGGCCGGAGGCGAGGCCGTGGTCGTGCGGCTCGGTCTGGGTGCTCAGTCCGCCCCAGCTGTCGTCGACGACGTACAGGTGGTCGATGTGGGTGAGGAAGGTGTAGCCGGGGTTCTTGGCCAGTTCGCGCTGGACGGTGTCGTACGCGGCGCGGCGCTCGGCGGGTTCGTTCGTCCGGCGGCCGTCCTCCAGGGCGCGGTCGACGGTCGTGTTGTCGTACCAGGCCATGTTGTTGAAGCCGTCGCCCGCGAGGGTGGACTTCAGGAGCAGGTACTGGTCGAAGTCGGGGTCGCCGGGCGAGCCGCCGCCGGCGAGGACGGCGTCGGTCTTCATGCGGGGCTCGATGACCTCCCAGGTGCCGGCCTGGGTCCTGATGTCGACGCCGGCCTTCTTGGCGTCGGAGGCGTAGGCGAGGGCGTGGTCCTGGCGGAGCTTGTCGCCGGAGAGGTACCAGAGCGGGAACTCGGCGCGGACGCCGTTCTTGACGCGGATGCCGTCGGGGCCGGGCTTCCAGCCGGCCTCGTCGAGGATCTTCTGCGCGCCGGCGAGGTCGTGGCGGCGCTCGGTGCCCTTGGCGAACCAGGGGCTGTCGGTGGGGACCGGCCCGTAGGCGGGCTTTCCGGCGCCTTCGAGGATCTTGTCGACCATGGCCTGCCGGTCGACGGCGATGTCGAGGGCGCGGCGGACGGCGGTGTCGCCGGTGACCGGGTGGTGGGTGGGGAGGGTGACGGTGCGGTAGTCGTAGGTCTTCGCCGCGTACGTCTTCCTGCCCTTGTCGTCCTTGAAGCCGGCGGCGAGGTTGGGCGGCAGGATGGCGCCGTCGAGGTCGCCCGCGCGCAGGCGGGTCGCGCGGACGTCGTCGTCCTTGACGACGGCCATGGTGAACTTCTTCACCGCGGGCGCGCCGTCCCAGTAGGTGGGGTTGGCCTTGAAGCTGAGCTTCTCGCCCTTGGACCAGCCGGTGAGGACGTACGGGCCGGTGCCGATCGGCTTCGTGGTGAAGGCGCCGGTGTTGACGTCCTGCTTCGCGGCGACGTGCTCGGGGGCTATCGCGTGGACGGTGCGCTCGGCGAAGGGCGCGTAGGGGTACTTCAGGGTGAAGACGACGGTGTCGTCTCCGACGGCCTCGACCTTCTTCACCGCGTCGAGCTCGGTGCGGGAGGCGTTGTTCGTCTTCGGGTCGAGGATCGTCCTGTAGGTGTAGACGACGTCCTTCGCGGTGAAGGGGGCTCCGTCGCTGAAGGTCACGTCCTCGCGGAGCGTGTACGTGTAGGTGAGCCCGTCGGCGCTGACGTGCGGGAGCTTCACGGCGAGGGCCGGCTTCAGCTTCATGTCGGCGTCGAAGGCGAGGAGCCCGTCGAAGATCTTGGAGTTGCCGTCCTTGCCGTAGCCGAGGAGCGGGCTGAGCGTCTCGGGCTCGTAGGCGATGCCGACGACCGCGGAATCCTTGGGGCCGCCGGAGGCCCCGGCCGTGGAGCCGGGGTTCGTGCAGGCCGCCGCCGCGAGGGCCAGGGCCCCCGCGAGGATCGCGGCGGCCGTGCCGCGGATGGATCGGGCGGTCATCGTGTCCACACCCCTTTTGGAGATCAACTGTTATTGCGAACGACTCGCAATTAAACAGTATGTAAAGGGGTGCTGACACAGTGGCCCCTTACCGGGAACCCGATGAGGCCTTACGCGGGAGCGGGCAGGCCCACCAGTCCGGCGATCGCGTCCTGATGGCGGCCCGCCGAACCCAGCGCGAGCTGATCGGACTTGGCCCGCTTCAGCGCCAGGTGCGCGGGGTGCTCCCAGGTCATCCCGATCCCGCCGTGGAGCTGGACGCACTCCTCGGCGGCGCGGACGGCGACCTTGGAGCAGTAGGCCTGGGCGACCGCCACCGTGAGCGGGGCGTCCGGGCTGCCGGTGGCGAGGGCGTCGGCGGCGGCGCGAGCCGCCGCCCTGGCCCCGACGACGTCCAGCCAGAGCTGGGCCATGCGGTGCTTGAGCGCCTGGAAGGAGCCGACCGGCCGGTTGAACTGGTGGCGCTCGCGCGTGTGGCGGACGGTCTCCTCCAGACACCACTCGGCGAGCCCGAGCTGCTCGGAGGCGAGAAGGCCGGCGCCCGCGAGCAGCCCGCGGCGGACCGCGGCGGCGGCCTCCTCCGGCCCCGCGATCCGGGTGCCGCTCGCGGCCTCCGTGGTCACCGTGGCGAGCGGGCGGGTGAGGTCGAGCGGGGTCTGCGGCTCGACGGTCGCCTCGGTGGCCGGCACGGCGTACAGCCCGTCGGCGCGGGGGACGAGGAGGACGTCGGCGGCGACGGCGTCCGCGACGCCGGTGACGGTGGAGGCGACGGACGGCTCCGCGTACGGGGTCGCGGTGAGGGGGACGGCGAGTACCGCGACCGTGCGGCCACCCGCCAGGCCCACGAGGAGCTCGGCAGCCGGCGCGCTCTCCCCCGCGAGGGCGAGCAGCGTCTCGGTGGCCACGACCGCGCTCGTCAGGTACGGCGCCGGGGTCACCGCGCGGCCCAGTTCCTCCAGGACGACGGCGGCCTCGCGGTGGCTCGCGCCCTGGCCTCCGAGCTTCTCGGGTACGAAGAGCCCGGCGGCGCCCATGTCCCCCGCGAGCGCCTTCCAGAGGCCGGGGACGTACGGGCTGTCCGTCTCGACCCGGCCGAGCAGCTCCTGGTGGCCGGCCCGGTCGGTGAGCAGGGAGCGGACGGCGGCCCGCAGGTCGTCCTCGGTCTCGGAGTAGAGCAGGTCGCTCATCGGCTCAGGTCCTTCCAGGCGACGTCCTTGTCGTTGCGGGGCTCGGAGGGAAGGCCGAGGACCCGTTCGGCGACGATGTTGAGCAGCACCTCGGTCGTGCCGCCCTCGATCGAGTTGCCCTTGGAGCGCAGGTAGCGGTAGCCGGCGTCGCGGCCGGTGAAGTCGACGAGATCGGGCCGGCGCATCTCCCACTCGCCGTACAGCAGCCCTTCCTCACCGAGGAGTTCCACCTCCAGGCCGCTGATGGCCTGGTTGAGCCGGGCGAAGCCGAGCTTCATCGCGCTGCCCTCGGGGCCGGGCTGGCCCGCGACGAGCTGCTGGCGGAGCCGTTCGCCGGTGAGCCTGGCCACCTCGGCGTCGACCCAGAGGTCGAGGAGGCGCCGGTGCAGGTCGTGGGTGCGGAGCTCCGGGCGCTCGCGCCAGGTCGTGGCGGCCTTGCCGATCATGCCGCCCTCACGCGGGATGCGGGCGCCACCGATGGAGACCCGCTCGTTCATGAGGGTGGTCTGCGCGACCCGCCAGCCGTCGCCGATCCCGCCGAGGCGGTGCGCGTCGGGGATCCGTACGCCGGTGAGGAAGACCTCGTTGAACTCGGCCTCGCCGGTGATCTGGCGCAGCGGCCGGACCTCCACGCCGGGGTCGGTCATGTCGCAGACGAAGTAGGTGATGCCCCGGTGCTTGGGGACGTCCGGGTCGGTACGGGCGATGAGGATGGCCCAGCGGGCGACGTGGGCGCTGGACGTCCACACCTTCTGCCCGTCGATCACCCAGTCTCCCCCACCGTCCCGGACGGCCCGGGTGCCGAGCGCGGCGAGGTCGGAGCCGGCGCCGGGCTCGCTGAAGAGCTGGCACCAGACCTCCTCCCCCACCCACAGCGGGCGGAGGAAGCGGCGCTTGACCTCGTCGGAGCCGTACGCGAGGAGGGTGGGGGCCGCCATGCCGAGGCCGATGCCGATGCGGCGCGGGTCGTTGTCGGGGGCTCCCGCGGCGGCGAGTTCGGTGTCGACGACGGCCTGGAGGGCGCGGGGCGCGTCGAGTCCACCGAGGCCCACGGGGTAGTGCACCCAGGCGAGTCCGGCGTCGAAGCGGGCGCGCAGGAAGTCGGTGCGGTCGGTGGTGGCGGGCGGGTGGTCGGCGAGCAACTGCCGAGTGAGGGCGATGAGTTCTTGTGCGTCGGTCACGCGCGGGCTCCTTCCGGGAGGACGACCAGGCGGCCGGTGGTGGTGCCGTCGGCGACGCGCTGGACGGCGTCCGCCGCGCCGGCGAAGGGGACGCGGTCGCCGATGAGGGGCTTGATGAGGCCCTTGGCGGCGTAGGCGGTGAGGGTCTCGTGGCAGCGGGCGATGGAGGCCGGGTCCTTCGCCGCGTACAGGCCCCAGTGGAGCCCGAGGACCGCGTAGTTCTTCACGAGGGCGTGGTTGAGGGCGGGGGCGGGGACGGTGCCGCTCGCGAAGCCGACGATCACGATCCGGCCCTCGAAGGCGACGCACTTGGCGGACTGCTGGTAGGCCTCGCCGCCGACGGGGTCGTAGATCACGTCGGCGCCCCGGCCGCCGGTCGCGGCCTTGACGGCGGCGACGACGTCCTCGGAGCGGCGGTCGACGACGAGGTCGCAGCCGAGCGCGCGGGCGACGGCCGCCTTCTCGGGGCCGCCGACGACGCCGATCACGGTGGCGCCGGCCGCCTTGCCGAGCTGGACGGCGGCGCTGCCGACGCCACCGGCCGCGGCATGGACGAGGAGGGTCTCGCCCTCCTGGAGGGCGGCCCGTCGGTGCAGGCCGAACCAGCCGGTCTGGTAGCCGATGTGCAGGGCCGCGGCCTCGGCGTCGTCGAGGCTGTCCGGGGCGGGGAGCAGCCCGGCGGCGTCGGCGAGGGCGTACGTGGCGAAGCCGCCGTGCGGGAGGGCGGCCGTGGTGATGACCCGGCGCCCGTCCTCGGTCTCGCCGCAGAGCTCCACACCGGGTGTGAAGGGCAGCGGGGGCCGCACCTGGTAGTGGCCGCGGCAGAGCAGCGCGTCCGGGAAGTTGACGTTCGCGGCGCGGACCCTGAGGAGGACCTGCCCGTCGGCGGGCGTGGGCGGCTCCACCTCCTCGCGGCGCATCACCGCACCGGGTTCGCCGTTCTCGTACACACGCCATGCCTGCATCCGCGAGCCTCCTCCGTACCGGGTGGTCGGTGGCATACTAAGCGGTCGCTTGCCTGATGGGGAACGGGTCGGCCGGACTTCTTCGACCGGGTCGGCCGGACTTCTTCGGTCAGGCCGGCCGTCCCTCTTCGAACGGTCAGCCCTCCTTCTTCGGTCGCGCCCTGACGTGCATGCGCTCCCCCTGCGGGCCGAAGAGGCTGAGGAACTCCACCGGGCCGTCCCCGGCGGGCCCGAACCAGTGCGGGACGCGCGTGTCGAACTCGGCCGCCTCCCCGGCGGCGAGGACGACGTCGTGCTCACCGAGGACCAGGCGCAGCTTCCCGGAGAGCACGTACAGCCACTCGTACCCCTCGTGGACGCGCGGCTCCGGGGCCTCGTTCGACTTCTCCTGGATCACCTTGTACGCCTGGAGCCCGCCGGGCTGCCGGGTCAGCGGGTACATCGTGCGGCCGTGGCGGACGATCGGCCGCGCCTTGACCCGGGGGTCGCCGACGGCGGGGGCGCCGACCAGCTCGTCGAGGGGCACCTGATGGGCGCGGGCGAGCGGCAGGAGCAGCTCCAGACTGGGCTTGCGCTGTCCGGACTCCAGCCGGGAGAGGGTGCTGACGGAGATGCCGGTGGCGGCGGAGAGCTCGGCCAGGGTCACCCCTCGGTCACGGCGGACCCGGCGGAGCCGGGGTCCCACCTCGTTCAGCACGGCGTCGATGCGGTCGTCTTCGGTCATGCCTCCAGTGTTGCAGAAACAGCAAGAACAGTTGCCGTTCGATCGGGTCGCGGGCGACGCTCGCGTCATGAGCACGAAGCTGAGGAGTACGGACATGACCCTGACGAAGGAGCGGTACGACGTCGTGGTGGTCGGCGGCGGTGCGGCGGGGCTCAGCGCCGCGCTGATCCTGGGCCGGTCGCGGCGGCGCACCCTGGTGGTCGACGCGGGCGAGCCCCGCAACGCACCCGCCGCCCACATGCACGGCGTGCTGTCCAGGGACGGGATGAGCCCCGCCGCGTACCTGGAGGCAGGACGGCGCGAGATCGCCGCGTACGGGGTGGAGCGGCGGGCCGGACGGGTGGCCGGCGCGGAGCCGGACGGGCGCGGCGGGTTCACCGTGTCCCTCGCGGACGGTACGGCCGTCGGGGCGCGGCGGCTCGTCGTCACGACCGGGCTCGTCGACGAGCTCCCGGAGGTCGACGGCGTGGCCGAGCGGTGGGGGCGGGACGTGCTGCACTGCCCGTACTGCCACGGCTGGGAGGTCCGCGACCGGGCCTTCGGTGTGATCGCGCACCCGAGGATGCCGGCGCACCAGGCGCTGATGGTCTCGAACTGGTCCGAGGACGTGACCCTCTTCGTGCACACGGCCGACGAGCTCACCGCCCACGACGCGGCGCTGCTCGACGCGGCCGGGGTCGAGGTCGTGACGGGCGAGGTGACGGGGCTCGTGGTCGAGGACGACCGGCTGACCGGGGTCCGGCTCGCCGACGGCCGGGTGGTCGCCCGCTCGGTGGTCTTCGTCGGCGCCGACCGCCTCGCGGCCCGGGACGGTGTCCTGCGGCAGCTGGGGGCCGCGCTGCGGGAGACGCCGTTCGGCGAGTTCGTGACGGTGGACGAGACGGGCCGGACGAGCGTTCCCGGCGTCTGGGCCGCCGGGAACGTGACGGGCCCGCAGGAGCAGGTCGTCAACGCGGTCGGCCAGGGCTACCGGGCCGGAGTGGCGATCAACAGCGAGCTGCTGCTCGGCGACCTGGAGGACGTGGTGGCCGGTCGGCCGCGCGGATGAACCGGTGGTGCTGCGGCTGCGCCGCCGCGACGCAGGGGTGAGGATCGGTCATGGTGGCCGGAAGCCGGTGGGACCGGCGGCACGGCCCCGGCACTCACGGACGACGGAAGGACGGGACACCTCCCATGCTCGGTACGCAGTTCACCACGGGTTCCCCCAGCTGGATCGACCTCGGCAGCCCCGACACCGAGGCCGCCGCCGCGTTCTACGGCGCCGTCTTCGGCTGGGAGTTCCGCTCGGCGGGACCGGACGCCGGCGGCTACGGCTTCTTCCAGCAGGACGGCCGCACGGTCGCCGCGCTCGGCCCGCTGACCGAGGAGGGCGCGAGCAGCGCCTGGACGGTGTACTTCCGGACGCCGGACGCGGACGCCACGCAGAAGGCCGCCGAGTCGGCGGGCGGCACCGTGCGCCTCCCGGCGTTCGACGTCATGGACGCGGGCCGCATGGCCGCCCTCACGGACCCGGGCGGCGCGGAGTTCGCCGTCTGGCAGCCGGGGAGCGTCCAGGGGCTGGAGCGGACCTCCTCGACCAACACCCTCGTCTGGGCGGAGCTCCACGTCGCCGACCCGGAGTCCGTCCTCGCCTTCTACCGGACGCTGTTCGGCTGGCGGTGGGCGTCGATGGACGCGCCCGGCATGACGTACCGGGTGATCTCGACCGCCGAGGGCGATCAGGAGGACGCCTCGTTCGGCGGAGTCGCCGAGCTCCAGGGGGAGACGCCCCACTGGATCCCGTACTTCGCGGTCGAGGACGCCGACGCGATCGCCCGCTCGGCACAGGGCAACGGCGGCTCGGTCCTCATGCCGGCGGCCGACATCCCGGACGTCGGCCGGATCGCCTGGCTCGCCGACCCCTTCGGCGCCCCCTTCGCGGTACTGAAGCCCGCGCCGATGGGGTGAGCCGGCTCCGGACGCGTGACCCGGGGGCGGCTCCGGACCCGTGACCCGGGGGCGGCGGCGGAACCGTGAGCCGGGGTCGGCTGAACCGTGAGCCAAGGTCGGCGCCGGACCCTGAGTCGAGGGCGGCGCCGAAGGCATGAGTCCGGGCCGGAGCCGGGTGTCAGCGGGCGAAGAGTTCGAAGGTCACCGCCTGGCGGCCGCCGAAGCGGTCGGCCGCGCGGGCCGTCGTCGCGGTGAGGAAGGACCGGACGTACTCCTCCGGGTCCTCGTCCGTCAGGGCCTCGATGTAGGCGCGGTGACAGAGCAGCGAGCGGATCGCGCGGTCCAGGCCCGGGGCCGCGTCGACCGCGTGCGTCGGGGTGCTGGAGGCCGCGACCGCCACCCAGCGCACGCCGTTCCAGGGCTCCAGGCCCTGCTCGGTGAGCTCGGGGAAGATCCAGCGGTTCCCCGCGTCGGCCGCCGCGTCGAGCGTGGCGCGGCCGACGGCCAGGTGGTCCGGGGTGTTCCAGGGGGCGCCGGGGCCGCCGCCCCAGGTGTCGCGATGGTTGAGGGTGACGACGAGTTCGGGGCGGTGGCGCCGGATCGCCGCCGCGATGTCGCGGCGCAGCCCGAGCCCGTACTCGATCACGCCGTCGCGGTGGTCGAGGAACTCGACGGTGTCGACGCCGACGACGGCGGCGCTGTCCCGCTGCTCCTGCTCGCGCAGCGGGCCGCAGACGTCCGGGGCGAGGGTGTCGATGCCGGCCTCGCCACGGCTGGCCAGGACGTAGACGACCTCCTTCCCGGCGTCCGTCCAGTCGGCGACGGCGGCGGCGCAGCCGTACTCCAGATCGTCGGGGTGGGCGACGACGGCGAGGGCTCGCTGCCAGTCGCCGGGCATGTCCAGGAGGTCCTTGACGTCGTTCTCGATCATGAACGCAGGATACGGGCCGCGTCCGCGGCGGTGGGGCGGAACGCTCCGGCGAGGATCACCGAGCGCGAAACGTGGCGCGGACGGTCGGGGTTGAGGCCGCGGCGGTCCGCGAGGGCGACCGCGAGCCGCTGCGCGCGGACGAGCGCGGCGACCGGGTCGATCGCGTCGGCGGCGAACAGGGCTCCCGTGGACTCCACTTCGTCCCGGAGACCCGAGGGCGCGGGGCCGAGGCAGCAGACCAGGCTGGTCCGGTCACTGATGCTGATCGGGCCGTGCCGGTACTCCATCGCCGCGTACGACTCCGTCCAGGCGCGGGCCACCTCACGGAGCTTGAGCGCCGCCTCGTCGGCAAGCCCCACGGTCCAGCCGGTGCCGAGGAAGGTGAACTGGGCGCGCCGCTCCCAGACGGCGGGGAACCGCTCGTAGAGCACGAGCTCCGCGTCGGCGATCGCGGGCCCGAGGTCCACCCCGAGCCCCGCGCGCAGGAGTTGGAGAGCGGTGGTCGCGAACCGGGTCTGGACCACGGAGCGTTCGTCGGCGAAGCCGAGGTCGACGGTCTCGTCGGCGAGCTGTCCGGCGGGGCTGTCGGGCACACCGGTGAGCACGAGCGTCGGGATGCGGCCGGCGGCGCCCGTGAGCAGGTCCACGACCTCCGTGGTCGTACCGGAGCGGGTGAGGGCCACGATCCGGTCGTAGCCGCGGCCGAGCGGGGTCCGGTCGGAGGCGGGGAAGGCGTCGGTCTCGCCCGCGCCGAGGGACTCGCGCAGCGCCGCGTAGGCGCGGGCGATGAAGTACGAGGTGCCGCAGCCGACGACCGCGACGCGTTCGCCCCGGCGGGGCAGCCGGGCGGCGTGACGGTCGGCGGTCTCGGCGGCTCGGCGCCAGCAGTCGGGCTGGCTGGCGATCTCCGCGATGACATGGGTGCTCATGGTCCGGGTCCTCTCCTCGCGGACTCCCCCGTGGGGTCCGGATCGAGTTCTACCGGCAGCGGTCAAGAGCACACCATGAGCAATGGGAACTCACCGCTTGGACTTTTGCTCGCCTCCCGCTCCCCGTACTCCCCCGCAGGAGGCGCGGACCACGAGCCGGGGCCGCAGCTGCACCTGGTGGAGCGGGGCCGCGTCCCCCTCGGCGAGGCGTCGGAGGAGGATCTGCGCGGCGAGCCGGCCGAGCTGGTACTTGGGCGGCGACACGGCCGTCAGCGGGGTCTCCGCGACGTCGGCGAACTCGTTGTCGTAGCTGATCAGGGCGAGGTCCTCGGGCACCCGGAGCCCGGCGCGGCGGGCCGCCCCGAGCATCAGGGCCGCCTCCCGGTCGCCGAAGCAGAGCGCGGCCGTGACGCCGGCGGCGCGCAGGGCGGCGAGGGCCAGGTCCGCGCGGTCCGGGTCCCAGCGGGCCATCACGTCACGCTCGTACGGCGGGGCTTCGGGCAGTCCGAGGTCGTGGAGCGCCCGGGTGAAGCCGGACTCGATGGGCGCGGTGGTGGGCGCGTCGGTGCGGATGACGAGACCGAGGCGCTCGTGGCCGAGGGCGTGGAGATGGCGTACGGCGTCGTAGGCGCCGCCCTCGTGGTCGGTGCAGACGTGCTCGGTGGCGTCGCCGGGGCCTTGGGCGGCGAGCCGGCGCTCGACGAGGACGGCGGGCACGGGCAGGGCGAGGAGTTCCTCGGCGCGCCGGCCGGGATCGGTGGCGGTGTGCAGGCTCGGGACGAGGAGGAGTCCGTGGACGCCCGCGGAGAGGAGGCGTTCGACGGCGGCGTCCTCCTCGTCGGGGTCGTAGTGCGAGCAGGCGAGGACGAGCCGGGCACCGTCCGCCGCGAGCTCCTTCTCGATCCCCTGGAGGACGCGCGGGTAGTAGAACGTGGTGTCGGGGACGAGGACGCCGACGATCCGCCGGCCGGTCCGGTCCCGCTCGGGGCGGTGGGCGGCGAAGGTGCCCGCGCCCTGGCGGCGCTCGACGAGACCGAGGGCGACGAGGTCCTCGTACGCCCGGCGGACGGTGGTCACGGACAGGCCCGTCTCGGTGGCGAGGGCCCGTTCGGTGGGGAGTTTGCTGCCGGGCGGCCACGTGCCGTCCAGGATGCCGCGCCGCAGCTCGGCCATGAGGGCCCGGAACTTCAGCTCCCGGCCGGACGCCGGAGTCTCACGTCCCGCCATCCCGGGCCCCCTCACGCTCGCCGCCGCGCCGAGCGCGGTGCCATTGCTGGTCGATTGCGCGCCGAATCCTATGCCCGGCGGTCGGCACCGGCAGCGGGCGGTCGGCAGCGGCAGCGGCAGCGGCAGCGGCAGCGGCAGCGGCAGCGGCAGCGGCAGCGGCAGCGGCAGCGGCAGCGGCAGCGGCAGCGAACCGTCAGGCCTCGTCCCTGGCGAGGGAGAGCAGCCGGTCCAGGACGCGCGGGCCCCCTGCCCGTACCCCGTCGTGCTCGAACTCGTCGGTCACCCAGGTCCGCAGGCCGCGTACCGCGCTCGCCGTTTCGAGGGAGTGGTCGGTGTCCACGTACATGTCGTCGTGGTAGACGGCGGCGGCGACCGGGACCTCGTTGGCGGCGAGCCGCTCGGGGTCGTAGAGCCGGTCCCAGTCCTCTCGCTCGGCGAGGATCGAGGCGGTCTCGCGAAGCGGCCGCAGGGCCGGGTCGGTGGTGAAGTGCCAGGGGTGGACGGTCTCGCCGGTGAAGAGGAACGGCCCGCCTCCGGCGAGCGCCGAGGCCGCGTCGAACTCGGGGAACTCGCCGCGGACACGCTCGGCGGCCCAGTCCGTGGGCCCTTCCCCCTGGGCGTAGATCGCCTCGTGGAGCACGGCGTAGAGCGGGTGTCCCGCGTACGACAGGTGGGCCTGGACCTGCTCGAGGAAGGCGTCGGCGAGCGCGGGGCCGCCCGGGGTCGGCACGAACGCGTGCTCCAGGAGCAGATGGAGCTGGTGGGTGCCGTCGCCGGAGCCGAGGAGGATGCCGAGGGACTGGAAGGCCTCGACGGTGAGGAGCCCGCCGCCGGGGAGGGTGACCTCGCGGTCGAGGAGGTGGGCGGCGATCGCCCGGGCCCGTTCGGCGTCCTGCGGGTAGCGGGCGAAGTGGGCCTCGTTCTTGCGCCGGATGCGGGGGTAGGCGGCGCGGTAGACCTCGTCGGCCGTGGCGTCCAGGGAGGGCAGGCCGCCGGTCACGAGGACGGTCTCCAGGCCCTCGGGGGCGGTGGAGAGGTAGTGGGTGGCGCAGAAGCCGCCGAAGCTCTGGCCGAGGACGGTCCACGGGGCACCGCCGGTGAGCCGCCGCCGGATGGTCTCGCAGTCCTTGACGATGGAGTCGGCGCGGAAGTGGGCGAGGTAGTCGGCCTGCTCGCGCGGGGTGCCGCGCAGCGGCAGGGTCTGGCGGTTGGCGGGGGTGGAGCGGCCGGTGCCGCGCTGGTCGAGGAGGAGGACGCGGTACTCCCGTACGGCCCGTCCCAGCCAGGCCTGCGGCCCGACGAAACGGCGGGCGCCGAAGCCCGGCCCGCCCTCCAGGTAGACCAGCCAGGGGAGCTGTTCCCGGTCCTTGCCTGCCCGGCCGCTCGCGACGAGCTCACGGCCGTAGACCTCGATCCGCTCGCCGTCGGGGCGGGAGTGGTCGAGGGGGACGGGGAAGCGGTGGTCGGTGAGGACGAGGCCCGGCTGGCGGTAGGTGGTCACGCTGCTCCTGCTCCTGTTCGGTACGCCCCCGCCAGGACAGTGGATCACATGCCGGGGGGTCAGTCCGGAAGGAGGCCCTTCCCGGTGAGGTAGTTCCTCGCCACGTCCTCGGGGAGACGGCGCCAGCTGTCCACCTGTTCGTTGAGCTCGGCCAGATCGGCGGTGGTCAGAACGGTGTTGAGCAGGCCGAGGGTCTCGGTGACGGCCGCGCTCCCGGCGCGGGCGCGGTTGACGACGGGGACGATGTGGTCGGCGTTCTGCAGCTGCCTGTCGTCGTCGAGCAGGACGAGCCCGAAGTCGTCGAGGGTGGCGTCGGTCGTGGTCGTGAGCACCAGCTGGTCCCGGCCGCTCTGGACGGCCTGCTTCGCCTGGGTCGTGCCGACGCCCTGGGGGTCGACGGCGGTCACGTCGATCCCGTAGACCTTCTTCAGGCCGGGGGCGCAGTACGGCCGCTGGACGCATTCGTCGCCGGCCGCGAGCCGGACGGGGAGCCCGGTGGCCCCGAGGTCGCTGAGGGTCCTCAAGCGGTGCTCGGCGGCGAAGGCGGCGGTCACGGCGAAGGCGTTCTGGTCGACGGCCCGGCCGGGGTCGAGCACGGTGAGCCCGCGCGGGGTGGCGAGCGCGCGCAGGGCGGTCATGGTGGCGGTCAGGTCGGGCGAGCCGACGGTCGGCGCGTCCGGCCCGTTGACCTTGGCGTTCAGCCAGTCGGCGAAGGTGGCGGCGTACTCCGGGACGACGTCGATCTGCCCGCTCTCCAGAGCGGGCTCGTACAGCTCGCGGTTGGTGACGGAGAGGATCTTCGTGCGGTATCCGGCCTCCTGGAGCAGCAGCGCGTACATCTGTGCCAGCAGGTCGCTCTCGGTGAATCCGGCCGAGCCGACGGTCAGGTCGCGGCTGCCGCCGGGCGCGGCCGTGACCTCGCCGCGCTCCTCCAGGCTCGGGCCCTCGGCGCAGGCGGCGACGGAGACGGAGGCCGCGAGCAGCAGCACGAGGGCGGCCGCGGATACGCGGGGCGATGTCACGCGCCGCTCCCCCGCGCCCCGGCGGGCGCGAGACGCTGGACGCCCTCGAAGACCGCCTCCACGACGAGCGCGAGGGCGGCGACGAGGACGGCCCCGGCGACCACCTGGGGAGTCGAGGCGAGGTTGAACCCCGCGGTGATGATCCGGCCGAGTCCG
Organism: Streptomyces sp. NBC_00094; assembly: GCF_026343125.1. Taxonomy (NCBI): domain Bacteria; kingdom Bacillati; phylum Actinomycetota; class Actinomycetes; order Kitasatosporales; family Streptomycetaceae; genus Streptomyces; species Streptomyces sp. NBC_00094. The sequence continues at coordinate 7,406,029 of NZ_JAPEMB010000001.1, read as the reverse complement.
CCCCCGCCCGCGAGCGCGGCCACGGTCGCGGTGGCGACGAGCTGGACGGCGGCGATCCGTACGCCGGTGAGGACCATCGGCAGCGCGAGCGGCAGCTCGACCCGGGCCAGCGTCTGACCGCCCGTCATGCCCATGCCCCGGGCGGCCCGTACGACGTCGGCGTCGACGCCGCGCATCCCGACGTACGCGTTGGTGAGCAGCGGGGGCACGGCGAAGAGGACGAGAGCGATGATCGTCGGCCACTCGCCGTACGGGCCGACGGGGCTGAGGAGGAGCAGGACGAGGACGGCGAAGGTCGGGACGGCCCGTCCGGCGTTGGCGAGGTTCACGGCGAGCGCGCCGCCCTTGCCGAGGTGGCCGAGGACGAGGGCGACGGGGAGGGCGACGAGGCAGCTGAGGGCGAGGCAGACGACGGTGAGGAACAGGTGCTCGCCGAGCCGGTTCCCGACGCCGTTCTCTCCGGACCAGTGCGCGGCGGTGGTGAGCCAGGACCAGGCGTCGGTCAGCGTGGTCACGCGCCCTGCCTCCGGGTCCAGGGGGTGAGCAGCCGTTCGGCACCGAGGAGGAGCAGGTCGGCGGTGACGGCGATGAGGACGCAGAGGACGGAGGCGGTGAGGACCTGGGCCTTGAAGTAGCTGTTCATGCCCGCGTAGATGAGGTTGCCGAGGCCGCCGTGGCCGACGATCGCGCCGATGGTGACGAGGGAGACCGCGGACACGGTGGCGATGCGCAGCCCGGCCATGGCGGCGGGCAGCGCGAGGGGCAGTTCGACGGTGAGGAGCAGGCGTACGGGGCCGTATCCGAGGCCGCGCGCGGCCTGGCGGGTCTCCTCGGGGACGGCCCGGAGTCCGGCGAGGATGTTCCGTACGAGGAGGGTGAGCGAGTACAGGACGAGGCCGGCCACGACCAGGGCGGCGGAGAGTCCGTACACGGGCAGGAGCAGCGAGAACATCGCGAGCGAGGGGATCGTGTACAGGACCGTGGTGATCCCGAGGACGGGGCCGGCCGACCAGCGCCAGCGGCGGGCGACGACGGCGAGCGGAAGGGCCAGGAGGAGACCGAGGGCGACGGAGACGGCGGTCAGCTGGAGGTGCTGGACGACGGCGTCGGTGAGGATCTCGCTCCGTGTGGACACGTAGGCGCCACAGATCCACTCGTTGCGGGCGAGGCAGTCGTCGGGCGGCGCGGTCACGCTCCCATTGCAGGCGGTACGGGGGTCCCTCCGCACCCGGGCCGGGCCGTTCGGGTGCGGAAGCCCCGTGGCTCACATGTCCTGGAGGACGGAGAGGACGTTCCCCGCCGGGTCCGTGAACCAGGCGATGGACGGTCCTCCGGCGCCTCCGTCTCCCCCGGCGCCCCGCACGATGCCCTTCTCGTCCGCGTCGAAGCCCGGGTAGCGCTCCAGGGTCACCCCGCGCGCCGCCAGCTCGTCCACGGCCCGGTCGACGTCGTCGACCTGGAAGTTGAGGATCGTGTACGTGGCGGGGGTGTGGTTCTCCTTGGGGTAGACGAAGATCCGGTTCCCGCCGGCCAGGGTGAGGAAGAGCATGCGCATGTCGCCCTCGCCGCTCTCCTCCACCTTCAGGCCCAGGGTCTCGCCGTAGAAGCGCCGGGCGGCGTCGAGGTCGTCGACCGAGAAGCCGCTGAACGCCGTGGTCTCGCCGAACATGGCGTACTCCCTTCCGGGGGACTCTTCCGAGGCCCCCTTCCAGGATCCGCCGACGGGCCGCGTACCGCTCAGGGGGCGATCGGGAGCTGCCGCTTGTGCTCGGTGAGCTCGTAGCGGCGGACGATGGAGGCGAAGGCGGCCTCCGCGACCGGCTTGCCCTCCAGGAAGTCGTCGATGTCGTCGTACGTGACACCGAGCGCGTCCTCGTCGGGCTTGCCCGGGTCCAGGGTCTCCAGGTCGGCCGTCGGGGTCTTCCACACCAGCTCGGCCGGGGCGCCGAGCTCGGCGGCGACCGCGCGGACGCGCCGCTTGGTGAGACCGGTGAGCGGGACGACGTCGGCGGCGCCGTCGCCGAACTTGGTGAAGAAGCCGGAGACCGCCTCGGCGGCGTGGTCGGTGCCGACGACGAGACCGTCGTGGGCGCCGGCGACGGCGTACTGGGCGATCATCCGCTGGCGGGCCTTGATGTTGCCCTGCACGAAGTCCTGGTGGTGGGCGTCACGGAAGGTCACACCGCCCGCGAGGCAGGCCTCCAGGGCCGCGTCGCTGGCCGCCTTCACGTCGACGGTGAGGACCTGGTCGGCGCGGATGAAGCCGAGGGCGGTCTGCGCGTCGCTCTCGTCGGCCTGGACGCCGTACGGCAGGCGCATGGCGTGGAAGGTGGCGTCGTGGCCCGCGGCGCGGACCCGCTCGACGGCGAGCTGGCAGAGCCGGCCGGCGGTCGTCGAGTCGACGCCGCCGCTGATGCCGAGGACGAGGGAGCGCAGCCCGGTGGAGGTGAGGCGCTCGGCGAGGAAGGCCACTCGGCGCTCGATCTCCACGGCCGGGTCGAAGGTGTCGGACACCTCGAGATCCCGGGCGATCTGCTGCTGGAGGGCGGTGGACGCCGGGTCGGTCACGGGGGTCTCCTCGTCGGGGTCGGGCTGCGGTGTGCGGGCCGCGCCGCTCGACGTGTCGGGCAGCGGCGTACCGGGGTCGACTCTACGCACCGGTGCCTCGGGGTGTCGCCCGGCCCCGGCCGCCCTAGGGGGTGTCTTGTCGATCAGGCCGGATCAGGGCCGCGAGCCCGGCCTGATCGACAAGACGCCCCCTAGCGCGTGGCCGGCTCCGGGGTGCAGAGCACCTCGACCCGTTGGACGAGGTTGTTGGCGAAGCCGCCGCGGTTCCACGGGGCGGCGAGCGGCTGGACGTGACCCTCGGCGTCGGTGGCCCGCACGGTGAGCCGCCGCAGCCCCGGGGTCGCCGTCCAGGTGGTGTGCCAGGAGGCCCAGGCCCAGGGGTGCGCGGGGTCGTGGTCCACCTCGGCGTCGGTCCAGGCCGCGCCGCCGTCCTCGCTGACCTCGACGCGGGTGACGGGTCCGTGGCCGGACCAGGCCCGGCCGGCGAGCGGGACGGGACCGGGGCGGACGACGCGCGTGCGGGACATGAAGTCGGGGAAGCCGGGCGGGATCATCAGGGCCCGGGGCGCGATGAGGGTGACGGGCTCCCCGGGGTCGTCGGGCGCGTCCGCGGCGTCCGGTGCCGGGCCTCGAAGGCGGTACGCCACGCTCTGCTGGAATCCGGTGTACGGGGTGGCGGTGAGCGTGATGTCACGCAGCCACTTCACGTGCGCCATGCCGTACCAGCCGGGGACGACGAGCCGGAGCGGGGAGCCGTGCTGCGGGGGCAGGGGCGCCCCGTTCATCTCGTACGCGACGAGGACCTCCCGGGCCGGGTCCGCGGCGACCGACAGGGGCAGGCTTCGACGGTAGTCCTGCTCGACGCCTCGCTCCAGGCCGTGGTCGGCGCCGGTGAACACAGCCTCGACCGCGTCCTCGGCGGTCCCGGCCTCCGCCAGGAGCGCGGCGAGCGGGACGCCCGTCCAGTCGGCGGTGCCGACGGCCTCGACGAGCCAGGGCTGGCTGACGGGGCGGGGCGTGAGGTGGGCGCGGCCGTTCCCGGCGCACTCCAGGGTCACGCGGCGGGTGACGGAGGGCCTGGCGCGCAGCCCGTCGAGGTCCAGGGCGAGCGGCCGGAGGACCCGGCCGCCGAGGGTGAGCCGCCAGTCGGCGGCGTCCGTGGCGGGGATGTCGTAGTGGACGAGGACGTAGTGGAGGCCGGGTGGTGTGACGTCGTACCGCAGCGCCTCCAGCGGCAGCCCGTGGTTACGGGCCGCGAGGGCGAGCTCGTACGCGCTGATGCCCTCGTCCGGGTCGGCGAGCCGTCCCGGTGCGCTGATGTCCCCCAGTCCGGTCAGGGATCCGTCCATGTCCTCATGGTGCGCCGGGCGGCCGGGGGTGTCCTGTCGGCGGGGTGGGGGCCCCCGGCGCCCGGTCTTGGGGCCTGCGGGGAGCGGGGCCACGCGCCCGCCCCGCCGAGCGGCCGGCCCCCTCAGGCCTGCACGGAGCCGCGCAGTGCGCGGTCGAGGCCGTCTTGCGGGAGGCCCGTGAGGGCGCGCAGGAAGATCTCCTCGTACGCGGGTTCGCCGATGGTCGCCCGGGCCGTGTCGGTGTACTTCTCGCGCAGCGCCCGCAGGCCGGGCAGGCCGCGCCGGGGCTGGCCCGTGGAGCGCCAGTACGCCTCCCCGGTGCCGGAGACGTCCGCCGCGCGCTCGCCGTCCCCGGCGGCCGCGAGGGCCGTGGCGAGGACGTCGAGGCCGAGGGCGACGCCCAGGCTCGCGCCGAGCCGCCGGGTGCCTTCGAGCATGGCGCGGGCGTGTCCCGCGGCGGCCGCCGGTTCGCCCTCCAGGAGTCCGGTGAGGGCGAGCTGGTACTCCAGGGCGGTGCGGGTCCAGTGTTCGTCGAGCTCCTCGCACAGGGCGCGGAGGGCGAGCGCCCGCTCACGGGCCTCGGCGAGCCGGCCGAGGCCGGTGAGGGCGAAGACACGGACGAGTCCGCAGCGGAGACGGGCGGCGGAGTCGGCCGGTCCACCGGGTACGGCGTCGAGGACGTGGTCCACGACGACGTACGCGGCCATGGGCCGACCGGTGGTCAGCGCGAGGAGCCCCGCGAGGGCGGCCGCGTCCAGGGTGAGGTCACCGGGCCGGGGCCGCCCGGTGCGGGGGTACGGCCCCGGCGCGGGGGCGTCCGCGCAGCCCTCCTCCAGCGCTTCCTCGTACTCGGTGTACCGGGCCTCGCGGGCGCAGCGCTCGCTGACCTCCTGGGCCGGGCCGGACTCGCCCTGGAGGACGAGGGTGACGCCCAGCGCCCACAGGGCGCGGGCCCGGGCGCGGCCCCGGGCGCCGCTGAGGAGGAGGGCCTGTTCGAGGCCGTCGCGGGCCTCGCGGAGCCGGCCGCGGCAGGACCAGGCGAAGGCGACGGAGCCGACGAGGTCGAGGGCCGCGTCGGGGTCGGTGCGGAGCAGCCGGTCGAGAGCGGTGCGGAGGTCGGTGTGGTGGGCGTCGACGCTCCGGTACCAGCGCAGCTGGCGGGCGCCGAGCCATGCGGTGTCCGCCCGGCGGGCGAGGCTCCGGAAGTGGCCGGCGTGCCGGTCGGCGACCGTCCCGGTCTCGCCGGTCCGCTCCAGCCAGGTCGCTCCGTACGCGCGGATCGTGTCGAGCATCCGGTGGCGGCCGGCGGCGTCGGGCGGGCGGACCACCGAGGACCGGACGAGTCCGTCGAGGGCCTCCGGCAGGGTCGTGCGGGTCAGCGGGCCGCCGGCGCACACGGCGGTCGCCGACGCGAGGTCGAAGGGGCCGCGGAAGACGGAGAGCCGGGCCCAGAGGAGCCGTTCGAGCGGGGTGCACAGCTCGTGGCTCCAGCCGATGGCCGCGCGGAGGGTCTGGTGGCGGCTCGGCCATACCCGCTCGGTGTGGGCGAGCAGGGCGAAGCGGGCATCCGGCGGGGTGTCGAGGCGGGTCCCGAGCTGGTCGCGGACGGCCTCGACGCCCTGGATGCGGATCTGCGCGGCGGCCAGTTCCAGGGCGAGCGGGATGCCTTCGAGGCGTACGCAGACCTCTCCGGCGGGCCCTGCGGCGGGGAAGTCCTCCCCGGCGGCCCTGCGGAGCAGCTCCAGGGCGTCCCGGCCGGCGGGTGGCAGCGGGTCGAGGGCGATGGTCCGTTCCCCGTCGACGCCGAGGGGGCGGCGGCTGGTGGCGAGGACGGTGAGTCCGGGGGCGGCGGCGAGGAGTTCGGCGACGAGCCGGGCGCAGGGGTCGGCGAGGTGCTCGCAGGAGTCGAGGACGAGCAGCAGCCGGTCCTCGGCGAGCCTGCGGCAGAGCGCGGTGCTCGCCATGCCGGGGGTGTGGTCGGCGAGGTCGACGGAGTCGGCGACGAGGGCGATGAGGAGCCGGTCGCCGTCGAGGGGGGTCAGGTCGGTCCACCAGGCGCCGTCCGGGAACCGGCCGGCGGCGCGGTGCGCCGCGCGCAGCGCGAGCCGCGTCTTGCCGACGCCGCCGACGCCGGTCACGGTGACGAGGCGGTGCTCCGCCAACGCGGCGGATATTCGCTCCAGTTCCGTGCGGCGCCCTACGAACCCGGGGTTCTCGTCCGGCAGATGTCCACGCACGGGAGCAGTCTCCCTCATAGAGGGCTCGAACGGACCTGCGGAGCCGCTTCGTTACGCTTCGTCACTTCCCGTCGCCCTCTCGTCACGCCACCGTGACGACGACCGAGTGCCATCCCTGGGCCCCGTCGGGCATCGTGCCGGTGCGCCGTTCGGGCTGGGTGGCGCCGGTGCCGTCGGTGGCGCGGACGGTGAGGGTGTGCCGACCCGGGGTCGCCTCCCAGGGGTACGTCCACTGGCGCCAGGTGTCGCGGCTGTCCTCGGCGGCGAGCCGGGCGTCCCGCCAGGTCCCGTCGTCGATCCGTACCTCGACCCGGGTGATGCCCCGGTGCTGGGCCCAGGCCACCCCGGCGATCATGACGGTGCCGGCGGCGGGCCGGGCGAGGGGGCGGGGGGTGTCGATGCGGGACTGGGTCTTGACGGGGGCCTCGGCGGCCCAGCCGCGCGGGACCCAGTAGGCGTCGTACGCGTCGAAGGTGGTGAGCTCGATCGAGGCGATCCACTTGCAGGCGGAGACGTATCCGTACAGACCGGGAACGATCATGCGGACGGGGAAGCCGTGGGTGAAGGGCAGGGGTTCCCCGTTCATCCCGAAGGCGAGGAGGGCGTCGCGGCCGTCCATGACCTCCTCGACGGGGGTGCCGATGGTCATGCCGTCGACGGAGCGGGCGACGAGCTGGTCGGCGGGCCCGCCCTCGGAGGGCGGGCGGACGCCGGCCTCGCGGAGCAGGTCGGCGAGGTGGACGCCGAGCCAGCGGGCGTTGCCGACGTAGGGGCCGCCGACCTCGTTGGAGACGCACGCGAGCGTGATGTCCCGCTCCACGATCCTGCGTGCCGTCAACTCCGGCAGGGTGAAGGTGCGTTCCTCGCGCACGCCGCTGCCGTGGAGGCGCAGCCGCCAGCGGCCGGCGTCGACCTTGGGGACCACGAGCGCGGTGTCGACGCGGTAGAAGTCGCGGTTGGGGGTGAGGAAGGGGCTGATGCCGGGAACGCGGAGCTGGGCTCCGGCGGGTACGGGCGGGGCGGGGGACACCGGCCGGGGCAGTCGGAGTGCCGCCCGGGAGGCGGTCGCGTTCTCCTCCACGGGTGAGCCGACGGCCCGGCCGAGAGCGGCGGCGCCGGTCGCGGCGAGCCCGGCGGACGCGGCGACGATCAGGAAGCCGCGCCGGTCGGCCTGGGCGGCACCGGGCCTCGGGGCGAGGAGCCGCCCGATGAGGACGTACAGCAGGGCCGCGCCGACGGCGGCGCCGACGAGGGAGGGGACGGCGTCCAGGGCCGAGTCCGAGTCGGGGCGGGTGACGGCGGCGAGCGCGCCGAGGAGGCCGAAGGCGCCGACCGCCGCCGAGCCGGCCGCCCGGTGGCGGAGCGCGAGCAGCCCGATCCCGGCGGCCGGCAGGCCGAGGAGGAGCAGGATGCCGAGCTGGAGGACCGCCTTGTCGCTCTCGCCGAAGGCGCGGATCGCCCACTCCTTGAGGCCGGCCGGGGTCCGGTCGACGACGGCGCCGCCGACGGCCGGGACGGGGGCGGCCTCGGGCCGTACCCGGGAGGCGACGAGGTCGGCGACGGCGAGGGAGACGTACGCGGCGACGAGACCGCCGACCGCGGCGAGCAGCCGGTCGGTGCGGGTGGGCGCGTAGGCGGGTTCGCGCGCGGTCCTGGTGGCGTTCATGGTGAGTACTTCGGCACGCCCGGCCCCTCGGATGGGTGCCTTCACCCGCGCGGCGGAACCCGGGGTGCGCCGCCGTGATCGGCCGGACAGGCCCTACCGCGTGTCCGGCGGCGGCGCTGGGCCTTCCAGGTGCTCGCCCGGGGTCGCGAGCTCCTCGACGGCCCCGGCACCGACGACCGCGCCCGTGGACTTCTTGCCGCGCCGCAGCCGGCCTTCGAGCCAGGAGGCGAAGGTGGTGAGCGCGAAGTTGAGGGCGACGAAGATGACGGCGACGACGGTGAAGCAGGCGATCGTGTTCGCGCCGTAGTTGGCGCTCATCGGACGGACGGAGGCGAGGAGTTCGGAGAAGCCCAGCATCGCGCCGCCGAGGGCGGTGTCCTTGACGATGACGACGAGCTGGCTGACGAGGGCCGGCAGCATGGCGGTGACCGCCTGCGGGAGCAGGACGTACGTCATGGTCTGGCCCTTGCGCATGCCGATGGCCTTCGCCGCGTCGGTCTGGCCGCTGGGCAGGGAGAGGATTCCGGCGCGGACGACCTCGGCGAGTACGGAGGCGTTGTAGAGGACGAGGCCGGTGACCACCGCGTACAGGGGGCGGACGTCCGGGCTGATGTCGGTGAACTCGGAGTACGCGGCGTCGGCGAAGAGCATGAGGATCAGGACGGGGATGGCCCGGAAGAACTCGACGACGCTGCCGGCCGCGCCGCGCAGCCAGCGGTGTTCGGAGAGGCGGGAGATGCCGAGGAAGGCGCCGAGGGGCAGGGCGATCACCATGGCGAGCGCGGCGGCGATCACGGTGTTCTTGAGGGCGGGCAGGAGGTACGTCTCCCAGACGCGGGCGTCGGTGAAGAAGGGCGCCCATTTGGACCATTCGAGCTGGCCCTTCTCGGCGAGGCTCGAGACGACCCACCACACCACGGCGGCGAGGGCGACCAGGAACAGCAGGGTCCAGAGGAGGTTGCGCCGCCGGGCGCGCGGCCCGGGGACGTCGTAGAGGACCGTCGGTCTGTCCTTCACCGTTTCACCGCCACCTTCTTGGCCACCCAGCCGAGGAACAGCCCGGTGGGCAGGGTGAGGCAGAGGAAGCCGACGGCGAAGATCGCGGAGATGAGGATGAGTTGGGCCTCGTTCTCGATCATCTCGCGCATCAGCAGGGCCGCTTCGGCGACGCCGATCGCGGCGGCCACGGTGGTGTTCTTGGTGAGGGCGATCAGGACGTTGGCGAGCGGGCCGACGACGGAGCGGAAGGCCTGGGGGAGCACGATCAGGCGCAGCACCTGCGGGAAGCTCAGTCCGATGGCGCGGGCCGCCTCGACCTGTCCGAGGGGGACGGTGTTGATGCCCGAGCGGACCGCCTCGCAGACGAAGGCGCTCGTGTAGGCCGTGAGGCCGAGGACGGCGAGCCGGAAGTTGATCGTGGTGAACCTGTCGGCGCCGAGGCTGACTCCGAGCGTCTGGAAGAGCCCGAGGGAGGTGAAGACGATGATGACGGTGAGGGGGATGTTGCGGACGATGTTGACGTAGGCGGTGCCGAAGCCCCGCATGAGGGGGACGGGGCTGACGCGCATGGCGGCCAGCAGCGTCCCCCAGACGAGGGAGCCGATCGCGGAGTAGACGGTGAGCTGCACCGTCACCCAGAAGGCTCCGAGCAGGTCGTACCCCTGGAGGAAGTCGAACACGACGGCCCGCTCACTTCACGATGACGCCGATCTGCGGGGCGGGTTCGTTCTGGTAGCCGGCGGGGCCGAAGTTCTTCTCCACCGCCGCGTCCCAGGAGCCGTCGGCGACCATCTTCTCCAGGGCGGTGTTGATCTTGGCCTTGAGGTCGCTGCCCTTCTGGACGCCGATGCCGTAGTTCTCGTTGCTCATCTTGAAGCCGCCGAGCTTGAACTTGTCCTTGAACTCGGCCTGCGAGGCGTAGCCCGCGAGGATCGAGTCGTCGGTGGTGACGGCGTCGATGACACCGTTCTCCAGGCCGGTCAGGCACTCGGAGTAGCCGCCGTACTCCTGGAGCTGGGCGTCCGGGGCGATCTTGTCCTTGACGTTCTGCGCGGACGTCGAGCCGGTGACCGAGCAGAGCTTCTTGTTGTTCAGGTCGGACGGCTGCTTGATCGAGTCGTCGTCGGCCCGGATCAAGACGTCCTGGTGGGCCAGGAGGTACGGACCCGCGAAGTCGACCTTCTCCAACCGCTTGTCGTTGATCGAGTACGAGGCCGCGATGAAGTCCACGTCACCGCGCTGGAGCAGCGTCTCCCGGTCGGCGCTCTTGGCCTCCTTCCACACGATGTCGGACGGGTCGTGGCCGAGCTCCTTGGCGATGTACGTCGCCACGTCGACGTCGAAGCCCGTGTACGTGCCGTCGGGGGTCTTCAGGCCGATGCCGGGCTGGTCGTACTTGATGCCGACGGTGATCTCGTCGCCACCGTGGTCGCGGGGTACGTCCCCGGCCGCGCCGGACGCGCCGGAGGCGAATCCTGCGGAGGTGAAGGAGAGGACGACTGCCGCGGCGACGGCGACGGTGGCCCTGCCGGTCCTGAGCGGGTTCATATGGATCACCCCTGGGGGCTGCTGATCGGGGATCGGGCGACGGCCGCGGCTCAGTGGTGAAGGATCTTGGACAGGAAGTCCTTGGCCCGGTCGCTGCGCGGATTGTTGAAGAACTCGTCCGGGGTCGTCTCCTCGACGATGCGTCCGTCGGCCATGAAGACCACGCGGTTGGCGGCGGAGCGGGCGAAGCCCATCTCATGGGTGACGACCACCATCGTCATGCCGTCCCGGGCGAGTTGCTGCATGACCTCCAGGACCTCGTTGATCATCTCGGGGTCGAGCGCGGAGGTCGGCTCGTCGAAGAGCATCACCTTCGGATCCATGGCGAGGGCGCGGGCGATCGCCACGCGCTGCTGCTGGCCGCCGGAGAGCTGGGCCGGGTACTTGTCCGCCTGTTCGGCGACCCCGACCCGGTCGAGCAGGGCGCGGGCGCGCTGCTCGGCGGCCTTCTTGTCCTTCTTGCGGACCTTGATCTGGCCCAGGGTGACGTTGTCGAGCACGGTCTTGTGCGCGAAGAGGTTGAAGGACTGGAAGACCATGCCGACGTCGGCCCGCAGGGCCGCGAGTTCGCGGCCCTCGGCCGGGAGGGGACGCCCGTCGATGACGATCTCACCCGAGTCGACGGTCTCCAGGCGGTTGATCGCCCGGCAGAGCGTCGACTTTCCCCCGCCGGACGGCCCGATGACGACGACCACCTCACCGCGGTGCACCGTCAGGTCGATGGACTGGAGGACGTGCAGGGTGCCGAAGTGCTTGTCGACGCCGCTCAGCACGACGAGCGCGTCGCCGCCTGCCGGGACGGGCATGGCACCCTCCAAGGGTCACGCCCCCGTTTGCCGCTCCCTCCTCACGTTCATGCTCCGCCCTCCACCCGGCGCGCGCACGCCGGGCCGGGCGGAGGGCGGGGGGTGGCGGGGAGAGGGCGGAGAGCCGCGGGCCGACGGCCGGGGGCCGGGGGCCCGAGGTGAAGGGCCGCGGGTGAGCGGCCGTGCCGCTCGGGCACGTCAGCCGGCGGTCTCCCGTACGGCGAGCTCGATGAGGTCGCAGACCTCGACCGGCCGGGAGGCGAGCGAGGCGTGGCTCGCGTCCAGCTCGATGGTCTTGCGCGGCTCCATGCGCTGCGCCATGCGGCGCTCGTTGTCGGGGTGGATCATGCGGTCCTGGGTCGAGACCTGGTACCAGCACGGCTTGACCCGCCAGGCCGGGGCGGTGACCGTGTCGCCGAAGGTGGAGGCCAGCGGTGCCTTCTGGGTGACGGCCATGACCAGCGCTTCCTCCTGGGTCAGGTCCTGGGCGAAGCTGTCGTGGAAGGCCTCCTGCTTGATCCAGAGGTAGCCGTCCGAGTCGGGGACGATGTTGTCGAAGGCGGCCGGCGGCATCTCCTGGGTGATCTGTCCCGGGCTCTCCCCCGCGTCCGGGGCGAACGCCGCGACGTAGACCAGACCCTTCACGTTCGGCAGGTCACCGGCCTCGGTGATGACGGCGCCGCCGTAGGAGTGCCCGACGAGGACCACGGGCCCGTCGACCTGCTTGATCATCTTCCGGGTGCGCTCGGCGTCGTCGGCGAGCGCGGTGAGCGGGTTCTCGACGGCGTGCAGCTTGTCGTAGCCCCGCCGGTGGAGCTCGACGATGACTTTCGACCAGTGGGCGGCGCCGCCCCAGAATCCGTGCACGAGGACGATCGTGGGCTTGTCTGCCATGGGTTTCCGAACCGATCTGCGTGAGGGATGGATCCCGCCCCTGCTCCCGCCCCGTCTCCCCGCGGCCACGCTACGTGCGCGGCGCTCGCCCCGCATGTCCGTCTCCGCCGTTCGCCCGACCGCCGTTCGCCCGACCTCCTTCGCGCCTGTCCGCCCGCCCGTCCCTGCGCGCGGGGACGGGCGGGCGGACACTGGGGGTGGGAGCCGAGCGTCCGAGGAGGGTCCGCCATGACCAATGCCGCGCCCAAGGTCAGCACGTTGCCGCCGGAGCACCGGGAGCGGCTGATGGCGTTCGCCGAGGACGTGCACTTCGATTCCGGTCACCGGCTGTTCGAGGAGCAGCAGCACGCCGACCGGTTCTGGATCGTGAAGACGGGTGCGGTGACGCTCGACGCCAGGGTGCCGGGCCGCGGGTCGCCGGTGATCGAGACCCTGCGCCACGGCGAGCTGGTCGGTCTCTCCTGGCTGTTCCCCCCGTATCTGTGCCAGTCGGGGGCCGAGGCGATGACGCCGGTGAGGGCGTACGAGTTCGACGCCCCGGCCGTCCGGTCGATGTGCCACACGGACGCGGAGTTCGGCGCCTCGGTCACGTTCTGGGTGGGGTCGATCCTGGCCCACCGCCTGAACGTGACCCGGGTCCGGCTCCTCGACCTGTACGCCCCCCACGGGAGCGGGATCTTCGCGTGAACCCCGACCTCCCCCGTACGCACGGGGAGGGCGGGGCCACGACGGGGTTCAGTTCACGAAGACGGCGGGGCTGCCGGCCTGGCTGGTGTCCAGGACGGGTCCGTACTTCGCCGAGAAGTAGCCGTTGGCCGGACACATGCCGGGGCCGCTGACCTTGGTGAACAGCTGGTCGGTGAAGGTGAGCGAGTTGTCGGTGTTGGAGGGCGTGGCGGTCAGGCTGCCGGCCCGGTAGACGCAGGTCATCAGGCCGAGGATGCTGTTGATCTTCAGGGTGGTCTGGATCGGGCCCGCGGCGCCCGCGGTGACGGTGAGCGCCCCGCCGGAGACGACGGCGGTGCTGAACGGCAGGTTGTTCACCGTGATGCTCTGCACGCCCGTCGCGCCGATGATGTTGGTCGTGCAGCTGCTGAGCGTGTGGGCCGTGACGGACTCGGTGGCGGTGCCGGGTGCGGCCGGGTTGCCGGTGACGGTGGCGGTGAACGCCGAGGTGCTGCAGGTGATGCCGGTGGAGCCGCCCTGCGTGGTGGCGATCCTGGCCTTGGTCCCGGTGGGGAGCGAGGCGGAGAGGACGTCGCCGATCGCGACGGCGGTGCCGCCGGCGCTGCCGGTGGTCAGGACCTCGCCGGCGGTGGAGCCGGTGGCCCCGGCCTGCGTGGTCGCGGCCAGTGTGGCGGAGACGGCGAGGAGGGTGGTCGCGAGGAGAGCGCGCTTGCGCATGGGGGTGCTTCCTTCCGTACGGAGGTGGGGGTGCGGAGATCGGCGGTGCTGGCGGTGCTCTGCGGTGCCGGCGGTGCTCTGCGGCGCCCATGGGCGTGGGGAGCCCAGGGGGTGGGGGGTGCCGCACGGGCATGAGGATGGGCATGGGCATGAGCGGCGTACGACCGCCGCCGGAGCGATCCGGCGCCACGGATCTCCGGCAGCGGTGTTCGTGAGAGGTGCGCGAGCGTGATACTCGGTGCGGTGCACGGTGGGGACGCGTCCCGTCCCTCGGGGAGCGGCTCCACCGAACACGTGAGAACACCCGATGACACTCGGCGCACCGAGAGGAAAACCCACGAGGGTTGTAATCCTGCCGAGTATGCGACGTCAACAAGCCCGGAAGGATGTGGCCGATGACGAGTGCTCGCGAGGCCGAGGAGGGGCTCGTCCTGCCGGGGGCCCGTTCGGGCCGCGAACCGGAGCGCTCCCTGCGCCCCGGGCCGCGCCGGCTGACCCCCGAACAAGTGGCCTCCCGACAGCGGGAACGGCTGCTCGACGGAGTGGCCCGGACGGTCGCGGAGAACGGCTACGCCGGCGCGCGCATCAGCGACATCTGCCGGGCGGCCGGAGTGACCCGCCCGGTGTTCTACGAGCTGTTCTCCGGCAAGGAGGACGCCGTCATCGCCGCCTACCGGGGCGGCACCCAGATCGTGGTGCGCGCCATGCAGCGGGCGTACGACGAGGGGGGCGGCGCGGCGGACTGGCCGGCCTCCGTACGGGCCGGGCTAAGGGTGCTCCTGACCCAGCTCACGCAGACCCCCGCCTTCGCCACCATGGTGGTCGAGATCGAGTCGGTGGGGCCCGCGGGGCGCCGCGCCCGTGCCGAACTTCTGGCCAGTTTTCGACGGTTCTTCGCGGACGCGCCGCCGGGGCCACCATGGGTGGCGCGGGGCGAGCTGGTGGACATCGTGGTGGGAGCCGTCCACGCGGCGGTTCATCGCGCGGTCGACGAGGGACGGATCACCGATCTCCCTCTCCTGCTCGACAGTCTGGTGCATGTCGTCGTGGCTCCCTTCACCCGCGAATGATCGATCGTCGGGCTGCCGACAGGCCGTCTCCGCACGCTAGTTGACCCCGGGTAACCGCAAGCCTTACGGTCCGAAAGGTTCCCTGCGGCACGTCTGCCTCCGCACCACGCGAGGAAGACCCGGGCAGCTCGGGGAACGGTCCGCGCCAGGACGCCGCCGCGCAGGTCTGTTTCCTCACTCATGTCAGGAGCACCTCATGGCACAGTCCGACACCACCCAGGACAACGCGCACTCCCCCTTACCCGACGACGGCTCCGACAGACGCGGCCGGGTCCGCTTCCGACGCGCCGCGCTGATGGGCGGGCCCGCCCTGGCCGCGGCAGCCACCTTGGTCGTCCTGACCGCGCAGGGAGCCCTCGCCGCCCAGTTCGCCATCTCCGGCATGCCGTTCACGGTGACCGCCGACTCCCTGGAGGGCAGGGGCTTCGGGCAGTTCGGCGGCCTCGACAACATGGCCGAGGGGAGCCCCAACGCGGGCGACACCGGCGGTCAGATCCTGGTCATCGTCACCGCGATCCGCGAGGCCGAGCTCACCAACCTCTGCCAGAGCGTGGAGCTCGGCGGCACCTTCCTGCACATCACGGCGGGCGGCAAGGGCACTCCCGTCAAGGCCTCCGGGCTCACCACCGACTCCACGGAGATCTCCGGCAAGGTCGCCGACTTCGACAACATCGAGATCGGCGGCGACGCCAGCACCTTCGAGAAACCCCCGGTCAAGGGCCCGTTGGGCGTGTTCGGCCAGCAGGCCGACACCGTCAGGATCAACGACCTGCGGCAGACCAACTACGCCACGACCGCCGTCCGCTTCACCCTGCCCGACCTGCACATGCGCTTCAGCTCGAAGGGCTGCTGAGCATGGCGCCCGGCCACCCCCGCCGCCTCCGGCGGACCTTCCGGCTCTGGCGGTACCACCGTCCGTTCGGCGCCGGCCTCACGCTCGCCCTGGGCGGCGCCGAGATCCTGGTGACCCAGCGGGCGAGCATCACCGTGATCCTCACGGCGGGGGCGGACAGCCTGGTGGGATACGTGCTGCCCGTCCTCATGGTGATCTGCGGGCTGCTCGTCGTCCTCAACCCGCGCCAGCGGCTCTTCTACTCGGTCGTCGGCGTCCTGGCGTCCCTGGGGAGCTGGGTCACCTCCAACCTGGGCGGGTTCGTCATCGGCATGATGCTGGGACTGGTCGGCAGCTCGCTCGCCTTCGGCTGGCTGCCCGACCGACCCCGACGCCGGTCCTGGCTCCGGCGCCGACGGCAGGGGACGGAAGCCGGGAGCGGGACGGCGGCGACGGCCGGCGCCACGTCGGCACCGCGGCCGGGCGTCTGACACACCCGTACACGCACTGTTGCCGGGCCCCTGGACCACGCACCCCGGGGCCCGGCACCCCCTGAGCTCGCACACGCCCCCCTTACTCGCCCACTCGCCCGCTCCCCCACCTCACTCCCGACGTACGGTGGACACGACGCACCACCACCGCCCCACCACCCGTACGGGCGGCCCAGGCGACGAGCGGCGAGGCGGGCATGACCGACACGATGACGGCACGCGAGGCGATCGCCCTCGTCGCCGACGACTTCACCGAACTCCCTTTCACCGAAGCCCCTTTGAGCGGTGACGGACCGATCGGGTGGCCGGGTTACGCCGCAGCCCACGGCCGCGCCGCGACCCGGACCGGCGAGGACGAGTCGGTGGTCTGCGGCACCGGAACGATCGGCGGGGTACCGACGGTGGTGCTCTCCTTCGAGTTCGGCTTCCTCGGCGGCTCGATCGGCGAGCGGACCGGCGCGCGGGCCGTCGCCGCCCACCGGCTGGCCCGCGCCCGCCGGCTGCCCGTGGTCGTGCTGCCGGCCACCGGCGGGAGCCGGATGCACGAGGGGATGCGGGCACTCCTGCAACTCCAGTACCTGGCACGCGAGTCGGCGCTCACACGGGCCGCCGGTCTGGCACAGATCGCGGTGCTGCGGGACCCGACGACCGGCGGCGGCTGGGCCACGCTCGGAGCCGGCTCCGACGTCGTACTCGCGCTGACCGGCGCGCAGGTCGGCTTCGCGGGCTCCCGGGTGCGCCCGCCGGACGCCGACCCCGCCGCGTACACCGCGGAGGCACAGCTCGCCCACGGCCACATCGACGCCGTCCTGACAGCGGGAGAGCTGCGCGCCACGCTCGGCCGCTGGCTCACGCTCCTCACACGTCCGGCCGAGGGCCCGGTCCCGCCCCCGACCGCGCTCGGCGCGACGGACACGTCGCCCCACCTGTCCGGGCAGGAGGCCGTGACGCGCGCCCGGCACCCCGACAGGCCCAGGGCACCCGCCTACCTCGACGCCTTCTTCTCGCTCCGAGCCGAGATCTCCGGCGACCGCTGCGGGGGCACCGACCCCGGCATGACCTGCGGCTTCGGCCGACGGCCCGACGGCCGCACCGTCGCGTACGCCGCCCAGTGCGGTACCGCCACCCGCCCCGCCGGATTCCGTACGGCAGCTCGCCTGATCCGGCTCGCCGACCGCCTCGGCATCCCGGTGCTCACCCTCGTCGACACCCCGGGAGCCGCCAACGACCCGGAGGCCGAGCGGGACGGAGCAGGCCCCGCCATCGCCGCCCTCTTCGAGGCCGTCGCCACCGCTCGCACCCCGCTCACGTCGCTCCTCATCGGCGAAGGCGGCTCGGGCGGCGCGCTCGCGCTCGCCGCCCCCGACAACACCTGGGCGACCCCGGACAGCTACTTCTCCGTCATCGCCCCCGAACTCGCGGCGGCCATCCTCAAACGCACTCCGGAGGAATCCGCCACCACCGCCGACCAACTCCGCCTACGCCCCCAGGACCTCCTCGACCTGAACGTCATCCGCGGCATCGTCCGGGGCCCGGTCCGCCCCTGAGCGGGCTTCTCCCGACGAGTCCGCACATGGCCTTGCGGGCCAGGACGCTACTCACGCCTGCCGCCACATGCAACACATCAATGAAAACTTTCCGACCCTGCGTCAATTTGCTGCTGCAAGCTGCCAGTTAATCCCGCGCGGATCGTGCCGTTCCACGAGCGGCCACCCCGCCCCGGCCTCCTCGCCGCAGCAGCGGCCATCCGACCGCTTCGCAGCGCTGAGCTGCAGATACGCGGCGTCGTGCGGGCCGGCGTCGCCGAGCCCCTTGCCTCGAAACAGTCCGCCGGGACCGCGACACTCGAGCCCGCACACGGGCGCGGCCGACGCGGCCGAACCGCGCGCACCTCTTGACACCCCCACTCCGCGAAGCACTCAATAGGCGACACAGTTCAACTACTTCCAACACGTTGTGCGAGGGAAGGAGCCCGCGCACCTCTCCCCCAGGCTCTCCTCACGCCTGCGCCGAAACCGCAGCGGCAGGCGGACCTGGGCGACGGCGGGTACGGCTCGGATGACAGCGCTCCGACGTCGCCCCGCACCGCCCGGCCGCTCTCCGGCCCGGCCGTTCTCCGGCCCGGCCGTTCTCCGGCCCGGCCGCTCTCCGGGCCGGCCGCTCTCCGGGCCGGCCGCCCTCGGCACGAGGAACACCCCCACGCGAAAGGATCGATCGCCCATGCGCCGCTTCGCCTGCGCACTCTCCGCCGTACTCGTCTCGACCGGCACCGCGATGTCCTTACCCGTCGCACCCGCGGCGGCGGAGTCGACGGCGGATCCCTATGTGATCGAAGTCGAGAACATGTCGCTGACCAACTTCGCGACAGACACCGTGAACCACACCTGGAACGGCACGTCGGTCGACCACGTGACCTACGCACGCGGTGCGTCCGGACAGACCAGCACCGCCCGCACGACCTTCGACGGCATCGCCGGCACGTACGACATCATCACGCGCTACAACGGCAAGACCGCGAGCGGCGTGACGTACAAGATCTCCGTGAACTCCACGCCCGTGGATTCCTGGGCGACCTCTCAGCGGTACGGCCGCGACTACACCGACCCGGTGAACATCGACACCCGTACGTCGAGCAAGGTCGCGCTCAAGGCCGGTGACACCCTGGAGCTGACCGCCACGTCCGCCGGCGAGGTGCCGCGCGTCGACAGGATCACGATCCAGGCACACGTCGGGCCTCCGACCAGCTCGCTGACCCTCGACTCGCCGAACGCGACGCTGAACGACGGCTTCACCTGGGGCAAGAACCGGGCCCTGGCCATGACGTTCCACCCGGGGAACCCCATGATGGGACACGAACCCGAGTGGTGGCGCCTCAAGAACTCCACGCACACGACGGTGGTTCCCGGCTACTGGGGCAGCTACACGAACCGTGAGGCCTTCTACAACCGGGACATCTCCCACCAGTCGGACGGCGCGCACGCGCTCGGCCTGGACGCCGAGACGTACAACATGATGAGGACGTTCGCCGGGGATGCCGACGATCCGGGCCAGAACGGCTGGCCGTTGTGGGCGCACAGCTCCTACGGAGCCATGTACTACATCGACGGCACCGGATTCCGTGAACTGCCGTCGCCGTTCAACCTGATGACCAAGGCGTACAAGCAGTACCAGTGGACGGGCAACGCGGACTGGATCAACGATCCGACCCTTTCCGCGTATTACGACTCGACGATGGGTTCGTTCCTGGACAGCCACGAGGTGAGGTGGAACGACGCCGACCCGTCCGGCGAACAGCCGGTTTCGAGGAAGCAGCCCGGGGAGTACACGGCGACGTTCTTCGAGTTCCCCAACGAGAACCTCGTCTCCGCCGCCGATTCGCTCGGGTACCAGTACCAGTCGATGCTGGCCTACGCGGAGATCCTCAAGGCGAAGGGCGACAACACCGCCAGTGCGAAGTGGGCGGGCCGCGCGCAGCGGGTGCGCGACCACTTCGAGGCGAACTGGTGGGACGCGACGAACAACCGGTACCTCCGCGGCAAGGACGCCGCCGGCACGGGTTACAGCAGCTGGGGACACGAGGCCAGCTTCCTGATGATGCTCACGGGCTTGGGCGACCACGGCCCCAGGACCAGCGGCTACCTGGACTTCATCGCCGCCAACGACGACGACCTGAACGTCGAGGCGACCTCCTATCTGCCGGAGATGTACTACCAGTACAACCGGTCCTCGGAGGGCTGGTCCTGGCTCAAGAAGCTCATGACCGGCAAGAACGCCTATCCGGAGGTCTCGTTCCTCGCGGTCAGCAGCGTGATCGACGGCATGATGGGGGTTCAGCCGGACGCCCCGCACGACAAGGTGGCCACCGTCTCGCGGTTGACCTCCGAGACGCCGTGGGTGGAGATCGACCACCTCAAGGTCGGCGCCAGCGATCTGAAGCTCAAGCACACCGGTACGACGGGTTCCACGTTGACGAACAACTCGGGCTCCACCGTCACCTGGGAAGCCCAGTTCTACGGAACCCCCGCCACGATCACCGTGAACGGCACGGCGCGGACGCCGCAGACCAAGTCGCTGTACGGGAAGACCGTGTCCTACGTGACCGTCCCGGTGACCGCGGGGACATCCGTGACCGCGACCACCGGGGCCGCGGGTGGCGACACCACGCCCCCCACCGCGCCGACCGCCCTCACGTCGAGCAACGTGACGTCGAACAGCGTGGACCTGACGTGGACGGCATCGACCGACGACGTCGGCGTGACCGGCTACCGGATCTACAACGGCACCACGCTCGTCGGTACGTCGACGGGTACGCGCTTCACCGCGACGGGCTTGTCGGCCTCGACGCCGTACACGTTCACGGTGAAGGCGGTGGACGCCGCCGACAACGTCTCCGCGGCCGGCGACAGCGTCGCCGTCACCACCGCCGCCGGCGGAAGCGGACAGACGGCCGACCTCAGCGATCTCGCCTGGAGCGAGGCAAGGAGCGACTTCGGCACCGTCCGCAAGGACAGGAGCGTCGATGCCAACCCCCTCAGACTGAACGGCACCACGTACGCCAAGGGCATCGGCACCCACGCCAACGGCACCATCACCTACGCCCTCAACGGCACGTACACACGCTTCCAGTCCGACATCGGCGTCGACGACGAGGTCAACGCCAACGCCACGGTCATCTTCGAGGTCTGGGGCGACGGAACCAGGCTCTACCAAAGCCCCACCCCGATGATCCCGGCCACCGCGACCCGGACCCTCGACATCGACATCACCGGCGTGACCTCCCTGACCCTCAAGGTCACGGACGCCGGCGACGGCATCAACAGCGACCACGCCGACTGGGCCGCCGCCAGGCTGGTGCGATAACGCCACCCCCGAGCCGGCGCAAGCCTCACGACACCCCGCCGGCTCGGGGCTCCGTCTCCGTCCGGTGCTCGTCGGGCCCGTGGTTTAATCGGATCTGTGGCGCGTGGCGCCGGCCACAGAGCAGTGGGCCGGCCGGCGGTCGGGCGACCACCAGTTCGCTGGAGGACCTCGGATGAGTCCGTTCCGTACAGGTCACGCCTGATCCGACGCTCCAGGTGCACTCGCGCGCGGCGTTCCCGCGTGAGGCACCTGGGCGTTCCCGTCCCGTGACCGCCCGCCTGCGGCGCGTCCTCACGGGCCCCCGTCCCGCTCTGCCCGCACGCGCGGGCGCCCCCCGCCGTCGTCACGCCCCCGCGGCCGGACCCGGCGGCCTTCACGGAGATACGAAGCATCATGCCCACATCGTTCAACCAGTCCGTCATCGACGAGTTCCGAGCCAACCAGGGACAGGTCGGCGGCTCCTTCGAGGGCGGCGATCTGCTGCTGCTCACCACCACCGGCGCGCGATCCGGCGCCGAGCGCACCGTGCCCCTCGGATACGTGCGCCACGACGGCCTGCTGATGGTCGTCGGCTCGAACCTCGGGTCCGAACGGCACCCCGACTGGTACCACAACCTGCTGGCCCACCCCCTGGTCCGGGTCGAGCTCGGTGCCGAGGAGTTCGAGGCGATCGCGGTCCCCGCCGAAGGGGAGCGCCGGGATCGGCTGTTCGCGCACGTGGTGCGCGCCGAGCCCGGCTACGGCACGTACCAGGAGAACACCGCACGCGCCCTGCCCGTCGTGGTCCTGGAGCCCGCCGCGGTCTCCGAGGACAGCCCCGCCGAGGTCCGGAACCTCGCCGACAAGCTCATGGAGGTCCACGTCTGGCTCCGCGGCCAGTTGGGACACGTACGCGACGAGGTCGACGCCCACTTCGCCGCGCGGGCGGCCCACCGAGGACCGGGCGCCCCGCCGGCGCCGGGGCTCGGGTTCCGGATCCGGCAACGCTGCCTGGCGTTCTGCCAGTCGCTGGAGTTCCACCACGTCGCCGAGGACACCCACCTGTTCCCCGGCCTCGAAGCCCGTCATCCGCACCTCGCCGACGTCTTCGAGCGGCTCCGTACGGAACACCGCACGGTAGCGCGCCTCCAGGGCGAACTCGGCGCGCTGCTCGCCGACATCGCGGGCGCCGACCCCGAGCGGTTCCGCTCCGACCTGGCCCGGATGTCGGCGGAGCTCACGGCGCACCTGGAGTACGAGGAGGAGTCCCTGCTGCCGCTCCTCTCGGAGATCCCCTTCCCACCCGTCCGTCCCGTTTCATGATCCCTATCGGGTGAACGGCGGGCGCGTGCCGGACTTCGAGAACTCGTTCCCGGTGCACTGCGTCGTCGGTACCGAAGGGGGCGACTTCCACCCGGACTTCGAGCCCGTCGTCACCTCCGGCGCGGTGGACGAGGTCTTCTTCAAGGGCGCACTCCGCGTCGAAGAGCGGCTTCGAGGGCGCGACCGAGAACGGAACGCCGCTCGGGGAGTGGCTCCGCGCCCGCGAGGTCGGCGGCGTCGACGTCGTCGGCATCGCGACGGACCACTGCGTGAAGGCCACCGCGCTGGACGGCGTCCGGGCGGGCTTCGACGTCCACGTCCTGCTCGACTACACGGCCGGCGTCGCCGCGGACACCACCGGCGTCGCCCTCGACGAACTGCGCGCGGCGGGCGTCGCGCTCAGCGGAGAACCGGTGGTCCACGCCTGACCTGCCGGCTACCGCCCGCGCGCCGGTGCGAAACCGGCCCGCGGGCGGCCGCGTACGTCCTCGGCACCGCCGCAGCCGACACGGGCCCATCGCCTCGGCGCGGGCCTGCGGCCGACCTCTCCCCCGGCCCGAACGCCGTCGGCGGGGCGGTCTTTCCCGAGTCTTGTCCATGCTCTTGCCGTCCGCTGTACGGCGGTTAAACCGTCCGCCGCAAGAGTGACAGCACTCGAACCACTCGTCGTTCGAGGGACGTTCACTCGAAGCAGGAGCACCGATGATGCGTAAGTCCCGTGTCCGCGCCGCCCTCGCCGCCTCGCTCGCCGTGGCCGCACTCGGCACCTTCGCCGCAGGGGTCGGCGTCGCCGACGAGAAGGGCGGGGAGAGGAACGGAGAGAAGAGCGCACAACGTGGCAAGGCCGCCGAGCGGGAGATCGCCGCGCTCTTCGACCAGTGGAACGCGGCCCTGCTGACCGGCGACCCGGAGAAGGTCACCGACCGGTACGCCGAGGACGCCGTCCTGCTGCCGACCGCCTCGCCCCGGATCCGTACCAACCACGCCGAGATAGCGGACTACTTCGCGCACTTCCTGCAGAAGAAGCCGAGGGGCGAGAAGGTCCGCTCCGTGATCCACGTCCTGGACCGGAACTCCGCGATCGACGCCGGCCTCTACCGCTTCCACCTCACCGACCCGAAGACCGGTGTCACCAAGGCGGTCGACGCCCGCTACACCTACGAGTACGAGAAGCGCGACGGCACGTGGCTGATCGTCAACCACCACTCCTCGGTGGTGCCGGCCGAGGGCTGATCCGGCGCGGGACGTCGGCCGCCGTCCGCAGGCCGATCCGCACGCACAGACCGCCGCCGGGCGCGTCCCGCAGGGCCACCCCGCCGCCGTCGTCCGTCACCAGCTGCTTGACGATGGCGAGGCCCAGGCCCGAGCCCGTGCGGCCGGTCAGGCCCTGGCCGCGCCAGAACCGGTCGAAGGCGCGGGCCTGTTCGGCGGCGGACATGCCGGGCCCCTGGTCGAGGATCTCCAGGACCGCCTCGTCCGGGCCGTCCGTCTCGACCCGTACGGTGATCGTCCCGCGGTCCGGCGAGACCTCCAGGGCGTTGGAGAGGACGTTGTCGAGGACCTGGTCGAGACTGCCGGGGCCCGCGAGCACCCGGGGCCCGTCGTCGGCGTTCCCGGTGAGGACGATCGTGACCCCGCGTTCGTCGGCGGCGGGCCGCCAGACGTTCAGCCGCTCCTCGACGAGCTCGCGCAGGGCCAGCGGTTCGGGCGCGGACACCTTGGCCTCGGCACGGGCGAGCACCAGCAGCCCGCTGACCAGCCGGCTCATGCGGACCACCTCGGCGGTCGCCTGGTCCACGTCCTCCCGTACGAACGCGTCGTCGACGCCGTCCGCGATGTTGTCGAGCGCGAGCCGCAGCGCGGTCAGCGGGGTACGCAACTGGTGCGAGGCGTCGGCGACGAAGATGCGCTGCGAGGCGACGAGGGTGTCGAGGCGCTCGGCTCCCTGGTTGAGCGTCCGGGCCAGGGTCCGCGTCTCCTGGGGTCCTGTGACGGGGGACCGGGCCGTCAGGTCACCGTCCCCGAACTTGCTCGCCATGTCGTTGAGTTGGCGCAGCGGCTTCGTCAGGAGCCGGGCCACGACGGCGCCGAGGCCGGCCGCGATGGCGAGCACCCCGACCGCGAGGATCGCCCGGAACCCCCAGATCCGCCAGAGCCGGTCCGTCAGGTCGGCGGTCGCGTACCGGATGCGTACGGCGCCCACGATCCGCTCCTCGCCCACCGCCCCCCGGACCGCGTCCCGGCCCTCGTACACGGGCACGGTGATCACCAGCTCCGGTCCCCAGACGAGGCGGGAGCCCCAGTCGACGGTGGTCACCCCCCGCCGCAGGGCCTCCGCGAACGCCGCGTCCCCCGGGTGCTCCGGAAGCGGCAGCGGGGGCACCGCGCCCCTGCCGTCGGCGGCCACCACCTCCACGGTGCCGGGCGTCTCGTCCGCGTACGCCCCGGCCATCCGGGAGAGCGCCTGCCGGGCGGGCTCGTCGCCGTCCCCGAGCAGCAGCGCCATCGTGGTCGCCTCGCGACGTACGGACTCCTCGGTGTCCGCACGCAGTTGGGCGGTGAGCGTGAAGGCGACCGGGACGGTGAAGGCGGCGAGCGCGACGGCGACGAGCGCCACGTAGCTGACGATCAGCCGCTTGATCACGCGCTGTCCGCCGGACCCGGCGCGGTCGCCGGACCTGCCGTGGACACCGGACCTGCCGTGGACACCGGACCTGCCGTGGACACCGGACCTGCCGTGGACACCGGACCTGCCGCGGCCGCCGGGCCTGCCGTGGGCACCGGACCTGCCGCGGAATCCGGACCTCCGGCGTCCGCCTGCGGGTCGACGACCAGCCTGAACCCCACCCCGCGCACCGCCTCGATCACCACCGCCCCGGCCAACTTCCGCCGCAGCGAGGCCACGTGGACGTCCAGCGTCTTGGTCGGCCCGAACCAGTTGGCGTCCCAGACGGCCTCCATGATCTGCTCGCGGGACATCAACGCGCCCGGCTCCTCCGTGAGGAAGGCCAGCAGGTCGTACTCCTTGGGCGTCAGCGGCACCTCCGCGCCGTCCGACCACACCCGCGCGGCCTTGCGGTCCACGCTCAGCCGCGCGCCGTAACGCTGCGGCCCCGACGGCCGGTCCTCGGGCCGGACCCGCCGCAGCACGGCCCGGATGCGGGCGATCACCTCGCGCACCCCGAAGGGCTTGGAGACGTAGTCGTCCGCCCCGATCTCGAGCCCGACCACCCGGTCGGTCTCGTCGCTGCGCGCGCTGATCACGATGATCGGCACGTCCCCGCGGCGCCGCAGCGCCCGGCAGACGTCGAGCCCGTCGGTGTCGGGCAGGCCCAGATCGAGCAGGACGAGGTCGTACGGAGTGGTGACGGCGAGCCCCGCGGCCCCCGTGGTCACCCACTCCACCTCGAACCCGTAGCGCAGCAGGCCGCGCCGCAGGGACTCGGCGATCGGTTCGTCGTCTTCCACCAGCAGTACACGCACGGAGGAAACCCTAGTTCGACTTCCGTACGCCGGTTCACCGCCGGTGGGGGGCCGCCCCCTCGCTCAGTAGTAGCGGCGCATGATCTCGTCCGCCCAGGCGGGCTGGGTGGTCGGCCCCTGGGGACCGAACTCGGCCATGTACGGCTTGATGTCGAGCACCGGTGTGCCGTCGACCGCGTCCAGGCCCTGTACATGGAGGTCCAGGCCGTCCGTGCGGAGCAGCCTGCAGCGCGAGACGCCGATGCGGTTGGGACGGTTCTTGCCGCGCTGGGCGAAGATCCCCACCAGCGGCCACTCCGCGTTGCCGCGCGGGTGGCGGGCCCCGGTCTCGACGGCGTCCGGCCGCACCCGGTCGAAGTGGTAGACGACCTCCAGGTGCGAGAAGGCGTCGAGACCGGCCAGCGCCTCGGGGCCAAAGGCCTCCGCGTCGAGCCGGACGACCGACACCACGTCGCCCCACTCGTCGTCCCGTACCTCGTCACGTCCGCCGACGACATGACCCACCGGGTGCGCGACGACGGTCACCGGGGTGCGCTGTTCCTGTGCCATGCGGTTCCTCATTTCTCGTCTGCGGGGCGGCCTGCGCCCGTACGTGATCACGACCGTACCCCCGTCGCCGACGGCCCGGACGAGTGACCGTCAGATGCCCGGCCCGTACCCCGGGTCAGGGGTCTGTTGCGGGTGCCAGAACCCGGCGAACCCGGTCACCTTCCCGGTTTCGGGGCGCGCCGCCGCAGGTCCTCCGCCGCCCGCGCGGTGTCACGGGCCGCTGAGCGGTGACCCTGCTTCCCCAGGTACCAGGCCAGCCAGGCCAGGGACTCGGCGAGCGCGGCGACGTCGTGGCTCGGATGGATCCGGTCCGGGGAGCGCAGCAGCCGGACGGCCTCCGCGGTGGGGCGCACGGCCTCGTCGGGGCGGTCGAGGCGGGCCAGCCGCAGGCCGAGGTTGGCCAGGGCGTGGACGAGGCCGGAGAGTTGGGGGGCGGGGTCGCGCCGGTGCAGGCTCCGGTGGAGGTCGACGGCCTGCTCGGTGACGGCGAGCGCCTCGACGTGCCGGTCGCTGTCGGTGAGCCGGATGCCGAGGTTGTTCAGCGCCCGGGCGAGTTCGCCGTCGTACGTCGCCGGGTCGGCGTGCGCGAGCTGCCGGTAGAGCGCCACGGCCTCCGTCGCCGGCGCGACGGCGTCGCGGTGGCGCCCGAGGACCGCGAGCCGGCTGCCGAGGCTGTCCGCCGCCTCGGCGAGGAGGGGCCGGAAGGTGTCGGGCGCGTCGACGAGATGACGGCGGCAGAGGTGGACGGCTTCGTCGGCGGCGTCGAGGGCCTCCGCGCGGCGGCCGGCCCAGGCCCGTACGAGACCGAGGTGGTGCAGGGTACGCGCCAGAGCGACGACGCTTCTCCTGGTGCGGTCGGCGGCTGCCGCGCGGCCGAGGGCGAGGGCCTCGTCCAGGGTCTCGACGGCGAGCTCCACCCGGCCGGAATCCGCCAGGGCCAGAGCGCGCGCGTTCACCTGCTCGACGCGGTCGACGGGATCGGCTTCTTCCCGTGCGATCCGGCCCTCCCGGGTGACCCCGTAGCCGTGGCCGTCGAGAATCCGGTCCAGGAACGCGATGGCCATCGGCTCGCGTGCGTGCATCTCCGCGCGGAGCGCCGCCACTTCCGCGAAGTAGGGGCCGGCCTCCTCGGTCCGCCCGAGGCCGGTGAGGGTACGGGCGGCGGCGAAGGCGACCGCCGCGTGCTCGCCCAGCTCCCCCACTTCCCGCTCCCCGGCCGCCTCACTCGCGCGGTACGTGCCGACCGCCGCGCGCAGTGCGTCGAGGGCCTCCACCTGGCGGCCCATCTCCGCCAGCTTGACGCCGAGATCCCCGAGGGCGGAGGCGAGTTCGCCCCGGCCGGCTCCGCTCACCGGGTCGACGAGGGAGCGCCGTATCTCCACTGCCTCGGTGATCCGGTCGAGGGCCTCGTGGTGGTGACCGGTCTCGGCGAGCTGATTGCCGAAGTTGACCAGGGCGGCGGCGAGTTCGCCCCGGCTGCCGTCAAGGCCCCGTTCCACGATCCTCCGCCAGAGGTCGACGGCTTCGCGCGCCACCGACCGGGCCTCCTCACGTCGCCCCACGACGCCGAGGCTGAGGGCCTGCCGGTGCAACGCGACGGCCAGGCCCACGAGATGAAGATCGGTGTCCGCCCCGGTCGGCCCCCGGTAGATTCCGGCCGCCTCTCCCAGGACTCCGATCGACTCCTCGTGGCGGTCCGGGTCACCGGCCAGGAGCGAGCCGAACTCCAGCAGTGCGTAGGCGAGTTCGGGAAGGTAGCGGGCGGGGCGGGCGGCTGCCGCGCGCCGCAGCGCGGCGACGGCCCGCTCGGCCTCGGCCGTTCCCGTGCCCTTGTCCGTGCCCGACGTCTCCTCGTGCGCCATCGCTCTCCCCCTCGTCCGCAAGGATCCGAAGGACGACGATCCCCGAAGCCGGTGAATTCCGGATGAAGAGCCGGCCCGGCGGCCCGGGTTCGCGTGCTACCGCGTCAGCACGATCGCCGTGAGCAGCAACCCGTCACGGATCAGCCAGCGTCCGGTGAAGTGTTCGTGGCGGGTCCCCTCGACGACCGGCCCGGGCACGAGAAGCCGGGCGGAGAAGGTGCCGGTGCGTGTTTCCCCCTCCGCCTTCACGCCTGCGGCGGCATCGCCGTCGACGGCGAAATCGAGCACCGCCTCGTCGAAGCCCAGCTCGCGCCGGGTCAGCGGGTACCAGGTCTTGAAGACGCTCTCCTTGGCGCTGAACAGGAGCCGCTCCCAGGAGACCTCCGGCGCCCGCGCCGCCAGGTCGCCCAGGTGACGGCGCTCCTCGGGCAGCGACACCACGTCGAGTACCCCCTCCGGCAGGGGCAGGGCCGGCTCGGCGTCTATGCCGAGCGAGACGACGTCCGTCGTCCTGGCCACCGCGGCGGCCCGGTAGCCGTCGCAGTGGGTCATGCTTCCGGCCATGCCCTCCGGCCACCGGGGCTCGCCGCGCGGACCGGGTGTCAGGGGGCCCTCGGGCACCCCGAACCGGCCCAGGGCCAGGCGCGCGCAGAGCCGGGCGGTGGCGAACTCCCGCCGTCGCCGGTCGACGGACCTCGCGACGATCGCCGCTTCCTCGGGGAAGAGGGTGACGGGTTCGGAGTCGTCGAGGCGCCAGGCCGTGGCGACCGAGCCGGGCACGAGCTCGCCGATCATGCTGTTCCCTCCGCGTTCGGGGTGGTCACGGGGCGGGACATCAAGGGAGCGCCGCGACGGCGTCGACCGTCGCCTCCCCCCGTGTGACGGATCACCGGTCCCTTGTCCCGGTCATGCGCCGCCCCCCGTGGTCATGATCATAAAACAGACGTGCCATCCGACCACGGCACCGGCAGGGACGCAAGACCGGCCCGTACGGGCTCCGCCGGCGCACCTCCTCGGCGCGACCCGATCAGGCTCCGCGCCGGATGCGGGCGGCCTGGCGGGCCTCGGCCTGCTTGCGGGCCTCGGCGGAGCGCCGCGACTCGTTCTTCGCCCGGCCGGGCTTCCCGGGAACGGTGCCCATGCCCCGGAAGGCCGCGCCGCCGCGCTGGGGGCGGTCCGCGCCGACGGGTGCGTTGCCCCCGATGGCAACGCCCGACGGGGTCTTCGCTCCGGTGATACGGCTGAGCTCGGCCTCGCCCGAGCGGACCTGGGTGATCCGCGGCCGGATGCCGGCGTCCGTCATCACCCGCGCCATGTCCTTGCGCTGGTCCTGCGTGACCAGGGTGACGACACTGCCGGACTCGCCGGCGCGGGCCGTACGGCCACCGCGGTGCAGGTAGTCCTTGTGGTCGGCGGGCGGGTCGACGTTGACGACGAGGTCGAGGTCCTCGATGTGGATGCCGCGGGCCGCGACGTTCGTCGCGACGAGGACGCTGACGGCGCCGGTCCTGAAGCGCTCCAGGGTGTGGATCCGCTGGGGCTGCGACTTGCCGCCGTGCAGCGCCGCCGCGTGGACGCCGCTGCCGAGGAGGTGCCGGGTGAACCGGTCGACGGCCTGCTTGGTGTCGAGGAACATCAGCACCCGCCCGTCGCGGGCGGCGATCTCCGTGGCGGTGGCGTACTTGTCGGGGCCGTGGACCTGGAGCACGTGGTGGTCCATCGTCGTGACGGCGCCGGCCGACGGGTCGACCGAGTGGACCACCGGGTCGCTGAGGTGGGAACGGACCAGCTGGTCGACGTTGTGGTCGAGGGTGGCCGAGAAGAGCAGGTGCTGTCCGCCGGGCGGCACCTGGTCGAGCAGCTCGGTGACCTGGGGCATGAAGCCCAGGTCGGTCATCTGGTCGGCCTCGTCGAGGACGGTGATCCGCACCTGGTCGAGGCGGCAGTCGCGGCGCTCGACGAGGTCCATGAGGCGGCCGGGAGTGGCGACGACGATCTCGACGCCCTCCCGCAGCGTGGCGACCTGCCGGTTGATCGACACGCCGCCGAAGACGGTGGCGATCCGCAGCTTGAGGGCGCCGGCGTACGGCTCCAGCGCGGCGGTGACCTGCTGGGCCAGCTCGCGCGTGGGGACGAGGATCATGGCCAGCGGCTTCTTGGCGTCGGCGCGCCGGCCGGCCGTGCGCGTGAGGAGCGCGAGACCGAACGCGAGCGTCTTACCGGAGCCGGTGCGTCCGCGGCCCAGGACGTCACGGCCCGCGAGGGCGTTCGGCAGGGTCGCGGACTGGATCGGGAACGGGGTGGTGACGCCGAGCTCGGTCAGCGTCCGCAGCACCTCGGCGGGCAGCTCCATCGCGTCGAAGGTCTCCGCCGGCGGCAGGCCAGGGGTGACGGTGACCGGCAGGGCGAACTCGCCCTTGGCCGGGATGGGGCGGCGGGTCTCGTTCTTACGGTCCGAGCGGTTCATGGGGGGCCTTCCTCGATACGGCGATCTGCGTGGGAGCGATGCGGCGCGTATCAAGGAATCCACGGCGGAAACAAGCCGTCGGACATGCAGGAACGGGCCGAGAACTGCACCTGTACGAATCCGGGCGTATTCGTGCGGTGCGATGCGATACGCGAGGGCATCCGGTGTCGCGGGATGCCGGGGGACCCGCCGGGCAGCGGCCTGCGGCGGGTTGCAGGCCCGGTAAAACGGCGACGGCCGGTGCCCCCCACCCTGGGGGTGGGGGGCACCGGCTGCGTCGAACGCGTCAAGCTTAGGCGGGGGTGATGTTCTCCGCCTGCGGGCCCTTCTGGCCCTGCGTGACGTCGAAGTTCACCTTCTGGCCCTCCTGCAGCTCACGGAAGCCGGAGGACGCGATGTTCGAGTAGTGGGCGAAGACGTCGGGGCCGCCACCCTCCTGCTCGATGAAGCCGAAGCCCTTTTCCGAGTTGAACCACTTAACGGTGCCGGTAGCCATGCGATATCTCCTTCGAGGCATTACCCGGAATTCACACTGCGTGAATCCCGGCGTCGCCGCGATGATTGCCCCGTCCGGAAAAAGCACCGAAAATACAAAAAGTGCTCTGGCGAGAATGAACCCACCTAAGCACTTGAAGTCTATGGGAACCACAACTGCAACTGATAACTACTGTATCACGGAATGGCCGGGAGGTCTCTTTGGGGCGGGACCCCGGTGATTTCCGGGTCGGACGGGCCCCTCCGGTGCTCGGCGACGAGGCAGACGAGCCCCGGCAGGGTCAGCAGGACCGAGCCCCAGAGGGGGATCCGGAACAGTGGCTCGGAGCCGGCCAGCCACTCGGCGACGGCCCACGCCGGCACGCCGACGACGAACCCGAGGAGCCACCCCTTGCCGAGACCGGGCGCGCCCCGACGCCGCTCCAGCACGGCCGTGGCCGCCGCGATACCCACCCAGAAGGCGGCCCGACCGGGGGTGACCTCCACGACGGCGGTCCACCCGAGGAGGTGTGAGAACAGCAGCAGGACGCCGACGGCGAAGGGGATCAGCGCCGCCAACCGCAGCACGCGCCGGTGGAGCGGCTGCCGGACCCCGGCGGCGAAGGGCTTCGCGCCGTCCGCGTCAGGGGCATGCGCCGGTACGTCGTCCGCGTTCCGAGCGTGCGCCGGTACG
This sequence comes from Streptomyces sp. NBC_00094, assembly GCF_026343125.1. NCBI lineage: Bacteria > Bacillati > Actinomycetota > Actinomycetes > Kitasatosporales > Streptomycetaceae > Streptomyces > Streptomyces sp. NBC_00094. The sequence continues at coordinate 7,374,474 of NZ_JAPEMB010000001.1, read as the reverse complement.
TCGCCCGCGTCAGGGGCGTGCTCCGGTGCGTCGTCCGCGTTGGCGTCGTGCGTCATCGTGTCGTCCCCCGTCGGATCGATGGCGGCCCGCCCGCGTCCCGGTGGCCCGGGTCGACCCTAACCCTCCGCCCCCGTCGCACCCCCTGCCTCCCGCGCCTCCCCTGCCTCCTCTGCCGCCCGCGCCTTCCGCAGTGCCGTGTGGACCGACCACACCACCGACACCAGCGGCACGGCCACCACGGCGCCCACGACGCCGGCCGCGATGGAGCCCGCGATGACCGAGACGGCCACCACCAGGGGGTGCAGCCGGACCGCCCGGCTCATGACGAGCGGGTGCAGCAGGTGTCCCTCGATCTGGCCCATGACCACGATCAGGGCGATCACGATCGCCGCCACCAGCGGGCCCTGTGACGCCAGCGCCACCACGGCGGCCACCCCGAGGGCGATCGGCGAGCCGATCAGCGGGACGAAGGCCGCGCCGAACTCCAGCAGGGCGAGCGGGACGGCCAGCGGGACCCCGAGGAGCCAGAGCGCGAGTCCGACGAGCACGGCGTTGACGGCGGCCACCAGGACGATCCCGCGCGTGTAGCCGGTGAAGGTGCGCCAGGCAGCGCGGCCCGCGATCCCCACCCTGCCCTGTACGGATCCGGGCAGCTGGTTCTGGAACCAGGCCCACTGCCGGTCTCCCGCGTTGATGAAGAAGACCGCGGAGAACAGCGCGAGCGCCAGTGTCGTCAGGACGGCCACGACGTGCCCCGCGCCGCTCAGCGCCGTGCTCACCAGGGCCGATCGATGGCTGGACAGGAACTGGCCGATCCTGGCCTGGAGGTCGGACAGGGCCTCCTGGTGCAGGCGGAACGGCGGCCGGCCGAGCCAGTCCTCGATCCGGCCGACGCCCTCCCTGAACTCGCGGACCAGCGTCGTCCGCTCCCCCGCCACGGCCTCGCCGACCAGCGCGAGCACGCCGAGGACGAGCGCGACGCCGCCGAGCAGGGTGAGCGTGACCGCCAGCGGCCGCGGCAGGCCCCGGGCGACGATGTCGGCGACGGGGCGCAGCAGCGCGGTGATCACCAGGCCGAGGAAGACGGCCACCCCGATCTCGTGGAAGCGGCCGAGGACGGCGAACAGGCTGTAGACGAGCAGGCCCACGATCAGGAGCCGCCACGCGTAGGCGGCGGCCGTGCGGAGGAACGGGGTCACCGGCGGTGCTGTGCCTGGCTGCATGCCGACGACGTACCACCGGGGCCTCTCGGGCCCACGCCGCCGGCCCGACATTCGCCCGACCAGCACAGCGGGCCGTTCCGGGTGATCAGGCGTCACGATCGGGATGATCGGCCGCTGCTAGTGTCCGTGGCGGGGTGCGTGTCCGGAGACGGCGAAGCACGAGGGGCACCCCGGAACCGCGCCGTTCGAGAGACACGGACGAGACGCGGAAGACACGAGGAGGAGCCCATGAGCGCCGCCGACGAGGGACGGCAGACGCTGGACGCGGACAGCGTCCTCAACGCCAAGAGGACGCTCCTCCAGCTCCTGGCGCGTGCGGGGGTCTGGTCCGGCGACGCCGAGGAGCTGATCGGGCTCGTCGAGGCCGGCGCACTGGCCCTCGCGCAGACGGAGGTCGGCCGTGGGCGGAGCGCTCCGGAGGAGAAGGGCGAGCTCTACGCGGCCGGCTGGCTCGCCGGCACCCGGGCCGTCGCCGACGAGCTCGGCGACATCGCCGAGCGCACGCTCCGCGAGGCGATCACGCTCGATCCGACGGTGACCTCCGCCGACGACCGCTCGCCCGTCGGGCGGGCCGAGATGGAGCGGGCGAAGGTGGCGGTCACGCCGCTCTACCTCTCGTACACCGCCGTCTCCGACCTCGACCCGGATGCCACCGAACAGGTGCTCACCGCGGTCCTGGGGACGATGAGCCCCCGGCAGCGGGCGGGGTACCCGGGGCGGCTGACGGAGTTCTCCTCGGTCCATCACGCCCGCCTGGAGCGGCTGTACGCGGAGTACGGGCCGGGCAGCGCCATCGCGATCCACGGCCGCTACTCCCTCGTCCACTCCGCCACCAGCGTCGCCGTGCTGGAACGGCTCATCGCCGCGCCGACGGCGCTGCACGAGGAGTGGGACGCCGCCGAACTGCCGCCGGCGTGGCTGGACGGGCTGACCACCGCGTGGGGTTCGGCGGCCTGACCGCACGCCGCCCGTAAGGGGCCGGGGTCCGCGCTTCCCGGTCCGACGGAGAAGGTCGTGGCGGGGGCGGTGGCGGCCACCGCCACCACGGCGGAGCGGTGCCGGTCCGTCCACTCCAGCAGCCGGACGTCGTCCTCACCCGCTTTCAGCAGGGCTTCCCTCCGCACCCAGAGGCGGAGCAGGGCGGCGCCGGGGTCCGGTTCCGCGGCGGCCTTCCGTACCTCGGCCTCGGGGAGGACGCGCCGCAGTACCGCCAGGGGGCCGGGGCGGCGGGTCGAGGGCTCCACGTCGACGCCGACCGCGCCGGGGCCGACGGCCGCCGCGACGAGCCCGTCGGCGTGGCTCAGGCTGATGCCCACGCCGGGACGGCCGGGGAGGTACGGGCGGCCGTGGCCGGGGCGCCGGCACGCGGCGCAGAACTGGGCCGGGGCCGACGCGGCCGGGGACCGCCCGGTGTACCGGGCGACGCACAGCCGCAGCAGCAGCCGCGCGGCCAGGACGTCGTCGCGGCGGCTCGGCACCCGTACCGCGTCCAGCCGTCGCAGCTCCCACGGTGCGAGCAGTCCCTCGTGGAGCTCCGGGTGGGCGAGGACCTCCCCGGTGGTCGCCGCGGCGGCCAGCGCCGTACGGCCGTCTCCGTCCGACGGCGGGCCGCCGGTCACGGGCGAGGGGTCATCCGGCGGCCGCCGGGACGGCCGTTCCGGAGGCCGTCGCCGTTCCGGGCGGCGTCAGGAAGCGCTGCCGTACGCGGTCGAGCGTGCGGAAGTCGTCGATGGTGACGTCCTGGAGGTCGATGCTGTCGCCGGAGATCTCCTCCAGGAGGTCGATGAACTCCAGGAAGTCCATCGAGTCGATGAGCCGGGCCTCGATGAGGTCCTCGTCGGTCTCGATCGGGCCGTCGAGGCCGGGGTTCTTCTCGTGGAGCCACGCGGCGATACGTTCCATGGTGCGGGGTCACTCCTTGCTGGTACGGGTGGTCCTGAGGATCGAGCGGTTCGGGCCGCGGGCGTCAGGCCGCGGAGGCGGCGCGGAGGTGTTCGAGTGCCTGCTCGGGGGTGCCGTGGGCGAGGATCATCGCGTGCACCCAGCGCTCGACGCCGAAGGCGACGCAGGCGCTGTACGCGGGTCCCTGGGAGCCCGCGCGGATGTCCAGCCGCTCGCCGAAGAAGTTGCGGTGCCGGTTCACGGAGGCGATGGCGGTGCCGTCCGGGGCGCTGAACTCGTGCTTGACGGGGTCGAGCGCCATGAGGCGGGCCCGGGAGCCGCCCCGGTCGTAGAACGGGTCGTCGGCCGTGGCCCGGGTGAGGTCGAGGCCCAGGCGTCCGGCGATCTCCTGGACGAACTCGCCGCCTCTCTGCAGGTGTTCGACCGCGCCGTCCTTGGTGCCGAGATAGAGGACCTCGCGCATGTGGAAGCCCCAGAGGCGCCGCAGTCCGTCGTAGTGGGTCTCGTTACGGAAGCAGCGGCCGGTCGCGGAGAGCCGCAGCCCGTCCTCGCCGACGTCCCGCCCTTCCAGGGAGAGCAGCAGGCCGTAGCAGGTGGCGGAGGGCAGGAGATGGCCGGTCGGCCGCAGCGGCAGCTCGCCCGGCTGTTCACCGGCGGCCAGGCCGTCGAGGGCCTCGGGGGTGAACCGCCCTGCGGAGACGCCGAGATGGGGGAAGTTGCGGAAGTAGTCCAGCCGCTCCAGGCCTTCCACGGCCAGCAGCGGCGGTCCGACGACCTCGGGGGCGGAGAGGCGGGCGGCGAGACCGGTCAGCAGGTCGTCCAGGCCGTGCAGCAGGGCCGTGTGGACCGGGTCGAGGGTGAGCAGACCCGGACCGGGGTTCTTCAGACCGCCGTCCGGCAAGGCCGTGACACGTGACGTACTCATGGAAACCGCTCCCTCTCAGCGTGGGCTAACAGTCGGGGGCGTCGGCCGGGTCGGCGGGACGCGTCGCCGCGGCGTGATGACACAGGTGCGAACGCCCGGGAAAACGGTCGCCGTTGACCGGACGCAGCGGCGAATCCGGCCGCCGACCCATCGGGGCCACGGGGTCGCACGGGGCCCGCCGGGGCCCATGGGGACCGGGGCTGCCCCATGGACCCTAGGTCAGTCGCTCACAGCTTGTCTAGACCAAAGCCGCCGGGTGCGGGGAGGTCCGACGAGGGGTCATGGGAAGCCCTTTCACCCACGAAGGCGAAACAACTGGGCATATCGATGCGTCACTTGACAGGGGCTATGGTCTAAACCAATGCTGCTGCTGGGTAACCGGCAGGCCCTGACTCCCGCTTCGGAGGGACCCCATGACGACCCCCGCTCCCCACGGCCGCCCGCGCCGCCCCTACCTGCACCGAGCGGCGTCGGACCTGCCGTACTTCAGCGCCGACGGCGAGGCCTATCTGGCGCAGACCACGCTGCGGGAGTTGAAGAAGTCACGCCCCCTGCGGGTGCTGTCCGAGGAGGACTTCGCGCACTGGCAGACGTACGGGTACGTCATCGTCCGCGAGGCGATCCCGGCCGAAGAGGCCCGTCGGCTCCTCGACTTCACCTGGGACTTCCAGGGGCTCGACCCGGACAGGCCGGAAAGCTGGTACGAGGAGCGGCCGTTCCGCTCCGAGCTGGACCAGCAGCTGCACGTCTACGGATTCGTCGAGGCGTACCACCACCAGCTCCTCTGGAACAGCCGCCAGGCCCAGCGCGTGTACGACGCCTTCGTCGACGTATGGGACTGCGAGGAGCTGTGGGTCACCCTGGACCGGCTCAACCTCAACCCGCCCAACGTCGGGAACCGCGACCGCGCCCTGATCGAGCCCACGGACCGGGGCTTCGACATCGAGCTGCACTGGGACATCGACACGACGATCGGCGTACCGCCGCAGCGCGTGCAGGGGATCATCGCGCTCAACGACACCCGCCCGGAGACCGGCGGTTTCCAGTGCGACCCCGAGCTGTTCCGGCAGTTCGAGGAGTGGAAGATCGGCCAGCCGGCCGACCGGGACCCGCTGCGCCCCGCCGTGGACCGGACGGAGTTCCCCGTCGTACGCCCCGAACTCCACCCCGGTGACCTGCTGATCTGGAACGGCCTCCTCGCCCACGGCGTGGCGCGCAACGTCTCGGAGAACGGCGTGCGGGCGGTCCAGTACCTGTCGATGATGCCGGCCCTTGAGGAGCACGAGAGACTGCGGCGGTCCCGGGTCGAGTCCTGGCGGCACCTGCGCACCCCGCGCTGGAACCGCACCCTCGTCGGCGACCCGGTGCTCCACGAGTCCAAGCGCTACCCCACGGCCGAGCTGACCGAGCTGGGCAGCCGGCTCCTCGGCCTCACCTCGTGGCACGACACCGCCGCCGCCGAGGGCCTGAGCGGAGAACCGTCGTGCGCCGCGTCTGTCTGACCCTCCCGACCAACCGGGCCTGCGCCGACACCATCAGGGCGGTCGCCGAGGAAGCCGCCTACGGAGCGCGCCGTTTCGACGTCGAGGTGCACCTCCTCGTCCTGGACTCCTCCGACGCCCCGGTGCTCGCCGAGCACCGTGCGGCGGTGCGCGCGCTGCCCCCGGCCCCCGGTGTCGTCGTCCACCACCTCGACGAGGCCGAGCAGCGGACCTTCCTGCGGGAGACGATCGCCCGGGCCGGCCTCGCCTCGCCCGACCGGATGCTCGACCTGATGCTGCCGTCCCGGGTGTCCTACGGCGCCTGCACCAACCGCGCCTTCCTGTTCGCGGAGGCCCTGGGCTGCGCTTCGGTGCACCGCCGGGACTCCGACAGCCGGTACCAGTACCTGGACGGCGAGCCGGTGTTCCCGCTCCACCACGAGCTGACGTCCCTGGGGCGGCGGGCCGCCGACGTGGCGGGGCTGATGTCCCGGCGCAGGCTCGACCCCGCGTGCGCGGACCGGCCGGTGGCCATGGTCGGCGGGTCCTTCGTCGGCGAGATGTCCGTGGACGTCGAGGAGATCCACCGGCTCGACCCCGCCGTCTACGAGGACGTCATCGGCCTGTCGGTCCCCGACGGTTATCCGGAGATCTGGCGGCGGAACCTGATCCAGGAATCGTTCCGCGGCGCCGGGACGGCCCCGTTCACCGGCGACCGCACCACGCTCACCAGCGTCAGCCCCATGCGGGTGGACATGTGCAACATCGGCTTCGCCCGCGAGGTGTACGGGCAGGTGCCGCTGCCGCCCGCCACCGACACCATCGGCAGCGACTACTTCCTCATCCACGTGGTCCACGACGCCCGGCTGCCCGGTGTCCTGCACAACCGTCACATCGTCAACTTCCACACGGGCGAGCGCCGTTCCGACAGCGGCTTCCTCTCCTACCAGCGGCGGCTCGCGAAGTTCCTCCTGTCGATGCCGCACCTCAACGCCGTGTACGCCCGCATGGCCGCGGCCGGCGACGAGCTGCTCGACGCGGAGGGACTCGTCCGCGCGTCCGCCGTGGCCGGGTTCGTGCGCGACAGCACCCGCCTCGACCCCGTCGAGAACGCCGAACGGTTCGACGTCCTCGACCGCTCCTACCGCAAGCTCGGCGGCCGCTACGCCGAGGCCGCGGACGTCCTCGCGGCCGAACGCGAGCAACTCCTCGACGAGGCCCGGCTCGACATGGAGGACTTCGCCCTCCTGATCGACGCCTGGGCGCCGCTGACCCGCTCCACGACGTCCCCGAAAGGCATCACATGGTGAGCGAGCGAGACTCCTCGCAGCCGAAGGAAGTGGACACCCGCACCCTCACCGTCGCCTACGCGGGCGGTCAGGAGCGCCGGGGCCCCGTCACCATGGGGCAGGCCAACATGATCCGCTGCGTCCTGCGCGACGAGCCCGCCCACATCAACATCCACGACGTGTGGCCGGCGCCCCCCGGGATCCGGCTGGACGCGGCGGTCGACGCCCTGCGCGCTCTCGCGGTACGGCACGAGGGCCTGCGCACCACCTTCCCGTACGCCCCCGGGACGGCGCCCGGCGAGCAAGTCGTCGCGGCTTCCGGCGAGTTCATGGTCACCGTCCTCGACCACACCGAACTCCCCGAGGAACCCGCCCGGTACGCCGAGTCGTTGGCGCTCCGGGCCCGGGACGAGCGCTTCCACCTGGACCGCGACTTCCCCCTGCGCATCTCCCTCGTCACCGTCGACGGTGCCCCGGTCTTCGTCGCCCTGGCGGCCAGCCACGCCGTCGCGGACATCAGCGCGCTCGCCGTCCTCAAGGAGGAATGGCTCGCGCTGCTGACCGGCGAGACGCTCCCCCCTCAGTCGGCGCTCACGCCGCTCGACCTCGCCGCGGAGGAGTCGACCCCGGCCGGGCTCCGCAAGTCCGGTGCCTCGTTGAGGTATTGGGAGCGGATCATCCGCACCGGACCGCAGGCCATGTTCGCCGAGCCCGGTGCCGAGGGCGCCGAGGTCCACGCGCCGCAGCTCACGCTCCGGTCGCGGCGGGGCGCCCGGGCGCTGGCCCTGGTGACGGAACGTACCGGCGGCCTCCCGGCCACCGTGCTCCTCACGGCCTGGTGCGCGCTGCTCGCCCACCGCACGGGCCAGGACGCCTGCGTCGCCGCCGTACCGACCTCCAACCGGTACACGCCACGGCTGGTCCGCTCCGTGAACACCCTCTCCCAGGACGCTCTGCTCTCCCTCGACGTACGGGTCCCCACCTTCGACGCGCTGCTCCGCACGGCATGGGGCGCGGCGCTCAACTCGTACCGGCACAGCCAGTTCGACGCGGTGGCCCTGTGGGAGATGATCGGCCGGGCCACCTTCGAGCGCGGCAGCCACTTCGCCCGCGACGTCGTCTTCAACGACGTCAGCTCGCTGCCGCCCTCCCTCCCTTCCACGCTCGACGCCGCGGCCCAGGGGGAGAACGCCCCCCGGCCGGATCTGGAGATCAGCCGGGGACCGGGCCAGGTACTGCCGGCCCGGGTCCTGACCTTCGTCCACGAGATCGACCCCCTGCTCCGGCTCGGTATATGGGTCGATCCCGCGCTGTTCCCCCGCGACGAGGCGGAGGGCTTCCTCGCCGGTCTCGTCCGCCTTCTGGAGGCGGCCGCCGTCGCGGACGTGCCGCTCGCCGCGCTCACGGAGGTGACGGGGGTCCGCCCGGTCGAGCGCGGAGCGGACTGGGAGCGGGTGGACGGCTGCTGGGTCTCGCCGCCCGCCGTCGCGGCGACCCTGAGCCGGGTCCTCGACGGCCTTCCCGTGCATGTCACGTCGGATCCCCCGCGTACCGGGGGTTCGGCGGAAGGGGACGCCGAGCACGGGCTCACCGCGTTCATCGCCTCCGGGGGCTCCCCGCTGACCCCGGAGGGGGCGCACGCCGCGCTGATGGACGCCCTCCCCGGGCGGCCCGGCGTGCTGGCGCCCCGTCGGTACGTGATCGTCCAGGACCCGCCGGCCGAGGCCGACCGGAGCAGCGCCTGGGGCAGGCAGCAGATTCTCCTCGAAGGGACCGGCCGGGACCGGCGGATGTGACATGACGATGGATGACGTGACGGTCCGGCCGAAGCCGGACTCGCTTCCCAGCCCGTGGCGGTCGAACCGCTTCCGGCTGTTCTTCACGGCCCGCAGCACGTCGCTGCTGGCCGACGGCATGCTGATGGTGTCGCTCACGACCGCCGTCCTCGGTGCCGGCTACGGGGCCGGCGGCGTGGGGTACGCGCTGGCCGCGTGGATGGCGCCGATCGTCCTGCTGGTGCTCGTCGGCGGCGTGCTCGCCGACCGGTTCACCCCGCAGGTGATGATGGTCGGCGCCGACGTGGTGCGCATGGTCGCCATGCTCGCGCTCGCGGCGCTGCTGGCCACCGACGGCGTACGGCTCTGGCACGTCATGGCGTTGCTCGCGGTCAGCGGCGCCGCGACCGCGATGTTCCAGCCCGGGCTGGCGAGCATGGTCCCCCAGGTCGCCGAGGACATCCAGCGGGCCAACGCGCTGCTGCGGATCTCCGAGGCGATCTGCACCCTCCTCGGCCCCGGCCTCGCCGGACTCCTCGTCGCCTACTGGGACGTGGCCGGGTCCTTCCTGGTCATCGCGGCGGCGTACGCGCTCAGTGCGCTGGGCCTGGCGCCGCTGCGGAAACTGAGCACCGCGGGCGACGACGGCGCCGCCCCGCTGTGGGAGCGACTGGCCACGGGGTGGCACGAGTTCCGGTCCCGGTCCTGGCTGTGGGGCGTCATCGCGGTCTGGGCCGTGTACGGCCTGTTCGTCTTCGGCCCGGCGCTGCCGCTCGGCGCGGCGCTGCTCACCGAGCAGCACGGGGCCAGCGGCTACGGCTGGATCGCCTCCGCCGACGGCGCCGGCACGATCGTCGGCGGTCTGCTCGGCATGCGCGTACGGCCCCGTCGTCCGCTCGTCGCGGGGGCCCTCGCGATGTTCTTCTTCTCCCTCAACCCCCTGGCGCCCGCCCTCGGCTGGTCCTTCACGCTCACGGCGGTCACCGGTGTCGTGGCGGGCTGCGGCTTCGCCTTCTGGGGCGTCATGTGGGCGACGAGCGTGCAGTCCCACATCCCGCTGGCCGTCCTGAGCCGCGTCTCGGCCTACGACATCGCCGGCTCCATCATGGTGATCCCCGTGGGCCGGGCCCTGGCCGGCCCGGCGGCCGAGTCCTTCGGAGCCGACCGCGTGCTGCTGTTCTCGTCCGTGACGGGCGTCGTGTGCATCGCGGTGATGCTCTCCGTCCCCGCGATCCGCGCCCTGGGCAGGGCGCCTGAGGGCGCGACCGGAGGGGGCGGGGCCGAGGACCCGGGCAGCGGCGGGGACGCCGGCCGCTGACGTACGTCAGGAGGACGGTAGGAGAAGGTCGTACGACGTCCTCGTACGGGGAAGTCGTATGGGACCCGACGACAACCCGGACGCCCCAGCAACGGAGGACACCGTGCACCCTTCTCCCACCCCCCGAGAACCCGCCGCCGGCAAGCCCGTCTCCGGTGCGGGTGCCGTCAAGGTGATCATCGGCGCCCACCTGTATCTCGAGCGCGACGGCCGGGTGCTGCTCGGCCTGCGCCATCCGGACTCGGCGTACGCGCCCCTGGAACACCACTTCCTGGCCGGCCACTGCGAGCAGGAGTCCGCGATCACCTGCCTCGTGCGCGAGGCCATGGAGGAGGCGGGGCTGGTGATCGACCCGCGGGACGTCGAGTTCGTCCACGCGGTCCACCTCGTCGACGGGCCCGGAAGGAACCCACGCATGCAGATGGTCTTCCGCGCCCGGCGGTGGGAGGGCGAGCCGGAGGTCAGGGAGCCGGACAAGTGCCTCTCCTGGGAGTGGTGGGACGCCACGGACCTCCCCGAGCCGACGGTCGGCTACACACGGGCCGCGATCGAGGGCATCCGCGCCGGACGTTCGTACACCGAACTCGGCTGGGACACCCACGGCGGTGGAGCGTGACCGACGCCCCCCGGCACGCCGAACCACTCGACGTTCATCTGCTCCTGCGCCGCGACGGCTCCACGGGGCCGGAGGTGCGTACGACCCCCAGGTGGACCGGCTGCGCCCCGTACCCCACCCCTCCCGCCCTCATGCGGATGACGAAGCTCCTGGGGAGTCCGGATGAGGGCGGGTCATGAACCCGCGAGGAGGAGCTCCACCGCCTGGGCCGTGTCCGGATGCCGGGACATCAGGGTCAGGGCCTGCGGGCCCTGGTCGGCGGGCGCCGTCCACGCGGCGTCGCAGCCCAGGAGCTCCGCGAGCGCGTCGCAGGTCGCCGGGTGTGCGGGGAGCAGCGCCGCGCCGTGCCGACGGGTGCGGGCGGCCGGGGGGCCGGCCGGTTGCTGCCGCCAGGGCGGGATCCAGGCGTCGAGCGCCGGGAGCCGGGCGGGGAAGACGCGTCCCGCCTCGCGGACGAGGAGCGGGGCCAGTTCCGCCGCGTCCTTCCGCAGGGTGGTGATGAGCACCGGCAGCCACGGCAGCAGGACGGTGTCCGGCAGGCGTCCGAAGGCGTTCGACACGGCCTCCACGACCACGTCCGCGAGGCCGGGTACCGGTTCGAGCGCGTGGACGAACCCGCTGAGGTAGCGCGGGTAGGAGGGCACCACCAGCGGGTTGCCGAGGAGTTCGTCGCAGCGTGCCCGCAGCTCGCCCCGCGAGAGGGTGCCGAGCTGTACCTGCGCGGCCCACAGCAGGGCGGTCTTCGCCGGGTCCTGCGGGTGGGCCTGCGCGACCGCCAGTTCGAGCTGCGTCCGGTCGCAGCCCAGGGAAAGGGCCAGGTTCTCCATGCTGAACAGGAAGCCCAGCATCGCGGCCACCTGCCCCACCGTCGCCTCCTCGTCCCGGAACGCGGTCGGCAGCAGGGTGCAGTAGTGCGCGTACCCGGTTCTGACGAAGGACTCGATCCACGGCGGCAGCACCGCTTCGCTCGTCCGGTAGTACGCGAGGAGGCCGCGCACCCGGCGGAGCACCTCGGGTGCCCCGTCCACCGTGCGCTCGGCGGACAGGACCTCCAGGGCGCGGGTGCCCAGCTCGGCGGCGAGGCGCCGGCCGCCGAGGTACAGCGTCGCGTCCTCGACCGCCTCCAGTACCTCCGCTGCCGTCGCCCTCGGCCCGTACGCGGTGCGCCGCAGTCGCTGCTCCAGGACCTGTTCGAGGCTCACGCCCTCGTATCCGAGCTCGATGAGCGACCGCTGGTGGGTGCCGAGCGACAGGTCCCACGACTCCTGGATGGACCGCTCGCCGAGCCGCCGCTCTCCCATGATGGGGCGGGCGGCGCCGGACGGCATCAGGCGGCGCAGCATCCACAGCACGTCGGAGCAGGCCCGCAGGTCCGGTTCGGTCGCCAGGTCGAGGAGGGCCCGTCGTACCCCGCGCTGCTGGAGGTTCAGCTCCAGCGGTGCCAGCCGGTCGTACACGTCGCGTGCGAGGGGCGGCAGCGCCTCGTACCCGACCTGGCCGATCCGGTCGCCCCCCATCATGATCTCGACGAGGCGGCGGACGTCCCGGCGCCCGGGCACGGCGTCCTTCTCGATGCAGGTGACGGCCGCGTCCTGGAAATCGTACGGCGTCGGCTTGGCCCGGTCCCGCATACCGGCCAGCAGGATCGACGTCTCGAAGACGGCGATCGCGTCGGCGGTGGAGGAGAGGTAGCCGCTGCGGCGGGCGGCGCGGACGATGTCCACGGACCAGCCGAGCAGTTCGGCCTCGTCCAGGGTGTCGACGACCGGCGGTTGCCGCAGGAAGCCCGAGAGCCGGTCCTCCGCGGCCACGGGCACGGTGGGGGCGGCGGCGGCCTTCGCGGCCTTCTTCGCCTGTTTCGGCTTCTTCGTGCCGGCCTGGCCTTCCAGGCGGTACGGCTTCACCCCGGTGCGCTTGAGGTTCTTCGCCCACTGCGTCGCCGCGATCGACACCGAGCCGGAGGCGAGGCCGAACTGCGCCTCGATCGCCGTGTGGCTGGAGGGGATCAGACCGTACTGCCAGGTCGTCGCGGTACGCGGGGAGATCGTGAAGCCGCCGGTGCCCGTGGTGCCGGTGGTGCCGGTGGTGCCGTCCACGCCGAACTCGTCGACGCGGCTGGCCGCGTGGAAGGCGCCGCAGACGTACAGGCAGTCCGCCGGGTCGGTGCCGGTCGCGGCCAGGTGCTCGCGCATCCGGGTCCACATGTACCGCTCGCGGTCCTCGTCGACGCGTACGCGGTCCCCGTCGCCGGGGGCGAGCCGCCGGAAGAGGCTGCCGATGAGGAACATGACCTGGCGGTACGTGTCGTGGTCGCTGTCGCCGAGCGGTACCTCGACGTACTGGTGCCACCACTCCGACCAGTGGCGGACCCTGCCGTGGCGGAGCAGGTGCTCCTCCAGTTCGGCGAAGCGGGGCCGCAGGTCGCCGATCTCGACGCCGACGGCCTCACCGTGGAGCGCGGCCTCGGGCTCGGTGCCGGAGCCGGTCCCGGTTCCGGTGCCTTTCCCGGTCCCGGGGTCGGTGTCCGCGTCGGTCCGCTCGTGCCGGGCGTCCCACTGGAAGACGTGGTCGGAGGAGCGGTCGACCAGGACCAGTTCCACGCCGGGGGTGTCGAGGGCGTAGGCGATGGCCTGGTACTCGGCGGAGGCCTCGGTGATCGGCGCGACGACGGACAGCGGCGCCCAGTCGAGCGGGAAGCCGTCGATGTCGCCCGCGAACGCCTGGACCGCGACCGGGAGTCGACAGTTGCGCAGCTCGGTCAGGAGCGGCGCCATGTCCTCGCAGAGTTCCAGATACACGACCTTCGGCTGCTTCTCGCGCAGCCTGCGGGCCATGGCGAGCGCCGAGGCGGGCGAGTGGTGGCAGACGGGGAAGATCTCCAGCTGTTCGGCCGCCGCCCGGTCGACGTCGTCGACCATGCCGAGGAGGATGCCCTCCAGGGCGTCCGCCCCTCCGGCGAACTCGACTGCGGCCTCGTGCAGTTGGCCTCGCAGGGCGGCGAAGGGAGTCTCGGGGGCCGCGGGGGCTCCGGCGGTCCTCCGGATCTCGGTGGGCCCGCTCATGCCAGCTTGGCGATCGCGTCGCGGCCGCCCTCCAGGAACTCGGGCCAGGAGCCGCCCTCCTCCTTGCCGCGCGGCTCGACGACGCCGTGCAGGTACTTGTTGAGGATGGCCAGGTCCTCGGGCTCGCGGCGGGCGAGGGAGCCGACCAGCGAGGCGGCGAGGGTACGGGCGGTGAGGGCGCGCTCGCCGAAGAAGTTGCTGTGCAGGACGGCGTCCTCCAGGACACCGATCTGCTCGGCGGTGGACAGCGCGGACTCCAGCTTCTCGTCGTCGCTGCCGGCCGCGGCGGAGGACGCGCGGAGGTCGGCGAAGCTCTGGAGGAGCACGTCGAGGAGGGTGGGCGGCACGTCCAGTTCGATCTGGTGGCGGCGCAGCAGTTCCTCGGTGCGGAACCGGACGATCTCGGCCTCGCTCTTCTTGTTCGTCACGACCGGGATACGGACGAAGTTGAAGCGGCGCTTGAGCGCGGAGGAGAGGTCGTTGACGCCCCGGTCGCGGCTGTTGGCGGTGGCGATGATCGAGAAACCGGGCTTGGCGAAGACGATGTTGTCGCCGCCGCCGTCGCTCTCCAGCTCGGGGACGGAGACGTACTTCTCGGAGAGGATCGAGATCAGGGCGTCCTGGACGTCGCTGGTGGAGCGGGTCAGCTCCTCGAAGCGGCCGATGGCACCGGTCTCCATCGCGGTCATGATCGGCGAAGGGATCATCGACTCCCGCGACTGGCCCTTGGCGATGACCATGGACACGTTCCAGGAGTACTTGATGTGGTCCTCGGTCGTGCCCGCGGTGCCCTGCACCACGAGGGTGGAGTTCCGGCTGATCGCGGCCGCCAGGAGCTCGGCGAGCCAGCTCTTGCCGGTGCCGGGGTCGCCGATGAGCAGCAGGCCGCGGTCGGAGGCGAGGGTGACGATGGAACGCTCGACCAGGCTGCGGTCGCCGAACCACTTCTGCGCCACCTCCCGGTCCAGGCCGTCGGCGCGCTCGGAGCCGAGGACGAACAGGCGGACCATCTTCGGGGAGAGTCGCCAGGAGAACGGCTTGGGGCCGTCGTCGATCGACTCCAGCCAGTCGAGTTCCTCGGCGTACTTGATCTCGGCGGGAGCGCGGAGCAGGTCGGACATGCGAAGGGCCTTTCCGGTCGGGTCGTGAGCGCTGCGGCTCAGGTGAGGAAGGTCTTGAGTTCGTGCACGAGCTTGTCGATGTGGCCGGAGATCACCGGCGTTCCGAGCGCCTTGAACCGCTCGCGGAACCAGGGATTGACCTCCTGGCGACCCGAGCTGGTCACCGAGCCGACGGGGATGAACCGCACGCCGGACCGGTGGACCGCCTCGATGCCCTCGAAGAGCGGCTGCGAGCGGTCGAACTCGTAGAAGTCGGAGATCCACACCATGGCCGTGCTCTTGGGCTCGGCGATCTTCGGTCTGGCCATGGCCATCGCGACCGGGCCGTCGTTCCCGCCGCCGAGGTTGGTGCGCAGCAGTACGTCGAACGGGTCCCGCACCCAGGGCGTGAGGTCGATCGCCCGGGTGTCGTACGCGATGAGGTGGACGTCCACCTTCGGCAGCCCGGCGAAGATCGAGGCCAGGATGGTGCAGTTGACCATCGAGTCGACCATGGAGCCGGACTGGTCGACGACGACGATCAGGCGCTGGGGCGTGGTCCTGCGGACGGTGTGCCGGTAGTAGAGGCGGTCGACGTAGAGACGCTCCTCCTCCGGGCTCCAGTTGGTGAGGTTCTTCCAGATGGTGCGGTCGATGTCGAGGTTGCGGAAGATCCGCTTGGGCGGGACCGAGCGGTCCAGCTCGCCGACGGTGGCCTTCTCCACCTGGGTACGGAGCACCTCGGCGACCTCGTCGACGTAACGCCGGATGAGGGCCTTGGCGTTGGCCAGGGCGACGCCGGAGAGATGGCCCTTGTCGCGCAGGAGCTGCTCGATCAGGGACATGCTCGGGGTGAGCTTGGCGGCGAGCACGGGGTCGGCCAGCACCTCGCGCAGGTGCATGCGCCGGACGAGGTCGGCCTCGACGGCGCCGAGTTCGGCTCCGAGGCCGGCTCCGAGGCCGCCGCCGGTGAGGCCCGCGCCGGCTGCCCGCCCGCCGCGCAGCCCGCCGGGCGGGCAGCCGAGCGCGCGCTCCAGCCAGCCGGCGTCCGTCTGCCACCGTGCCAGCTGACCTGCGGAGACCGTGCCGGAACCGGTGGAGAAGACGTTGAGGAGCACCTTCGACGTGAGCGCGGCGCGCCGCACCTCGGCGGCCCGGTCGCGGACGCCGTCCGGCTCGGGTTCCGGGGTCATCAGACCCTCGAACTCGTCGGCCAGCTCGGGATGGCGTTGGACGACGGAGTCGACGGACGCGCCCGGGTCGAGCAGCGCCGACGGCAGACCGATGTCCTCGACGACGGCGAGGCTCGCGGACTCCAGCGCGGCCTGCTCTTCGGAGTCGAAGAGGCGGGCGAGGAGACGCCAGTACAGGACCTGCCGACGGTTGTCGTCGGGATCGGCGGAGGGGGGTGCCGGGTCGGCTGAGGGAGTGAGATCGGTTGACGGAGTGGGGTCGGCTGAGGGAGTGACGTCGGATGCGGGCGTGAGGTCGGATGCGGGCGTGGCGTCGGAAGAGGGAGTGGCCTCGGTCATTTCCGCAGCAGCCTTCCCGCTCGTTCGCGCAGGACGGCGACGGAGTCCGTGGCCGCCTTCTCCGCCCGGACACCGGTCTTGTCCGTCGTGCCTCCGGCCCACGCGCCCGCGTGCACGGCGACGGTCTTCTTCCGGACGGTCGTCTCGACGGCGAGCGGCTGGAGGACGAACTCCCCGGCGTCCCAGCGGAGCAGACCGATGCACGCGCCGGACGCGGCGACCGTCTCCGGGGTGAGCGGACCCGCCGCCGGTACGCGGTCGGTGTCGACGGCCAACCGGTGCCCGGCGACCGTGAAGGCCGTCGGCCCGTCGGCCTCGCTCTCCACCGCGTACCCCTCGAGGAGGACGGGTACGGCGATCCGGACCGGGTGGCGGTCCAGCGGGGCGGTCACCGGGTCGGAAGCGGTGGACAGGATCACCCGGGCCGTGGCGAAGGGGTCGGCGGGCTCGCCCGTACGGGCCCGCTCGTCGTCCCAGACGAGGTCGCCCTCGCCGGTGACGGGCATGGCCTCGAGCTCCATGGAGCGGCCCTCGCTCACGGCGGCGAGCAGCGCCATCCGCGGCCGCAGCAGCTGCCAGAGTCCGGCGCCGACGACCGTATCCGGCTTCGGTGCGGAGACCGCGGCCCGCACCAGGCGCGGTGCCGTACCGTCGGCGGGCTCGAACACCGCGTGGATCTGGGCCTGTACGGCGGTCGCGTGCTCCTGGACGTCGACGCCGAGCGGCAGCAGGCGGCCCGTCGCGGTGGCCGCCGCGGGGGTGCGGGTGGCACCCGGCAGCGTCAGCAGCAGCGCGCGCGACCAGAGGTCGGCCCAGCGGCGGACCGGGACGTGCTCCAGGGCGGCTCCCGGGCAGGAGGCGGCGAGTTCGGCCGCGAAGCCGTCGAGCAGGGTGGCCTGTCGGCGCAGCAGCGGGTCCGGCAGCATCGCGGACACCACGGGCGCGGCCCCCGCGACCAGTTCGTGGTCGATGCCCTGCCAGCCGGCCCGGGCGAGGTCGCACAGCCAGGCGCGGGCCGCGGCGAGCACGTTCGCCGCGGGACCCGCCTCCCCCGCGGCGGCCGGGGCGGTCCCGTCCCCGGGCGGCCGTCCGGTGACCTCACCGACGCGGGCCGTGAGGGCGTCGTGCACGGACCCCATGAGGGCGGTGCGGGCGGCGGCGAGGGCGACGAAGTGGTCCTCGCCCGCGGCGCCGGCCGCCGTCTTCTCGGCGGCCTCGGCGACCCGCGACGCCAGCGGGGTCCCGGCGACGGCGTCGGTGATCGCGGCCAGGCCCTCGGTCTGGGCGGGCTGGGGGCGGAGCAGTCCGGCGACGAGCACCCGGTCGAAGGCGTCGACGGCCGCGAGGGCCTCGTCGAGTCCGTCGACGGGGTCGGAGAGGAGATCCGTACGCATCAGGCCACCGCCCTCGTCGGCGGGAACCACTGCATCTCGGGCAACGGCACGGTCACCGGCTCCCGTTCGAGGTAGGCCAGGTGCCGCAGGAACCGGCTGAACACCGGGGCGGCTGCCGAGCTGTCGCCCTGTTCGGGGCGCACCGCCGTCATCACCGAGACCAACGCGTGGGCGTCCGGCTCCTCGCCGGGCACGTCGGCCTTCAGGTACCGGGCGACGCGCTCGGCGCCGTACTGCAGGACGGCCTCGCCGACGAGCGCCCGGATGTGGTTGCAGAACCCGCCGCGCGCGCCGCCGCAGGGGCGGTTGTTGTTGGTGCTGCACGCGAACGCGTACGTCCCGGTCGCGATCGACGACACGTACACGCGCCCTATGTCGGACCCGCTGGACACGACACCCTGCAACCGCCCGTCGGCCAGCTCGACGAACGGCACCTTGGCAAGCTTCCGCGGCCGTGCGGGCGGAACCACCCGCGTCAGGCTCGACGTCTCCCGGACCGTCAAGACACCACTCCCATGCACGTCAAAGGGGATGTCCACGCCAGTGCGGCGCGACAGGAACGAACCTATCGGCGCCCACTGACAACGAGCCGGGACGGTGGCGGCGCCCTGCGAGCCGAGGCCCGGCTCACCACCAGTAGGCGGGGTACCTCGGTGCGCCGCGGCGGATGCGGGACGCGGTGAACGCGGTCAGGACGAGCAGGATCGTGGCCCCGAACAGCAGGGGCACGAACCGGCCGGGTGCGGGGCCCTGGAGCACGATGACGACGGCGGTCGCGCAGGCCGGGGAGTGCGGGGTCCGGGCCAGGGTCGTCAGCGCCAGCGCGGCACCGGCGGCGACGGCCGCGGCCCAGGCGCTGCCGCCCGCCGCGGCCGCCACCGCGTATCCGGCGGCCGCCCCGAGCAGGTGGCCGACGACGACACTGCGCGGCTGGGACAGGGGAAGCCCGGGGGCGCAGTGCACCAGCGCGGCGCTGGCGGCCAGGGGCGGTATCAGGACCGGCTCGTGGAGGACCGCGCCGATCGCGACGAGTCCCATCAGGGCCGCCGTCGCGGCGGTGACGTTGTGGAATGCGGCCGCGGGCGCGGGCCGCGCCGGAGCCCGGCCGGTCATCCTCGGCCGGCGGGGGCCCGGAGGGGCGGGCGCCGCCGTGGTGCCGGTGGCGGCGGTCGGGTCGGCTTCGGGACGCAGGGCGGCGTCGGTGCTCATGTGATGCGGCGTTTCCGGGGGCAGGAGTCGGGTGACGGTCGTACGGGACTCTGTGGTCGACAGTCGGCCCGGTCGTGCGCCTGAGCCTGGTGCGGCGGCGCAACCGATCACCACTCTAACCAGCGGGTTCGTGGCGGAGCGGGCGGGGGCGACCCGGTGGCCTCGGCGGACGCGGCGTAAAGTGGGTGGGGTGGACACACGCAGATACGAGCTCGTGTTCTCCGACGGCGCCGGCTCGGCGCGGGACGTCGTGACGGTGGAGCGCACCGCCTCCAAGGGCCCCGGGGGTCACCCGGTCTACGCCGATCCGACCGGCATCATCCGGGCGGAGATCAGCGACCGGGGCGAGATCCGCGTCCTCGCCACGGGCGGCCACCAGGAACCGTCCCACCCCGTCCTGGCCCGGCCTCTCGCCGATGCCGACCCGGCCGACCCGGCCGACCCGGCGGATCCGTCGGATTCCGAGCGTGGGCCGCGCCCCTAGCGAGCGAGCGGAGCCCTACGCCCTCTGTCCGGTGGCCGGCCCGGCACCCGGACCGGCCACCCTCACGGCGCCTCGGGTGCGAAGGACAGCATGCGGGCCTCGTGCTGGTCGTCGTTGCCGTACACGCCCGACGGCGTGATGACGATCCGGCCCTTCACGTAGGCCAGGTGTCCGGCGTGCATGGCGAACTCCGTGGACCGCGCCGTCGCGGGATGCCGGAGCACCTCCTTCTTCGTGTCCACGCCGCCCGGACCGAACCGGATGATCCCGCCCGGCCGTTTCACCGAGGCCGCCTCGTAGACGAGCGCGAACGAGCCGCCGTCCGATCGCAGCGGATGCAGGGTGCTGTCCGAGGACTTCACGCCCCAGAGGAACTTCCCGGTGGCGAGGCTGTAGCCGCCGACCCGGTCGATGCCGCCGAGGAAGACGGTGTCACCGCCGACGGCCGTGCCCGGGCACCGCTGCATGTTCCCGCCCGAGTCCCCCGCGCCGGCGCAGTACGTGAACCCCTTCGGCCGGGCGTCGATGGTGGCACGGAGCTTCCCGCCGGGCCCCAGGGCCATGACGCGCCAGTTGTCGGTGTACTCCTCGGCGTGGAACGTGGTGAAGACGACCGGGGCGACGGACAGCATCTTCCCGGCCTTCCAGCCCGGCTGGGTGCGGTAGCGCCAGAGCACCTTGCCGGTGCGCGGGTCGATCTCGCGGAGCTGGCTGTAGGTCTTCATCCGGTCGACGCCGATCGCGCAGAGGGAGCTCACCACGAGCCGGGGGCCGCCCGCGAGGTTGTCGGGGTAGCACTTCCCCGGGTTCTCCATGGGGATGTCGTACAGCTTGGCGCCGTCGGCGATCCGGTACGCGGCGGCCCTCATGCTCTGGACGATCGCGAGGGTGCCGCCGCTGACGGCGCTGTTCACCATGATCGTGTCGTCCATGGAACCGGTCTCGGTGAGCTTCTTGCGCCAACCCGCTTTCCCGGTACGGAGGTCGATCATCTGGAGCTGGTTGCAGCGGTTCCCGTTCGCGGCCAGGCTGCTCTTGTAGACCACGACGATCCTGCCGTCGGGGGCCGGGTTGGCCGGCGCCTCGCAGACGGAGGCGGGCAGCTGCACGCTCCACACCTCCTCGCCGTCCGACAGGCGGCGGGCGGTGACCTTCCTGTACGCGGCCTGGACGACCGTGTCGCCGACGATCCACGGGTCGTAGAGCTTGATGGTGCGCCGGGGCAGATCGGTCCGGTCGTCGACGATCCACGCGGTGGCGTCTCCCGCCCCGCGCCCGGCGTTGAGCTCATCCGTCGTCGGGATCCGCTTCGGCTCCGGCGTGCGGACGGCAGGGGTACGGGACGGGGCCGGCGTCCCGGAAGGGTCGGGCGTCCCCGAGGGGTGGGGCGTCCCGGAGGCAACGGGAGCGGCCGCCCGGCCCCAGCGGCCGTCGGTGACGGCGTACACCCCGCCGCCCGCCACGAGGAGCAGCAGCACGACGACCGTGGCGATCACCGGGCCCTTGCCGAAGCGCCGTCCGTGGCGGGGCGGCGGGCCCTGCGGGGTGTAGCCCTCCGGGGCGTAGGGATTGACCGGGACCGGCTGCTGCGGCGTGTGCGGCCGGTACCAGGGCTGTGGCGGGTGCTGCATCGTTGTTACCTCTCCTGCCCGCGGTCGTTCAGGAGGCGACGCGTTCGCCGGACGGCTCGGCGATCACGATCTGAACGTGCGAGGGGGCGTATGCGCGCGCCTTGTGGACCATCTTGGCGAGATCGAACCTGTTCGTGGGAACGGCGACGTGGACGGGTGCGGGCATGGCTGGGTGCGGCGGCGGGGCGACGGCGCCCGCCGGCAGGTTCGCGCCGGGGCGCAGCCGTGCGCCGATCAGCGTCTGCGAACCGTCCGCGGGTGTGGCCACGACGAACTGGGTGACGTCGGCCCACGGCACCGGCACGGTCCCGAACCGGGCGCCCGACGCGTCGAACTGGAAGGCCGTACGGCGGTTCTCGAACCAGGACACGATGAAGGGGAGCGCCGCCACGATGACGACACCGCCCTTCATGTCGAGCGCCCAGCCGAGGAGGACGGCCAGGGCCACGACACCCACGATCGCTCCCCACAGGCCCGCCTGGTCCTGGACGGAGAACGGGTGGGTGACCCGGTAGCGCTCCCATCGGCCGGCGCGGCGGGTGGGCCGCGCGCCGGGCGTGCCACTGGCGTGAGACATGGCGATGTGTCCTCTCTCGACGATGGGCCGACTGCCACATGACGAGTCCCACACTCGCGTGACGCTCTGCAGTACCGATGAAATCCCGCTGATGCAGGAGACTTGGGATACTGCGCGGGCACGGGGAACACGGGGACATGGGGCTTCGAAGTGGGAGTGGATGCGGAGGGTTCGGGATCAGGTCCGGGCTCGGGATCAGGTCCAGGTTCGGGATCAGGTCCAGGTTCGGGATCAGGTTCGGGATCCGGTTCGGGATCCGGTTCGGGATCCGGTTCGGGATCCGGTTCCGGTTCCGGTTCGCGTTCGGGCGCGGGTTCGGCGGGCGGGACGAGGGGGCGATCCCTGCGGATCGAGCTGCTCGGCCCCGTCCGGGCCCGTCGCGGCGACGTACCGCTCGCCCTCGGCCCCGTCCGGCGGCAGGCGGTGCTCGCCGCGCTGGTCCTGCGCGCACCGGCCCTCGTGACGTACGGACAGCTCCTCGACGACGTGTGGGGAACCGAACCCCCCGGAACCGGCCACCGGGTACTGCCGAGTTACGTGTACGCGCTGCGGAAGACGCTGGACGCGGCGGACGCCGGGCCGGCGCGTTCGGTGCTCCAGGGCGGGCCCGGCGGCTACCGCATCCTGTCCGGTGACGTCAGGACCGATCTCGCCGACCTCGCCGAGCAGGCCGCCCTCGCCCAGCGGGCGAAGGCCGCCGGTGACCTCGACGCCGCACTCGACCATGGGGACCGCGCCCTGGAGTTGTTCCACGGCGAGCCCCTGACGGGACTGCCGGGGCCGCTCGCCGACTCCGAGCGGCACCGCCTCGCCGCGCAGCACCGCGTGGTGCGCCAGGACCGGGCCGAGTGCCTGGTGCTGCTCGGGCGGTACGGGGACGCGCTGGACGACCTCGTGGTGACCTCGCTCGCCCACCCGCACGACGAGCCGCTGGCGGCCCTGCGGATGCGCGCCCTGTACGGCATCGGGAGGCAGGCCGAAGCATTGACCGTCTACCGGGAGACACGGCACCGGCTCCTCGACGAGCTGGGGGTGGAGCCCGGCGAGGACCTGCGCCGCGTCCACCAGGCCGTCCTCCGCCGGGACGGCAGGCTGCTGCTCGGCCGTGCGGCGGGGCCGCGCGAGGACACCGCCTCCGCGGGCGGGGGAACGCGGCGCCGGGACTCGCTCCCCGTCCAGCGCCGTGGCGACGGGTCGGGCGGAAGCGGACTGCGCCGGAACGAACTCCCCGGCGACACCGCCTGCCTGGTCGGTCGTGAGGCGGAACTCGCCCTGCTCACCGCCCCCGTACCGCCGGGCGCGGTGTCCGTGCTGACGATCGACGGAACGGCGGGCGTCGGCAAGACGGCCCTGGTGGTGCGTGCCGCCTGGGCGTTGGGCGATGCCTACCCGGACGGTTGCCTGTTCGTGGACCTCCACGCGTACGGCGCCGCCCACGAGAGCGTCGGCCCGCAGCGGGCGCTCCGCCGGATGCTGCGCGCGGTCCGCGGTCCGGGCGGCGACGAGCCCCTCGGTGCCGTATCCGACGTGGACGACCCGGACGACCCGGACGACGTCGGGGACCTCGTCACGGCCTGGCGGGCGGCCACGAGCGGGCTGCGGCTGCTCCTGGTCGTGGACAACGCCCGGAGCGCCGAGCAGGTGCGTCCGCTGCTGCCCGCCGGACCGGGAAGCCGGGTCCTGGTGGCGGGCCGGCAGCGGCTTTCGGGCCTCGACGCCGATCTCCGGCTGACCGTGGAGCCGCTGGGTCCCGGCGACGCGGTCGGCTTGTTCCGCGAGCTCCTCGGGGAGTCGCGGGCGGACCGTGAGCCCGAGGCCGCCCGGGAGCTCGCCCGGCGCTGCGGCGGCCTCCCGCTCGCCCTGCGCATCGCGAGCGCGCGACTGCAGAACCGCCCTTCCTGGACCCTGGCGTTCCTGGCCGACCGGATGTCCGACGACGTGCGCAGCCTCGGCGAGCTGCGGGCCGAGGACCGCAGCGTGGAGGCCGCGTTCAGGATGTCGTACGACCAACTCGCCCCGGAACTGCGGCGCGGGTTCCGCGCGTTGGGTATGGCTCCGACCGCCCGTTTCGACGGGCTGGCCCTCGCCGCCATGCTGGGCCGGTCACGGGAGGAGGCCGAGGACGTCCTGGAGGACCTGGTCGACGCGAGCCTGTTGGCGGAGCCGCACCCCGGTCGCTACCGGCTGCACGATCTCGTACGGGCACACGCGCGGCGTCTGGCGGCGGAGACGCCCGAGCAGGCCGGCGCGGACCGTGCCGCGGTGCTGCGCCTCTACGCGGCGGCCGGCCGTATCGCCGGCGACTGGGGGCCCGAGGCCTTCCCGACCGGCGAGGACGTGACCGGCTCGCCCTTCGCGGGCTGGGCGGAGGCCTCTGCGTGGCTGGACGCGGCGGGCGGTGACCTGGTGGACGTGGTGGCCTACGCGGCCGCCGCGGGCGAGTTCGACCACGCCTGCTGGATCGCCGAGGCCCTGGTGGACCACCTGGTCCGCCAGGGCCACTTCCACGAGTGCCGTACCGCGCTGGACCATGCGCTGGCCTGCGCGGACACGGCCACCGACCGGCGGATGCCCTCCTCGCTCCGTGTCTGCATGGGCATCGTCGACGTCTACCAGGGGCGGTTCCGCCAGGCGCGGACCTGGTTCACGGAAGCGCTGCGGTACGCCCGCTGCCAGGGCGATCCGCGGGACCAGGCCCGGGCGATCGCGGGACTGGGCGCGGCGACGTGGCCACTGGGCGGTACCAAGGAGGCGCTGACCCACCTGACGGAGGCCCTGGAGCTGGCGGACGGTCTCGGCGACGACTGGCTGACCGGGATGGCGAACTGCAACCTCGGCGCGATCCACTCGGGGCAGGGACGGCACGAGCAGGCGCTGGACCATTACGCGACGGCCCTCGCCCTCGCCGAGAAGAACGGCCGTCCCCGGACGATCAGCAGCACCCTGTGTTTCGCCGCCGACGCCCAACTGGCCCTCGGGCGCCACGTGGAGGCCACGAGCCTGCTGCGGCGGGCGGCGGAACTGGCCCGCGAGGCCGAGGACCTCCCGCTGCGGGCGGCCGGTCTGTCGCGGCTCGCGTCGGTGGAGCACGAACGAGGAGATCTGCGTTCGGCCGTCGACACGCACCACGAGGCGCTGTCCACGCTGACCCGGCACACGAGCACGTGGCTGGAGATGGGCGTCCGTATCCGCCTCGGAAGCACGTACGCGGCGGCGGGCCGGCACACCGAGGCGCGGCAGGAGTTCCGTACCGCGCTCTCCCTCCCGGGAGCCGGCGACCACCCCCGGGAGTACGCCATGGCCCGGGACGGCCTGACCGGCATCTCCCCACCCCACACCCTCGGCTGACACCCCCCCCAGGCCCCTTCGAGGGCGCGGTGCGCGGTTCCGGGAAAATCTCCGCCGGAGGTGAATCCTTTCCGGACCTCCCCGTCTCTTATGTGTGTACCGGCCGAACGGGCCGGCGGAACCGGGAGGAAACACCGATGATGGTCACGAGCCTCGTAGTGATCGGAGCCCTGCTCGTGGGCGCGTGCAGCTGGCACCTGACGCGGCGCTACAGGAGCCGAGGCTGACCGGGGCCGCGAGCGGGGCACCTGCCAGGTATGAGTCACACATGAACCAACGTTTCCCGTGGCCTGACGAACGGCTCATCAGGGCCGCTCAGGACGGCGACGTCACGTCGCTCACCACCGTCGTCATGGAATCGCAGCCTCACGTGCGCAAGTTCGCCCTGTCGCTGTGCGCCTCACCGCAGGACGCGGAGGACGCGGCACAGGAGGCGCTGATCATCCTCTACCGGAAGATCGGCACCTTGCGGGCCACCGGCGCGCTTGCCTCATGGATGTTCCGGATCGTGCGCAACGAATGCCTCCGGCAGGTACGGCTGCTCGTCTCGCGGAGCGACGAGGCGACGGCCGAGCCCGGGGCGTCCGCGGAACCGTCCGCCGAGGAGGCGGTGCTGCACCGGCTGGAGGTGGAGCGGATCGCTGCCGCGGTCGGCGCCCTTCCCCGTGACCAGCGGCAGGTCCTGATCATGCGGGACGTTCAGGGCCTGCCCGGCAGGACCGTCGCGCATGCGCTCGGTCTCAGCACCGCCGCGATGAAGTCGCGGCTGCACAGGGCGCGGGCGGCATTGCGGGACGCGCTGGAGACGACTGGCCGAACGTCCGAAGCAGCCTGATCAAGCCATCGACCGACCAGTCGGAGGAGAGTCACGATCATGAACACCGTGAAGCCCGCGCAGGGCGCGAAGGCCCCGGCCACCGCCGGGTCCGAGGCACCCGCGATGAACTTCGCCAGTAAGTCCGTCCCGCGCCACCTGGCGCGCGGCGCCGTCGGCTTCGGGCTGATCGTCGGCTCGATCGCCCTGGTGCCCGTCGCCGGCCCGGCCACGCTGCTGGCGGCCCCGTTGGCCCTGATCGCCTTCCGCGGGTGCCCCACCTGCTGGATGGTCGGCCTCGCGCAGACCGTCTCGCGCGGCCGCCTGGAGCGCCGGTGCGCGGACGGCGTCTGCACCCTCACCAAGGCGCACCCGGTGGCGAAGTCCGCGGAGGAGTCGCATGCGGACGTCGACGTCCCGGCCGCCGTCCGGTAACCCGGCGGCGGGCGGTGGTGGGCGGTGAGCCGACCGCCCACCACACGTGCGTGCCGGCACGGCACTCCCCCACGGTCTCCTCCGGGGGGAGTGCCGTGCCGTTTCCCCGGAATGCTTGGATGTCCCCCATGGTGAGTTCCACGAAATCCGCAGCCGCGCTCAGGACAGCCGCACGTGTCTCGGCCGAATCACTGCTGGTGCTGCTGATGGCCGCGGTGACCCTGTGGCTCGTGGGCCGCATGTGGTCCATTGTGTGGCCGCTGATCGCGGCCCTGCTCCTCACTACCCTGACCTGGCCGCCGACCCGGTTCCTGCGGCGGCACGGCTGGCCCCCCGCCCTGGCCGCGGCGACCGTGACCGTCCTCTTCCTCCTGCTCGTCACGGGCATCGTCGCGCTGATCGCCGTACCGATGACGTCCCAGTCCGGCGAACTCGCCGACGGCGTGGTCGACGGGATCCAGTGGCTGCGCGAGTGGGCGGCCGGACCGCCCCTGAACATCGGCGACAGTGAGATCACCGGCGCCCTCGACAGCGCCGTCGCCCGCCTCCAGGAGAGCATCGGCAGCATGGTCACCGCGGTCGCGTCGGGGGTCGGCACCGTCTTCAACGGTGTGGTCACCGCCTTCCTCGCGCTCTTCCTGATGTTCTTCTTCCTCAAGGACGGGCCGCGTTTCCTGCCGTGGCTCACCCGGCAGCTCCCCGGCCGGCTCGCCACCGACATCCCGGTCGTGGCCGCGCGCTCCTGGGAGACGCTGGGCTCGTTCGTACGCTCCCAGGCGTTCGTGGGCCTGATCGACGGCGTGCTCATCGGCCTGGGCCTGTGGATCCTCGACGTTCCCCTGGTGCTTCCGCTGGCCATCCTGACGTTCGTCTCCGCGTTCGTGCCGATCATCGGCGCCCTGTTCGCGGGCCTGGTCGCGGTCCTCATCGCCCTGGTGTCGAACGGCCCGACGGACGCGCTGATCGTGCTGGCGATCATCGTGGTGGTCCAGCAGTTGGAAGGCAACGTCTTCCAGCCCATGCTCCAGAGCCGCGGCCTGGGCCTTCACGCGGCGGTCATCCTGCTGGCGGTGACACTCGGCGGCAGCATGGCCGGCATCGTGGGCAGCCTGCTCGCCGTCCCGGTGGCCGCGCTGATCGCGGTGATCTGGAACTACCTGCGCGAGCAGCTCACGGACCCCGACCAGGAACCGGGCCCGGTCCAGGAGTCGGGCCCGGTCCAGGAGTCGGGCCCGGTCCAGGAGTCGGACCCGGTCCAGGAGTCCGTCCCGGTCCAGGGTTCGGGCCCCGACGAGTCACAGGCCGGCGCCCTTGCCACGCCGTAACCCCTCGGTGCCCCGCGGGGCTCAGGGGGCTGCCGGGTGGGAGACGGCGGTGTCGACGGAGTCGTAGGTGACTCCGTGGTCGGCCAGGGCCTCCGCGACGACCCCGCCGGTCAGGGTCAGCGCGAGGAGGATGTGCTCGTCGCCTATCTCCCGGTCCTTGCGGGCCAAGGTCACCCGGAGGGACTTCTCCAGGACGGTCTTGGCCTCACGCGAGAAGGACGGGCGGCCCGACCGCCATCCGGAGTCCTTGCGGTCGACGGCCAGCGCGCCTGCGCCGTGGGTCTCCTCCACCCGCGCCACGATCGCACCGACGTCGATACCGAGATCCGCCAGAGCCTTCGCGTCGGCCCGGGAAAGCCCCGCCCGGCGGCGGGCGTCCGCCAGAGCGGCCATCAGGGACGGGCGGCTGTCCGGCGGGCACAGCGTCCGCAGGGCGGCAGCCGCCCGGGTGTCCTCCCGGTCGAGCAGCCCGAGCAGCAGATGCTCCTCGGTGACGACCGTCGCGCCGCCTCTCTCCGCGTGCTCGACCGCCCCTCTCACCACGGCACGTGCGGCCTTCGTGAACCGTTCGAACATCACTGCCTCCCGTACTTCTTGTGGACGGCCTGCCGGCTGACTCCCAGTTCGGTCGCGATCTCCTGCCACGACCAGCCCTGGTTTCGCGCACTGCGCACCTGGACGGCTTCCAGCTGTTCCAGCAGCCGCCGCAGGGCGGAGACGGCCCGCAGCCCGACCCGGGGATCACGGTCGCCCGCTCGCGCGGCGAGATCGGTTGCATCGGTCATACCGTCAACCTACGTTGACACCGGACGCCTGTCAACCTTGATTGACACGCGACGGCTGCCATCCGGTGACACAGGAGTGCGGGGTGCCGGGACGGTGAACCGTCCCCGCACCCCGCACACGAGGGGCTGCCCGCCTACTTCAGGTACGGGCCCGCGGCGCCGATCCTGCCGGTGCCGTTGAGGACGTACACCCGCAGGTTGCCCTTGCCGGGCGCGGCGACCGTGAGGGTGCCGTTGGTGACGGTCTTCACGTCACCCGTGACGGCGTCCGTGTACGTGCCGTTCGGGATGCCCGTGTAGGTGGCGCCGCCCGAGACGGCGACGAGGGCGAAGCTGTCCGTCGTACCGCTGGTGTAGCGGCGCTTGAAGGCCATGTCGCCCGAGATGCCCTCGGTGGAGTACTGGCCCATCTGGAGCGCCGGGATGGCGCGGCGGATCTGGTTGAGCCGCTGGACGTGCTTGACCAGGGGCTGCTGGAGGGTGGTGGCGACGGCGCCGGAGGCGGCGGAGACCTGGGAGAAGTCGGAGGCCGTCACGGAGCCGGCGACGTGGTCGCCGAAGTACGCGCGGCCGGTGGTGGCGAGCGGGCAGGTGGGCCCGCAGTCGATCTTCTTGCCCTTCTGGAACTCGATCTCGGAGCCGTAGTACAGCGTCGGGATGCCGCGGAAGGTCCACATCAGGGACATGTTCTCGGCCCAGGCGTCGGTGCCGCCCGCGTACCGCTCGCTGGACTTGTTGGGACCGTAGTCGTGGCTGTCGACGTAGACGACGTTGTAGGTGGCGTCGTTGTAACTGTCGTCCGAGTCCTTGCCGTTGTGGAAGGCGTTGGGGGCGTCACCGAAGTTCATGTGCATGCGCATGTCGATGACGTTCATGCCGGAGAAGCGGCTGTGGTCGGGCGTGTGGTAGCTGTTGCCGTTCAGGAAGGCGTTGGTGGAGGTGGGCTGGCTGCCGGTGCCCTGCTGCTGCTCGTAGTCGTACATCTCCAGAGCGGCCTTGGTGTCGTCGATGTCGTACTCCTTGCGCTCCTTCCAGGTGTAGAACTGCGCGGAGTGGTTGACCGAGCCGCGGTTCCACTTGTCGTTGACGAAGGCGGCGACCTCGCCGAAGACGAAGAAGTTCTTCGCGGCCTCGGCGCCGTGGCGCTGCGTCACGCGCTCCTGGATGGCGGGGAGGAAGCGGCGGTTCCAGGTGGTGCGGGGGATGTGCACGGCGGTGTCGACGCGGAAGCCGTCGACTCCCATGTCGATGTACTTGTTGTAGGCGCCGATCAGGTGGTTCTGAACAGTGGGGTTCTCGGTGTTGAGGTCGGCGAGGTCGTCGTGCAGCCAGCAGGAACGCGAGTCCTCACCCTCCCAGTTGCCGATCCAGCACTGGTGGAAGAGCTCCTTGGGGAACATGCCCGAGGTGGGGCTCGGCCACTGGCAGTTGTAGATGCGGTAGCCCTCGGGAGAGGTGTACTGGGTCGGCTTGCCCCAGTTGACGCAGGTGTTGCCGACCGGCTCGGCCGTCGACCACAGGTCGCCGTTGTAGTACGACTTGCCGGTCTTGGAGTCGATGGTCAGGCCGTCGTACTCGAAGCCGGGCTGCTTCTCGTCGTAGTACCAGCTCCACTGGGTGTCCCGCACGCCGTACACGGTGGGCGTGAACAGGCCCTTGGCGCCCCAGCGGGAGGAGTGGTTGTAGACGACGTCCTGGTAGATCTTCATGCCCTTGGCGTGGGCGGCGTCGATGAGGTCCTGGTAGGAGGCGCCGGCGGACTCCAGGCGCGGGTCGACCTTGTAGAAGTCGTAGCCGTGGTAGCCGTGGTAGTCGTAGTCCGAGCGGTTGAGGACCACCGGGGTGACCCATATCGCCGAGAACCCGAGGCCCTTGACGTAGTCCAGCTTCTGGACGAGGCCCTTGAAGTCGCCCCGGAACATGGGGTCGTCGTTGGCCGCGTTGCCGGACTTGGTGTGCTGGCTGCCGCCGCGGTTGTTCGAGGGGTCGCCGTCGTTGAAGCGGGCGGTCAGGACGAAGTAGATCGGGTCCTTGCGCGGGTCGGTGCCCAGCGGCTTCCCGGTCGCCGGGGTCGCCGGCTTGTCGCCGGTGGTGGCGGTCGCGGCGGCCGAGGCGGCGGAGACGTTCCCGGCGGCGTCCACGGCCTTCACCGTGTAGCTGTACGCGGTCCGCTCGGCCAGGTTCGTGTCGGAGAACACGGTGGAGCCGACGTCGGTCACGACCGTGCCGGCGGTGCCGCCGGTACGGGTGACCTGGTACTTCGTCACACCGCGGTCGTCGGTGGCGGGGTCCCAGGTGAGCAGGACCGAGACGCCGTCGGCGGCGGCGGTGACCCGCGCGGGGGCCGTCGGGGCCTGGGTGTCGGGCACCGCGGCGGCGCACGGGTCGGCCGCGTTCGCCGTCACCACGTTGTTCCGGACCGTGGAGACGCCCGATCCGAGGGCGTAGTCCGATCCCCCGTTGTTGTCCCAGGTGCCGTTGCCGTTGTTGAAGGCGGCCTTGAGGGAGGCGGCCGTCCCGAGGTCGACCTCCCGCTTCCACCAGCCGGTGCACGCGGCCTGCATGCCGACGCCGGGGACGGCCGTCCAGGCGCCGCCGGCCGGCTGGTAGTGGATGTTGGCGGTGGACCAGCCGAGCGCCTCGGTGGAGTAGTACACCGTGGCCTTGGAGGTACCGGACGGCGTGGGCGTCGGGTTCGGCTCGGTCGCGGCGCAGGGGTCGGAGTGGGCGACGACCCCGTCCTTGACGGTGATCGCGCCGGTACCCAGGGCGTAGTTCTTACCGCCGTTGTTGTCCCAGGTACCGGTGCCGTTGTTGAAGGTCGCCTGCAGGCCGGTGGCCGTGCCGAGGGTGACGGTCTTCTTGACCCAGTCCGTACAGGCGGCCTCCATGGCCACGCCGGGGACGGTGGTCCAGGAACCGCCGTCGGGCGCGTAATGCAGCTTGTACGCGGACCAGTTCTTGGTCTTGGTCCAGTAGAAGACCGTGGCCGTGTTGTCGGCGGCGGCCGCGACCGGGGCAGTGCGCGGGGAGGTCTCGCCGGGCGGCGTGGCGACCACCAGACCGAGGATGCCGGCGGCGGCCGCCAGCGCGGCGACCGGGCGGGCCGGCAGCCTTCTGCGGGTGCGTGTCATCTGAATCTCCAGGGAGGGACCGCGTCACCGGTGAACCTCGCTCCCGGGCTCTGGGCACGACGTCCTCTGGAAACACCGTCGGAAACTTTCAGAAACTTCTTGCGTCGCCGGGAAGTTACCTCTGCGGGACCCGCCCGTAAAGAGATCTGACAGAACTGGGCGCGGGGAAGCGACGGGACACGTCGGGCCCCTTGACCTGCACCCGACCCTCCTCCTAGCGTGACTACTCTCTCTGCAATTTTCAGCAAGCCATTGCACTCGGAATGTCGCTGTGCAGCACGCCTGTTGGGCCACGGCCGTGCCCCTGGGCCGTCAGGCCCCTCCGCGTCGGCTCCAGTAGCCGCATGACCGGAACCGCGACCGGCCCCGCCCCGCCGATGGGCGGGACGGGGCCGGTGGGCGGGGCGGGGGGCGTCAGCGGCGGACCGCCACCGCCGCCTGGTGGCCGGACGGCACGGCCACGTCGGCCAGGAGCCAGCCGGGCGGGGCCGTCGGGACGGGGCCCGAGCCGACGTACTCGGCCGAGGGGTCGGCGCCGAGCCCGACCCCGGTCCCCTTCAGGTACGCCTCCTTGCGCGTCCACACCCGGGCGAAGGCCGCCGGGCGCCGGTCCCGGGCGAGCGCCGCCAGTTCGGCGGACTCGGCGGGGTGGAGCACCTCGGCGAGCTCGGCGACGAGGTGCGGGGCCGGGATCCGCTCGATGTCCACGCCCACCGGGGTGGTCGCGACGGCGATCAGGCTCATCCCCTCGCAGTGGGAGAGCGAGAAGTGCAGCCTCCCGTCCGGGAGCACCGGCCGCCCGTGCGGCTCGCCGCAGCAGGGGCAGGGCGCCCGCTCCATCGTGACGCCGCGCGGCGCGACGCCGAGGTGGGCGCCGAGCAGCCGGCGCAGGCCGACGTGCGCGCACAGGTACGTGGCGCGGTCGCCCGGCCGCCGGAACTCCCCGGCCCGTGCCAGCTCCTCCGCGTCGAGGACGAGGGAGGCGTACCGGGCGGCGCTGTCCTCGTGCACCTCGGTGGCGACCAGCCAGAGCTGCGGGCGGGCCTCCCGAGGGCCGGGCGGCAGCACGGGCGCCGAGGGCAGTGGCGGGAGCGGGGACGGGCGGAGGAGGACGGCACCGGGCCGGAGGGGCGGCTCGGCCGCAGGGACGGACGGGTCGGGGAAGGGAACGGACGGGTCGGGCGGAGAGACGGGGAGGACGGGCCGGGGGGCACGGAGGTCGGGCGGAGGGACGTAGAGGTCCGGCCCGGGTGCGTACAGGGTGGGCGGGGGTGCTGGGGTCTGCGGGGTCATGTCTCCCTCACACGGACGTGGCGGTGGTCTCCGGTGCGGTACGGATGCGGTCCTCGGTGCGCCGCTCGGTGGCCTTCTCCGTGGCACCGGCGCGCAGCGCGATGGCGGCGGCGATCGGGGACACCAGGGCGAGGCCGGCGCACAGCAGCCAGGTTCCGGTCACCCCGAGGTGCAGCGAGACCGGGGTGAAGACGGCGAGCGAGAGCGGCGCCGCGCCGATCCCGGACAGGGCGAAGGTCGACATCGCGGTGCCCATCCGGCCTTCGGGCACCGCCTGCTGATAGGCCGTGACCAGCGCCGGGCCGTTGAGGCCCGACAGCAGGCCGACGGCGGCGGCCGCCCCGGCCAGCAGCCCGGGCGAGGGGACGAGGGCCATCGCGCCCATGCCGAGGGCCAGGCCGGTACCCGTCACCACGAGCTTGAGGTGGGTCGGGATGCGGTGGGCGAGTGCGGCGCCGAGCGCGGCGGAGGCGAGCGCCCCCACGCTGAAGGCAGCGAGGACGAACGCGACCGCGCCCACCCCCCAGCCCTGGTCGGCGGCGCGCAGCGGCAGTGCGACCTCGGCCGGCCACAGGAAGGCCAGGTCCATCGCGAAGCAGGCCACGAACATCCAGCGCAGGCGCGGGTGCACGGCGAGCAGACGGAAGCCGTCACCCGAGCGGCGCAGCAGCGACGGGCCGCCCTGCGTGACGGCCTCGGGCCGCTTCATGCCGTGCGTGACGTGCGCGGCGCAGCCGAGCCAGAGGGCGCAGCCGATGGCCGCGGCCGTCATCGCGACGGGCAGGCCGCCGACCACCACGAGCCAGGCGCCGAGCGGGGCGCCCGCGATGGGGGCGAGGCGCAGCACCATGGAGAAGAGGGAGTTGGCACGGCCGAGGTGCTCCTGGGGTGCCAGCTGGGGCAGGAGGACGCCGGAGGCCGGGCCGGTGAGGCCGAGCAGGACGCCGTCGACGAGGGCGATGACGATCAGCGGCCACAGGGTGTGGGTGGTGGCGACGACGACGGTGCCCGCGACCAGGACGAGGACGCGGACGCTGGTGGCACGCAGCAGGAGGGCGCGCGGGCCGAGGATGTCGGTCAGGGCGCCGCCGAAGAGGAGCAGCAGTGCGCGGGGCAGGGTGGCGGCGAGGGTCACCGCGGTGACGGCGCCTCGGCCGCCGAGTTGGACGGCGGTCCAGCTCATGGCGATGAGGAGCGCGAAACTGCCCGCCTGGACGGCGGCCTGGCCGACGACGAGGCTGCTGATGCGGCGCCAGTCGACGGTGGGGGCGGGCGGATCGGCGAGGGGCGTGGCCATGGGGTCGGCTTTCTGTGGGCGGGGAGGGCTGCTGTCTTCGGCTGGGCGGGGTCGCTGTCGTGACGGGTGAGGCGGGTCAGTCAGGTGCGGACGCGGATGCGGGCGGTCGGGGGCGTGCCGTGGAGCGCGGGGCGGGTCAGGTGCGGAGGCGATACGGGGCGGTCGGGGGCGTGCCGTCGAGCGCGGGACGGATCACGTACGGACGCGGATACGGGCGGTCGGGGGCGTGCCGTCGAGGGTGGCGGCCACCGCGAGGGCCACGGCGCGGTCGGTGGCCCTGCGCAGGTCGCGGGGGGCCAGGCCCTGGGGGGCGCGGAGTTCGACGTGGCCGCCGAGGTAGCCGCGGCCGGCCTCGCTGAGGGCGCGCTGCGCGGTGCGGCGGGCGACGTCGTCGACGCCGTACGGGAGCGGGCCGGGGGCGCCGACGGTGACGCCGGGGGCCTCCCGCACCGAGAAGCGTGCGTGCACGGTGCGGGACGCTCCGCGCCGGGGCGGCCTCAACACGGGACCCCTCCCTGGGCCGGGTCCCAGAGGTCGTCCGGGGCCAGGGCGGCGGGCGCGTACTTGCCGAGAGCGCTGATGAGCAGCCGGAGTTCGAGGGCGAGGGCCTCGACGAGGCGCTCCAGGCCGTGCTCGGGGTCCTCGTCGACGGCGACGAGGGCTGCGCGGCCGAGGCCGACGGCGGTGGCCCCGAGGGCGAGGGCCCGGACGGCCCGGCCGCCCTCCCAGACGCCGCCGGTGGCGAGGAGGCAGCCCTCGGAGGGGCCGATCCGGCGCAGGCACTCGGCGAGGGGCAGTCCGACCTGGTCCAGGAAGACTCCAGGTGCCCAGCCGGTACCGCCCTCGGCGCCGTCGACGGTGACGGCGTCGGCTCCGGCGGCCCAGGCGGTGCGGGCGGCCCGCGCGATGTCGCGGCCGGGGTGGAACTTCACCCAGGTGCGGGCCTTGGGGAAGTTGTTGCGCATGAACCGGAGCTGCTGGCGGAGGATCTCCTCGGTGAAGGTGCCGGGGGTCGCGCAACGGAGCAGCTGCGGGGCGTCCTCGCCGAAGACCTCACGGACCGTGAAGCGGCGGGCGAGCTGCTCGGCCTCGGCGCGGCCGACGACGGTCATGCCGCCGAGGCCGGGCTTGGCGCCCTGGCCGGTCTTCAGCTCGAAGGCGAGGCGGCCGGTCTCCAGGAGGGGGCGGAAGGCGGGGTCGCTGTAGAGGAGGTTCCACACCTCGGAGTCGGCGTCCTCGGTGGACTGCTGGACGACGATGCCGCCGGCCCCGTCGGGCGCGGCCTCCAGGTAGGCCTCGACGCGGGCGCGCAGGGCGGAGCGGGTCGCGTCGCCGGCCTTGCGGTAGCCGTGGACGGGGACCATGTTCTCGCCGATGACCATCGGGATGCCGAGGCGGGCGGCCTGGCGGCTCGCGTGGACGGCGAGGTCGCCGCTGCCGGCCCGGGTGGAGCCGAAGGCGGAGAGGTAGAGGGGCAGCCGGGCGGTGAATCCTCCGACTCGGGCGGTGAGGTCGACGTCGCCGAACTCGGGCTCCCGGGCGAGGTCGATGAGCTTCTCCAGGCGCTCCGGCATGAAGACGGGCGGGACGATCCGCGTGCGGTCCAGGGCGTCCCCGCCGTGGGCGGCGGCCGGGCCGAAGAGCCGGGCGCCGTAGGTGGCGGGGTCCGGGAAGACAGCGGCGGATCCGGTCCTGGCCCGGGCCCGCACCTGCTCCTCGGGGAAGCCGGGGGCGGAGAGCCCGGACGGGACGGACGGAGCGGAAGGAGCGGAAGGGGTGGAAGGGATCGAGGCCGTGAGCGGGACGGACGGGACGAGCGGGGCGGACGAGGCGGAGCCGTTCATCGGCTCCGCGGGGGCGGCGGGGATGGTCATCGTCACGGGGTCACCACACCGGGGAGCTTCGGGTAGGCGCTGACCTGCCAGAGGGCGTCGAAGCCGGTGAGGAAGCGGACCAGGCGCTGGAGGCCCATGCCGAAGCCGGCGCTGGACGGGATGCCCTCGCGGGCCTCCTTCAGGTACCAGGCGTACTTGGCGGGGTTCTCGCCGCTCTCCCGCATCCGGGTGACGAGGGTGGCGTAGTCGGCCTCGCGCTCGCTGCCGGAGACCAGCTCGCCGTAACCGTGCGGGGCGATCAGGTCGAAGTTGCGGAGCACGCCGGGGCGTTCCGGGTCCTCGCGGTCGTAGAAGCCGCGCGAGCCCTTGGGGTAGTCGTCGACGAAGAAGGGGCGGTCGCTCTCCAGGGAGAGGATGCGCTCGCCGGCCCAGTCGATCTCGCCGTCGGGGTTCTGCGGGTGACCGAGGGACAACAGCCGGGCCACGGCCTCCTCGTGCGTGCGCACGTCGTACTTCCCGGCACGGATGTCCGCGAAGTCGGCCTCCATACGGCCGAGTCCGGTGAGGATCTCGGGGACGGTGGACCAGACGTGCTCGGTGACGTGGGTGAGGAGCCCGGCGGCGATCTCCTGGGCCTCCTCACGGCCCGCGTCGGCGATCTCGACGTCGATCTGGTGGAACTCGACCAGGTGTCGGCCGGTGGTGGCGGTCTCCTCGGGCTCCACGCGGACGTTGGGGGCGATGTAGAAGAGCCGGGGGAAGCCGCGCAAGGACGCCTGCTTGTAGAGGATGGCGCTGGTCATGAGCTTGTACGGGTGCCCGTAGTAGTCGACGTCCAGGGCCTTGGCGCCGCGGCCGCCCGGGTCGGTGACGGGTCCGACGAGCGGCGGGAGCAGCTCGGTGAAGCCCTGGCCGCGCAGGTAGTCGCGGGCGCCCTGGAGGGCCTCCTGCTGGACGAGCATGGCGGCCCGCAGCTCGGGCGAGCGCAGGTGCTCGCCGAGCGGGGGCGGGGTGGCCGGGGCGGCGGCGGAGGAGGGTGCGGGCTGGTCCATGGCGGGGCTCCTGATCTCGTACGGGAGGGGCGGGGTGCGGGCGGTCGGGCCACACGGTCGGGCGGAGTCGAGGCGGGTCGGACGATCGGGCGGAGTCGAGGCGAGTCGGACGATCGGGCGGAGTCGAGGCGGGTCAGACGGTCAGCGGGGTCGCGGCCGGGCCGTCGCAGCGGTCGGCGGGGTCGTGGTCGTACCGGTCGGCGACGTCATGGAGCGCGGTGAGCAGTCCGGCCGAGGTGAACGGGCTCGCGTCCGCGCCGGTGTCGGGGCGCAGGGGCATGGCGCCGGTGCGGGCCCAGCGGAGGCGCCCCGAGGGGTCGATGAAGCCGAGGGAGCGTCCGGCGTTGTCGGGGTGGAGGCAGAAGGGCACGTCGAGCAGGCCCCGGGCGAAGGCGGCGGGCAGGGCGCGGGCGAGGTCGGGGTGGAGGCCGAGGACGGTCTCGACGAGGGTGCGGGCCTCCTGGTAGATCTCGCCGTCCTCGGGCGCGATGCCCGAGGACGGGCCGCCCGCGAGCGCGGCGGCGGCGGCCGCGATCTCCAGGGCGCGGACGTTCTCGTCGACGGTGGGGATCCGGTGGGCCTCGGCGGCGGTCTTGACGATGAGGCGCGCGGCTCCGGAGCGGACGGCGAGGCGGGCGGACGCCTCAAGGAGCCGGAGGGCTCCGCTCTCGGTGCGGGGGTAGACGCCCATGTACGTGTAGAGGACGACGTGGTGCTCGACGCCGGCGGGGAGGAACTCGGCGGCGAGCCGGTGCAGGGCCCGCAGCGCCTCCTCGTCCTGGGTGGCGTCGGTCTGCTGGGCGTAGCTGAGGGAGACGCTGCGCAGCCCGTGCTGGACGAAGAAGAGGCACTCCAGGACGCTCATGGCGACGAGCAGGCCGGGCGGGCAGAGCTGGCCGAGGAGGCAGCCGCCGAAACTCTCCAGGTGCGGGGTGGCCGTGCTGCGTTCGGCGAGGAGTTCGCAGGCGCGGACCCAGGCGGCGACGGACTCCCGTAGCGGGGTACGGCCGTAGGGCAGGCAGTACGAGACGGGGCCGCCCTCGGTGGCGTCGAGGCCGACGGCGGTGAGGGCGCGGACGATGGCCTCGGGGCGGGCGGAGCCGTGCCGGACCTGGACGGGGAAGTCGGGTCCGCGCAGTCCGGCGAGGACGGCGCCGGTGGTGTCCGGGGAGTGGGCGGCGATGGGGTAGCCGTTGAGGCGGGTGCCGTCGGCGACGGCGGCGCGGGCGGCCGCGAGGGCGCCGACGCGGGTGTAGCTGTCGACGGTGAGGGTGCCGACGGTGTGGGCGGTGGCCGCGCGGGTGCGGGCGAGGCCGGTCCGCATGAGGTCCGGGTCGCCGAAGCCCATGCGGGGCTGGACGACGAGCCGGCCGGCGGAGGCAGCGGCGGCGACGAAGGCCCCGAAGCCCGCGTCGGAGGGGCCGGTGGCGGCGGTCACGCCGGGACCTCCCTGCGGGCTCTGGCGGCGAGGAACGTGCGCAGGGCGTCGAGGTCGTCGCCGAGGACGGCGTCGCAGCCGGCGTCCAGGAGGCGCCGGACCTCCTCGTCCTGGCGGCCACCGACGACACCGAGCTTGCCGCCGAGCACCACGGGCAGTGCGACGAGGGCGGGTTCGGCGCGGAGCGCGCGGACGGCGTCCAGGCCGTCGCGGTAGCCGTGCCCGTTGACGCTGCTGAGCACCACCGCGTCGGGGGCGTGCCGCAGGCAGGCCTCGGCGAGCAGTTCGGCGTCGACGCAGGGGCCGAGACCGACGACCTCGTGGCCGTGCTCCTCCAGGAAGAGCCGGAGGTACACGAGATTCCACGTATGGGAATCCGAGGCGGTTCCGCTCAAGAGAATCTTCATGTCTGAAGAGTAATTTTCCGGCAGCTCCGGAAGGGGAAGTCCGAGCGGCAGCAACGACCGGCACTTTCCCTTCGGGAAAGGAACGGAAAGGAACGGCAAGGCACGACGGAAAGGCATGGAAAAGGCGCCGCGCCCCGCTGTGGATGCGGGGCGCGGCGCCTTCGGGGCGTGCTCGGGTGGGGTCAGGCGTACTGGGCGACGAGGCTGCGCGGGCGGATGTCGGTCCAGCTCACCGTGATGAACTCCAGCGCTTCGCCCCGCTCGCCAGGGCCCCAGACGCTGGTCCAGCCGGCCGGAAGGGCGGCGAAGGACGGCCACAGGGAGTGCTGGCCCTCGTCGTTGACGACGACGTGGAAGCTGCCCTCGGCGTTGTCGAACGGGTTGATGGAATCGCTCATGACTGAGTCCTCATTTCCTTCTTCTGGAGGGCGGAGAGCTTCTCCGCAAGAATGCTTCCGATGTGTGCGAGTGGTTCCGGTTCGGCCATCTGGAGATGTCCGCATTCGATGGTGTGGTTCTCGATGATTCCTTCGGTGAAGGGAATCCAGGTGGCGGCGAGGGCGCCTTCCGGCTCGGCCGGCCTGCGGGCGGTGAGGAACAGGAGGTCGGTGTCGGCGACGCCGGGGACGTGCCGGGCCATGAGACCGGCGTGGGTCTCGGAGGCGCGGAGCACGGCGCGGAGTTCGGAGGCGGTGAAGCCGGCGAGGACGGGGTCCTCGCGGCGGATCCGCTCCATCGCCTCGGCGAGGCCGGCGGACGGCTCGGCGGCGGCGCGCTCCTCGGGCGGCAGCACGGAGACGCTGCCGGGTCCGGTCTGGTGGACGTCCATGAGCGCGAGGAGTTCGACCCGCTCCCCCGCCTCCCGGAGCCGTACGGCGACGGTGTGCGCGACGATCCCGCCGAAGGACCAGCCGAGCAGGCGGTAGGGGCCCCAGGGCTGGATGCGGCGGATCCGCTCCAGGTAGGCGTCGGCCATCTCCTCGACGCTGCCGGGCCGGTGGCCGGGGTCGCTGAGCGAGCGGGCCTGGAGGGCGTAGAGCGGCTGGTCGTCGCCGAGGTGCCGGGCGAGGCCGGCGTAGGCCCAGCCGACGCCGGTGCCGGGGTGGACACAGAAGAGCGGGCGGCGGGTGCCCCGGGTGCTGAGCGGGAGCAGCACCCCGAGGGCGGAGGCGTCGCCGCCACCCGCGACCGAGTCCTCGTGCGAGCCGAGGAGCCCGGCAGGGGTGGGCGAACGGAAGAGGTCGCGGACCGAGCGCTCGACGCCGAGGACGCCGCGCATCCGGTTGACGAGGCGGACGCCGAGCAGGGAGTGCCCGCCGAGGGTGAAGAAGTTGTCGTCGATGCCGACTTCGGGGACGTCGAGGATCTCGGCGAAGAGCGCGCAGAGGACCTCCTCGCGGGCGTTGCGCGGGGCGCGGCCGCCGGGGTCGGCGGCGGGCCGGTGCGGGGCGGGCAGGGCGGCCCGGTCGGGCTTGCCGTTGACGGTGAGCGGCAGGGAGTCGAGGACGACGACCGCCGACGGCACCAGGTGTTCGGGGAGCAGGGCGCGGGCCTCGGCGAGGAGTTCGGCCTCGGTGACGGCGTCGCCCGCGCGGGGGACCACGTATCCGACGAGGCTCTTGTCGCCGGGCCGGTCCTCGCGGACGACGGCGAGGACCTGGCCGACCGCCGGGTGGGCGGCGAGCACCCGCTCGACCTCGCCGGGCTCGATGCGCACGCCCCGGAGCTTGATCTGTCCGTCGGCCCGTCCGAGGAAGCGGAGTTCGCCTTCGGGGGTCCACAGCACGCGGTCGCCAGT
The DNA here is from genome assembly GCF_026343125.1 of Streptomyces sp. NBC_00094. Lineage (NCBI taxonomy): Bacteria > Bacillati > Actinomycetota > Actinomycetes > Kitasatosporales > Streptomycetaceae > Streptomyces > Streptomyces sp. NBC_00094. Next base: position 7,333,995 of record NZ_JAPEMB010000001.1, on the reverse strand, counting down.
GCGGTACATGCGGCTGCCGTCGCCCTCGAAGGGGTCGGGGACGAACCGTTCGGCGGTGAGGCCGGAGCGGCCGACGTAGCCCCGCGCGACGTGTCCGCCCGCGATGTACAGCTCGCCGGGGACGCCGGGCGGGACGGGGCGGAGGTGCTCGTCGAGGACGTGGCTGCGGGTGTTGTCCATGGGCCGCCCGAGGTGGAGTCCGGCCCCGCGCAGGACGCGTCGCTCGCCGGGCTTCGTGGTGAACCACTGGTTGTGGGAGGCGAAGGTGGTCTCGGTGGGGCCGTAGGAGTGCACGAGGACGGTGTCCGGGCAGTGCGTGAGGACCCGCTGGACGGCGGCCGGGGAGGCCACGTCGCCACCGGTCCACACCTCGCGCAGCAGGCGGAGGGTGTCGAGTCCCTCGTCGGCCATGACGTGGAAGAGGCCGACGGTGAAGTAGGCGGTGGTGACGCCGTGGCGGCGGACGGCGCGGGCGGTCTCGTCGAGGTCGGTGCCGTCGCCGGTCAGCAGGACGAGGCTGCCACCGCCGAGGAGCGGGGCCCAGATCTCGAAGACGGAGGCGTCGAAGCCGGTCGCGGAGTGGACGAGCATGCGCCGGTCCTGGCCGAGGGAGAGGTCGCGGTCGGCGGCGAGTTCGACGACGTTGCGGTGGGTGACGCCGACGCCCTTGGGCCGGCCGGTGGACCCGGAGGTGAACATCACGTACATGAGGTCGTCCTCGGAGGCCTCGGAGGCCTCGGAGGCCTCGGAGGCCTCGGAGGTCGCGGTGTCCGCGGTGTCCGCGGTGTCCGCGGTGTCCGCGCCACCCTCCGGGACGCTCTCCCCGCCCGCCGCGTCGACGCGCAGCACGGGCGTGCCCTCCGGCGGGGTGTGGTCGCCGTCGGTGGCGACGAGGCGGGCCCCGGCGTCCTCCAGCATCAGCCGGATCCGCGCCTCGGGCAGCCGGGGGTCGAGCGGCAGGTAGGCGGCGCCGGACTTGAGGGCCGCGAGGGCGGTCACCACCAGCGGGACGCCCCGGGCCAGCAGGACGCCGACGGTGTCGCCGCGCCGGACTCCGGCGGCGCCCAGCCGGGCGGCGAGCGCGTCGGCGCGGGCGTCGAGACCGGCGTAGGTGAGGGTCTCGTCGTCGGTGAGGAGGGCGGGCGCGTCAGGGGTGCGGGCGGCACGGCGGGCGATCAGCCCGTGGACGGTGCCGGTTTCGGGCAGGACGGTGGCCGTGTCGTTGTAGTCGGCGACGAGCCGGAAGCGGTCGGCGTCGGTGAGCAGGGGCAGTTCCCCGATCCGTACGCCGGGGTCGGCGGCGGCGGAGCGCAGGGCCCGCTCCAGGTGGGCGGCGAGCAGGGCGGCGGTGGACGCGTCGAACAGGTCGGTGGCGTACTCCAGTCCGCCGACGAGACCGGCGGGCCGGCCGTCCGCGTCGCGCCGCTCGTCGAGGGCGAAGGTGAGGTCGAACTTGGTGGTGACGGTGGTGAGGAGACCGGGCCCGTCCTCGCGGAAGAGGCGCGCGGCGGTGTCCGCGCCGGGGACGCCCCGCGTGTAGTCGTGGTGGAGCTGGACGACGATCTGCGCGAGCGGGTGGTGGGCGGTGGTGCGGACCGGGTTGAGGTCCTCGACGACCCGGTCGAAGGGGAGTTCCTGGTGGGCGTAGGCGGCCAGGTCGGTGCGCCGGACGCGGTCGAGCAGCTCGGTGAAGGCGGGATCGCCGGAGGTGTCGGTGCGCAGCACGAGGGTGTTGACGAAGAAGCCGACGAGTCCGCCGAGGAGTTCGTCGTCGCGGCCGGCGGTCATGGTGGCGAGCGGCAGGTCGGTGCCCGCTCCGTGCCGGGTGAGGACGGCGGCGAGGGCGGCCTGGAGAACCATGAAGAGGGTGGCGCCGCTGTCGCGGGCGAGGTTCTCCAGCGCCTCGTGGGTGGCGGCGTCGACGGTGACGGGGGCGCGGTCGCCCCGGTGGCTCGCCTCGGCGGGCCGGGGGCGGGCGGCGGGCAGTTCGAGGGCGGAGGGGGCTCCGGCGAGGGTGGTGCGCCAGTGGTCGCGGTGGGCGTCGGCCCCGGGGCCTTCGAGGAGGTCGTGCTGCCAGAGGGTGTAGTCGGCGTACTGGACGGGCAGCGGCTCCCAGCCGGGGGCGTGGTCCTCGGCGCGGGCCCGGTAGGCGCCGGCCAGGTCGGCGAGGAGCGGTCCGGTGGACCAGCCGTCGGCGGCGATGTGGTGGACGAGCAGGACGAGTACCTGCCCGTGCCCCTCGGCGGCACCGTCCCCGGGGCTGAGGAGCGCGGCCCGCAGCGGGGTCTCCTCGGCGAGGTCGAAGACGTGTCCCGCGGCCTCGGCGACGGCGTCGGCGAGCCGGTCGGCGGGGACGGTGCGGTGGTCGAGGGCGGGTCGGACGCCGGTCAGGATCTCCTGGTGGGGTTCGCCGTCGACGGCGCGGTAGCGGGTGCGGAGCACCTCGTGCCGGTCGGACACGTCGGCGAGGGCGTCGGCGAGCACGGTGGGGTCGAGGGGCTCGGCGGGGTGCAGGACGAGCGGGATGTTGTAGGAGGCGCTGGGGCCTTCGAGGGTGTCGATGAACCAGAGCCTGCGCTGGGCGTAGGAGAGGGGGACGCGGTCGGGCCGGTCGGCGCGCGGGGCGGGCCGGGGCCTGGCGGGGGCGGCCGGGGCGCCGTCGGCGGTGGCGGCGGCGATGCGGCGGGCCAGGGCCTCGGGGGTGGGGGCGAGGAGCAGGTCGCGGACCTGGATGTCCGCGCCGAGGCGGGCGCGGAGGCGGTTGGCGAGGCGGACGCCGCTCATGGAGTGCCCGCCGATGGTGAAGAAGCCCTCGCGCGGGCCGACCTGGTCGAGCCCGAGGACCTCGGCGAACATCGCGCACAGGGTGTCGACGAGCTCGCTGTCGACGTCCTCGCCGGTCTCGGCGGTCTCGGCGGGTGTCTCGGTGTCGGCCGAGCGGGCGCGGCGCTCGTCGAGGGCGCGGCGGTCGTCGGCGGGAACGAGGGCCTCGTCCCGTACCGCGGTGCCGGCGTCGTCGGCGGCGGTGCGCAGGGCGCGTTCGAGGGCGGTGAGCAGGATCCGGGGCACCTGCTCGTCGGCGAAGACGTCCCGGGCGTACTCCAGGCCGAGCCGGAGTCCGGCGGGGGCTCCGTCGGCGTCGCGGGTGTCGACGCAGGCGGCGGTGAGGTCGAACTTGGTGGTGGCTGGGCCGTCCTCCTCGGCGAACCGGCCGGTGACCGGGCCGAACGGGAAGGCGCCCTGGTCGGGTCCGGTGGCGCGCAGGGTGAGCATCACCTGGAAGAGGGGGTGGACGCCGGGGTGCCGGGGCGGGTTGAGGTGTTCGACGAGCAGGTCGAAGGGCATCCGCTGGTGGGCGAAGGCTCCCAGGTCGGTGTCGCGGACGCGGTCGAGGAGCGTGGTGAAGGCGGGGTCGCCCGAGGTGTCCGTGGGCAGGACGAGGGTGTTGACGAAGAAGCCGACGAGCTCGTCGAGGGCCTCGTCGTCCCGGCCGGCGACGGGGGTGCCGAGGGCGACGGCGTCGCCCGCTCCGGTGGCGCGCAGGGCCAGTCCGAGGGCGGCCTGGAGGACCATGAGGAGGCTGGCGTCGTGCTCTTCGGCGAGGTGGACGAGGCGGGCGTGGACGTCCGCGTCGAGGGCGGTCTCCAGCATGGCGCCCGCGTGGTCGCGGACGGCGGGCCGGGGCCGGTCGAGCGGCAGGGCGGTGACGGCGGGCTGTCCGGCGAGGGCGACGCGCCAGTGGGCGAGGCCCTGGGCGAGGACGGAGTCCGGGTCGTCGGCGTCACCGAGGACGTCGTGCTGCCAGAGGGTGTAGTCGGCGTACTGGACGGGCAGCGGTTCCCACTCGGGGGCACGGCCCTCGGCGCGGGCCGTATAGGCGCGGGCGAGGTCGGTCATCAGTGGGGTGAGCGACCAGCCGTCCCCGGCCACGTGGTGGAGCAGCACCGCGAGAACGGCCCCGCCGGTTCCGTCCTCGGGGAGGAACAAAGCGACGCGCAGCGGCAGTTCGCGGGAGAGGTCGAAGGTCTCGGCGGTGAACCGGGCGATCAGGCCCGGGAGTTCCGCCGAGGGGGCGTCGACCGTGCGGAGCCTGACGGCGGCAGGGGCGAGGATGTGCTGGTACGGCTCGTCCTCGGGGGCGAGGAAGACGGTACGGAGCACCTCGTGCCGTTCGGTGAGGTCCGCGACGGCGGCGGCGAGCGCGGCCCGGTCGGGAGCCGTGTCCAGATGCAGGACGATCGGCATGTTGTAGGCGCCGGACGGCCCGTCGAACTGGTCGAGCAGCCACAGGCGTCGCTGGGCGTGCGAGAGCGGGACCCGGTCCTCGGCGGGCAGCGGCTCCTCGTGGACGACGGGCAGCCGGGGGTCGGTGGTCCGCAGCACCTTGCGGTTGATCTTGCCGGAGCTGGTGCGGGGCAGGGCGACGACGACGGAGACGGTGGGGACGGCCGCGGCGGGCATCCGCTCCCGCACGTGGGTGCGCAGTTCCTCGGCGCCGGTGCCGCCGTCGGTGACGACGAAGGCGACGAGCCGCTTGACGCCGTCGGCGTCCTGCTGGGCGACGACCGCGGCCTCCCGGACGGCGGGGTGTCCGGCGAGGACGGAGTCGACGGCGGCGGGGTCGATGCGCTGGCCGCCGATCTTCACCTCGTCGTCGAGGCGCCCGTGGTAGAGGATCTGCCGGTCCTCGCCGAGGGTGACGAGGTCGCCGGTGCGGTAGGCGCGTTCACCGTCGAGCTCGGTGAAGCGGCGGGCGTTCAGCTCGGGCCGGTGCAGATAGCCCCGGGTGAGGCCGCCGCCGAGGAGCCACAGCTCGCCGCCGACGATCGCGGCCCGCACGCCGGGCAGCGGGCGCCCGATCGGCACCGGTCCTGCCTCGTGCCGGGTGAGGTCGGCGACGGTGGCGACGACGGTCGTCTCGGTCGGCCCGTACGCGTTGAGCAGCCGTACGGAGTCACCGACGATGCCGCGCCACTGGCCGATCCGCTCGGGCAGGGCGGCCTCGCCGTAGATGATCACGGTCCGCAGGCAGTCCGGGAGGCGGACGGAACCGGTGGTGAGGACGTAGACCAGCTCGTGCCAGTAGGCGGCGGGCAGGTCGAGCAGGGTGACGCCGTGCCGGGCGCATCCGGCGAGGAGCTCGGCGACGTCGAGCATGTCGTCGGTACGCAGGACGAGGGTGCCGCCCGCGCCGAGGGTCGCGAAGACCTCCTGGACACTGGCGTCGAAGTGCAGCGGACTGAACTGGAGGACGACCGAGTCGGCGTCGATGCCGTAGGCGGGGGTGGCGCCGGCGATGAAGTGGGCGAGGGAGTCATGGGCGACGACGACGCCGTTGGGGACACCGGTGGAGCCGGACGTGTAGATGACGTACGCGGCGCCGGCGTCGGTGCCGGGTCCGCCGAGGACCAGTTCGCCGTGGCGGGCCACCTCGGACGGGGCGGGCGCGGCCGCGCCGCAGGCGTCGTCGAGGATGGCCGCGTTGCGGGCGTCGGGCGCCTGGACGTCGAGCGGCAGGTAGGCGGCGCCGGTGGCGAGGACGGCGAGCAGGCCGACGATCGCGTCGATGCCGCGCGGCCGGTGCAGGGCGACGAGCCGGCCGGGCTCGGCCCCGTCGGCGGCGAGCAGGGCGGCCCGCTCGCGGACGGCGGCGCCGAGCTCGGCGTACGTCAGCCGCGCGTCGGCGTGGACGAGGGCGACCGCTTCGGGGCGGGTCCGCTCCTGCCGGGCGATCAGGTCGATCACGGGCGGGGCGGGGGCGGGAGAGGGTCCGCCGTCGAGCAGGTCTTCCGCTCTGCTGGGGGCCATGCTGGCTTCCTCCGGTGACTGGGGCCGAGAGACCGGGGCGAACGGTTCCTCTCGCCTCCGTGCCGTCCACGCTAGGTGCGCCCCGGGCGGCCCCGGGGCAGTAGACGCGGCAGCTCCGGGCGGCAGAAGTGCCGCCCGGAGCTGCCGGTGCGCGGGGATGCCACAGGTGGGTGGACCCGGGTGTCGCCGGGCCTTGTGGGTCCAGGACGGGTGGGTGGCCTGGTGCGGCCGGGGGTGGACGACGGGCCTCGTGGGCCGGGGGGCAGCGGGCCTTGTGGGTCCGGGACCAGTGAGTGCCTCGTACGGCTGGGGGTGGACGGCGGGCCTTGTGGGCCCCTGTGTCGCCGGGCCTTGTGGGCCCGGGACCGGTGAGCGGCCTGGTGCGGCCGGGGGTGGACGGCGGGCCTCATGGGCCCCGGTGTCGCCGGGCCTTGTGGGTCCAGGACGGGTGGGTGGCCTGGTGCGGCCGGGGGTGGACGACGGGCCTTGTGGGCCGTGGGGTCAGCGGGCCTGGCGGCTGCCGGCTCGGGTGCGGCGCTTGAGGGCGGGGGCGGCCGGGACCGGACGGCCCGGGGTCGGTACGGGGGGCTTCGGGGACGTGGGGTCCTTCGGGTCCGGGCGGGACGGGGTCGCGTCGGTCGCGGTGGCGGCGAGGCGGCGGGCGAGGGAGGCGGCCGTGGGGTTGCGGAAGACGTCCCTGAGGGTGAGGTCCTGCCCGAACTCGCCGCGGATGCGGTTGAGGAGGCGGACCGCGAGGAGCGAGTGCCCTCCGTTCTTGAAGAAGTTGTCGTGCCTGCCGAGCGGCCGCCCGCCGAGCACGTCCCGGAAGAGCCCGAGCAGCGTCTCCTCCCGCCCGTCGGCGGCGGCATCCGCGTCGGGGGCCGCCTCCGGTGCGGCAGCTGCCGGGCCCCCGGCGCCGGATCCAGGGCGCTCGGAGGCCGGGTGGCCGGCGGACGGGTGGCCGGCGGACGGGTGGCCGGCGATCTCGATCCGGGCCGGTGCGAGGTACTCGGGCAGCCGCTCGGCGGCCCAGTCGCGCAGCTCCTCCCCGGCGGCGCGCGCACCGGCGGCCCGGGTGACGGTGGCGTACAGGCGGTCGTCGCGGACCTCCACGACGGCGCCGGCCACGGCCGGGTGGCCGAGGAGGACGTCCTCCACGCGGCCGGGCTCGACCGGGTAGCCGGCGACGGTGAGGGTCGCGACCGTACGGAGAGAGCCGTCGGCGGTGGCGTACGCCCTCCGGCCGGTGGCCCGCAGCCCCCCGCCGGGGTTCGGCTCGTACACCTCCCCCGGCACCCGCACCGGCGCCCGGCGGCCCCGCTCGTCGAGGACGGTCCCGGCCCCGAGCGGGGCGGGCGTGCCGTGCTCCGGCCTGTCGTGCTCCGGCGCGTCGTACTCCGGCGCGGAGAGCGCGAGTCCGGGGTCGGCGGCGAAGGCGTCGAGCGTCTCGACGAGTCGCCGGGCCAGGAGCCGGGCGGTCTCCTCGTCGTAGAGGGCGGTGGCGTACTCCAGGGCGCCGGCGAGTCCGGCGGGTGTGCCGTCGGCGTCGGCGCGCTCGGTCAGCGCGAAGGTGAGGTCGCTCTTGGCGCCGGTCCCCCGGAAGCCGACCGGCTCGCCTTCCAGGGCCGACGGGCGGGACGCACCCGACGCCCCGGACGAACTGGCCGGACCCGCCGGGAGGGCGGCGGCGTGGACCTGGAGCATGACCTGCACCAGCGGCGCGTGCGCGGCGGACCGCTGCGGGCTCAGGTCCTCGACGAGCCGGTCGAAGGGCAGGTCCTGGTTGCTGTACGCGGCGAGCCCGGCCTCGCGGACCCGCCGGACCAGCTCGGCGAAGGCGGGATCGCCGGAGGTGTCGGTGCGCAGCACCAGCGTGTTGACGAAGAAGCCGACGAGCGGGTGGAGGGCGTCGTCGGCGCGTCCGGCGACGGTGGTGCCGAGGGCCACGTCGGTCCCGGCGCCGTGGCGGCCGAGGAACGCGGCGAGGGCGGCCTGGACCACCATGAAGAGGGTGGCGCCCTGGGCGCGGGCGCAGCGGAGCAGGGCCCGGTGGGTGGCGGCGGAGACCTCGAAGCCGGTGAGGGCGCCGGAGCCGTCGCTCTCCAGGGGGCGGGGCCGGTCGGTGGGGAGCGCGATGAGCGGCGGCAGCCCGGCGAGGGCGGTGCGCCAGTGGGCGAGCTGGGTCTCGGCGAGGCCGTGTGCGCCGTCGAGGAGGTCGCGTTGCCAGAGCGTGTAGTCGGTGTACTGGACGGGCAGCGGCTCCCACTCGGGGGCACGGCCCTCGGCGCGGGCGTGGTAGGCGGTGTCGAGGTCGGCGAGCAGGCAGGGCGTGGACCAGCCGTCCCCGGCGATGTGATGGGTCAGCAGCACCAGGGTCTGCTGCCCGTCGTCGCCGGTGACGAGCGTGGCGCGGAAGGGGAGTTCGGCGGCGAGGTCGAAGACGTGCCCGACGGCGGTGTCGACGGCCGACTGCACCTCCGCTTCTCCGGTGGCCAGGATCCGGTCGAGTACGGGACGGGCGTCGTCGAGCACCAGCTGGTACGGCTCGCCGTCGGCCGCCCGGTAGACGGTGCGGAGCACCTCGTGGCGCGCGGCGACGTCGGCGAGGGCGGCGGCGAGTCGGGCGGGCTCGACGGGGCGCCGCAGGCGGGTGACGACGGGAATGTTGTAGGTGGCGGAGGGCCCTTCGAGCCGGTTGACGAACCACAGACGGCGCTGGGCGTAGGAGAGCGGGATCCTGGCGGGGCGCAGGGCGTCCGGGACGGGACGGAGCGCGGGCCGGACGGGACCGCCGCCCTGCGCGTCCAGCCGGCGCAGCAACTGCCCCGGCGACGGCGCGAGGAACACGTCCTTGATCGCGGCCTGGAGCCCGAGGGCACCCCGGATCCGGTTGGTCAGCTTCCCCGCGAGCAGCGAATGTCCGCCCAGCTTGAAGAAGTTGTCCCCCTCCAGGACCTCGTCCCGCCCCAGGACCTCGGCGAACAGACCACGCAGGATCTCCTCCCGGGGGTCGGCGGACGCCGTACCGGCGCCGCTCCCCCGCTGCCGGTCGCCCGCCGGGGGCGCGGTGGCCGCCGTACGGGCGAGTGCCTCGTGGCGGGCTTCGAGAGCCCGGTGCTCCTCGTCGGTCGCCCACGGCACCACGCTCAGCGGCGTGTCACCGTCCTCCCGGGCGAGGGCGGCGAGGGCTCGGTGGAAGAGCCCGAGCAGGAGCCGGGCGGTGGTCTCGTCGTAGAGGTCGGTGGCGTACTGGAGCCCGATGAGCAGCGGTCCGGCTTCGCCGTCGGCGCCCTGGGTGCCGGCGCAGTGGAAGGCGAGGTCGAACTTGGCACTGCCGAGGTCGGCGCCGTCGAGCGTGCCCTGGATCGGGCCGAGGGTGACCGCGCTGTCGCCCTCGGCGTCCTGGGCGCTGACCATGACCTGGAAGACGGGGTGACGGCCGAGCGTGCGCTCGGGGTTGAGGTCCTCGACCAGGACGTCGAAGGGCAGGTCGTCGTGGGCGAAGGCGGCGAGGTCGGCGTCCCGGACCCGACGGACCAGCTCGGCGAGGCTGGGGTCGCCGGACAGGTCGGTGCGCAGGGCGAGCGTGTTGACGAAGAAGCCGACGAGGTCGTGGAGCGCCTCCTCCGACCGCCCGGCGACGGGCGTGCCGACGACGAGGTCGGATCCGGCACCGGCGGCCCGCAGCGCGAGCGCCAGCGCGGCCCGGACGACCATGAAGAAGGTGGCCCGCTGCTCCTTCGCGACACCGGCCAGAGCCCGGTGGACGGTGGCGTCCAGCTCGCCCGTGACGACGGCGCCCTGGTTGCTCGGCTCGGTGGGCCTGGGCCGGTCGGCGGGGAGCCGGGTCTCGCCGGGGATGCCGTCCAGCGCCTTGCGCCAGTGCGTCAACTGCGCTGCCTTGAGGCCGTGTTCGCCGTCGAGCAGTTCGCGCTGCCAGAGGGTGTAGTCGGTGTACTGCACCGGCAGCGGCTCCCACCGCGGCGCCCGGCCCTCGGCACGGGCGGTGTACGCGGTGTCGAGGTCGCCGAGGAGGCCGGCGATGGACCAGCCGTCGGTGGCGATGTGGTGGACGGAGAGCACGAGGACGGTGCCGCCGATCCCTTCGACGCCGGCACTACCGTCGGGGCTCCCGTCGCGGCTCCCGTCGGTGCTCTCATCCGTGCTCTCATCCGTGCTCTCGAAGAGACGTACACGCAAGGGGAGTTCGCGGGTGATGTCGATCGGGATCCGCGCGAACTCGGTCACCCGGGTATCGATGTCCTCCGCCGCGAGGGCGACGACCTCCACCGGCACCACCGGATCCGCCGTGATCTCCTGGTACGGCTCCCCGTCCACGGCCGGATACACCGTCCGCAGCACCTCGTGCCGCTCCACCACGTCCCGCAGCGCCGCCTCGACCACCGAGGCGACCGGACGCCCGGCGAGCCGGAGGACGACCGGCGCGTTGTACGCCGCCGAGGAACCCTCCAGGCGGTTCATGAACCACAGCCGGCGCTGGGCGTAGGAGAGCGGGATCCTGGCGGGACGCAGGGCCTCCGGGACGGGACGGAGCGCGGGCCGGACCGGACCGCCGCCCTGCGCGACGAGCCGGCGCAGCAACTGCCCCGGTGTCGACGCGAGGAACACGTCCTTGATCGCGGCCTGGAGCCCGAGGGAACCCCGGATCCGGTTGGTCAGCTTCCCCGCGAGCAGCGAATGTCCGCCCAGCTTGAAGAAGTTGTCCCCCTCCAGGACCTCGTCCCGCCCCAGGACCTCGGCGAACAGACCACGCAGGATCTCCTCCCGGGGGTCGGCGGTCAGGGGACCGGAGGTCTTCGCCCGGCCGCCGTCGCCCCGCAGTCGGCGGGCCTCGGCCTCCGCTTCGGCCTCCGCCCTGGCCTGTGCCGCGGTGGCGGCGTCGGCCAGGGCCTGGTGGCGGCGGTCGAGTCCCGTGCGCTCGTCCTCCGTCGGCAGGGCGACGTCGCTCAGCCGGGTGCGCTCCGGCCGCTCGGCGAGCGTGGTGAGCGCGCGCCCGAGAAGGCCGAGGAGGAGGTGGGCGGTGGGCTCGTCGTACCGCTCGACGGCGTACTGGAGCACGAGCGTGAGCCCGCCGGGGTCTCCGGTGGCGTCGCTCCGCTCCATGCAGTGGAAGCTGAGGTCGAACTTGGCGGTGGCCAGGTCGGCTTCCACGAGGGTGGCGGGGATGCCGCCGAGTCTCAGGTCCTTCTCCTGCTGGGTCTGGGCGCTGACCATGACCTGGAAGAAGGGGTGACGGCCGAGGGAACGCTCGGGGTTGAGGTCCTCGACCAGGAGGTCGAAGGGCAGGTCCTCGTGGGCGAGGGCGGCGAGGTCGGCGTCCCGGACCCGGTCGAGCAGCTCGCCGAGGGTGGGGTCGCCGGACAGGTCGGTGCGCAGGGCGAGCGTGTTGACGAAGAAGCCGACCAGTTCGTGCAGGTCCTCCTCGGGGCGGCCCGCGACGGGCGTGCCGACGACGAGGTCGGATCCGGCTCCGGCGGCCCGCAGCGCGAGCGCCAGCGCGGCCCGGACGACCATGAAGAAGGAGGCCCGCCGCTCCTTCGCGACACCGGCAAGCGTCCGGTGGACGGTGGCGTCGAGTTCCGCCGTCACCACGGCGCCCGCGTGGGTCGGTTCGGCCGTGCGGGGGCGATCGGCGGGAAGCCGGGTCTCGGCGGGGATGCCGGCCAGCGCGTCGCGCCAGTGGGCGAGCTGCTCGTGGGCGGTGCTGTCGGGGTCGGCGGGGTCGCCGAGCATGTCGTGCTGCCAGAGGGCGTAGTCGGCGTACTGGACCGGCAGCGGCTCCCACTGCGGCGCCCGGCCCTCGGCGCGGGCCGTGTAGGCGGTGTCGAGGTCGCGGAGGAGGAAGCCCACGGACCAGCCGTCGGTGGCGATGTGGTGCACGGACAGCGCCAGGACGGCACCTCCGTCACCCGCCGCGCTGTCGGTCTCGCCGCCGATGCCGCCGGTGTCGCCACCGGTGTCGCCGTCCACCTCGAAGAGACGTACACGCAGGGGAAGTTCGCGGGTGATGTCGATCGGGAGGCGGGCGAACTCGGTCACCCGGGCGTCGATGTCCTCCGCCGCGAGGGCGACGACCTCCACCGGCACCACCGGATCCGCCGTGATCTCCTGGTACGGCTCCCCGTCCACGGCCGGATACACCGTCCGCAGCACCTCGTGCCGCTCCGCCACGTCCCGCAGCGCCGCCTCGACCACCGAGGCCACGGGCCGCCCGGCGAGCCGGAGGATCACGGGGGCGTTGTAGGCCGCCGAGGAACCCTCCAGGCGGTTCATGAACCACAGCCGACGCTGGGCATAGGACAGGGGGATCACGGTTGCTGCTCCTCGTGGATGGCGGAACGGGTGGGGTGGGCCGGTGGCGGAGGGCGGGGTGCGCCGGTCGGGCCGGCGATCAGGCGTCCCGCGCGGCCGTCAGTTCCTCGATGCGGGCGGCGAGGTCCCGCAGCCGGGGGTTGGCGTAGACGGCCTTGACCGGCAGGGCGACGGTGAGTTCGGCGCGGACCCGGGAGACCAGCTTGATGGCGAGCAGGGAGTGGCCGCCGAGCTTGAAGAAGTTGTCGTCGGGGCCGATGGAGGCGGCGCCGAGGACTTCCTTCCACACGCGGCCGATGAGCTCCTCGGCGCGGCCTTCCAGGCCGGTGCCCGAGGAGATGTCCTCCGGGGCGGCGGCGGTCGCCTCGACGCGGCGCGGCAGGACGGAGCGGTCGAGCTTGCCGCTGGGGGTGGTGGCGAAGCGCTCCACCGGGACGAGGGCCGCGGGCAGCATGTACGCGGGGAGGGTGGCCGCGAGGCCGGTGCGGAGGGCCTCGGGGTCGCCGCCCCGGTGGTAGGCGATCAGGGCCGGGCTGCCCGAGGCGTCCTCGCCGAGGATGACGGCGGCTTCGGCGACGCCGGCCTGGCGGGTGAGCGCCGCCTCGATCTCGGGGAGTTCGATGCGGTGGCCGCGGAGCTTGATCTGGCCGTCGGCGCGGCCGAGGTAGACGAGCCGGCCGTCCGGGAGGAGGCGGCAGCGGTCGCCGGTGCGGTACATGCGGCCGCCGTCGTCGGAGTCGGCGGCGGGGTCGGCGAGGAAGCGCTCGGCCGTGAGCACGGGCCGGTTGCGGTAGCCGCGGGCCACGCGCGGTCCGGCGAGGTACAGCTCGCCCGCCTCGCCGGGGGCGACCGGGGTCAGCTTCTCGTCGAGGAGGCGCATCCGCAGGCCGGGCAGGACGGTGCCGATGTGCGTCTGGCCGGGCCGGTCGATCCAGCCGGCGGTGGCGTCGACGGTGGTCTCGGTCGGGCCGTACACGTTGAGGGCGCGCAGCAGGCCGGAGGCGTGGGCGGCGGCCAGGCGGTCCCACAGGGCCGGGCTGATGGCCTCGCCGCCGACGAGCAGGGTCAGCGGACGGGGGCCGCCGTCGGGGGTGAGCAGGTCGAGCAGCGGGTCGGCGTGGGAGGGGGTGATGTCGAGGTCGGTGAGGCCCTGTGCGTCGATGAAGGCGGCCAGGAGGGACGGGTCGCGGCGGGTCTCCTCGTCGATCATGACGAGGGTGTCGCCCCGGCAGAGCCGTACCCACTGCTGCACGGAGGCGTCGAAGGACGGGGAGGCGTTCCAGCCGACGCGGCGGGCCTCGCCGGTGGCGGCGCCGACACCCTCCAGTTCGGCGAGGAGCAGCGAGGCGGCGCCCCGGCCGATCTCGACGCCCTTGGGGCGGCCGGTGGAGCCGGAGGTGTAGATGACGTAGGCGAGGGTGCCGGCGCTCACGGGCGCCGGGCGGTAGGGGGCGTCGGCGGTGGGGTTCGCCGTCAGCTCGGCGAGGGTGACGGAGCGGGCGCCCGGTGCCGGGGACTCGCCCGGGGCGTCGAGGACGACCAGGTCGGCGCCGGAGTCCTCCAGGAGGTAGCGGCGGCGGTCGGCCGGGAGCGCCGGGTCGACCGGCAGATAGGCGGCGCCTGCGGTGAGCGTGCCGATGAGGGCGGTGACGAGCCCGGCGCCGCGCGGCAGGCAGAGCGCGACGACGCTCTCGGGTCCGGCGCCGAGGGCGGTGAGGCGGGCGGCGACGGCGGCGGCCTCGGCGCGCAGCTCGTCGAAGGTGAGGCTGCGGTCGGCGGCGACCACCGCCGTACGGCCGCCCGGGGCGGTGGCGAGTCGGGCGAGGAGGTCGGCGTGGCCGGTGCCCGTGGCGCAGGCGGCGCAGGAGCAGTCGGCGGGTCCGACGGCCGGGGCGGGCGTCACGGCGGCGGAGGGCTCGGCGAGGGTGGCGGGCTCGGGGAGGACGGCGGTCATGGCGGGGCTCACATTCCGTACGGGGTGGCGGAGGGGGAGACGGTCGGGGCGCAGTCGGCGAGCGGCACCGGCTCGCCCATGGCGACGAGGATCTTGCGGGCGCCCGTGTACGCCTCACGGCCGTGCGCGCAGAGGATGTTGTCGACGAGCATCAGGTCACCGTCCTGCCAGGTCTCGCGGACGGTGACGGCCTGGTAGGCGTCGTTGATGGCGTCGACCTCGGCGTCGGTGAGGGCGGTGCCGTCGCCGAGGCGGGTGTCGAAGGGGAGGCCGTCGGCGCCGAAGGTCTCGGTGAGGACCTCGCGGACGTCCTCGTCGAGGCTGCGGGCGCTCCAGAAGGCGAAGTGGTTGAACCAGACGCGCTCGCCGGTCACCGGGTGGGTGATGACGGCGGAGCGGAGCTGGCGGGTGCGCAGGGTGTCCTCGTCGAGCCACTCGTAGCCGATGGCGTGCTCGTCGCAGTACGCCTCGGCACCGGCCGGCTCCTCCGAGGAGAACGCCTTGCGCCAGGGCATGCCCGCGAGGTCGGAGTAGTTGCGGACGAGGAGCCAGCCGGCCTCGGCGAAGCGGGCGACGAGTTCCTCCGGGAGGAGCGCGAGGGCGCGCCGCATGTCACCGACGGTGGTGGCGCCGCCCGTCTCGGGGGCGGTGATGCAGCCGAAGAGCAGGACGCCCGGGAAGTCCAGGGTGTAGCTGTTCTCGTTGTGGAGGCGGATCGGCTGGATGGCCGGCAGATCGGTGGAGGAGAAGACGCCCTCGCCGAAGTCGGTGCGCGGGGTGGCCTTCTCCTTGTAGCCGGCGCGGGTCGCGACCAACGCGTCACGGGCCTCGGCGAAACTCGCCGCGTCGGTGACGGGGAGTCCGCGGAGCATGACGGCTCCGGAGCGGTGCAGTTCGGCCTGGATGTCGGCGCGCCGGGCGGTGAGCCAGGCGGTGGCCTCGGCCATCGTCTCGTGGCGGGGGACCTGGACGAGGGCGGGCTTGCCGGGCTCACGGACGACGGCGATGCCGTCCTCGGCGGTGGCCGGGTTCGGGGCGAAGGTGGTCATGGCGGGGTTCCTCTGCTTCACGGGGTACGGGCGGGTGCGGATGCTTCACGGGGTACGAGCGGGCGCGGACGTACGGGGAGTTGCGGACGTACGGGCAGGTGCGGACGTACCGGCGAGTGCGGACGTACCGGCGGGTGCGGACCTACGGGCCGCGCGGCGCGCGGGGGGTTTCTTGAGCGATCAGGCGGCGGTGGCGGGCGCGCCCTGGAGGGACTTCAGGACCGGGTTGAGGCGGGCGAAGAAGCCGGCCAGGTCCTGCTGGAAGTAGAAGTGGTCGCCGGGCAGCACCACGGGGGCGACGTCGTTCCCGGCGACGAGCGCCCAGCCGTCGAGCAGGTCGACCGGCACGATCGGGTCGACGTCGCCGCCGAAGACGGCCACCGGGCAGGCGAGCCGCACGTCGGGGGCGGTGCAATGGTAGGCGTCGTCGATGGCGAAGTCGGCGCGGATGGACGGCAGGACGATCTCGCGGAGCTCCGGGTCGTCGAGGATGCCGTCGTCGGTGCCGCCGCGCTCCTTGATGGAGGCGACCAGCTCGTCGTCGTCGAGCCGCTCGGGGTGGACGGGCGCCTGGTTGGGCAGGACGGGCGCCCTGCAGGCGGAGGCGACGAGGCCGAGCGGGGTGCGACCGGCGGCCTGGAGCGCCCGGACCACCTCGAAGGCGACGAGGGAGCCCATGCTGTGCCCGAGGACGACCAGCGGGCCGGTGTCGCCGGGGAGGGCGTCCACGACGGGGAGGGCGAGGTCGTCGACGGAGCCGGGCAGGTCCTCGCAGTAGCGGGCGCCACGGCCCGGGTACTGGCCGATGAGCAGCCGGACGTCGGCAGGGAGGTGCTCGCGCCAGCCGCTGTAGGCGTGGGCGTTGCCGCCGGCGTGCGGCAGCACAAGCAGGGACAGGCGGTGCGGGGCGTCGCCGGGCAGGTCCCAGACGACGTCCTCGGGCGCGGGGGTGAAGGCGGGGGTGGAGTGGGTGCTCATGAGCTGATCCGATCCGTTGCGTTGCGGCGGCGGAGGGCGGGGCGCGCCTTCCGGGCCGGAGCGGTCCTGAGGGAGTCGATGTGCGCGGCGAGGCGGGCCGGGGTGGGGTGCTGGAAGACGTCGCGGACGGTGAGCCGCACGTCGAGAGCTCCGGCGATGTGGTTGGTGAGGCGGGCCCCGAGGAGGGAGTGGCCGCCGTGGTGGAAGAAGTCGTCGTCGATGGTGAGGGCGGTGTCGGTGTCGAGGGTGCGGGTGAAGAGGTCGAGGACGGTCTCTTCGAGGGGTGTGCGGGGTGCGCGTCCGCCGCTGGAGAGCGCGGCCGGGGCGGGCAGGGCCCGCTTGTCGATCTTGCCGTTGGGGGTCAGCGGCAGCCGGTCGAGCACGGTCACGTGACTGGGGACCAGGTGCTCGGGCAGCCGGTCGGCGGCATGCCGCCGGATGTCCTCCGGCGCGACACCCTCGCCCTCCACCACCAGGTACGCGGCAAGCCGCTCGTCATGGACGGTGACCACGGCCTGCGTGACCTGCGGGTGAGTGAGGAGCGCGGCCTCGGTCTCGCCGGGCTCGACCCGGAAGCCCCGGATCTTGATCTGGTCGTCGGCCCGGCCCTCGTACACCAACCGCCCGTCCCGGTCGAAGCGGACGAGGTCGCCGGTGCGGTAGAGGCGGGTCCCGGGCGGGCCGTAGGGGTCGGGGACGAAGCGGGTGGCGGTGAGGTCGGGCCGGCCGAGGTAGCCGTGGGCCAGGCCGTCACCGGTGAGGTACAGCTCGCCGGTCACGCCGGGCGGGCAGAGGTTGAGGGAGGGGTCCAGGACGTAGGCACCCTTGTTGAGGAGCGGGACGCCGATGGGGACGAGGGTGTGGGGCCGGTCGGCGGGCCGGATGAGGTGGGTGGTGGTGAAGCCCATGGACTCGGCCGGGCCGTACCCGTTGACGACCTCGATGCCGGGCCGGAGCGACTGCAGCTTGTGGACGTGGGCCGGGGAGGCGGCCTCGCCGCCGGTGTAGGCGACGGTGACGGTGTCGAAGACCCCGGGGTGCTCGTCGACGAGGAAGTTGAACAGGCTCGCCGACAGCTGGAGCATCGTCACCCCGTGACGACGCGACAGTTCGTCGACCAGCACCGGCTCCGGCCGCTGCCCCGGCTGCAACACCGTCGTCCCGCCGTGCAGCAACGCACCCCAGAACTCCAGACTGAACGCGTCCCAGGAGACCGGCGAGCACTGCAGGAACACCTCCCCCTCACCGAACCGCCCGTACGACTGACCACTCACCGTCGACACCAGGTTCCGGTGCGACGACAAGATCCCCTTCGGCCGGCCCGTGGAACCGGAGGTGAACATGAGGCACGCGGGGTCGTCGGGCCCGAGCGGGACGCCCAGGTCGTCGGCGGCCGCGTCGGCCGGCCGGTCGGCGGCGTGGGTGACCGTCCAGGGGCCGGAGACGCGCCCGGCCAGGGCCGGGGAGGTGACGAGGTGGGCGATGCCCGCGTCGGCGGCGCCGGAGCGCAGCCGCTCGTCGGGGAAGTCGGGGTCGAGCAGGGTGTAGGCCGCGCCGGTCTTGAGCACGGCGAGGACCGCGATCGCGAAGTCGCCGCCCCGGTCGAGCAGCACGCCCGCCATATCGCCCCGCCCCAGGCCCTGTTCGACCAGGTGACGGGCCAAACGGTTGGCGGAGGCGTTGAGTTCGGCGTACGAGATCCTCCGCTCACCGTCCACCAGCGCCGTCCGCTCCGGAACCCGCGCCACCTGCTCCTCGAAGCGCCCGACCAGCGAACCCTCCGCCACACCGGAGACCTTGGAACCAGCCCACGAACCGGTCAACAACTCCCGCTCCTCGGACGCCAGGACCTCCAGCGCGGAGAGAGGGCGGCCCGGGTCGGCGAGGACCTGTTCCAGTACGCGGCCGAGGACGTCGCCCATGCGCCGTACCGTGTCGGCCTCGAAGAGGTCGGCGGCGTAGAGCACCGCGCCGTGCAGACCGCGCCGGTCATCGGAGCGGAGCAGGAACTCGAGGTCGAACTTGGCGGAGCCGTTGCCGGCGCCGGAGACGGCGGTGGTGACACCAGGGAGGTCCAGCTCGGGCACGGCGCCGAGGTCGAGTCCGAGGCAGATCTGGAAGAGGGGGTGCCGGGAGAGCGTCCGGGTGGGGTTGAGGGCTTCCAGGACCAGGTCGAAGGGCGCCTCCTGGTGGGCGAAGGCGTCCAGGTCGGCCGTACGGACCCGGCCCAGAAGCTCACGGAAGCTCGGGTCACCCGAGCTGTCCGTGCGCAGCACCAGCGTGTTCACGAAGAACCCGACCAGACCGTTCAGCACCTCGTCGCTCCGGCCCGCCACCGGCGAACCGATCGCCAGGTCCGCACCCGCACCCAGCCGCGACAGAGCCGCCACCAGCGCCGCGTGCACCACCATGAACGGCGAGCAACCCTCCTCCCGGGCGAGGGCGGTGATCCCCTCGAAGACATGTGACCCGAGGTCGAGCGCGATCTCCCCGCCCCGGTGGGAGGCGGTGAGCGGACGCGGGTGGTCGAGCGTGAGCCCGTGACTCTCGGGGAGGCCGGCCAGGTTCTGCCGCCAGTAGTCCAGTTCGCGGCCGAGGAGACTCTCGGAGGAGTCCGCAGAACCGAGAACACGACGCTGCCAAGCCGCGTAGTCGGCGTACCGCACCGTCAGCGGCTCAAGGACCGGCCCCTCGCCCGCCGCACGAGCCGCATAGGCCCGCTCCAGATCGGCGAAGAACACCCCGTTCGACAGACCGTCCGTCGCGACATGGTGCAGGACCAGCGCAAGGACCGCCGCATCGTCGTCAAGCCGGAAGAGCGTGGCCCGTACGGGAATCTCCGACGCCAGATCGAAGACCCGCCCAGCCACCTCGGCAAGCCCGGCGTCCAGACCGTCGGCATCCACCCACCGCTGCTCGACCGCCAGTCGTGCCCGCTCGGGGGCCAGGACCCGCTGGAACGGCTCCCCGTCCACCGCCTCGAACACCGTCCGCAACGGAGCATGCCGCTCCACCACATCGTTCAACGCCGCCTCCAGGGCGGCCACATCAAGACCGGCACCATCGAAACGCACCACCGTCGGGACGTTGTACGCCGCACTCCCGCCATCGAGCTGCGCCAGCAGCCACAACCGCCTCTGCGCATACGACGCCGGCACCAACTCACCGTCACCCTCCCCCGGCACCAGCGACGGAAGGAGACCCGAACCGGTCGCCCCGCCGCCGCTCTCCGCGATCAGCTCCGCGAGCCCGGCCGGCGTCGGCCGCCCGAAGACATCCCGGATCGTCAGCCGGACGCCCAGCGCCTCCGCGACGCGGTTCGTCAGACGGGCCGCCAGCAGGGAGTGGCCTCCGTGATGGAAGAAGTCGTCGTCGATGGTGAGGGCGGTGTCGGTGTCGAGGGTGCGGGTGAAGAGGTCGAGGACGGTCTCTTCGAGGGGTGTGCGGGGTGCGCGTCCGCCGCTGGAGAGCGCGGCCGGGGCGGGCAGGGCCCGCTTGTCGATCTTGCCGTTGGGGGTCAGCGGCAGCCGGTCGAGCACGGTCACGTGACTGGGGACCAGGTGCTCGGGCAGCCGGTCGGCGGCATGCCGCCGGATGTCCTCCGGCGCGACACCCTCGCCCTCCACCACCAGGTACGCGGCAAGCCGCTCGTCATGGACGGTGACCACGGCCTGCGTGACCTGCGGGTGAGTGAGGAGCGCGGCCTCGGTCTCGCCGGGCTCGACCCGGAAGCCCCGGATCTTGATCTGGTCGTCGGCCCGGCCCTCGTACACCAACCGCCCGTCCCGGTCGAAGCGGACGAGGTCGCCGGTGCGGTAGAGGCGGGTCCCGGGCGGGCCGTAGGGGTCGGGGACGAAGCGGGTGGCGGTGAGGTCGGGCCGGCCGAGGTAGCCGTGGGCCAGGCCGTCACCGGTGAGGTACAGCTCGCCGGTCACGCCGGGCGGGCAGAGGTTGAGGGAGGGGTCCAGGACGTAGGCACCCTTGTTGAGGAGCGGGACGCCGATGGGGACGAGGGTGTGGGGCCGGTCGGCGGGCCGGATGAGGTGGGTGGTGGTGAAGCCCATGGACTCGGCCGGGCCGTACCCGTTGACGACCTCGATGCCGGGCCGGAGCGACTGCAGCTTGTGGACGTGGGCCGGGGAGGCGGCCTCGCCGCCGGTGTAGGCGACGGTGACGGTGTCGAAGACCCCGGGGTGCTCGTCGACGAGGAAGTTGAACAGGCTCGCCGACAGCTGGAGCATCGTCACCCCGTGACGACGCGACAGTTCGTCGACCAGCACCGGCTCCGGCCGCTGCCCCGGCTGCAACACCGTCGTCCCGCCGTGCAGCAACGCACCCCAGAACTCCAGACTGAACGCGTCCCAGGAGACCGGCGAGCACTGCAGGAACACCTCCCCCTCACCGAACCGCCCGTACGACTGACCACTCACCGTCGACACCAGGTTCCGGTGCGACGACAAGATCCCCTTCGGCCGGCCCGTGGAACCGGAGGTGAACATCACGCAGGCCACGTCGTCGCCGGTCGGCACCGTGCCCAGGTTCCCTCCCGGGAGGTCGGCCAGCTCGTCGGGTGCGCAGACGACGGTCTCCCACGGCCCGTCCACCCGCCCGGCGGCGGCGCGGTCCGCGTCCGTGACGAGCAGGCCGATGCCCGCGTCGGCGGCGGCGGCGCGCAGCCGCTCGTCCGGGAACTCCGGGTCGAGGAGCGTGTACCCGGCGCCTGTCTTCGTCACCGCGAGGACCGCGATCGCGAAGTCGCCGCCCCGTTCGAGCAGCACGCCCGCCATGTCACCCTGCCCCAAGCCCTGTTGGACCAAGTGACGGGCCAAACGGTTGGCGGAGACGTTCAGTTCGGCGTACGAGATCCTCCGCTCACCGTCCACCAGCGCCGTCCGCTCCGGAACCCGCGCCACCTGCTCCTCGAAGCGCCCGACCAGCGAACCCTCCGCCACACCAGGGACCTTGGAACCAGCCCAGGGGCCGGTCAACAACTCCCGCTCCTCGGGCGCCAGGATCTCCAGGGCGGAGAGAGCGGCTCCGGGCTCGGCGAGGGCGTGGTGGAGGACCTGTCCGAGGACCGACGTCACGCGCCGGACCGACTCCTCGTCGAAGAGGTCGGCGGCGAAGAGGACCGTGGCGCGCAGGCCGTGCTCGTCGTCGGAACGGAGGAAGAACTCCAGGTCGAACTTGGCGGAGCCGCTGGTGATCTTCTGCATGGGCGCCGGCGCGACTCCGGGGAGCGCGAGCGGCTTGGTGGCGTCGGCGCCGCTCTCCAGGGTCAGGCAGATCTGGAAGAGGGGGTGCCGGGAGAGCGTCCGGGTGGGGTTGAGGGCTTCCAGGACCAGGTCGAAGGGCGCCTCCTGGTGGGCGAAGGCGTCCAGGTCGGCCGTACGGACCCGGCCCAGGAGCTCACGGAAGCTCGGGTCACCCGAGCTGTCCGTGCGCAGCACCAGCGTGTTCACGAAGAACCCGACCAGACCGTTCAGCACCTCGTCGCTCCGGCCCGCCACCGGCGAACCGATCGCCAGGTCCGCACCCGCACCCAGCCGCGACAGAGCCGCCACCAGCGCCGCGTGCACCACCATGAACGGCGAGCAACCCTCCGCCTCGGCCAGCAGCTTCGCCCGCCGGAAGAGGTCGGCGCCCAGGTCCAGTTCGACCTGGCCGCCCCGGTGCGAGGCACGTACCGGCCGGGAGCGGTCGAGCGTGAGCCCGTGACTCTCGGGGAGGCCGGCCAGGCTCTGCCGCCAGAAGTCCAGTTCGCGGCCGAGGAGACTCTCGGAGGAGTCCGCAGAACCGAGAACACGACGCTGCCAAGCCGCGTAGTCGGCGTACCGCACCGTCAGCGGCTCAAGGACCGACCCCTCGCCCACCGCACGAGCCGCGTAAGCCTGCTCCAGGTCGGCGAAGAACACGCCGTTCGACAGACCGTCCGTGGCGACATGGTGCAGGACCAGCGCAAGGACCGACGCATCGTCGTCAAGCCGGAAGAGCGTGGCCCGTACGGGAATCTCCGACGCCAGATCGAAGACCCGCCCAGCCACCTCGGCAAGCCCGGCGTCCAGACCCTCGGCATCCACCCACCGCTGCTCGACCGCCAGTCGTGCCCGCTCGGAGGCCAGAACCCGCTGGAACGGCTCCCCGTCCACCGCCTCGAACACCGTCCGCAACGGAGCATGCCGCTCCACCACATCGTTCAACGCCGCCTCCAGGGCGGCCACATCAAGACCGGCACCATCGAAACGCACCACCGTCGGGACGTTGTACGCCGCACTCCCGCCATCGAGCTGCGCCAGCAGCCACAACCGCCGCTGCGCATACGACGCCGGCACCAACTCACCGTCACCCTCCCCCGGCACCAGCGACGGAAGGAGACCCGAACCGGTCGCCCCGCCGCCGCTCTCCGCGATCAGCTCCGCGAGCCCGGCCGGCGTCGGCCGCCCGAAGACATCCCGGATCGTCAGCCGGACGCCCAGCGCCTCCGCGACGCGGTTCGTCAGACGGGCCGCCAGCAGGGAGTGGCCTCCGTGATGGAAGAAGCTGTCGTCGATGCCGATCGTGTCCGGGGCCTTGTCGAGGGTCAGCCCGTAGAGGGCGGTGAGGACCTCCTCGGTCTCGTTGCGCGGGGCACGGCGGGCGGTCAGGAGGGCGGCGGGGGCGGGCAGGGCACGCTTGTCGATCTTGCCGTTGGGGGTGACCGGGAGACGGTCGAGGACGGTGACGTAGGTGGGGACGAGGTGTTCGGGGAGCCGCTCGGCGACGTGCCCGCGGATGGCCTCCGGGTCGGGGGCGTCCTCGCCGTCGGTCACGAGATAGGCGGCCAGGCGGTGTTCGTGGACGGTGACGACGGCCTGGGTGACCCGCGGGTGGGAGAGGAGGACGGCCTCGGTCTCGCCGGGCTCGATGCGGAAGCCACGGATCTTGATCTGGTCGTCGGCCCGGCCCTCGTAGACGATCCGTCCGTCGGCGTCGAAGCGGGCGAGGTCGCCCGTGCGGTAGAGCCGGCCGCCGGGGGTGGTGCCGATCGGGTCGGGGACGAAGCGGGCGGCGGTGAGGTCGGGGCGGCCCAGGTAACCGTGGGCCAGGCCGTCGCCCGCGACGTACAGCTCGCCCGTGACGCCCGGAGGGCAGAGTTCGAGGCGGGCGTCGAGGACGTAGGCGGGCTTGTTGACGAGGGGGGTGCCGACGGGGATCGCCGGGTGCGGGTGCTCGCCGGGCTCGACCGTGTGGGTCGTGGCGAAGATCATGACCTCGGCGGGGCCGTAGCCGTTCAGGACGGTGATGCCGGGCTTGAGCCGCTGGAGCTTGTGGACGTGGGCCGGGGAGGCCGCCTCGCCGACGGTGAAGGCGGTGGTGACGGTCTCGAACGCCTCGGGGTGCTCGTCGACGAGGAAGTTGAAGAGCGTCGCGGAGAGCAGGAGCGTGGTGACGCCGTGGCGGCGGGACAGCTCGGTGACGAGGGTCGGTTCGGGCTTCTGGCCGGGCTGGAGGACGGCGGAGCCGCCGTGCAGGAGCGGGCCCCAGAATTCCAGGCTGAAGGCGTCCCAGGAGACCGGCGAGCACTGGAGGTAGACCTCGTCGGGGCCGGTGGGGAGGTACGGCTGGCCGATGAGGGTGGCGACGAGGTTGCGGTGCGAGGACAGGATGGCCTTGGGGCGGCCGGTCGAGCCCGAGGTGAACATGAGGCAGGCGGGGTCGTCGGGGCTGATCGGCACGCCGAGGTCGTCGGCGACGGCGTCCGGGCCGGGGCGTCGTACGGCGTGGGTGACGGTCCAGGGGCCGTCGGCGCGGGCGGCGAGGGCCGCGGTGGTGACGAGGTGGGTGATCCCCGCGTCGGTGGCGGCCGAGCGGAGCCGCTCCTCGGGGAAGTCGGGGTCGAGGAGGACGTGGCCCGCGCCGGTCTTGAGGACGGCGAGGAGGGCGGTGGCGAAGGGGATGCCGCGCTCCAGCAGGATGCCGGCCATCGCGCCGCGCCCGAGGCCGCCGTCGCGCAGCTCGCGGGCGAGGTGGTTGGCGGAGGCGTTGAGTTCGGCGTACGTGACGGCGCCGGCGGCGTCGATCAGGGCGGGGCGGTCGGCGTGGAGTCGTACCTGCTCCTCGAAGCGGGCGACGAGCGTGGTCTCCACCGGCTGCGCGACGGGTCCGGCCCAGGCCCCGGTGAGGAGCGCTCGCTCGTCGTCGTCGAGGAGCGCGAGGTCGGCCACGGTGGCGCTCTGGTGCGTGTCCCCGTTCTCCGCCAGGTACCGGGTGACGAAGGCGGTGAAGCGGTCCTGGTGGGCGGTGACCAGGGCCGGGTCGACCTCCTGGACCGGGGTGTCGAAGTCGATGCGGAGGCCGTGGGCGGGGCCGAGGTCGAGGACGGCGACGCTGAGGTCGTCGACGGGGCCGTTGCTGACGTTGTGGTTGACGGTCGGGTGGCCGCCGACGGTCAGTTCGGCGTGGAAGCCCATGATGTTGAGGACCGGCGTGGCAAGGCGGCGGGTGCCGTCGATGACACCGGCCTCGCGGCCGAGGTCCTCGTAGCGGGTCCGCTGGTGGCGCAGGCCGTGCTTGACCTCGGTGGACACGGTGCGCACCAGGTCGGCGAGGCGGTCCTCCGGGCGGACCCGGAGGCGCAGCGGCACGACGTTCGACATCATGCCGGGGGTGCTGCGGGCGGCGCGGGTGGTGCGGCCGGTGACGGGCAGGGCGATCATCAGTTCCTGGCGGCCGGTGACGCGCTGGAGGTAGGCGGCGAAGAGCGCCACGAGCAGCACGGACCAGGAGACGCGGGCGGCGCGGGCGACGGTGCGCAGGCGTTCGGCGTCGGCCGGGGAGACGGGGACGCTGCGGCGGGCGAAGGGCAGTTCGCCGTGTGCGGACGGTGCCCGGTCACGGCCCCGGACGAGGCCGGCGGGCGCGTCGGGGGCGTCGGCCAGGTGGGCGCGCCAGGCGGCCCGGTCGGCGGCGGCCTCCTCGGAGGCGCGGTAGGCGGCGTCTTCGGCGAGCAGTTCGGCGAGCGTGCCGAACGGGGTGTCGCCCCACGGCTCGCCCGCGACGGCCCGCTCGTACAGCTCGACCAGCCGGGCGAGGGCCATGGAGACGCCGACGCCGTCGACGACCAGGTGGTGGAAGCCGTAGAAGTAGAAGAACCGATCCTCCGCGAGCTTGATCAGCGCGCACCGGACGGGGGCCTCACCGGTGAGGTCGAAGGGCGCGCTGATCAGCGCGTCGATCAGGTCCCAGGCCGCGCCCTCGGGGTCGACGGCCCCGCTGAGGTCGGTGAAGGCCAGCGTGCGTTCCCCGGCGTCGGCGTCGAGGAGCTGCCAGACCTGCTCGCCGTCGTCCTCGAAGCGCTGCACGCGGAGGAAGTCGGCCTCGTCGACCAGGCGTCGCCAGGCGGCCCCCATCAGCTCCGGGTCGACCGGGCCCTGGATCTCCCGGCATTCGCCGACGTTGTACTTGATGCCGGTGGGGTCGAGGAGGTGGGCCGTCCAGATGTCCCGCTGGGCTACCGAGAGCGGCAACCGGACGGCGGCCGGTGCGGAGGCGACGGGCTTGTCGAACGGCATGGGGGCTCCTGGTGGTGACCGGGGTCGGTGGCCGGGTCGACGGCCGGAAACGGTGGCAACGGCGGGGACGTCTGCGGTCGGCCGCCGCGTTCGGCGGCCGGGCAGTGGCCATACAACCCGTGCGCGGGCCCCGCGAGCGGCAGTTGATCCGGCGGTACGGCAGCGGATCGGCGGCGCTGCGGCAGTCAGGCGGCAGCGGCGGGGGCAGCGGCGGCGGGGGCCTCCGCCGCAGCGGCGCCGGTTCCGTCGGCAGGGGCCAGGGCGGCGCGGACGACGCACAGCACCCGGAAGCCGGAGCGGCCGTGGTCGGTGCTGGGGCGGATGACACCGCCGATGAGCAGGGCGCGGACCATGCGGCCGCCGTCCGGGAGGGGCCTGCCGGTGAGTCGGACGACGTCGTCGAGCCCGAAGTCCGGGGCGGGGGTGTCCTGGGCGGCGCAGAGGGCGGTGAGGAGGTTCCGCTGCTCCGGCGGGAGGGCGCTGACGGTGCGGGCGACGCGGTCGCGGAGGCGGGAGCCGCTGTGCCCGTCGGCGAGGTGGTCGAGGACGGCGGCGGGGTCGGTCTCGACGATGCCGCGCAGGGTGGGCAGGTCGCAGACGCTGAGCCAGGAGGCCGCGGCGGCGAGTGCGAGGGGGTGTCCGTCGAGGCGGTGGGCGATCCAGGCGGTGTGGGCCAGGGTCTGCTCGTCGCCGAGGAGTTCGGGCCGCATCCGGCGGAGCCGGGCGAGGAGGAAGCGTACGGCGGGCGCGTCCGCGCCGGGGGCCGTGGGGCCCACCGGGAGGGGGGCGTCCAGGGGGGCGAGGAGGAACAGGCGCTCGCCGGGGACGTTCCAGGGGGTGTCGGCGGTGAGGAGGAGGCGCAGGCCGGGCAGTTCGCGGCGGAGCCGGGTGAGGCGGCCGAAGTCGAGCCGGGCGGTGTCGACGCCGTCCAGGACCAGCAACGCCTCGCGGTCGCCGAGCGCGGCGGCGAGGGCGACGGGCGGCAGCTCGCCGGAGGAGGAAGGGGAGGAGGGGGAAGCGGCGGCGGCGCCGCCGGGTCTGTGCCCGTGGGCGGGGCCGTACGGGTCGGTGGCGCCGGACGCGGCGGACGGTCCGGCTCCCTGGAGATAGGCGGCGTCGGCGTACGCGGGGGACGCTCCGACTCCGGAGGTACGGGCGGCCTCGGCGTACGGGCCGGACGCTCCGGCTCCGTGGGGATGGGTGGCGTCGGTGTACGCGGCGGCTCCCTGGAGATAGGCGGCGCAGTCGGCGACGAGGTCGGCGAGCGGGTCCTCGTCGGCTGCCGGGAGGCAGTCGGTGACGGCGCCGGGGGCGGTGTACCAGAGGACGGGGAAGCCGCTCTCGTGCAGGCGGGCGGCGGTCTCCAGGGCGAGGCGGGTCTTGCCGACGCCGCTCAGGCCCACGACGGTGACGAGCCGCTCGGCACCGGAGCGCAGCTCCTCGGCGAGGATCGCGGCCTCGGCCTCCCGGCCGATCAGCGGGTGCAACGGGACGGGCGGGGCGCAGCGCTCCGGAAGGAGGTGCCGGCCGGCGCCGCCCTGGTGGCCCCGGGAGACGGACTCCTCCAGGGCGGTGCGGGCCCTCGGGCCGAGGCGGAGTCCGTCGGCTATCAGCCGGATCGTGTCGGCGCGGGGCCGCAGGGCCTTCCCCTTCTCCAGGTCGCGGATGGCGCGGACGCTGATGGTGGAGAGGTCGGCGAGTTCGCGCTGGGTGAGGCCGATGCGGAGGCGGTGTCCCCGGATGAGGGTGCCCAGAGCGGCGGTGGCCGTCGGCGTGCCCTCGAGGGAAAGACCGGTCGTCATGGAGAGCTCCCGCTGGTCAGATGGGGGCGAGTGCCGGGAAGCGACCTGGTCAAGGCTGCTTCCTGCGGTGTCTCGCCGGCTGCTGGGAACCATCCTCCGAATCCGGCTATCCGTGGGGCATCCCGGCGCTAACCGGCATCGGGGGCGGGTCGGGCGTCCGGGAGGTGCCCCGTGATAGCGCGGCGGGGCCGAGGATAGGGGTGCCAGGGAGCGTGATAGGGGTTGCGGTCCGGTGATAGCGGGGTGATAAGGCTGCGGCCGGTGCGGTGAATCCGCTCGTTCCTAAGTTGGTGTTCAGAAGGAAACGCCAGCCCCGAACGATACGGAGAACATGATGTCGAAGACCGCCGCCGCCACCCGTAACGCCCTCCGCGCCGCCGTCACCTCCGCGCTGATCGTCCTGGTGACGGGCGCCGGCCTCCAGACCAGCTGGGCCGACGAGCCGGTCCCGGCGACGGGCACCCCGAGCACCTCCACCACGACCGGCACCACCCCCGAGGGCTGCGACCCGACCGCCACCACGGGCACGGGCACCACCGGGACCCCCACCTGCACCGAGAACAACCCCTGGGACTGACCCCGTACGACGAGGGGCGCCGCCCCTCAGCAGGCGCCGAGCAGTCGCTCCGCCTCCGTGAGTTCCCGGGCCATGCGACGGTCCCGGAAGACCTCGACCGCCGGAGTGAGCAGTTCCCGTGAGCGTCCCGGCTCCGTCGTCAGAAGCCGTGCGAGGTCCAGGCGCGCGAGCGCGCCCCCGCTAAAATCCATGATCTGCTCCCGCGCCGATACGGCGCGGTCGAAGAAGTCCCGTGCCCGGTCCGGCCGTCCCATGACGGTGAAGGCGTGGCCGAGGTCCCGCAGCAGGTGCCCTTCCCCGATGACGTCGCCGGAGTCCCGGCAGAGTTCGAGCACCTCGGTGAAGGTGAGGACCGCCAGTTCGCTCCGTCCCTGTTCGAGGAGGAGTTGGCCGACGCGCCGCAGGGTGCGTGCCCGGCCGCCGGTGTATCCGATGCCCTCGTAGATGTCGAGCGCCTCGTCGAGCTGTCGCTGAGCGGTGTCGATCTCGCCCTGCCGCATGCGGATGTGGGCGCTCTGGGTGAGGACGATCGCGCGGCCGACGACGTCGCCGGCGCGGTCGAAGTCGGCGAGGGAACGCCCGTAGAGCTCCAGTGCGGTGATGTCGTCGCCGCCGGTGCGCGCGATGAGCGCCATGTCGCGGCGGCAGAGGGCCTCGCCCATGGGGTCGTCGAGGGCCTGGAAGACGTCGAGGGCCGAGTTCAGGGCCTGGCGGGCGGTGTCGTACTGGTTGCGGCTCATGTAGAGCGAGCCGAGCGAGGCGCGGATCGCGGCGGTGCCGCGCAGGTTTCCGGCCTTGCGGACGGCGGCGAGGGCGATGCGGTGGGTCCGCTCCCAGAGGTCGTAGTGGCCGCGCACCTCGAAGAGGGTGACGAGTGAGGTGGCGAGGTCCCAGCTGAGGTCGTGGAGGCCCTCGTCGGCTGCGTGCTCGACCATGCCGACGAGCGCGCCCTGTTCGGCGTCGAGCCAGGTGAGCGGGTCGGCGAGTGCCTCGTCGGTGTAGACGGCCGGGGGTTCCCAGCGGGGTGCGTCGCCGTGCAGGACGGTGAAGTCGCCCCCGTACACCTTGCGGTGGGCCTGCTGGACGAGGTGCATCCAGCCGCCGGCCATGCGGGCGAAGGCGGCCTTCCGCTCCTCGGGCGGGTGCTGGACGGCGAGTTGCTCGCGGGCGTAGACGCGGATGATCTCGTGGAAGCGGTAGCGGAAGCCTCCCGTCTCCATGCCGGCGACGTCGAGCATCTGCACGTCGACGAGGGGTTCGAGGAGGTCCGAGGGGAAGGGCCGGTGGTCGTCGAGGAGGGCGCCGGCGAGCCAGCTCGGCAGGGTGGGCGCCTGGGCCATGCTGAGGAGCCGCAGGAGGCTCCGGTCGCCGGGTGCGAGCCCCTCGTAGGTGAGGGAGAGGCTGGCGCGCATGGTCATCTCGCCGTGGGCGAGTTCGTCGAGCCGGTGCCGTTCGTTGGCGAGCCGGTGGACCATGGACGCGAGGGTCCAGTGGGGTCGGGCCGCGAGGCGGGCGGCGACGATGCGCAGGGCGAGCGGGAGCCGCCCGACGGTGCGGACGAGGGCTTCGGCGGCGGCGGCCTCGCCGGTGACGCGGTCCTCCCCGATGATGCGGGAGAGCAGCTCCAGAGCGCGGTCCTCGTCGAGCACGTCGAGCTCGACGCGGTGGGCGCCGGGCAGCGCGGTGAGGCGGGCGCGGCTGGTGACGAGGACGGCGCAGCCCCGGCTTCCGGGGAGCAGCGAGCGGACCTGGCCCTCTCCGGCGGCGTCGTCGAGGACGACGAGGACGCGGCGGGAGGCGAGTCTGGTGCGGTACATCTCGGCGCGCTCGTCGAGGGATTCGGGGATGAGCTGGCCGGGGATGCCGAGGGCGCGCAGGAAGCGTCCGAGGACCTCGACGGGGGTGGCGGGGGCACCGGTGGTGCCGCGCAGGTCGCAGTAGAGCTGTCCGTCGGGGAAGCCGGTCTCGGCGAGGGCGTGGGCGACGTGCACGGCGAGGGTGGACTTGCCGGTTCCGGGCTTGCCGGTGATCGCGGCGAGCGGGACGGTGCCGCGTCCGTCGCCACCGGCGAGGGCCTCTTCCAGGGCGGCGAGGCGTTGTCCGTCGGCGACGAAGTCGGCGATGTCGGCGGGCAGCTGGTGCGGGACGGTGTCCTGGCGAACCGTTTCAGCAGGGGGCGTCGCGGGGGCCTCGGCGGACGTCGGGGTCTGCTCCGCGCGCACCTCGGGGGCCGGTTCGGCGGGTCTCGCGGCGGGCACGGCGGGAGACGCGGCGGCGTTCGGCGGCGGGAGTTCGCCCGCGAGGATGGCGGCTTCGAGGTCGCGGAGTTCGCGGCTGGGTTCGAGTCCGAGCTCCTCGGCGAGGTAGCGGCGGGCGGTGCGGAAGGCTTCGAGGGCCTCGGCCTGGCGTCCGGACCAGTAGAGGGCCTGGATGAGCTGCCCGTGGAGCTTCTCGCGGAGCGGGTGTTCGTGGGTGAGGCGCTGGAGTTCGCCCACGAGTCGGTCGTGGCGGCCGAGTTCGAGCTCGATGCGGATGCGGAGCTCGACGGCGGCGAGGCGTTCCTCGTTGAGCTGGCGGGCCTTGTTGGCGAGTGGGCCGCTGTCGAGTCCGGTGAGGCATTCGCCCTGCCAGAGGGTGACGGCGGATCTGAGCAGGCCGACGGCCTCCTCGGCGTCACCGCTCTCGCGCAGCGCGCGGGCGCGCTGGACGAGGCTGGTGAAGAGGGCGGCGTCGACGTTCCCCGCGTTGGTGTGCAGCACGTAGCCCGGGGGCCGGGTCACCAGGGTGACCTCGCCCTCGGCACCGGCGAGCAGCTTGCGCAGTCGGGACACGCAGATCTGCACCTGGGTACGGGCGGTCTCCGGCGGGTTGTCCTCCCAGATGAGGTCCACGAGCTGACTCGTGCTCACCACCCGGTTGCTCTCCAGGAGCAGCGCGGCGAGAATCAGCTCCTGCCGACCCGGCGGGACGCGCAACGGCCCGGCGACTCCCTGGACCTGGAGCGGCCCCAGCACCCGGAAGGTCAGGCGCGACCCGCCCTGGACGTCCTCGTCCGCTAACCCACCGGCGGCAACAGCCACTGATCCCCCACCCAACAAGAAGAGTCGACACGCCAGGGCCAGACCGGACCACGCCGGGACGTCAGGCTCAAGTGAGGACAGTCTCCACATCTCTTCCCGCCCTGTCCATGCCGTGAAGATCCCGGTCAGGGATAGGGAGGCGATAACGCGGAGTTGGGGAGGCGCCGCAGAATCCTGGAGCGAGAGTGAAGGGGGTTGGCACCGTTGAACAGCCATGACGACACGAGGACCGTGTGGGCCGACGGAACGGGGGCGGTGGATCTGGTGACCGCCGCGGGCATCGACCACGTGCGGCTGGTCTACGACTACCTCGACGCGGGCGATCTGGACGGCTGCGCGTCCCTGCTGGACGACGCCGTGATCTTCGAGCTGCCGGGTCTGCCGCCGGTCCGGGGCCGCAGCGAGGCGGTGCGGGCGCATGTGGGGCACGTGCTGCCGACGGCCCGTCACGAGGTCGAGCAGCTGGTGGCGCGGGATCGTACGGTGATCGCCACGGGCCGCCGGGTCCCGGCGCCGACGACGGCCGTGCCGGACACCGCGGACCACCGCTTCGTCGACGTGTTCACCATCGCCCCGGACGGGATGGTCCGCACCTGTGTGCGCTACTACCACGCGACTCCCTGACGGAGGCGCCGGATCCCGCTTCCGGTACACGTGACCACACCCTCACGCCGCGCGCCCCTCTCAGGCACGCCTCCCCGGCGGCCGGCCGCCACCTCGGCGGCGGCCCGCGCAGCCCCGTGAGCAGCTGGGGCCACGCGGGTCCGCATCCTCCCTGGAGCGCGAAACCCCGGCTCAGCGCACCCGTCCCCGGGCCTTCAGCTGAGTCGCCGGCACCTCAGGGGCGTCCAGGCGGCCGCCGTCGTAGCCCTTGACCTCGCCGAAGCGGTCGCCGGTCATCCACTGCTCGCGGGCCGTGCGGATCTCCTCGTCCGTGCGGCCCACGAAGTTCCACCACATCACGATCTCCTCCTCGAAGGGCTCTCCGCCGAGGAGCATCAGGCCCGCGTCCGAGACGGCGCGGAGGGGGAGCTCGGTGCGGCCGCAGCCGAGGTAGAGCATCGAGCCGGGCAGGACGGGGACGCCGTCGACGTGGGCCTCGCCCGACATCGAAAGGACCGCGTACTCGAAGTCCGGATCCAGCGGGAGGCTCGTCTCCGTGCCGGCCGCCAGGGCCAGGTCTGCGCCGACCAGCGGGGTGTACGTGGTGCCCGGCGAGGTCGCACCGTCGAGGGCGCCGAGGATCACCGTGGCCGTGAGGCCGGGGGCCGTGACCTGGGGGAGGTCGGCGTGGTGCTGGAAGTGGGGCTCCACATGGCGGTGCGCGTCGGGGAGCGCGACCCAGAGCTGCGCGCCGTGCAGGAAGCGCGCGTGCGGCCGGGGGCTCTCCTCCGAGTGCGAGATCGCCCGGCCGGAGGTCATCAGGCCCAGCTCGCGCGGGCGGACCGTCTGCAGGCTGCCGGTGGAGTCGCGGTGCAGGACCTCGCCCTCATGGAGCCAGCTCACCGTCTGTAGTCCCATGTGCGGGTGCGGCGGCACCTGCATGCCCGGCTCGTCGGCGATGTCGTCGGGGCCGTAATGGTCGACGAACGCCCACGCGCCGACCATCCGCCGGCCCAGGTTGGGGAGCAGCCGACGGACCTCGGTCGACTCCCCCAGCTGCACCCGCCGCGGGCTGAGGAGTTCCCGTACGGGCTCCGCGACGACGAAGCCGCGACCACCGCACACCGTCAACGCGGCCTGACGATCCAGATTGCTCATGACACTCAACCTATCGTAGTGGAATGTTCAACCATCCAGGCTTGTTGACCTGGTCGACCGTCACACAGAGTGGCAGATCAGGGAAGCCGGAGAGGAAGAGCAAGTGAGCGACACGTACTACGAGTTCGGAACGGCCGGGGAACGCTGGGACCGCGCGCAGCTGTTCTTCGACGCCAAGGAGTACCGGACCGCCGTCCGCATCCTGCGTGGGCTCGTCGCCGAACACCCCGGCCAGACGGCCCAGCGGCTGCTCCTCGCGCGTGCCTACTACCACTCCGCCCAGCTCTCCCATGCCGAGTCCGAGCTGCGCGCCATCCTGGAGCGCGACCCGGTCGAGCACTACGCGCGGCTGATGCTCGGGCGCACGCTGGAGCGCCAGGGGCGCGCGGACGAGGCCGCTCCGCATCTGCGGATGGCCGCCGCCATGACGGGCGAGACCCTGTCCTGACACCGCTCCGACGCGAGCCTGCCCCCGTCCTGACGCCGTTCTGATACCCCCGCACGGTATGGTCGGGGCCAGGAGGTCCTGGCCTTGCGCACACGTCGAGCAGAACGCGGAAAGCACGGCATGCGAGCAGGAGGTGCCCTGGCGCACCTTCTGCTCGTCGTCGTGCTCGCGCTCGGGGTGTTCCTGATGCACGCCGTCGGCCACCCCGAGGGCTCCGGCGGTACGGAGGACACCACCGCGGCCGCCGGGCATGCGACCACCACCCACGCGGCCCCCGCCGACGGTGACCGTGACGGATCCGACGCGCGGCACGACCCCGGCGCCGGGATGGACATGACCACGCTCTGCGTGGCCGTCCTCGGCGCCTGGCTTCTCGCCGGGCTCGTCCGCGCCGCCTTCGCCCGCCGCCCCGACTGGCTCGCCGTGCTCCTCGCGCGCCTCACCCCCGCGCTGGGGCCCCATGCGCCACCGCGCCGGCCCCCCGACCTCACCCTGCTGTCCGTCCTGCGGATCTAGGCCGTACGCCACCGCGGGCGCCTCGCGCTGCCCGTGAACGCTTCGACCTGCCCTTTTCCTCCCGTACGCACCGACGTGCCGTACGGACAGCACCCGAGGTATCACTCCCATGCGCACCTTCACCACCAGGAAGCTCACCCTCGTCGGCGCCGTCGCCGCCACCGGACTCCTGCTCTCCGCCTGCGGATCGGACGACGGCATGAGCGGCATGGACCACGGCGGGACCTCCGCCACGGCCTCCGCGTCCCCGTCCCCGTCCGCGCCCCCGTCCGCGTCCGTTTCCGTCGACGACGCCGCCGCCGCTCCCGGCGCCTTCAACGACGCCGACGTCATGTTCGCCCAGATGATGATCCCCCACCACGAGCAGGCCCTGGAGATGGCGAAGCTCGCCGACGGCCGGGCCGAGGACCCCGAGGTCAAGAAGCTCGTCGCCGCGATCGAGCAGGCCCAGGACCCGGAGATCCGGAAGATGAAGGCCTGGCTCAAGGGCTGGGGCAAGCCCGAGTCCGCCGGACACGGCGCCGGGAACGCCGGCGGCAGCGGCCACGGCATGGCCGGGATGATGTCCGAGCAGGACATGAAGGACCTGGCCGCCGTCAAGGGCAAGGCCTTCGACCGGAAGTTCGCCGAGCTGATGATCGCCCACCACGACGGCGCCGTCGCCATGGCGAAGGTCGAGCAGAAGGACGGCCGCAACACCACGGCCAAGCAGCTCGCCGACGACGTCGTCCGGACCCAGTCGACCGAGATCGCCGAACTGCGGAAGATCCTCGACCGGCTCTGACCCGGCCCGCACCACCGGCTCCACCACCAGCGGCCGGTCCCTCCCCGGGGGCCGGCCGCGCCCCCGTACCCTCCTTCCCTCCGGCGAAAGAACGATGAAGAAGTACTCCCCCTGGGCCGCGGCCCCCGCCGCCCTCGTCCTCACCCTCTCCCTTGCCCTGACCGCCTGTTCCCAGGACCAGCCCACCGGCGGCTCCACCGGCGGCGCCCTCAGCCACATCCACGGCCTCGGCGTGCGCGGCGACACGCTCTACGTCGCCACCCACGACGGCGTCCACACCCCGGACGCCACCGGCCGGCCCACGCGGGTCGGCGATCGCCGGGACGACTTCATGGGCTTCACGATCACGGCCTCCGGCGCCTTCCTCGCGAGCGGGCACCCGGCTCCCGGCGCCGACGGGCCCGCCGACCTCGGCCTCGTCGAGTCGACGGACTCCGGGCGCACCTGGCGCGAGAAGTCCCTCGGCGGCGAGGTGGACTTCCACTCCCTCGACACGGCCCCCGACTCCACGGTCTACGGGTACGACAGCGCGAACGCACGCCTGCGGGTCAGCCCCGACGGCGTCACCTGGGAGGACCGCGCCACGCTCCGCGCCCTCGACATCGCCGTGTCGCCCTCCTCCCCGGGGACCGTACTCGCCACCACCGAGACCGGGGTGTCCCGCAGCACGGACGGCGGCAGGACCTTCGCCCCGGGGACGGGTCCGGTCCTCTCGTACGTCTCCTGGGGCGCTCCCGACGCCCTCTTCGGCGTCGATCCGAGCGGAGTCCTCTTCCGCGGTACGGATACGGGGACGCGTCCGGGTACGGCTTCGGGAACGGGGGCCGTCGTGGCGTGGGCCCGCGTCTCCGCCGTGCCGGGTGGCGCCCCGCAGGCGCTCACCGCCGTGGACGCCCGCCGTGTGCTCGTCGCCACCCAGGACGGGGTGTACGAGTCGCGGGACGGCGGGCGGACGTTCGAGCGTCGGCTCGCCGTCACCTCCGGAAGCGAAGGCCACTGAGGCCTCACCCCTCGCGTCGCTCCACGACCACCTCTCCGCCCACCACGACCGTCTCCGCGACCGTGCCCGGGATCTCCTCGGGCGCGACGCGGAGGATGTCACGGGAGAGGACGACGAAGTCGGCGAGCTTGCCGACCGTGAGCGAACCCCGCTCGTGCTCCAGGAAGTTGGCGTAGGCGGAGCCCATCGTGTAGCCCTCGACGGCGGTCTCGACGTCGATCGTCTCGCCCGCCGTCCAGGGCTCCCCTCCGTCCAGGGGGCGGCGGGTGACGGCCGCGTGGATGCCCACCATGGGGTCCATCTCGGCGACGTTCCAGTCGCTGGAGAGCGCGAGGACCGCCCCGGCCGTGTGCAGGCTGCGCAGGGGCCAGGCCTTGTGCCAGCGGTCGGGGCCGATGTTCTCGGCCCAGTCCTGGCCGGGGCCCGCGATGTCCGGGGCCGCGTGGCGCGGCTGCATGCAGGCGACGACGCCGAGTTCGGCGAAGCGGGGGGTGTCGGCGGGGTCGAGGCACTCGACGTGGACGATCTGGTGGCGCGCGTCGCGCGGCCCGTTCGCGGCGCGGGCGTGGGCGACGGCGTCGAGGACGGTACGGATGCCCCGGTCGCCGGTGGCGTGGACGAAGCACTGGAAGCCGCGCGCGTCGAGGCGGGTGAGCAGTTCGGCGAACTCCTCGGCCGGGTAGAACGTGTCGCCCCGATGATGGGCGCATCCGGCGTAGGGCTCCAGGAGTGCGGCCGTTCGGGGTTCGACGACGTCGTCGATGTACAGCTTCAGTGGCCCGACCCGCAGCCGGTCGTCCGCGAACTCCCTCGCGGCGGAGGCGAATTCGTCCAGGTCGGCGTCGGTGGTGCCGCGCGGGTGGAAGAGCGCGGCCACGATCCGCGAGCGGAGTCGGCCCTCGGCGCGGGCTCGCCCGAACAGGGCGAGATCGTCGAGGGAGTTCTGGGGTTCGACGACGGTCGTGATGCCGTAACCGATGGCGTCGTCGAGGCTCTTGGCGAGTCGGCCGTACTGCCGGTCGGGCGAGGCCCAGGGCAGGCCGAGCTCACGCAGGGCGCGGTGGCCGTCGCGGGAGAGGCCCTTGATCGCGAAGTCCTTGACGAATCCGGTCGGTTCGCCGGTCTCCGGATCGGTGACGGCCCGGCCGAAGGGAAGGTCGGTGTGGTCGCGGTCGACGCCGAGACGCCGGAGTGCGGCGGTGTTGAGCCAGGCGGTGTGCACGTCGTAGCTGAGGACGACGGCGGGGGTGTCGCCGGTGACCGGGTCGAGGTCGGCGGCCGTGGGCATCCGGCCGCCGGGCACGGCCGAGTAGTCGAAGGCCTCGGCCTCGATCCACTCGGCGTCGGGGTGCGCGTCGCGCCAGGCGCGGACGCGCTCGTGGATGGCGTCGAGGGTGCGGGCGCCGGCGAGCTGCACGCAGGCGTCGTCCGAGCCGAGGCGGACGTGGTTGTGGGCGTCGACGAAGCCGGGCAGGACGAGGCGCCCGCCGGCGTCGACGACCCGGGTGGCGGGCCCCGTCCAGGCGCCGGCGTCGACGTCGGAGCCGATCCAGGCGATGCGGCCGGCGCGTACGGCGAGGGCCTGGGCCTCGGGCAGCGCGGGGTCGACGGTGTGGATGCGGGCCCCGACGAGGACGAGGTCGGCGGGGGCGGGGGCCGTGGTGCGGGGCGCGGCCGTGGTGACGGGTGTGCTGTTCATGCGGGGTGACTCCGTGACGTACGTACGAGGGTGGCGCGGAGGGGCGGGGACGGCGCGGGGTCAGGCCCGCGCCGGGGCGACGGTGCGGCGTGCGAGGAGCACGTACACGAGGGCGGAGACGACCGCGCCGAGGAGCGTGAGGTCCGCGCCGCCGAGCGGCGCGACCAGGGGGCCGGTCCACAGGGCGGAGTCGCAGGTGAGGGCGGAGAAGAGCAGGCCCGCGAGAAGCGCGGTCATCCCCGCCGGATGCCAGCCCGAGCGGTACCAGTAGGCCCCGCCCGCGCCCGCGTGCAGGGCGGCGGAGTCGTAGGCGCAGCGCCTGAGCACCATGTCGGCGAGGAAGACCCCGCCCCAGGGGGCGAAGACGATGATCAGGAGGGAGAGGAAGGAGAGGAGCGAGGTGGTGAAGTCGGTGAGGAAGAGGGCGCCGAGGGAGCCCGCGGCGGTCACGGCCGCGCTGATGACGATGGCGCGCGCCCGGCTCCACGGGATGCCGAGGACCTGGAGGTTCAGGCTCGACGAGTAGAGCGTGATGATCGAGTTGGTGACGGAGCCGCCGAGGACGAGGGCGAGGAAGAGGGGCTGGAACCAGCCGGGGAGCAGGCTCTCGGTGCCGGCCACCGCGTCGGTCATGTCGACCTGCGTCGCCGCGGCCACACCGGCGACGCCGAGGGCGACGGAGGAGAGGAAGCCGCCGAGCGCGCCGGAGACGGTCACCGAGGTGAGGGTCGTCGTGCGCGGCAGGTAGCGGGTGTAGTCGGCGGGCATGGGGAGGTACGAGAAGGGGCCGGCGAGCATGACCACGAAGGCGAGGCTCCAGCCGGAGGCACCGGGTGCGGCGGAGGGCGCGGACGTGTCGGCGCCGGGCAGCACGAGGACGAGCAGCACCGCGAAGCCCACGGCGAGCACGTAGGCCATCCAGCGTTCGGCGAACTGGACGGTCGCGTGGCCCCAGAGGGCGACGGCGAAGGTCAGCGCGAGGGTGACGCCGAGCGCGAGGGCGCGGGAGGCGGCTCCGCCCTGCCAGCCGAGGTCCGTGAAGAAGGCGTCGAGGGCGAGCGTGCCGACCACGGTGTTCACGACGGTGTAGCCGACGCTGACGATCCAGTTGAGCAGACCGGCGGGCCAGTTGCCGCGCTTGCCGAAGGCGGCGCGGGAGATCACGAGGGTCGCGGTGCCGGTGCGCACCCCGCTCAGACCGGCGGCGCCGATGGCGAGGAAGGCGAGGCCGCCGAGCACGACGACGGCCGTGGCCTGCCAGAAGGAGAGCCCGAAGGCGACGGCGAGGGCGCCGTTGATGACGTAGGTGAAGGTGAGGTTCGAGCCGAACCAGAGCCAGAAGACGTCCTTGGCGCTGCCGTGCCGTTCGGCGTCGGGAATGGGGTCGATCCCGTGCTCCTCGACCTGGAACACCTCGTCCCGGGCCGTGGCCACGGGCGCCGTCTCGTGTCCGAGCACACCGCTCTCCTGTCTCGCATGCTGTCTTGAATGCCGTTCTAAGAGTTAGAACGGCATTCAAGATGGGTGATGAGTTCAGGCCACGTCAAGACCTCCGGAGGTTGCGGTTAAGGTCGATCTCGCACACAGAGCGACACGGGACAGGCACACGGATCGGGGACGGCGGCGGTGGCAGGGTCGGCACGACGGCGGGACGGACACGTCACCCAGGAGCGCATGCTCGAAGAGGCCATGGCGGCGATCGCCGAGGACGGCCTCGCCTCGCTCACCATGTCGGCGCTCGCGGAGCGGCTCGGCACGAGCGGCGGCCACATCCTGTACTACTTCGGCAGCAAGGACCTGCTGCTCCTCGCCGCCCTCCGGTGGAGCGAGGCCGCGCTCGCCGAGGAGCGTCGCGCCCTGCTCTCCCGGCGCATCACGGCCGAGCGCAAGCTCGACCTCTTCCTCCGGCTCTACCTGCCGCGCGGGCCCCGCGACCCGCGCTGGACGCTGTGGATCGAGCTCTGGGCCCGGACCCCCGGCAACACCGCGCTGCGCGAGGCCCAGGACGAGTTGGACCGGGGCTGGCAGGAGGACCTGGAATCGCTGCTGACGGCGGGCGTCGCCCGTCGGCGCTTCGCCCCCCTCGACGCGACCGCCCGCTCCTCCGAACTCCTGGCGCTGCTCGACGGGTTGAGCACCCGGGTCGTCCTGGGCCAGGAGTCCGGCCGGGACGCGCGACCGGCCCTGCAGGCGGCCCGCTCGGCGGCGCGGCTCCTGATCGCCCCGTACGACCCCGACACCGCCGAAGGGAACGGGGCATGACGGACCGTCAGTCCCGGTAGGCCTCCAGAAGGCGCAGCCACGCCTCGCTCAGCGTCGGGTAGGACGGTACGGCGTGCCAGAGGCGGGCGATCGGGACCTCCCCGACGACGGCGACCGTGGCCGAGTGGAGGAGTTCGCCGATCCCCGGCCCCACGAAGGAGGCGCCGAGGACGACCTCCCGGTCCAGGTCGACGACCATCCGCGCCTGCCCGCGGTACCCCTGGGCGTAGAGCCCGGCCCCGGCGACCTGCCGCATGTCGACGTCGACGGCGCGGACACGGTGACCCGCACGCTCGGCCTCGGCCAACGTGAGACCGACGGCCGCCGCCTCGGGATCGCAGAACACCACCTGCGGGGCGGCGATGCGGTCGGCGGTGGCCGCGTGCGCGCCCCAGGGGCCGGAGTCCACGTCCGGTGCGCGGTTGGCATCCGGTGCGCCGTTGGGGTCCGGTGCGGCGTTGGCCTCCGGAGTGCCGTTCGCCTCCGGGCCGGCGTCCGGCACCGGGCCGCCGTTCGCCCCCGCACCGCCGTTCGCCCCCGCACCGCCACTCGTCATCGCACCGCCGCTCGCGCGGGCCGCGATCGCGGCGCCCGCGATCCGGGCCTGGTACTTGCCCTGGTGGGTCATGAGCGCGCGGTGGTTGACGTCCCCGACCGCGTAGAGCCAGTCGCTGCCGGTGACCCGGAGGCTGTCGTCGACGTCGAGCCACGCGCCCGGTTCCAGACCGACCGTCTCCAGGCCGATGTCCCCGGTGCGCGGGGCCCGGCCCGTCGCGAACAGCACCTCGTCGCCCTCGACATGGTCGCCGCCCTCCAGGACCACGGTCACCGGCCCCGTGCCCCCGTCGCGTACCACGGCGGCGACCCGGACGCCGGTACGGATGTCCGCACCGCGCGCGGTGAGGGCCGCGGCGACGTGCTCGCCGACGAACGGCTCCATGCGCGGCAGCAGGCCCCCGCCGCGTACCAGCAGCGTGACCTTCGCGCCCAGGGCCTGATAGGCGGTGGTCATCTCCACGCCGACCACTCCCCCGCCGACCACGACCAGCCGCTCGGGCACCCGGCCGGAGCTGGTCGCCTCGCGGCTGGTCCAGGGGTGCGCCCCGGGGAGGCCGGGCAGGTCGGGGAGGACGGCGCGGCTGCCGGTGCAGACCGCGACCGCGTGCCGGGCGGTGAGCACGTGCTCGTCACCCTCGGGCCCGGTGACGGCGACGCGGCGGGCGCCGGCGAGACGGCCGTGGCCCCGGAAGAGCCGTACACCGATCGAATCCAGCCACTCCACCTGGCCGTCGTCCTTCCAGTCGCCGACGACGGCGTTCCGGTGGGCGAAGACCTCCAGGGCGTCGAGGGGGCCGTAGACCGACTCGCGCAGACCGGCGACCTTGCGGGCGTCGGAGCGGGCGAGAGCGGGGCGCAGGAGCGCCTTGCTCGGCATGCACGCCCAGTACGAGCACTCCCCGCCGATCAGCTCGCCCTCGACGATCGCGGCGCTGAGGCCGGCCGCCCGCACCCGGTCCGCCACGTTCTCACCGACCGGCCCCGCCCCGAGGACCACTACGTCGTACGCGCTCTCTTCCACCGCTCGTGTCATGATCCCAGTCTGCTGGCAGGTGTCCGGAATAGCGCGGCTCGATACGCCGTTGTGCCGGGCGAGTCCCCAGGGGACCGTGAGGACACCGCCAGGAGACCCCGAAAGGTAGGAAGCATGAGCACCGTAGAGCTCACCAAGGACAACTTCGACGAGGTCGTCAGCGGGAACGAGTTCGTCCTGATCGACTTCTGGGCTTCCTGGTGTGGTCCCTGCCGTCAGTTCGGCCCGATCTTCGAGGCCGCCTCCGAGCGTCACCAGGACCTGGTCTTCGCGAAGGTGGACACGGAGGCGCAGCAGGAGCTGGCCGCCGCCTTCGAGATCCGCTCGATCCCGACGCTGATGATCGTGCGGGACAACGTGGCGGTGTTCGCGCAGCCGGGCGCGCTGCCGGAGGCCGCCCTGGAGGACGTCATCGGGCAGGCCCGTCAGCTGGACATGGACGAGGTCCGCAAGTCCGTCGCGGCGGCCCAGCAGCAGTGACCCCCTGACGAGGGGTGAGCGGGAGGGGTACGGGAGAGCTTCCCGTACCCCTCCCGCTTCACGTGCGGGGGCTCACGTCGCGTCCGGGGCCCGTCACGTCCGAGGGCGCGGCACGTCCGAGGGCGCATCACGCCCGGGGCTCAGCGCTCCAGGACCAGCGCGAGGCCCTGCCCCACGCCGATGCACAGCGCCGCGAGGCCCGTGCCCGAGCCCGCCGCGGCGAGCTGGTGCGCCACGGATCCGGCGATACGGGCCCCGGAGGCACCCAGCGGGTGACCGATGGCGAGGGCGCCGCCGCGCGGGTTGACGATCTCCGGGTCGAGTTCCGGCCATTCGGCGAGGCAGCCGAGCGCCTGGGCCGCGAAGGCCTCGTTGAGCTCGAAGGTCGTCAGGTCGGCGAAGGAACGTCCCGCCTTCTCCAGGGCCCGCCGGACCGCCGCGACCGGGCCGAGGCCGAAGAGCTGGGGCTCGATACCGGTGACCGCCGACGTGACGATGCGGGCGAGCGGCTCACGGCCCGTCGCGCGCAGCCCCTCCTCGTCCACGAGGAGCAGGGCGGCGGCGCCGTCGTTGAGGGGCGAGGAGTTGCCCGCCGTGACGGTGCCGCCCTCCGGGCGGAAGGAGGGCTTGAGCTTCGCGAGGGCCTCGATGGACGTGCTGTCGCGGATGCACTCGTCCCGGGCCAGGTCCACGCCGCCGTACGGGACGACCTCGCCGTCGTACAGACCCTTGGCCCAGGCCTCGGCGGCCTTCTGGTGGCTGGCGAGCGCGAAGGCGTCCTGCCGGTCGCGGGTCAGGCCGTGCTTGTCGGCGACGAGCTCGGCGCCCTCGCCGAGGGCGACCGTCCACTCCGCGGGCATCCGCGGGTTCGTCATGCGCCAGCCGAGGGTCGTCGAGTGGAGCTGCTGGTGACCCGCGGGGAAGGCCCGCTCGGGCTTCTGCAGGACCCAGGGGGCGCGGGACATGGACTCGACGCCGCCGGCGATGGCGACCGACGCGTCGCCGAGGGCGACGGCGCGGGCCGCCTGGATGACGGCCTCCATGCCGGAGCCGCAGAGGCGGTTGACGGTGACGCCCGGGACGGTGACGGGCAGTCCGGCGAGCAGGACGGCCATACGGGCCACGTCGCGGTTGTCCTCGCCCGCGCCGTTGGCGTCGCCGAAGTAGACGTCGTCGACGCGGGCCGGGTCGAGCGCGGGCGAGCGGTCGACGAGGGCCTTCACCACGTGGGCGGCGAGGTCGTCGGGGCGCACGGCGGCGAGCGCGCCACCGAACTTCCCGATCGGTGTGCGGACGGCGTCGACGATGTAGACGTCGCGGATGCTCATCGGTTCTCTCCCACGTGACCTTCGGAACGACTCTGTTCGCCTGGTGAGGAAACTTTCGTTTCCGGCATGCGCCGCCGAGTCTGTGCCCGCCGCCGCACCGTGTCAACGGGCCTCTTCAGGCCGCACCGCGTAGAGAGTGCCAGGTCAGCCCTGGGAGGGCGCGGGAGGTGCCGTGGGGAGCGTGCTCGGCCTGGCGAGGTGAGGGCGCCGCGAGGCCGTCCGCGGGGGACCCCGGCCGGCACCCGCCGGGAATCCTCGCCGGAC
The DNA here is from genome assembly GCF_026343125.1 of Streptomyces sp. NBC_00094. Taxonomy (NCBI): domain Bacteria; kingdom Bacillati; phylum Actinomycetota; class Actinomycetes; order Kitasatosporales; family Streptomycetaceae; genus Streptomyces; species Streptomyces sp. NBC_00094. The sequence goes on along the minus strand of NZ_JAPEMB010000001.1, from coordinate 7,290,730 downwards.
CCCGCGAGCACCGCCGCGCCTCCGCACCGGAAAGGCACACGGCCGCCCCGGCGAACGTCCCCGTCAGCCCCGCGCCGCCGGGCGGACCAGGACCGTGAGTCCGTAGTCGAGTTCGCGGCCGTCGACGAGCAGGGCCTCGACCGTCCGCGTCTCCGGGTCGACGTCGGCCACGATGCCGTGCCCCTCGTAGATCGGGTAGCCGGAGGCCCCCCGCCGGCCCGTGGCCTCGACGATGGCCGTGCGGACGGCGCTGTCCTCCACGGACGCGCCGCCACGGTCCTCGACGTGCGCGGGCACCAGCAGGATCTCGAAGCGCTTCGGAACAGTGCTCATGCACCGACGCTAAGCGCTCAGCTGGACTCCCGCCGGATGACCCGCGAGTCCAGCAGCGTGCGGGCGCGGGGCGGCTCGTCCGGCTCCCGTACCGCGCGGTCGACCAGCTCGGCCAGCTCACGGCCGACGACCATGTCGATCTGCACGGTGCTCAGCCGCGGACGCAGCAGGCGGCCGAGGAGCAGGTCGTCGGCGCCGATGACGGCGGTCTCCTCCGGTACGGAGATCCCGGCGTCCTGGAGCGCCCGCATGAGGAGCATCGCGTACTCGTCGTTGTACGCGAACACGCCGTCGAGCCCCAGCTCGCGCCACCGCCCGGCCAGCGCCTCCGCCGACTCCTCCTCGTACCGCAGGGGCAGGGGTACGACCGTGGCGCCGGTTCCCTCGACCGCGCGCCGCGCGCCGTCGAGGCGGGGGGCCGAGAACATGGCGAGGCCCTGCTCCTCCGGTACGACGACGCCGATCCGGCGCCGGCCGCCCTCGACGAGATGGGCCGTGGCGACCTCGCCGACCCGGTCCTGGGCCATGATCACGGCATGCGCGCCCTCGACGCGGCGGGTGCCGTAGGTGAACACGGCGCGGGCCCCGGAACGCTTGAGGAGCTGGACCCCCGCCGGCGTGAGGTCGACCTCGCCGGCCGTGATCACGGCGACGGGCCTCAGCTCGGCCCAGGCGCGGGCCGCGTCGTCGCCCTCCAGGCCGACGCTGCCGTACTGCACCACCGTGTAGTCGAGGCGCCGCAGCTCCCACTGGAGGTCGTTGAAGAACTGGCTGTAGAGCGGCCCGACCGGCACGTGGGAGCTCGGCATCAGCACCATTCTGCTGTGGCCGGCGCGCAGGCTGCGGGCCGCCGCGTGGGGTACGTACCCCAGCTCCTCGGCCGCCTCGCGCACCCGGCGGCGGGTGGGCTCGCTGATGCGGACGGCCGAGGTGTTGTTCAGCACGTACGAGACGGTGGCCCGGGAGACGCCCGCGAGGCGCGCGACATCGGCACTGGTCGGGACCGTGCGTCCGGCGGGTCGGTCGGGGGACTGATCGGTTGACTGGCTCATCGCTCCGGCATCTTTCCAGAACAATCCGGCACAGGGTCTGGCGGATGGCCTGATTTGAGTGCTACACAGTGCTCACACGTGTCACTGACACGTGTAACTCTATCGTTCAATCCGCTTCTCGCCCCCTCATCGGGCGATCTCCCCAGGAGGGCAACGTGGCCCTTTCCTCCCCCGGAACCGGCTCGGGCGCCGACACCACCGGCCCCGACTCCCCCACGGCCCCCCGGCCGACGCGGGGCCTGCTGCCCCTGCTCCTCGCCGGGAACACGGCGATGTACGCCCTGTACATCGGCGTGCCCGGCATGCTCCTCGCGCTCCAGATCGAGGGCATCGACCCGGCGAACAAGGTGGCGAACTTCGGCCTCGTCTCCGGCATATCCGCGATCTTCGCGACCGTCTTCAACCCGGTCGCCGGCGCCCTCTCGGACCGCACGGGACGGCGCAACCCCTGGATCCTCACCGGTGGCCTGCTCGCCCTCCCGGTGATGCTGCTGCTCGGCAGCGTCAACACGATCCTGCTGGTCACGATCGCCTGGTGTCTCGGCCAGGCCGTCATGAACATCTACCAGGCGGCCATCACCTCCGTGGTGCCCGACCGGGTCCCGATGGCCTCGCGCGGCAAGGCCTCGGCGGCCGTCGGCCTCGGCCTGCCCATCGGCTCCACGATCGGCGCCCTCGTCGGCGCGGCCTTCTCCGACGACTACCGCACCGGTTACCTGGTCTTCGGCGCGATCGTCGCGGGCACCGCCGTGCTGTTCAGCGCCTGCGCCCGTGAGGAGCGGATGCCCCCGAAGGCACCGCTGCCGGTCAAGCAGCAGATCGCGGCCTTCGGCAGCGCCCTCAAGGACCACGACTTCCGCTGGGCGTTCATCGGCCGGGCCCTGCTGATGCTCGGCTACTTCGCCGTGGCCGGTTTCCAGCTGTACATCCTCAAGGACCACACCGTGCTGCCCGACGGGCTCGCCCCCGAGGCGGCCGTCGCCATCCTCATGCCGCTCAACGCGGTCGCCATGGTGGTCTCCACCGTCCTCGGCGGCTGGCTGTCCGACCGTCTCGACCGGCGGAAGTTCTTCGTGGGCGCCTCCGCCGCGCTCGCCGCCGTCGCCCTGGCCATCCCGGCCTTCTCGACGAGCTGGACCGCGATGCTCGCCTTCTCGGTCGTCAACGGCCTCGGCTTCGGCTGCTACATGGCCGTCGACACGGCCCTGGTGACCATGGTGCTGCCCAAGGCCGAGGACGCCGCCCGTGACATGGGTGTCCTCAACGTCGCCAACGCGGGCCCGCAGATCATCGCCCCGTTCGCCGCCTCGCTCGTCGTCTCGCTGAGTGGCGGATACACGGCCCTGTTCGTGGTCGGCGCCGTACTGTCGGTGCTCGGCGCACTCGCCGTGCGCCCCATCCGCAGCGTGCGCTGACCGGCCGGTCGGCGCGCCCACCCGGGGGGTGTCCAGCGGATCAGGGGGTTGCCGATGCCCCTGATCCGCGGGACACCCCTCGGCGTTCGTCGGCAACCGCCGGCGTCCGTCGGCAACCGCTGGCAACCGTCAGAGAGGCAGCACCGTGCGCCTGCACACCACCACGTGGGGATCCGGTGACCGGATCGTCCTGCTCGTCCACGGCATCATGGCCGACCACCGCACCTGGCGGCGGGTCGGACCGGCCCTCGCCGCGCGGGGCTACCGGGTGATCGCCGTGGACCTCCGGGGGCACGGGGCGAGCGCACGGGCCGCCGGGCCGGAGGCGTACCGGCCGGAGGACCACGCCGACGACCTCGTCGAAACCCTCCCGGCCGGAGCCGAGTTGGCCCTCGGGCACTCGCTCGGCGGGCTCGCGCTGCTCGGGGCGGTGGAGCGGCTCGCGCCCGCCCGAGCGGTGTACTCCGATCCTGCCTGGCACCTCGGGGACGGCCCCGACGGGTACCGGCCCGAGTTCTTCGTCCGAGGCAAACTCCTGTCCCGGGGCCTCGTGAAGGGGTTCAACCCGCGCTGGTCGGACGAGGACCTCGACATCGAGATGGAGTCGGTACGGGTCTGGGACGAGCGATCAGCGTACGGACTGGTCGACGTCAGGGGTGTGGACATGTGGCCCGCCCGGCCCGCCGTCCCCTCGCTCGTCACCCTCGCCGACCCGAGCCTGCGGGTCTCGGCCGACGACGCCCTGATGCTGGAGGGTCGCGGTTTCACCCTCCGTACCGTCGCGGGCGCCGGGCACACGATCCACCGGGACGACTTCGACGGGTTCATGTCCGCGCTGGACGGCTGGATCTGACGTACCGTTCAGCCATGGACGACGCGTCGATGGACTCCTCGATGGTGGGACTGCTCGGCCGGGTGACCGGCACCGTGGGGCCGGGCCTCGTCGGCGAGGTGATCGTCCGGATCCGGGGCGGCGCCGAGCACTTCCTCGCCTATCCGGCCTCTCCCAAGGAGCGGATCGAGACCGGGACGGTCGTGATGGTCATGGAACATCTCCCTCCACGCACCGTCTATGTCACAGCCGCGTACGACAGTTGACCGAACCGTTGAGTGGCGCCCGTCACGGGCGCACACTCCCTTCACCGGATCCGCACGGCTCCGGTGAAGGGGGAACTGCCCATGGATATCGGCATTTTGGCAGGCGTCGTCGGCGGCGCCTTCGTCCTTCTGATCGTCGTCTTCAAAATGATGTGGCGCGTCGCGGAACCCAACGAGGCGCTGATCATCTCTGGTTCCCAGCACAAGAACGAGGGCCTCGGCGCGGGGATGGGGTTCCGGATCGTCACCGGTCGCGGCACCCTCGTGATGCCCGGCGTCCAGGCGGTGCGCAAGCTCTCGCTCGACCTCAACGAGACCCAGCTGTCCGTCGAGTGCGTCACCCACCAGGGCATTCCCCTCAAGGTCCGCGGTGTGGTGATCTTCAAGGTCGGTGACGACTTCGTGTCGATCGCCAACGCCGCCCGCCGTTTCCTCGACCAGCAGAAACTGATGTCGGAGCGGGTGCACATCGTCTTCGCCGGTCATCTCCGCGCCATCGTCGGCGGGTTGACCGTGGAGGACATGATCCGTGACCGGGAGAAGCTGACCGGGCAGGCCCGTTCGGCCTGTGGCACGGAGATGGAGAAGCTCGGCCTGATCGTCGACTCGCTGCAGATCCACGAGATCGAGGACCCGACCGGGTACATCAAGAACCTGGCCGCCCCGCACGCCGCCGCCGTCCAGCGGGACGCCCGGATCGCGCAGGCGGAGGCGAACCGGCGGGCGACCGAGGCCGAGCAGCAGGCCGCGGCGCGCATGTCGGAGGCGACCCGCGACAGCGAGATCCTCCAGGCCGGCTACCAGGCCGAGCGGGACCAGGCCTCGGCCCGGGCCCGGCAGGCCGGTCCGCTGGCCGACGCGGCCTCGCGCCAGGAGGTCGTGGTCCAGGAGACCCGGGTGGCCGAGCTGGAAGGACACCGCAAGGAGCAGCAGCTCCAGGCGGAGGTCCGCAAGCCCGCCGACGCGATGGCGTACGAGACCCGGACGCTGGCCGCGGCCGAGCGTGACGCCCGGATCTCGGCGGCCGAGGCCGAGGCCAAGGAGACCGAGCTCGCGAGCGCGGCCAGGGCGACGGCGACCCGGCTCACCGGTGAGGCCGAGGCGGCGGCGCAGCACGCGAAGGGCCTCGCCGTCGCGGAGGCGACCCGGGCGAAGGGGCTCGCCGAGGCGGAGGCGATCAAGGCGCGGGCGGCGGCGCTCGCGGAGAACCAGGAGGCCGTGGTCGCCCAGCAGCTGGCGGAGAAGTGGCCGGAGATCGTCTCGGCCGGCGCGTCCGCCTTCGGGAACGTGGACCAGATGGTGCTGCTGAACGGCGCCGACGGAATGGGGGACGTCTTCACCAAGGCGCTGACCATGGGCGGGACCGGTCTGGGCCTGGCCCGGCAGTTGCTCGCCACGATGAGCCCCGGGGCGCCGGAACGGCAGCCCGGGGTGCCTGCTCCCCGGGCTGAGGAAAGCATGGAGATCACGGTCGGCGACGCGGAGTAACCGCGAGCGGACGGTCAGCACGCGGGCCCGGCGCCGTCACGGCACCGGGCCCGTTCGTGCGGTCCCCTGGCCTCGCATGCGGCCGGATCAGCCGGTCAGTCGACAGCGGCCGGATCAGCCGGCTCGGTCGACAGCGACCGTTCGGTCGGTTCGGTCGGCAGCGGGCGGTTCGGTCTCCGGCGGCCGGTTCAGCCGGTTGGCCCGTGAAGCCGGCATGGCCGCTCTGCGTGCCGATCGGCCTCAGTTGTGGCCGAACTTCCGTTCCTTGCGATGGGACGCGTGCTCCACGAGGGGCATCTGTGGCTCTCTCGTGGGGGTCGCCGCGGTCTTCTCCTGTGCAGCCGCTTCGGTGCGGTGCTCGTGGCCGCCGGTACGGGCGCCTCGGTTGGTCCGGGTCTGTTTCTTACCCACGATCGTGCCTCCCGTGAAGGGGTCTCGGACTGTGGTCCGTACCTCCTCAGCCTCGCACGGGGGTACGAACGTCGCATGTCAGACCAGTCGGCGGCCACGGTCTCCGGGATCCGTCCGGCACGGACGTTTCCTCTCTACCGCACGACGGGATCTCCCTGGGTTCCGCGGGGCGGGAGAATTTCGGACGAAGAGGGGCGCAGGGGGCGCGTGCCGCCTGCCGAGGGCGCTCTTGCACGCCGGTCGGCGGTGGCTTTAGGTGGAAGCAGCGGCTTCCTGGGCCGGTCCTCCGGGGCCTGTCCGGCGGATCAGGAGGTGCACGGATGACACCGAGCGGCACACCGCGCGGCGGCCCCCCACTCACCGAGATGGAGGCGGAGGACCTGCTGCGATGTATCTGCTTCAAGACCGGTCCACCCCGCACGGTCGGAGCGGAGCTGGAGTGGCTCGTCCACGACCTGCGCGACCCCCGCCTCCCCGTACGACCCCCCAGACTCGCCGCGGCGCTCGACACCGTACGGTCCCTGACCCTGGTGTCGTCCCTGACCTTCGAACCCGGCGGGCAGCTGGAGCTCAGCTCGCGGCCGGCCAGATCGCTCATGGAGTGCCTCGACTCGCTCGCCGCCGATCTGCGCGCGGTGCGGGAGGCCCTCGGCCCCCTCGGACTCACCCTCAGCGGTTACGGGGTCGACCCCTGGCACGCGCCGCGCGGCAGGGTGCTCCACGAGCCCCGGTACGACGCGATGGAGATCGCGCTCGACCGCAGCGGCCCCTCCGGGCGGGCGATGATGTGCGACTCCGCTTCGGTGCAGGTCTGCCTCGACGCGGGGCTCGACGAGCCCGGTCCGCTCGGCTACCACCGGCGCTGGCGGCTCGCCCACCTCCTCGGCGCGGTGCTCGTGGCCGTCTTCGCCAACTCCCCCCAGCACGGCGGCCGTCCGACCGGCTGGCGCTCGACGCGGCAGGCGCTGTGGACGGATCTCGACCCCCGGCGGGCCCTCGCGCCGCCCCTGGCGGACGGCAAGCCGCGCGAGGAGTGGGCCGCGCACGTCCTGGACACCCCGGTGCTGTGCGTGCGGACCGACGAGGGGCCCTGGGCCGTACCGGAGGGGCTGACCTTCCGTACGTGGCTGCGCACCGGCCTCCCGCGCCCGGCCGACCTCGACGACCTGCGCTACCACCTGACGACGCTCTTCCCGCCGGTGCGGCCGCGCGGTCATCTGGAGCTGCGGATGATCGACGCGCAGCCGGGCCCGGACGGCTGGATGGTGCCGGTGGCGGTGACCACGGCCGTCTTCGAGGACGCGGCGGCGGCGGAGACCGTGTACCGCGCGGTCGAGCCCCTGGCGGAGCTGGCCGGTCCGGGTCCCGCGCCGCGCAATCCGCTCTGGCTCGCGGCGGCACGTGACGGACTCGCCGACCCCGGACTGCACGCCGCCGCCCGCGCGGTCTTCGAGGCCGCCCTGTCGGCGCTGCCGAGGATCGGGGCGAGCGAGGACGTACGGCGGGCGGTCGCCGGCTTCCACGAGCGGTACGTGATCCCCGGGAGCTGCCCGGCCGACGAGCTCCAGGTGGTGACGTCATGACGGCGACCGGACGGGAAGCGACCGCGAAGGCGGGGCCCGCGAAGGCCTGGACCGGGTCCGAGAAGGAAGGAACCGGGTCCGCGACGGACGGGGCCGTGCCCGAGAGGGACGCGGCGGTCGAGCGAGCGGGCGGCGGCGGTCCGGAGGCGCTGCGCACGCGGGCCGTGGACGCCCTGACCGTCGCGCGGGAGCGCACCGCGCTCCTCACCTCCTGCGTCGAGGACGGCGAACTCACCGCCCAGCACTCCCCCTTGATGTCGCCGCTGGTCTGGGACCTGGCGCACATCGGCAACCAGGAGGAGCAGTGGCTGTGGCGGGCCGTCGCGGGGCGGGACGCGCTACGGCCGGAGATCGACTCCCTCTACGACGCTTTCGAGCACCCGCGCGCCACTCGCCCTTCGCTGCCCCTGCTCGCGCCGGGCGAGGCACGCGCGTACGCGGCGGACGTGCGTCTCCGGGTCCTCGACGTGCTGGAGAGCACCCCGCTGGAGGGGCGGCCGCTGCTCGACGACGGCTTCGCCTTCGGCATGATCGCGCAGCACGAACAGCAGCACGACGAGACGATGCTGATCACCCATCAGCTGCGCAGGGGCCCGGCGGTGCTGACCGCTCCCCCGCCGCCGGTTCTCCGTTCCGGCCCCCTTCCCTCCGAAGTCCTGGTCCCCGGGGGCCCGTTCACGATGGGCACGTCGGACGAGCCGTGGGCCCTCGACAACGAACGTCCGGCGCACGCCCGCGTCGTCCCGGCCTTCTTCGTCGACACCACCCCCGTCACGAACGGCGCCTTTCTGGCCTTCATGGCGGACGGCGGGTACACGGACCGCCGCTGGTGGCGGGGAGAGGGCTGGGCGCAGATCCGGGAGCACGGCATCGAGGCGCCGCTGTTCTGGCGCCGCGACGGCGGCCAGTGGCTGCGCCGCCGCTTCGGGGTGACCGAGCCCGTACCCGAGGACGAGCCGGTCCTGCACGTGAGCTGGTACGAGGCGGACGCCTACGCGCGCTGGGCGGGGCGTCGGCTCCCCACCGAGGTCGAGTGGGAGAAGGCCGCCCGCCACGACCCGGTGTCCGGGCGCTCGCGCCGCTATCCGTGGGGGGACGCCGATCCGGGCCCCGAGCACGCGAACCTCGGTCAGCGGCATCTGCGGCCGGCCGCCGCCGGCAGCTACCCGGAGGGCGCCTCGCCGCTCGGCGTCCGGCAGCTGATCGGTGACGTGTGGGAGTGGACGGCGAGCGACTTCCTGCCGTACCCGGGCTTCACGGCCTTCCCGTACAAGGAGTACTCGGAGGTCTTCTTCGGACCGGAGCACAAGGTGCTGCGCGGCGGCTCGTTCGCCGTCGACCCGGTCGCCTGCCGGGGCACCTTCCGCAACTGGGACCTCCCGGTGCGGCGCCAGATCTTCTCCGGCTTCCGGACGGCGCGGACCGCGGAGTTCGACTGATGTGCCGTCACCTCGCTTACGTGGGAGAGCCGGTGGCGCTGGGCGAGCTGCTGGTCCGGCCGGAGCACGGCCTGCTGCGCCAGTCCTGGGAACCCCGTACGCAGACGAGTGGGGTGGTGAACGCCGACGGCTTCGGCGTGGGCTGGTACGCCGAGGGCGATCCGGTGCCCGCGCGGTACCGGCGCGCGGGACCGATCTGGGGCGACCTGTCCTTCGCCGACCTCGCCCGGGTGGTCCGCTCCGGTGCGCTGCTCGCGGCGGTACGGGGCGCCACCCTGCCCGGCGCCGACGGAGAGGCCGCGGCGGCTCCGTTCGCCGCCGGGCCCTGGCTCTTCAGCCACAACGGCGCCGTCCCGGGCTGGCCCGGCTCCCTGGCCGCACCGGCCGCCGCGCTCCCGGCCGACGCGCTGCTGCGCCTGGAGGCGCGTACGGACTCGGCGCTGCTGTGGGCGCTCGTGCTGCACCGCCTTCGGGCCGGGGACGCGCCGGGGGCGGCCCTGGCAGACACCGTCCGGGAGGCCGCCGCCGCGGCCCCCGGTGCCTCGCTGAACCTGCTGCTCACCGACGGCACCACCGTCACCGCGACGACCTGGGGGAACAGCCTCTGGTACCTGACGGGTCCCGACCGCCTGGTCGTGGCCTCCGAACCGTACGACGACGATCCCCGGTGGCGGGAGGTGCCCGAGCGCACGCTCGTGACCGCCGACCGCACCGACGTCACCCTCACCCCGCTCAAGGAGCCGTCCGCGTGAGCCCGTTCCAGCTGACCCGTACCCTCGCCCCCGACGCCGCGGGCGCCGACCTCCGCGCCGACGTCCTCCAGGGGCTGACCCGCTCCCCCAAGGCGCTGCCGCCGAAGTGGTTCTACGACACCCGGGGCAGCGAGCTGTTCGAGGAGATCACCCGGCTGCCCGAGTACTACCCGACGCGCGCGGAGCGGGAGATCCTGATCGCGCGGGCGCCGGAGATCGCCGCCGCGACCGGGGCCCGGACCCTGGTCGAGCTGGGCTCCGGTTCCTCCGAGAAGACCCGGTTCCTGATCGACGCGCTCCTGCCGGGGCTCGACAGCTACGTGCCCGTCGACGTGAGCGAGTCGGCGCTGACCGGGGCCGCGGAATCGCTGCTCGCCGACCGGCCGGAGCTGCGGGTGCACGCACTCGTCGCCGACTTCACCCGGGGCCTCGCGCTCCCGGGGACGCCCGGCCCGCGCCTTGTGGCCTTCCTCGGGGGCACGATCGGCAATCTGCTCCCTTCCGAGCGGAAGACCTTCCTGCGCTCGGTCCGGGCGATGCTCACCCCGGGCGACGCCCTGCTGCTCGGTACGGACCTGGTGAAGGACGAGGCGACGCTCGTGGCCGCCTATGACGACGCGGCCGGGGTGACGGCCGCGTTCAACAAGAACGTGCTGTCCGTCATCGACCGGGAGCTCGGCGCCGACGCGGATCCGGACGCCTTCGACCACGTGGCGGTCTGGGACCGCGAGCGCGAGTGGATCGAGATGAGGCTGCGGGCCAGGCGCGCGCTCACCGTGAAGATCCCGGAGCTGGATCTCGTGGTGCCGTTCGCGGCGGGCGAGGAGGTACGGACGGAGGTGTCGGCGAAGTTCCGTCAGGCGGGCGTACGGGAGGAGCTGGCGGAGGCGGGGCTCGACCTGGCCCGCTGGTGGACGGACGAGAAGGGCAGGTTCGCGCTGTCGCTGGCGACGGCCCGCTGAGCGACGACTCGCGGAGCGGGACCGGACGGCGCGGGGGTGCCGGGAGCGGGGATGACGAGAGCGGGGGTGACGGCCGCGGCCACGGCCCGCTCAGCGGCCGCGGCGAGGGAGCGGCGGTCCGGATGCCCGCCCCCGGCTATCGGGTCCAGGATCCGGACGTCGGCGGTGACCCGGCGGGTGGCGACGAGCCGCCACAGCGAGGCGCCCAGTGGGTCGTCCCCGACATAAGCGGCGGCTCCGGTGGGCCGGAAGTCGATCCGTACGGGCTGCACGTCCGTGCCGCTGTCCAGCGCCGCCTGGAACACGGCCGGACGGAAGCGCCCCCCGGCCCGTCCGCACCAGGTCGACCCCTCGGGGAAGGCGATCACCCGGCCGCCGCCCGCGAGCGTCCCTGCCATCGCGCGGACGGTGCCGGGGAGGGCCCGCAGCCGGTCCCGGTCGATGAAGAGGGTGCCGCCGAGCGCGGCGATCGTGCCGAGGACCGGCCAGTGGCGCACCTCCGCCTTGGCGACCATCCGGCCGGGCAGGACGGCCGCGAGGAGCGGGATGTCCAGCCAGGAGACGTGGTTGGCGACGACGAGGAGCGGCCCGGCGGCCGGGGCGGCGGCTCCCGTGAAGCGGACGCGCACGCCGAAGGCGCGGACCACCACGCGCACCCAGGCCCGCACGAGGGCGAGCCGGGCGGCGGCCGGAAGGAGCCCGGTGGCGGGCGCGAAGAGGAGGCCGAGGAGGACCGACCCGATCCCGGCGGTGAGGCGTACGGCGGCGAGGACGAGGCCCGCCGCGACGGCTCCGGGAGTCTCCTCGCCCGGAGCCGGCCCCGGGTGGGCGGTGCAACGGCCGGGGGTGCAGGGCGCCGTGGGGAGCCACGGCGAGGGTGCCGTGGTCCCGTTCACCGGGCCGGCGCGAGCGACAGGAAGTGGTTGAGGTAGCGCGGGTTGGTGCGGCGCAGCGACAGCAGGACGTAGAGGTCGGCGACGCCGAAGTCGGGGTCGTGGGCGGGGGCGCCGCAGACCCAGGCGCCGAGCCGGAGGTAGCCGCGCAGCAGGGGCGGGAGTTCGGTGCGTCCCTCGGGACGGGCGATGCCGTCGGAGTTCCACAGCTTGTGCGGGGTGACCCAGTACTCCTCGGGGGCGAGGTGCCTGGCCTTGACGGTGTCCCAGGTGGCGGCGGCAAGTGTGCCTCCGTCGGCGAGAGGGATCGAGCAGCAGCCGGCGAGCCAGTTGTGGCCGGTGCGGGTCATGTACCGGGCGAGCCCGGCCCAGATGAGGGAGATGACGGCGCCGTTGCGGTGGGCGGGGTGCACACAGGAGCGGCCGACCTCCACGAGGTCGTGGCGGACGGGGGCGAGCCGGGTGAGGTCGAACTCGCTCTCGGAGTAGAGGCGTCCGGCGACGGCGGCCCGCTCGGGCGGCAGGAGTCGGTAGGTGCCGACGACCTCGCCGGTGGCCTCGTCCCGTACGAGGAGGTGGTCGCAGTACGCGTCGAAGGCGTCGCTGTCGAGGCCGGGTTCGGGCCCGTCGAGCCTGGCACCCAGCTCGCCGGCGAAGACCTGGTGGCGCAGCCGCTGGGCGGCCCGGACGTCCTCCTGGTCCCGGGCGAGGCCGACGACGTACCGGGGCGCGGGCTGCTGCTCGACGCCGGCCTCGGGCTGAGGCCGGGCCTGGGGCTGGGCCTGGGCCTCGGGCTTGGACTGGGCCTCGGGCTGAGGCCGGGCCTGGGGCTGGGCAGGGACGGCGAGCGGCTGGGCGGCGATGGCGAGCGGCTGGGCGGGGGCGGCCTGCGGCTCGCCCGGGACGGCGAGCGTGGGCGACGGTGCGGTCATGTCGGGCTCCTCCGGTGGACGGAAGGGGAAGGGGCTGAGCCGGACCGCGTGAGCGGTGGCCCGGCCCCTTACTTCTTCCGTCACCGGCTGGATTCGACATGACCGTCCGGGGACCCGGGGATGTGCGAACGCTGAATGCTATTCGGCGAGGGTGTCCGTGATCTCGGCCGACGCCTTCTGGGCGGCCTTCGCCGGGTCCTCGCCCTGGAGGACGGCCGTCATGTACGGCTTGATGGGGTTGTCCCCCTCGACGTTCGCCCACTGCGGGGAGTTGGGGGTGGCCCGGCCGCGGGCGGCGGCCGCCGCCATGACGGCGGTGGCCTCCTGGCCGGAGACGACGGAGGCGAGGCCCTTCTTGTTGGGGACGTACCCCATGGTGCGGGCGAGTTCGGTCTGCCACTTCTCGCCGGCGAGGGCCTTCACGACGTCGAGCGCGGCGCCGCGCTGGGGCGCGTTCTCCGGGATGATCAGGTCGGAACCGCCGGTGAACACGGCACAGGGCTGGCCGGCCTTCTTGCCGGGTATCGCGAAGTAGCCGAGCTTGTCCTCGAGGTCCGGGTTGGCCTTGAGGATCGCGGCGACGGCGCTGGGTGTGGCGATGAGCTGGGCGACGTCGCCCTTGGCGAAGACGTCGGCCTGCGGCGGGTTCTGCTCGTCGGCGTTCTTGGGGCCGGTGCCGAGGGACTGGAGCTCCTTGTAGAAGGCCATGCCGCGCTGGGCCGCCGGGCTGCCGAGGGCCCCGGTCCACTCGCCGCCCTTGTCGACGGCGAGCTCGCCGCCCTCCTCCCAGATGAAACCGGCGAGGGTGTACCAGTCCTGGCCCGCGAGGTAGATGCCCTGGGAGCCGCCGCGGTTGAGCTTCTCGGTGTCGGCGAGCCACTCGGCGCGGTCGGCCGGCGGCTTGTCGATGCCGGCGTCCCGGAACAGGTCCTTGTTGTAGATGACGATGCGGTTGGCCGCGTACCAGGGGATGCCGTACTGGGATCCGCCGATGCTGCCCGGCTGGGCGAGGCCGGGCAGCCAGTCCTCGCTGCCGAGGTCGCGGACGGACTCCAGGGTCAGGTCGAACAGCTTCTCGGTGTCGGCGTACTGGGCGACCTGGGTGTTGCCGACCTCGATGACGTCGGGGCCGCCGGATCCCTGGATGGCCTCGGTGACCTTCTTGCCGATGCCGGTCCAGTCCTGGATGGCGACCTCGAGCTCGACGCCGTCGTGCTCCTCCTCGTAGGCCTCGGTGAAGCGCGTCAGGAAGTCCTCACTGACGCTGTCCCGCATGAGCCAGATGCTGACGGTCTTCGTCTGGCCCCCGCCCGGCAGCATTCCGCACCCGGCCAGGGTGAGCGCGGTGACTGCTGCCAAGGGGCAGGCGAGATAGCGGTTCTTCACGGGGGTCACCTTCTGCTGTTCAGCACCGGGATCGTGCGGCATGGAGGGGGGCTGACCCGACATGGGGGGACGAACGTGGCGTTCGCGCGGGTATGTGGCCTGGATTCTGGTCTGGACCAACCAAGTGGTCAAGTCCTTGACCATCTCGTTCCGGTACCTGGACGGACGCTCCGGACCCTTACCCCTGGTAATCGCCGAGGGACCGAGCGGACGCCGTCCTGTCGCGCGCGGACGCGGCCTGGGGCACGGTGGAGGGACGCACCGAGAGGAGTTCGGCCCCCATGTCGAATCACACCTACCGCGTCACCGAGATCGTCGGGACCTCCACCGAGGGCGTCGACGCGGCCATCCGCAACGGCATCCAGCGCGCCTCGCAGACCCTGCGGGGCCTCGACTGGTTCGAGGTCACGCAGGTCCGAGGCCATCTCGTAGACGGCGACATCGAGCATTACCAGGTCGGCCTGAAGGTCGGCTTCCGCCTGGAGGACGAGGGCTGAGGGGGCGCCGGGAGCGGGACGGGGCCGGGACGGCCGGGGCGGCCTGAGCCCCGGCCGTCCCGGCTCAGACCGCCGGGACTCCGGCGGCCGGGACTCATGCCGCCGGGACTCCGGCAGCCGGGGTCAGGTCCGGCCCTCCCGCTCCTGGGCGTGCGTCAGTTCTTCCGAAGGGGTCGCCCAGCCGGCCCGTACGACGGTGAATCCGGCCGCCTCCGCCGCGTCGCACACCAGCACGTCGTCGTCGACGAGCATCCTGATCTCGCGGTCCACGCCGAGCCGCCGCAGCACCTCCACCTTGGTGATCCGGGCCGGCCGGAAGTCGCGGTTGCCCCGCATGTGGATCCGGCCCTCCGGCAGCCCCTGCGCGGCCAGCCAGGCCACGGTGGCCCTGCGGCAGCGCTCCGGCCGGCCGGTCAGGTAGACCACCTCGCACTCCTCCGCCGCCGTCCGGCACAGCTCGACGCCCTCCTCCAGCGGCGGGTCGTCGGGCGCAGCCGCGAAGAAGGCGTCCCAGTCCCGCGGGCGCCGCTCAAGGAAGTGCTGGCGGTGGGCGGTCGCGGAGAGGGTGTTGTCCAGATCGAAGACGGCCAGCGGCCGGGTGTCGCGCGTCACGGACCCAGCCTAGGAGCCGACGTACCTCGGCGCCTCGCCCTTTCCCGACCGTGACGGACGCACACGCCCGGAGACCGGGCTGAACCTGCCCCGTCCCGCCGCACCGACCGGCGCGGCGCGAATCGTCATCTACCATTCATGGCGACCACGGGGCTGCGGCCCGTCGCTGTCCGCGGCGACCGCGGAACGTCCGGCCTCCTGGTCCAGGGCAGGGTTTCGGTCCCGCCGGACCTCATGACGTTGATCACGGATTCCCGGGGAACCACGTGGCCACCGGCGTGCGCCTCGGTGGTGTGGGAAGCGGCTCACCCGCCCACGTACAGAAGAGCCCCAGGGAGAAGTGAGGTATGCCGGTGATCTGCGTCGGAGGCATGATCGGAATCGGCAAGACGAGTGTGGCCGAGCTCCTCGCCAAGGAGCTGGGCAGCGACGTCTTCTACGAGAGCGTGGACGACAATCCGATCCTTCCGCTCTTCTACTCGGCGAGCCCCGAGGAGATCGAGGCGAAGCGCTACCCGTTCCTCCTGCAGCTCTACTTCCTGCAGACGAGGTTCGCCTCGATCAAGGAGGCGTACAAGCAGGGCCACAACGTGCTCGACCGTTCCATCTACGAGGACTGGTACTTCGCCAAGGTCAATCACGACCTGGGCCGGATCAGCTCCCTCGAGATGCGGGTGTACGAGGGGCTGCTCGAGGAGATGATGCGCGAGATCGACGGCCTGCCGTACCGCAAGGCACCCGATCTCATGGTCTACCTCAAGGCCGACTTCGAGACGGTGCTGCACCGCATCGGACTGCGGGGACGCGATTTCGAGCAGGACGAGAGCCTCGTCGAGTACTACCGGACGCTGTGGGCCGGCTACGACGACTGGGTTCACCATCACTACTCGGCCAGTGAGGTCCTCGTCGTGGACATGAACCACACGGACGTGGTGAACAACCCCGAGGACGCGGCCCGCGTGGCGCGGGAGGTCAAGGACGCCCTGACGGCGGCAGGACGCCTCGTCTGAGCCCGCGCTCCACGACGGCATCGCCCGGGTCTGCCGGTCCGGCACCGCGGATCAGGCCCGGACGGCGAGCGCGTGAATGGCCCAGGCCGTCAGCGTGCCCGCGGGGGCCAGCATGAGGGCCAGGCCGAGGCCGGCCGCGCCGGGGAGCGGGACGCAGGGGTCGGGGCCCGGGGCGAGGCAGCCCACGAGCCTCACCAGCACCCCCCAGACCAGCATGCCGAGCAAGCCCGCACCGAACGCGGCCACGGCACCCCGGGCGAGCGGGAGCGGTGCGTGGCCCCCGCCCGCCCAGAGGGCCGCCGCCACCTGGCCGGCGATCAGCGTCCCCACCGCCATCAGCTCGGGGGCGGGGACGCCGATCCACACGACCAGCAGGGCCCACACGGCGGACGCCAGCCCCGCCGGGACGCCGAAGCGGACGAGGAAACCCGGTGGTGGCCCCGGCGGGCCGAAACCGGTGAAGGCGTGCCGGGCACCGGGACGCCACGACACGTACTGCCCGACCAGCGGCACCACCGCGACCGTCAGCATCGCCGGCACCACGTGCGACGTGATCCGCGCGAACGCCAGAATGCCGGCGCTGCCGACGAAGACCACCGCGCCCGGCAGCGACGGCGCGATGAACACCGCCGCGTACAGCGTCATCGCCGGAAGCGTCAGGAGGAAGTCGGCCATCGGCAGCACACCGGCCGTGCCCAGTGCGAGAACCGTCCACAGCACCCGTCGCGGACGGCGGTTGCGGGCCAGGACCGGCCCCCACGCCCCCGCGACCAGCACCAGCCACCGTACGAGGGCCCACCCGCACAGGCTCGTCAGCGCGAGGTAGGGGAAGGCCAGTGACGCCCCCTGCCCGCCCACGCTCACCAGGCTGAAGGCCCCCGACGGGGACAGCAGCCGGAACACGCCCAGGCCGAGGCCCAGGCCGAGCCCGGCCTGCCGGACCCGTGCCGGGGTGAGAGAACCCGGGGCGTGCGCCACCGCCTGCCACAGCACCGTCCCCGCCGCGCCCACCACCAGGCAGCCGGACAGGACCGTCGCGGCGAGCTCCGTCATCGGTCCGGCCTGGCTGCCGCCGCCGATCGGTCCCAGTCGCACCATGTCGTAGAGGAAGGCGCCCGCCGCTCCGACCGCGCACATGTCCCAGAAGCCGACCTCGTACAGGACCCCCGGGTCGGCCAGTGCCCGCGCCCTCCGGGCGAGCGGAGGGTGGACGCTCAGCAGTCCGCGGCCGCCCTTCGCGCCCTGCTGGGCGGGAGGGTCGCCGAACAGCCCGCGCAAGCCGTCGGCCGAGCCCTCCCACTCCACCACCCGCGCGTCCGCGTACAGCTCCCGGCTGCGCAGCACCGCGTTCTTGAGCAGGGTCACCAGTACGGCGAGCAACGGGACCTGGACGGCTAACGCCAGGACGGAGCCCGCGAGCGCGGTCCCGACGAGCACGGCGGCCGGGGCCGCGACACCGGTCAGAGCCACCAGCGTCGGCACGCTCGCCCGCCACAGGATCAGCGTCAGGAAGGCGATGTCCAGGTCCCGGTTGCGGATGTGCGCCAACTCGTGGAGGACGATGCTCCGGAACGCCCCCCGGTCGAGGGAGTACAGGGTGAGCAGCCCCCCGCTCAGGACCACGCGGCGCCGCCCCAGCGGCCCGAAGGCCAGCGCGTGGACCGCCGGATTCAGCGGTTCGGCGAGGAAGCCGACCCGCGCGCGCACGCCCGACTCGCCGAGCAGGCCCGCCAGATACGCCGACAGCTCGGGCATCCCGGTGAGCGGGCGGTAGCCGCGCCGCCGGGTCCGGCGCCAGGGCAGGCCGACGTAGGCACCGAGGAGGGCCAGCAGCAGGCCGGCTGACACTCCGGCGGTGACCGGTCGGCTCGCGCCGGCGCGCGGGTCCTCGCAGTCGCCCATCTCCAGCTCGGTCGGGACGCGGATGGCCGTGTCGGAGGCACGCTCACGGGCCGCTTCCTCCGTCGCCCGGGCGTAGCAGTCGTTGTACTCCCGTACCTCCTCCCACCGCACCGAGGACAGGAGGACGGATGAGGCGCCGTTCATCAGCAGGGCCGACGCGGTGGTCATCGCGGCGATCAGCAGCGCGAAGCGCACCGACGTGCCGGAGGGAAGCGTGAACGGGCCCGGACGGCCCCGTGCCGCCGCCGGTGCCGGCGTCCACCGCCTCACCGAGCGGCCTCGGCCGGCCCTTCCCCGCCGGGCTCGTCGGCGTCCGGCTCGTCGGCGGCCGGCCCCTCCCCGCCGGGCTGGACTGCCTCCGGCTCGTCGGCAGCCGGCCTGTCCTGGGACAGCGTGGCGAGCTCGGCGACGATCCCGTCCGCGATCGCCCGCGCCTGAGGCTCGGGTACGCGCCACCGGAGCGCCGCCCGCATGGCGACCTCGCGCAGCCGGGTCAGCTGCTCGGCGGTCAGCCGCCCCACCTCCACGGGCGTGGTGGCCTGCTCCGCTGCCGCCTCCATGGCCCGTCGGGTACGGCGGCGCAACAGCCGCGGCAGCAGTCGGTTCCGGGTGGTGTCCACCGCCTGCGCGGTGGACTGCTGCGCGAGGTGGTCGAGGACCTGGACTGCGGCGGAGAGCGCCGCGGTGCTGATGAGAGCGGCGACCACGTCGAGGCCTATCGCCAGCGGCTCGTCGCGCTGTACCGGCCGCAGCCGGTCCTTCGCGGGCGTCCGGTGGAAGGCCTCGGCCGTCATCGGGAACTGGGGCAGCTCGTGCGGTGCCGCCGCGTCCACCGCGCGGCGGGCCAGCCGCGTCGCGGTCCCGCTGTCGTAGCGGCCGGCGCCGCCGTCCCCGCCCTCGTACTCGTATCCGCGCATGTGATCAGACGCCTCCCCCGTCATCCGGCACTTCCGCCAACTTGCCATGATGCCAGGACAGTTGACCGGTCGACGAGGGTGGCTCAGGAGGTACCGGAGGCGCGCGCGCCGAGGTACGCCTCCCGTACCGCCGGGTCCGCGTGGACCTCGGCCGCCGTCCCTTCCGCCAGAACCCGGCCGAGGTCGAGCACCACGACGCGTGAACACAGCTCCATCACGAAGGCCACGTCGTGCTCGACGAGCAGCACCGCGCAGTTCTCCTCCTCGGCCATATGGCGTATGACGTCGGCGAGTTTGCGGCGCTCCTCGGCGGTCGTCCCGGACGCGGGCTCGTCCAGGAGCAGGACCCGGGGCGGATCGGCGAGCGCGCGGGCCAGCTCGACCATGCGGGCCTGTCCGACGGGCAAGCCGCCCGCGTACGAGTCGGCGAGCGCGTCGAGCCCGCACTCGTGGAGCACGGCGTCGGCCCGTTCCCGGTGGCGGCGTGCCGCGGGCCGAACTCCGCCCCGCCAGTCCTGTGCCACGACGAGGTTGTCCGCGACCGTCAACTGGCCGAAGAGCTGCTGGCGTTGGAAGGTGCGGCGGATGCCGTGCCGGGCCCGCCAGACGGGGGATCGGCGGGTGATGTCCGTACCGTCGTACGCGATCGCGCCGGCGTCCGGCCGCCGCATCCCCGACAACACGTCGAAGAGCGTCGTCTTGCCCGCGCCGTTCGGCCCGATGAGGCCGCAGATCTCGCCGGGGCCGACGGAGACGGTCACGTCGCGCAGGGCGTGGACGCCGCCGAAGCGGACGTCGATCCCGCTCGCGCGGAGCAGAGCGTGGCTCATCGGCGGACTCCCGTCCCCAGGTAGGCCTCGGCGAGCCGGTCCCGGTCCACCTCGGACCGCGGCCCGGACCAGGCGATCTCGCCCTGTGCGAGGTACGCGACGGTGTCGGCGATGCCGAGCACCTCGGCCGCCTTCTCCTCGACGAGGACCAGCGCGGTGCCGTGGCCGCGGAGTTCGGTCAGGAGATGGAAGACCTCGTCCACGACGCGCGGCGCGAGACCGAGGGAGGGTTCGTCGGCGACGAGGACCGCCGGCGGTCGTTGGAGGAGCGGGGCGAGGGCGAGGAGCTGCTGCTCGCCGCCCGACAGGGACCCGGCGGCGACGGAGCGGCGGGCGGCGAGCGCGGGGAACCGCGCGTACACGGCGTCGCGGTCCTCGGCTCCCGTCAGCTGCAGGGCCAGGTTCTCCTCGATCGAGAGCCCGGCGAAGATCCCCCGCCCCTCGGGAGCCAGCCGCACCCCACGGCGCGCCCGGGCGACCGTCACGTCGCGGGTGGCGTCCTCACCCCGTACCCGCACGAGACCGCCGGCCGGCCGCAGCAGTCCCGCCGCCACCCGGCAGAGGGTGGACTTCCCGGCCCCGTTGGGCCCGAGCAGCACCAGTACCTCACCGCCGCGCACCACGAGGTCCACGCCGCGCAGCACGGGTGCGCCGCCGTAACCGGCGTGTACGCCGCTCAGCTCGAGCGCGCTCGGCGCGCCGCCGGTGCCGGTGCCGGTGCCGGTGCCGGTTCCCGTTCCCGTTCCCGTTCCCGTTCCCTGGACGGTACCCCCGGTACCGCCGACGTACGGCTCGGCCGTCCGCACGCGCAGCGGCGCGGACGGGCCGTCGTCCGGGCGTCCGGTGGCGCCGGGGGGAACGGCCCCGGGCACGGCCCCCCGCGCCGCCGCCGCCCGCTTCGCGGCGCGCCGGGCCGCTCGCCTCGACGGCAGCGCGGCGCAGTACCCGTCCGGGTCGTTCGCCAGCGCGAGCCCCGCCAGACCGAAGAGGATCACCGGCAGATGCGCGGACTCCGTCACGTACGTCGAGATCAGATGCGGAACGACCGCGAAGACCAGCCCCGCCACCACCGCGAACTGCGGCCTGCGCACCCCCGCCGCGACCACGACCGCCAGCCACACCAGGCCTGTCATCGCCGTGAAGTCCGTGGCCGTGATCCTGGTGTTGTACGAGGCGTAGAGCACCCCTCCGAAGCCCGCGAGGCCCGCCGACACCGTGAACAGCAGGAGCTTCGTCCGTACCACCGACACCCCCGACGCCGCGGCGGCCTCCGGGGCCGAGCGGACCGCCAGCATGGCCCGGCCCCAGCGGGAGCCGCGCAGCCAGGTCAGCAGTGCGACGACCACCCCGCTGAGCAGCACCAGCGCGAGCCCCAGTGCCCGGTCGTCGCCCAGGTCCACCGGTCCGGCCACCGGCCGCGGGATCGCCCACCCGGTGTCGCCGTTGCGCAGCCAGCCGAGCTGGAAGAGCACCTGATCCGCCAGGAAGGCGAGCGCCAGGGTGGCCAGGGCCAGTGTTCTGCCCCCGAGCCGTAGGGCGGGCAGCGCGACCACCGCGCCGAGCAGGGCCGCCGCCGACGTACCGACCGCCGCGGCGGCGACGAAGGGCCAGCCGTGGCTCATCAGCAGCCCCGCGACCAGAGCGGCGCCGGTCACGAACGTCGCCTGGGCCAGCGACACCATCGCACCGAGACCGGTGACCACCGTGAACGACATGAACACGAGCCCGATCGCGAGCCCTTGGGCCAGGATCCCGCTCCAGAAGGGCGTGGTGACGGTGTAGAACGCCGTGCCGAGGAGCGCGCCGGCCGCCACCCAGGCGCCCCAGCGGCGGACCCACCCCGTCCCGGCGAGATACTCGACCGGCGGTGGGTCGACGGCCGCCGTGCCCGCCGCGCGGCGCCGCCGCACCAGGACGACGAGACCGGCGAAGAGGATGAGGAACGGTACGGCCGTGCGGAAGCCGGTGATGTCCTCGGCGAACGACGCGTAGCCCGCGACGAGGTTCTGCAGCACCCCGAGCCCGAGGCCGCCCGCGAAGGCGAGCGGTACCGACATGAAGCGCCCGAGGACGGCCGCGGTGGCCGAGACGAACAGGAACAGCGTGTAGTCGTGCGCGGAGAGCCCGAGGAGCGGGGTCGCGAGGACACCGGCGAGGCCGGCGAGGCCGGACGACAGCATCCACGCGGTCGAGGACAACCGGTCCGCGCTGATGCCGCGCAGTTCGGTCAGCGCCCGGTTGTCGACCGCTGCCCGCAGCCGCAGGCCCAACCGGGTGTGCCGCATCAGGACCCACAGGCCGACCGCCGCGAGGGCGGTGGCGATCCAGGTGATCAGCTGGTCGGAGTCGATGCCCACGCCGTCGAGCGGCTGCCAGGACACCGCGGGGCTCGGCCCGACGCCGGGCAACCCGAACTGGTTCTCGGCGGGCCGGACGGGGGCGCCCGCCCGCTCCAGGAGTTCGACCACCCACAGCCCGGCCGCGGGCAACGCGACCAGCAGACCGATCGTGGCCACGATCTGCGCTGTCTCGCCGACCCTGGCCAGCTTTCTGAACATCAGCCGGTCCAGGCCCCAGCCGAGGCCGGGTGCCACCACGAAGACCAGGAGCAGAGCGGTGGGGACGGCCGGCCAGCCGAAGCCGGAGTGGAGTTCGTAGAACGCCAGCGCGCACAGATAGGCGGTGGCGCCGTGCGCGAAGTTGAAGAGCCCGGAGGCGGAGTAGGACAGCACGAGGCCGGTCGCGAGCAGCGCGTACAGCGCGCCCGAGACCAGCCCGCTCAGGACGAAGCCCAGCAGGTCACCCACGTGACTCGCCCCTCAGCCGAAGGGGATCGGCGGGTAGCACTTGAAGGGCACGGCCACCTCGTACCGCCCGTTCTTCAGCCGGACGAGCGCTCCGCAGCCGAAGCTCTCCTTCTGCCCCTTGGGCTCGGCACGGTCGCCCACGAGCGTCCCCGTGTCGGAGAAGCCGGCGGCGGCTTGCTGGAAGGACTCGACGGTGAGGTCCTTGCCGGCCTTCCGGGCGATCGAGAGGAAGAGGTCGGCGCTCATGTACCCCGTCATCATGTGCATGTTGAGGGGGACGTCCTCGCCGCCGGCGGCCTTCTTGATGTCGGCCTTGAACTGCCGCATCGCGGGGCTGTCCGACTCGAAGGGCTGGAACTGCAGCAGCACGTGCACCCCGTCGAGGGCCTGCTTCGTCGCGTCCTTCGCGAGCAGCCCGGGGTCGTAGTCCGTCGGGTCGGAGATGACCCCCTTGTAGCCCGACCGCTTGAGCGCGGTGAACAGGCCGATGTTGTACGGCGTCTGCATCACGGAGACCACGGCGTCGGGTGCGCCGCCGCCGGGACCGGAGCGGAGGATCTCCTTGGTGTACGCCGACCAGTCGCTGGGCATCGACGTCGCCGGTACCACGGCCTTGGCGTACGCGACCTGGAAGCCGGCCGCCTTGAAGCCCTGGGTGAAGGTACGGATGCCGAACTTGCCGGCGTCGTTGTCGCCGGCGATCAGCGCGACCGACTTGCCGCGCGAGCCGCCGAGGACGGCGGCGAGACCCTCGGGCCAGGTCTGGTTGAGCGTGCCGCCGGGCGTGGGGACGAGGCAGCCGTTGAAGCCGTAGAGATGCGCCGGCCCGCAGAACGAGGGGAGCGTGCCCCAGCCCACCGTCGGGACCTTCTGGGCCTCCAGGAAGTCGGCCCCGGCGAAGGTGACCGAACTCATGGGGGAGACGGCGAAGACCTTGTCCTGCTGGACGAGCTTGCGAGCCGCGGCCAGGTTCCTGGCGGGGTCCTGGCCGTCGTCCTCGGCCCCCAGGTACTCGATCTTCCGTCCGTTGATCCCACCCTCTGCGTTGGCCCGGTCGTAACGGGCCCGGGCGCCGAGGTCGGTGTCCTTCTTGGAGTAGCCGCTGGCGCTCGTCATGGAGACGATGCCGCCCACCTTGATCGTGTCGGCGGTGACTCCGCGTACGGAGGAGGGGGTACTTCCGCCGCTGGAGGCGGAGTTGCAGGCAGTGACGAGGAGCAGGGCGAAGGTGGCGGTGATGACGCGCAACGGTCGGCGCACGGGCGATCCCTCCGTCGGGTGAACGCATTCTGTGACCGGACTGATGAACCGTCAATAACTGATACAACGTCAATTGATGATGCATCAGAGGTCTGTGGAACTCTGACGTGATCGACAGGAGAGCCCCTCTCCCCGGACACGGCCCCCGGAGGCCGGGGAATCCCTCCGCCTCTCGGGCGTTGGACAAGAGGTGAGCACTTCCCTCGACGGCATCCGTTTCTCCGTCCTCGACCGCTCCCGGACCCGGGAGGGCGAGGACGCTCCGCAGGCGCTGCGTGACACCGTGCGACTCGCCCGGGAGGTGGAGGCCCTCGGCTACCACCGCTTCTGGGTGTCGGAACACCACAGCGTGCCCGGCGTCGCCGGCTCCGCCCCGACGGTGCTCGCCGCCGCCGTGGCCGCCTCGACGTCGACCGTACGGGTCGGCACGGGCGGCGTGATGCTGCCCAATCACCGGCCGCTGGTCGTGGCCGAGCAGTTCGGCGTCCTGGAGTCCCTCTTCCCCGGCCGGATCGACATGGGCGTCGGCCGCTCGGTCGGCTTCACGGACGGCATCCGGCGGGCCCTGGGCCGGGACAAGGACGACGCCGAGCGCTTCGGGGAGCAGCTGACGGAGCTCCTCGGCTGGTTCACGGGCGAGCAGACGGCGCACCCCCAGGTCCACGCCCGGCCCGCCGAGGGGCTGAAGGTGCCGCCCTTCGTCCTCGCGACGGGCGAGGGCGCGGCGATCGCCGCGGCGGCCGGCCTCCCGCTGGTCATCGGCGACCTCCGCGGCCGGGACCGGCTGCTCGCCGCCGTCGAGACGTACCGCTCCGCCTTCCGCCCCTCGCTCTGGGCCGCCGAGCCGTACGTGGTCGTCGCCGGGACCGTCGCGGTGGCCGCTACCGAGGAGGAGGCCCGGCGGCTGCTGCTGCCGGAGGCCTGGTCCCTCGCGTACTCGCGCACCGAGGGCGTGTTCCCGCCGCTCGCCCCGCCCGAGCGGATCGAGGCGCTGTCGATGACGGAGAAGCAGCGCGGCTTCTACGAGGCGGGGCTGCGCGGCCATGTGCACGGGACGGCGGAGCAGGTGGCCGAGGCGCTGGGGCGGGCGGTGAAGGAGACGGGCGCCCAGGAGGTGCTGGTGACGACGAGCACGTACGACCGGGCGGCGCTCGGCGACTCGTACCGCGGGCTCGCGCGTGCCGTCGGCCTGACCCCGCCGGCCGCCTGACACACTGGAGCACCTCCCCACCCGGCCACCGAGCAGCAACCACCGCCGGGGTCGAACCCCCTACAGTCCCGGCCAGGACAGAAGCGGACCAACGGATGCACGACCGTTCCCACGATCCGTACGTCCGCGTCCGCGGCGCCCGCGAGCACAACCTCGCCGGGGTGGACGTCGACATCCCGCGCGACGCACTCGTCGCCTTCACCGGGGTCTCCGGCTCCGGCAAGTCGTCCCTCGCCTTCGGGACGATCTACGCGGAGGCGCAGCGGCGCTACTTCGAGTCGGTAGCGCCGTACGCCCGGCGGCTGATCCACCAGGTGGGGGCGCCCGCGGTGGGCGAGATCACCGGGCTGCCGCCGGCGGTCTCCCTGGAGCAGCGCCGGTCCTCGCCGAACGCCCGCTCCTCCGTCGGTACGGTGACCACGCTCTCCAACTCGCTGCGGATGCTGTTCTCACGGGCCGGCCGCTACCCGGAGGGCGCCCCGCGGCTCGACTCCGACGCCTTCTCCCCCAACACGGCGGCGGGCGCGTGCCCCTCGTGTCACGGGATCGGCCGGATCCACGAGACGAGTGAGGAACTCCTCGTCCCCGACCGCGACCTGTCGATCCGTCAGGGCGCCGTCGCCGCGTGGCCCGGCGCCTGGCAGGGGAAGAACCTGCGGGACGTCCTGGACACCCTCGGATACGACGTCGACCGGCCGTGGCGCGAGCTGGACGCGAAGGACCGGGAGTGGATCCTCTTCACCGACGAGCAGCCGGTGGTCACGGTCCATCCGGTGCGGGAGGCCGGACGCATCCAACGCCCCTACCAGGGCACGTACATGAGTGCCCGGCGGTACGTCCTGCGGACGTTCGCGGACTCGAAGAGCACGACGCTGCGGGCGAAGGCCGAACGTTTCCTGACCAGTGCGCCCTGCCCGGTGTGCGGGGGCAGCCGGCTGCGCCCGGAGGCGCTCGCGGTCACCTTCGCGGGACGGACGATCGCCGAGCTCGCCGCGCTGCCGCTGACGGTCCTCGCCGGCCTCCTCGCGGCGACGCCGCCGGGCGGGGACGCGGAGACGGCCCGCGTGCTCACCGAGGACCTCGTCGCCCGGATCTCCACCGTCACCGAACTCGGCCTCGGCTACCTCAGCCTGGACCGCGCCACTCCCACCCTCTCCAACGGCGAGCTCCAGCGGCTGCGGCTCGCCACCCAGCTGCGGTCGGGGCTCTTCGGCGTCGTGTACGTCCTCGACGAGCCGTCTGCCGGCCTGCACCCGGCCGACACCGAGGCGCTCCTCGTCGTCCTCGACCGGCTGAAGGCGGCGGGGAACTCGGTCTTCGTCGTCGAGCACCACCTCGACGTCGTACGGCACGCCGACTGGCTCGTGGACGTCGGGCCGCGCGCCGGGGTACACGGCGGGCGGGTGCTGCACAGCGGTCCGCCGCACGAGCTGGCGGCCGTCGAGGCGTCCGCCACCCGGCGCTTCCTCTTCGACCGGGAGCCGACCCCTGCGCGGACCGTACGCACACCGGCGGGGTGGCTGCGTACCGGGCAGGTGACCCGGCACAACCTGCGGGCGGTGGACGCGGCCTTCCCGGTCGGCGTCCTCACCGCTGTCACCGGCGTCTCGGGATCGGGGAAGTCGACCCTCGTCGGCGCTCTCACCGAGGAACTCACTGGAGTGGGGCGGTTGGTGACGGTCGATCAACGACCCATCGGAAGGACCCCGCGCTCCAACCTCGCCACCTACACGGGCCTGTTCGACGTCGTGCGGAAACTGTTCACGGAGACCGAGGAGGCGAGGGCGCGCGGCTACAAGGCCGGCCGCTTCTCCTTCAACGTCTCCGGAGGGCGCTGCGAGACCTGCCAGGGCGAGGGCTTCGTCTCGGTGGAACTCCTCTTCCTGCCGAGCACGTACGCGCCCTGCCCCGACTGCCACGGCGCCCGCTACAACCCCGAGACGCTCCAGGTACGGCTGCGCGGCCTGACCATCGCCGAAGTCCTCGACCTCACCGTCGAGTCGGCCGCCGCCTTCTTCGACGGCACCCCCGCCGCCACCCGGAGCCTGCGCACGCTGCTCGACGTGGGTCTCGGTTATCTGCGGCTCGGGCAGCCGGCCACGGAGCTGTCCGGCGGCGAGGCGCAGCGCGTCAAGCTCGCCTCGGAGCTCCAGCGGCCGCACCGCTCCCCCACCCTGTACGTGCTCGACGAGCCGACGACCGGTCTGCACCCGGCCGACGTCGAGGTCCTGATGCGCCAGCTCCACGGCCTCGTCGACGCGGGCCACTCGGTGATCGTCGTCGAGCACGACATGGACGTCGTCGCCACCGCCGACTGGGTCGTCGACCTCGGCCCGGGCGGCGGCGACGAGGGCGGCCTCGTCGTGGCCGCCGGGCCGCCGGCCGAGGTGGCCGCCTCTCCCGCGAGCCGGACGGCCCCGTACCTCGCCAGGGCGCTCGGCGGCTGATCCGGCCGGCCCCCCATCCCCGTACCTCGCCAGGGCGCTCGGCTGCCGACCCGGCCGGCCCCCTACCCCCGCACCTTCCGCCGCGCCCGCAGCCACTCCCTGTTCATCGCGGCGATCGACGGCAGCGGGATGCCCTTCGGGCAGGCCGTCGCGCACTCGCCCGTCAGGGTGCAGCCGCCGAAGCCCTCCGCGTCCATCTGGGCCACCATGTCGAGGACCCGGGTCTCGCGTTCCGGCGAGCCCTGGGGGAGGACGTTCAGGTGGTTGATCTTGGCGGAGGTGAAGAGCATCGCCGAGCCGTTGGGGCAGGCCGCCACGCAGGCGCCGCAGCCGATGCACTCCGCGTGCTCGAAGGCCGAGTCCGCGTCGGCCTTGGGGACGGGGGTCGCGTGGGCCTCGGGGGCCGAACCCGTGGGGGCGCTGATGTAGCCGCCGGCCTGGATGACGCGGTCGAAGGCGGAGCGGTCGACGACCAGGTCCTTGACGACGGGGAAGGCGGCCGCGCGCCAGGGCTCGACGTCGATCGTGTCGCCGTCGCGGAAGGACCGCATGTGGAGCTGGCAGCTGGTGGTGCGCTCGGGGCCGTGGGCGTCGCCGTTGATGACGAGACTGCACGCGCCGCAGATGCCCTCACGGCAGTCGTGGTCGAAGGCGACGGGGTCCTCGCCTCGCAGGATGAGCGCCTCGTTGAGGGTGTCGAGCATCTCCAGGAACGACATGTCGGCGGAGATGCCGTCCACGTCGTAGGTGGACATGGCGCCGGGGGCGTCGGCGTTCTGCTGGCGCCAGACGCGCAGGGTGAGCCTCATGCGTAGCTCCGCTGGGTGGGGTGGACGTACTCGAAGGTGAGGTCCTCCTTGTGGAGGACGGGGGCCGTTCCCGTTTCCGTGAACTCCCAGGCCGCCGCGTACGCGAACTCCTCGTCGCGGCGGGCGGCTTCGCCGTCCGGCGTCTGGGACTCCTCGCGGAAGTGGCCGCCGCAGGACTCCGCCCGGTGGAGTGCGTCGAGGCACATCAGCTCGGCGAGTTCGAGGTAGTCGACGATGCGGTTGGCCTTCTCGAGCGACTGGTTGAACTCCTCTCCGGAGCCGGGGACCTTGATGCGCCGCCAGAACTCCTCCCGGATGAGGGGGATGCGGGCGAGGGCCTTGCGCAGACCCTCCTCCGTGCGGGCCATTCCGCAGAACTCCCACATGAGTTCGCCGAGTTCGCGGTGGAAGGAGTCGGGGGTGCGGTCGCCGTCCACGGCGAGGAGGAGGCGGAGCCGGTCGTCGGTCTCGGCGAGGACGTCCCGTACGGCCGGGTGGTCGTCGGTGACCGGTTCGGCGTGCGGATGGCGGGCGAGGTAGTCGTTGATGGTGGCCGGGAGGACGAAGTAGCCGTCGGCGAGGCCCTGCATGAGGGCGGAGGCGCCGAGCCGGTTGGCGCCGTGGTCGGAGAAGTTGGCCTCGCCGATGGCGAAGAGGCCGGGGACGGTGGTCTGGAGGTCGTAGTCGACCCAGAGTCCGCCCATCGTGTAGTGCACGGCGGGGTAGATCCGCATGGGGACCTCGTACGGGTTCTCGGCGGTGATCCGCTCGTACATCTCGAAGAGGTTGCCGTACCTCTCCTCGACCGCCGCGCGGCCCAGGCGTCGGATCGCGTCGGCGAAGTCGAGGTAGACGCCCTGGCCGCCGGGGCCGACGCCGCGGCCCTCGTCGCAGACGTTCTTCGCGGCGCGGGAGGCGATGTCGCGGGGGACGAGGTTGCCGAAGGAGGGGTAGATCCGCTCCAGGTAGTAGTCGCGCTCGTCCTCGGGGATCTCGGCGGCGGGCCGCCGGTCACCGTGGGCCTTGGGGACCCAGATGCGGCCGTCGTTGCGGAGGGACTCGCTCATCAGGGTCAGCTTGGACTGGTGGTCGCCGGTGCGCGGGATGCAGGTGGGGTGGATCTGGGTGAAGCAGGGGTTGGCGAAGTAGGCGCCGCGCCGGTGGGCCCGCCAGACGGCGGTGGCGTTGGAGTTCATGGCGTTCGTCGACAGGTAGAAGACGTTGCCGTAGCCGCCGCTGGCGAGGACGACCGCGTCCGCGTAGTGGGTGGAGATCTCGCCCGTGATCAGGTCGCGGGCGACGATGCCGCGGGCCCGCCCGTCGACGACGATCAGGTCGAGCATCTCCGTACGGGCGTGCATCTCGACGGTGCCCGCGGCGATCTGCCGGGACAGTGCCTGGTAGGCGCCGAGCAGGAGCTGCTGGCCGGTCTGGCCGCGGGCGTAGAAGGTACGGGAGACCTGGACGCCGCCGAAGGAGCGGGTGTCCAGCAGCCCGCCGTACTCGCGGGCGAAGGGCACGCCCTGGGCGACGCACTGGTCGATGATCTCGACGGAGATCTGGGCGAGGCGGTGGACGTTGGACTCGCGGGCCCTGAAGTCGCCGCCCTTGACGGTGTCGTAGAAGAGCCGGTGCACGGAGTCGCCGTCGTTGCGGTAGTTCTTGGCGGCGTTGATGCCGCCCTGCGCGGCGATGGAGTGGGCGCGGCGCGGGGAGTCCTGGTAGCAGAACTGGACGACGTGGTAGCCCTGTTCGGCCAGGGTGGCACCGGCGGAGCCGCCGGCGAGGCCGGTGCCGACGACGATGATCCGGTGCTTGCGACGGTTGGCGGGATTGACGAGCTTGGCCTGGAAGCGGCGGGTGTCCCAGCGTTCGGCGATGGGTCCGGCGGGGGCGGTGGTGTCGGCGAGCGGCTCGCCGGAGGCGTAGTCGAGGTAGTCGATGGTGGGGTCGGGATGGCTCATGGGTCAGCTCACCAATCCGGTCATGACGCCGACGGGTACGGAGACGAAGCCCGCGGTCAGGACGAGCGCGAGGGCGTTGGCCGCGGCCCTGAGGAGCCGCTCGCGGCGGGCGTTGCCGACGCCGAGGGTCTGGGCGGCGCTCCAGAAGCCGTGGCGGACATGGAGGCCGACGGCGAGCATGGCGACGATGTAGATGACGTTGCCGTACCAGGTGGAGAAGGTGTCGACGACGTTCTGGTAGGGCTTGCCCTCCTCGAAGCCGCCGGAGTGGACGGTGCCGGTGGTCAGGTCGAGGAGGTGCCAGACGATGAAGAGGGCGAGGATGATGCCGCCCCAGCGCATGGTGCGGGTGGCGTACGAGGCGCGCCTGCGGCGGTGGACGTACGCGGTGGGGCGGGCCTTCACGTCGCGGCGGCTGAGCTGGTACGCGGAGACGACGTGGGCGCCGACGGCGGCGAGGAGCACGATCCGGACGAGCCACAGGGCCCACTCGTGGTGCAGGACGGGAGCGCCCATGACCCGGAGCCAGTGGCCGTAGGCGTTGAACTCCTCGGGGCCGAAGAAGACCTTCAGGTTGCCGGCGACATGGGCGACGAGATAGCCGAGCATGATCAGCCCGCTCACGGCCATGACCGTCTTCTTGCCGAGGGTCGATGACAGGAATCCGCGTGACGGTGTGGGGGACGGCGGGCGGCGCGTCGTCCGGTCCCTCGTGGGTGCCAGAGCCATGCTCCCGACGCTAGGGCCGAACGACCCGAGAGGTCCAAGACATGGTGCGGCTGATCTCGATAGGTGTTTCCTATGCATGTCGCCTACGCTGGGGACATGCAGTTCCAGCAGCTCCTCTACTTCGTCGCCGTGGCCGAGACCCGTCACTTCACCCGGGCCGCCGAGCGCGTGCACGTCTCGCAGCCCTCGCTCTCCCAGCAGATCAAGGCCCTGGAAGGGGAGTTGGGCGCGGAGCTGTTCAGCCGGGCTCGGGGGAACATCACGCTCACCGACGCGGGGGAGGCGCTGCTCCCGCTCGCCCGCCGGATCCTCGCGGACACGGAGACGGCCCGGCTGGAGGTGCAGGAGCTGGCCCAGCTCAAGCGGGGCCGGGTGCGGCTCGGCGCGACGCCGAGTCTCTGCACCGGACTCCTTCCGGACGTCCTGCGCGCCTTCCACGACCTGCACCCCGGGATCGAGCT
Organism: Streptomyces sp. NBC_00094; assembly: GCF_026343125.1. Lineage (NCBI taxonomy): Bacteria > Bacillati > Actinomycetota > Actinomycetes > Kitasatosporales > Streptomycetaceae > Streptomyces > Streptomyces sp. NBC_00094. The sequence goes on along the minus strand of NZ_JAPEMB010000001.1, from coordinate 7,259,531 downwards.
CCTCATCGAGGAGGGCGGCTCGCACGATCTCGTACGGGAGCTGGCGCGCGGGGCGCTCGACCTGGCGCTCGTCGTGCTGCCTCTGCCGACGCCGTCACCGGCGCTGACGACGGTGGAGCTGCTCCGGGAGGACCTGGTGGTGGTCTCGTCCGCCGCGGCGCCGGCGCCGGGGCGCCCGGTGCGGATCAAGGACCTGCGGGACCAGCCGCTCGTGATGTTCCGGCACGGCTACGACCTGCGGGAACTGACCGTGGCGGCCTGCCGGGCGGAGGGTTTCGAGCCCACGTTCACGGTCGAGGGCGGGGAGCTGGACGCGGTGCTCGGTTTCGTCCGGGCGGGGCTCGGCCTCGCGGTCGTCCCGGCGATGGTCGCGGCCCGGGCCGGCCGCGACCTCCGGGTGACGGCCCTCGCCCGTCCGGGCCTGCGCCGCACCATCGCCCTGGCCCACCGCAGCGACGTGGCGCCGCCGAGGGCGGCGCGGGAGCTCCAGCGGGTGCTCCTCGCCTCCCGCCGGGGCGTGTGACACCCCCTAAGGGGTGTCTCCAGGACCACGCCCCGGCCCCTGACCCGAAGCGCGGACCAGTGCGACGGCCTCGTCCGTGCGGCCCGCGCCGCAGACGCGGAGGACCTCGGCGAGGCCCGGGTGGTCCGCGTCGAGGAGCGCGGCCGCGGCGAGGATGTCGACGGCGCTCGCGCGGGTGGTGAGCAGATCGCGCAGGCGCAGGGCGAAGCGCAGGTCGGGGTCGGCGACGGAGTCAGGGGCGGAGGCGGGGGCGGGGGCGGGGGCGGGGACGGCCGAGGGGGTGCCACCCGCGGAGTACTGGGTCACGGCGGCGCCCATCGAGTCCTGGCCCGGGGTCCTGCTCGCGCTGATCTCGGCGAGGGCCCGAGGGGCGTCCCCGGCCGGTACGGCTCCGGCGCGCACCTCCTGGGTGAGGTGGAGGACGGCCGAGAGGCGGGCCGCCGCGTCGGGGTTGGCGATCCGGGCGCGCCGGCCCCGCATGACGAGGCTGAGCATGGCGGGCGAGATCCCCAGGGTCTCCGCGAGCCCGGTCTGGGTCATTCCGAATCGGTCGCAGATGTCCCGGCAGAGCTCGCCGAGCGGAGCCCCGTACCACTGGCGCTGGAGCTCCTGGTTTCGGGCGATGGCGGTCGCGTCCATATGAGGACGCTAGGCCGCCGAATTGACACTTGTCAAAGGGAGTTTTCATGTGTCAATCTCCCGTCGTAAGGCACGACCCCACCGCACCCTCACTGATGGGACGTCACCATGCCCTGGAAGCGCACCACTTCGCTCGTCGCCGTCGCCGCCGTCGCCGTTCTCGGGCTGACCGCCTGCCAGTCCGAGGGAGCCGACGCCAAGGGCACCCCATCCGCCGCCCCCTCCGCCACCACCCAGGCTCCGGGCGACGGCGCCGGCTCCGCGACCCCGGACGCCCCCGTCACCGACGGGGTGAAGAAGCCGGACGACCTGCCCGCGGGCCTGCCGCTGCCGTCCGCGGAACTGACGTCCGTGACCGGAAGCACCGGCGCCTACGTCCTGACGTTCACCGCCAAGGACCCGCGGGCCGTCGTCGCCGAGTACCGCAAGACCCTGGAAGGCGCCCAGTACACGGTGGTGGACATCGGCGGCGTCTTCTCCGCCACCTCGGACAAGACCTCGGTGTCGGTCGCCACCAGCAGTGACACCGTCGTCCTCACGCTGGCCACCCTCTTCTGACCCGCGTCGCGGCCTCGCCCCCGGCACCCCCCGCACCTACGGCCACTCCCCCACTCCCGGCCCACGCACCCCCCGTGGCGCGCTGTCAGGGCCCGTTGATCCTCGGGGCGGCCGTCCTGGGCGCCCCGAGGGGTACCTCCTGGTCTGCGACCAGGTCCCCGGTACCCCTCGGTACGAGTGGACTCCGCAGTTCTCCGATGAGGACCGAGGTCCCACCGGGCCGGGTTCAGACCGCGTCCGCCAGGAGCAGCGAGTGGATGCGGTCCGGGGCGCCCGGGCGGGCGTAGTACCAGCCCTGGGCGGTGTCGCAGCCGAGGTCGCGGAGCTGGCGCGCCTGGGCGCCGGTCTCCACGCCCTCGACCGTGACGGCGAGTTCCAGGCTGTGTGCCAAGGAGACGATCCCCTCGACGATCTTGATGTCGACCGGGTCCACCGGGTGCTGCTGCATTCCCCGGGTGAAGGAGCGGTCGAGCTTCAGGACGCTCACCGGCAGCCGGCGCAGGTTGGCCAGGTTCGAGTAGCCGGTGCCGAAGTCGTCGAGCGCGATGTCGACGCCCATCTCGGCGAGCTGCCGCAGCGGCTTCAGAAGGTCCTCGTCGGCGCCGATCAACGCCGATTCGGTCACCTCCAGGCAGAGCGCGCCCGGTTCGAGCCCCGAGCGTTCCAGGACGTCGACGGTGTCGGCGACCAGCCTCGGGTGGTGCAGCTGCGTCGGTGAGAGGTTGACGTTGATCCGCAGCGGGCCGCCGTCGGAGTGCCGGGTCTGCCAGAAGCGGGCCTGGCGTACGGCCTCCTGGAGCACCCAGCGGCCGAGCGGCACGATGAGGCCGGTGTCCTCGGCGAGCGGGATGAACTGGTCGGGGCCGAGCACCCCGTGCTGCGGGTGGCACCAGCGGACCAGCGCCTCCGCACCGTGCACGCTGCCGTCGTCGAGGTGGACGAGCGGCTGGTACTCGATGAAGAACTCGCCGCGCTCCAGGGCCGTGGGCAGCGCCGTGGTGAGGCCGTGCCGGGTGATGGCGCGGGCGTCGGCCTCGGGGTCGGCGAGCTCGAAGCGGTTGCCGCCCGCGGACTTGGCCCGGTACATGGTGATGTCGGCGCTGCGCAGCACCTCGGCCGAGGTCCTCTCCCCCGCCGGGCCCTCGACGACGCCGAGGCTGCCGCGGACGGTCAGTTCGCGGCCGTCGATGCGCAGGGGGGTGGAGAGGGCGCCGAGGATGCGGTCGGCGAGTTCGGTGACGTCCTGTTCGCCGCCGGGCCGGGTGGTGAGGGCGACGAACTCGTCCCCGCCGAGCCGGGCCACCATCTCGCCCGAGCCGGTGACGCAGCTCTGCAGCCGGTCGGCGACCTCGACGAGCAGCCGGTCGCCGGCGGAGTGGCCGAGGCTGTCGTTGATGACCTTGAAGCCGTCGAGGTCGAGGTAGCAGAGGCCGAAGCGGGCGTTCTCGCCGGAGACGAGCGCCTTCTCCAGGCGTTCGAAGAACAGGGTCCGGTTCGGCAGTCCGGTGAGCGCGTCGTGGGTGGCCTCGTACCGCAGGCGCAGGTGGAGCAGGCGCCGTTCGGTGGTGTCCTCCATCAGGGCCAGCTGGTACTGGGGGCGGCCCTCGGCGTCGCGGAGGAGCGAGACGGTGAGGTTGGTCCAGAGAACCGTTCCGTCGCCGCGGTAGTAGGGCTTCTCGACCCGGTAGTGCTCCCGTTCGCCGCGGACGAGCTCCTCGTACAGCTTCCAGACGTGCGGGCCGTCCTCCGGGTGGACCCACTCGCTCACGTTCCGGCTGCGGACCTGGCTCTCCATCCCGCCGAACATGCGGGTGAGGGTCTCGTTGACCTCCAGGACGTTGCCGTCGAGGTCGGCGATGCCGATGCCGATCGCCGCGCCGTCGAAGACCGCCCGGAAGCGGCTCTCGGTGGCGTGCAGGGCGATCTCGGCGGCGCTGCGGGCGGCGAGCGCGGAGCGGGCGATCGCCTCCTGCTCGACGCGGGTCCGCTCGCGCAGGGCCTGCGCGTAGCCGACGGCCATGGCGTGCTGGAGCCGTGCGCAGCGGGCGCGGAGCTCCTCGGCCGGGAGGTCCGAGTCCGTACCGCAGTAGAGCACCAGGTACGAGTCGACCACGCCGAGGCTGCGGCCGAGCGCGTCGGGATCGGTGCAGTGGGCGGCGACGAGGGCCGCACCGGCGCGCTGGGCCGGGGCGGTGTCGAAGGGCCGTGCGTGCAGCGCGTCGCACAGGGTGCGGGCCAGCGGCTGCAGGTGCACCTCGAACTCGGCACGGGTCAGCGAGGTGGCGGTCACCGGGAAGATCGCGCGGCTCCAGATGGTGACGAACCGCCGGAGTCTGTCCTCCGGGCCGTCCGCCTCGGCGACGGCACCGGTGGGCTGCGACGGGACCTTCACGCCTTGCGCCCCACGCCCGCGAAACCGGAGAAGGCGTACGGGTCCTCCTCCTCGACCGGGCCGTCCGGTCGCCAGACGGGCATCGGGACGAGGCCGGGCTCGACCATGTCGGTGCCCTCGAAGAAGCGGGTGATCTCGGCGCCCGACCGCATCACCAGGGGGTTGCGGATGTTCCGGTACACGTCGACGGTGCCGCCCGCCTGCTCCTGCGTCAGCGGGATGCCCTCGTACGAGGCGTGGGTGATGACGACGAGGCTGCCGGGGGCGAGCGCGTCGAGCAGTTCGGCGACGGCCTCGTGCGGCCGGTCCTCGTCCTCCAGGAAGTGCAGGACGGCGACGAGGAGCAGGGCGACGGGCCGGTCCAGGTCGAGGAGCCGGGACACCTCGGGGCTGTGGAGGATCTCGGCCGGCTTGCGCAGGTCGGCGGCGACGACCGCGGCGGACTCGTCCCCGTCCAGGACGGCGCGGCTGTGGGCGACGGCGACCGGGTCGTGGTCGACGTAGACGACCCGGGCGGCGGGGTCGGCGGCCCGGGCGACCTCGTGCACGTTGCCGAAGGTGGGTATGCCGGAGCCGATGTCCAGGAACTGACTGACGTCGTTGTCAACGGCGTAACGGACGGCGCGGCGCATGAAGGCACGGTTCGCCTGCATGATCTTGGGCAGGCCCGGCATGAACTCCATGGCCTTGCGCGCCGCTTCCCGGTCCACTTCGAAATTGTGCGAGCCGCCCAGATAGAAGTCGTACATACGGGACACGCTCGGCACCGAAATGTCGATACCCGGCGGAGCCCAGGCGGGACGCTCCATCAATGTCTCCAACAAGTCGCCATGGGGGGATGCGGCCATGTGTTCGCGGCCGGTGTTCGAGGTGAGGCTACTGATCGCCCGCCGGGAGAGCGAGTAGAAACGGAAATTCGCGGTCCGTTCTTGGTCACACGTCATTGGCACATGCTCCGGAAGCGCAGAGTTCACGCCTTCAGGCCGTGCACATTCACGTGCATATGAGTGTGCGTCGACTTCCCGGCCGGTCTCCGCCGCACCTTACGGGGGCCAAGGCCCTTGCCGCACCTCGGTCGTTGCCACCACCGGGGCCCTGTCGCGGATGCAGGATGCCCCGACCGTCGAGGCGTACGACAGGGCGACAACCGGACAGTTCTTCCCCTGGGGTCCTGTCGAAGTCCTCAAGGAGTGCCGGTGGGGTACCGACTACGTCAGGTCGGGGGGTGCCCGGGGGCACCGGGAGGAGCGTCGGCGAATCGCACGGCACGGCGATACCGGGCATTATGCGGAATCCGACTCCGGGGCCGACACGGGGTCCGACTCGGGATCCGACTCGGGATCCGACTCCGGTCCGACTTCGTTCCGGCTCGGGTCCGGCATCGTTCCGGCATCGTTCCGGCTCACGATCCGACCCCGGCCCGGCGAAACGTCAAACCACGCGCCCCGAGAACCCCACCATCCGGCGAATCCCCGCCGATTCCGCCCCGGTTCGCCTCTTCTGTGATCAAGCTCGACGGCGTGTCTCTGTACGGATCACTTCTCGCGCGGTCGCTGGCGGCCCTGGGGCTGGTGTGGCTGCTCGCCACCCCCGTCCCCGCCGCCGCCGACTCCTGCGCCTACGCCACGACCGGCCCCGGCGGTTCGCACACCTCGGTGGCGGTCATCGGACCGGGCGCGTGCTCACCCACCCCCGCTCCGCCGCCGCCTCCCCCGGCCACGACGCCGGCGCCCCGGCCGACGACGCCGAAACCGCCCCCGCCCGTCCCCGCGCCGCCCCCGCCTCCCGTACGGACGACGACCCCGCCGCCTCCCCCGGTGACCACTCCGACACCGCGCCCCGAGCCGGCCTCCCCCGAGCCGGCCGCGCCGGTCCCGCCGACGCGCACTCCGGCGCCCACGCCCCCGCCGGCACCCCCCGCGCCGGCACCGGCGCCCGTCCCCGCGCCCTCCGTGCGGCCCCGGCCCCCGGCGGCGGGACCCGTCGCGCTCCCCCACTACCGCCGCGCCGCGCGGCCCCAGCCGAAGGGCGGCACGTCCGTCCTCACGATGACGCTGGTGATCATCGCCCCCGCAGTGCTCGCGACCGCGATCCTGCGCCCCCGCTCCCGCTGAGCTCCGCCGGAGGTAAATCCATGTCCGAATGGCTAGTTCTCACCCTCGCGATGGCGGCCGCCTGCGCCGTCGTCCTCACGATCGTCGTCATCAACCACCGCCGGATCCCCGAGGACGACGACCCGAGCGAGACCCCCGACGTCATCGAGTACATGACGATGATGATCGGCGTGATCTACGCGATCGTCCTCGGCCTCGCCATCGCCGGCGTCTGGGAGGCCAGGGGCGCCGCCCAGGAGACCGTGCGGCAGGAGGCCCAGGCGATGCACGAGATCTCGGCCCGCGTCGAGGTCTACCCCCTGGACGTCCGCACCAAGATCCGCGCGGATGTCGACGCGTACGTCGCGTACGTGGTCGACGAGGAGTGGACGCACATGTCCGAGGAGGGTGAGCTGAGCGACGAGGGCACCGCGCTCCTGGAGCAGGTCCGCCGGAGCGTCACCGACTACCAGCCCGCCAACGACTTCGAGGGGCAGGCCTACCAGCCGCTGGTCGACCAGGTGGCCGCGGCCGACGACGCCCGGGGCGCGCGCGGACAGAGCGCGGGGGCGACCATGCCCGGGGTCGTCTGGTTCGGTCTGATCATCGGCGCCCTGGTCACCGTCGGCCTGATCTTCACGCTCCAGATCCGCAGAACAGGACGGGAGTTGCTGCTCGCCGGCCTCTTCAGCGTGCTGATCGCGTTCCTGCTCTTCCTCATCTGGGACTTCGACGCGCCGTTCGGCCGGGGCATCTCCGCCACCGCCACGCCGTTCACCGATCTGTTCCCGCAGGTCACCGGGTGAGTCAGGGTGTCCGACTGGGCCGCACGAGGGACACCGGTGCCCCATTCGCACGCCTGGGATCGCGGCTGTGGTAGTGCGCTCCTAGCGTTTCGGACATCGAGGTGCATGCAGGTCCTTCGCGGACATCCCGGTTCGCGGCTCTGCCCCTCGGGACCCGGAGGATTCACCATGCGCGCGATACGTGCCGCGTCCACTGCCCTGCTGGGGGCGGCCGCCCTCGCCCTGGCCGCCCCCGCCACCGTCGCCCTCGCGGCGGAGGGTGCCCCCGCCACCAATCCGCGGGCACCAGGAGCCAAGGCACCGGGCGATTTCGTCGTGTCGCCCTCGGTCGTCGAACCGGGCGGCCGGGTGACGCTCAGCGCCCCCGGCTGCGCCAGTACGGCCACGGCCTCGGCGGGCGTCTTCGACACCGTCGCCATCGCACCCAACTCGGCGGCGACCGCCACCGTGGACCTGGACGCCCGGCGCGGTGCCGTGTACACGGTGGCCTTCAACTGCACCGGTGGCGTGCAGGACACCGTCGACCTGACGATCAGCGGTACGGCCACGGTCACCCCGACCATCAGCGCCACGCTGCTCACCACCCCGCGCGGGGTCCAGGGCGGCATGGGCGGCTCGGTGGGCGAGGTGGACACGGGAACCCTGGCGGCCGGCACGGCCCTGGTCCTGGCCGCCGCGACCGGCGTCGTGTACGTGGTCCGTCGCCGCTCCGGCGACACCCGCCGCCACTGAACGGGGCGGGGCGTCCGCGGACGCCCGTCGCCCCCGGGTCCGGGAGGGACTCGGGGGCGACGGGCACAGCGGGGCGACAGGGAGGTTCGGCCGGTCAGACCCCCGCGCCGGTCATCCGGCGACGACGGGCGATGAAGAGACCGCCGCCGAGCGCGGCGGCGGCGACCAGGCTGCCGCCGACCGCCATCTCGGTGGAGCTGGGGGCCAGCGAGCCGCCGAGGCCGCCCTGCGCACCACGGCCCGCGAGGACGCGGAACGGGTGCGTGACCACCTTGGTGTTGTCGCTGCACTTCACGGCCAGGTTGTAGCTGCCCGGGGTGGCGTTGTTGTAGACACGGGCGATGGCGCTGGAGAGCCCGTTGGAGTTGACCGAAAGGGAAGTCTCCGGGAACGCGTTGGACGTGACCGTGCCGCCGTGGCCGCAACCCTTGGCGGTGATGGTGATCGTCGACCCCGCGTGGACGTCGAACGGGTTGACGGTGACGTTGCTCGGCCCGTTGGTGGCGGCGGCGAGGGGGGCAGCGAGCCCGACCGCCGCGAACGCGGTGGCGGCCACCGCCAGAGTGCGTGCAGCACGCATGGTTGAACCTCCAGAGGAAGACGCCCCAAAGCGGTGCTCCGGGAAATTCGACGAGTACGCCTTCCATGACGAACCATCACAAGTCGGGGCGAGCCATGCATGTCGGCACTGGTCCACCCCGGTGAGGCGACACGCCCGGAAACGACCCCTCGAAGGGGTCGGAACCGCAGGTCACAGGGGTGCGGAGTGGTTATCTGACGAATACTCGGATGGGTCAGCCCCGCGTCACCCGGCTGTCCCCACCGACGTCCCGCACCGGCCTCCCGCGCGGCCCTCGCGCGCTCTCCGACGCAGCCCTCGCGGACTCCGCGGCACGTCCCTCGCCGGCGCCCGACGTGGCTCCCGCGGGCTCTCCCGACCTTTCCCTCGACCGTCCCCCGGCCGTTCCCTCGACCGTTCTTCCGGCCGTTCCCCCCGCCCCGGCACCCGTCCGGCGGCGGCCCCCACCCGTTCGCTCCGTCCGGGGCGACGGTCCGTCACGCCGCCTTTACCGTTCTGTCGACGCCACGAAGGGAGAACCATGCCCCCGAAGGACTTCCGCGTCGTCGTACGCAGGAGACGCCAACCCTGGGGCGTCCTGGCCCTCGCCATGCTGTCCGGACTCGCGATGATGCGCAACGGGGTCGACGTCGCCCTCGGACCGCCCCAACCCGCCGCCGCGGCCCGGCCGGTGACCCGGCCGGTCGTCCCACCGCCGCCGAACGAGGCGACGGCCGGCCTGCAGCCGTTGCCGTTCGCGCCGGCCTCGCGGATCAAGATCCCCGCGATCCGGGTCGCGGCCCCGATCATGGACGTGGGCCTGGACGCCGACGGCTGGGTGGCCGCGCCGCCCCCGCAGGACGCCAACCTCGCCGGCTGGTACCAGAACGGCATCTCCCCCGGCCAGCGCGGCACTTCGGTCGTCGTCGGCCATGTCGACAACGAGCGGGGCCCGGCGGTCTTCTACGGTCTCGGCTCGCTGGAGAAGGGCCAGCACGTCGAGGTCGAGCGGTACGACGGCCGGGTCGCGGTCTTCGAGATCTACGGGGTCGAGGTCTACTCCAAGGAGAACTTCCCCGGCGTGCAGGTGTACGCGGACACCGGCCAGCCCGAGCTCCGGGTCATCACCTGCGGCGGTGGCTACACCCGGTCGCGCGGCTACGACGGGAACGTCGTCGTGTACGCCCGCTTGGTGGGCTCGCGCTGACGGTCGCGGTACGCGAACGGGCCCCGGCACTCCCAGGTGCCGGGGCCCGTTCGCGTACCGCCGCCGTCAGCGCCGGGGCACGGTGATGTGATAGCCGGCGTCGAGGAGTTCGGGCAGATAGCGACGGAGCGCGGCGACGCTCTGCGTACGGTCGCCGCCCGCGTCGTGGGAGAGGACCACGGCCCCGGGTGCGGCGCCGTCGAGGACGCGGCGGACGATGGCGCCGGTGCCCGGCTCCTTCCAGTCCAGGGTGTCCACGGTCCAGGCGAGCGGCTCCATCCCGAGCTCGGCGCCGATCTCGAAGGAGTGCCGGTTCCACGCCCCGTAGGGCGCCCGGTACCAGAGCGGGGCCGCGCCGAGGGTCCGCTCCACGATCTCGCTGGTGGAGCCGAGTTCGTCGCGGATCCGGGAGGGCCGCAGCTTGGGGATGAGGGGATGGGACCACGAGTGGTTGCCGATGACGTGGCCGTCGGCGGCCATCTCCCGCAGCAGGTCCGGGTTCTCGACGGCCATCTCGCCGCAGACGAAGAACATCGCCCGGCAGCCGTGGCGGCGCAGCGTCTCCAGGATGCCCGGTGTGTAGCGGGGGTCGGGACCGTCGTCGAAGCTCAGCACCATCGAGCGGCCGACCCCGGACATGCTGAGGAAGGGCCGCTGCCGTACCGGCGGCACGGCGCGCCGGAAGGACGCGGGCGCGTACGCGGTCATCGGCTGGAGCCGGTACGAGGACGGGCGCAGCCGGGCCGCCCGCGCGGCCTGCGGTCCGGCGGCCGGTCCGGCGCCGGATCCCGTGCGCCCCGCGCCCGGCGGCGCGGAGGCGGCGCCCGTGGACGGCTCGGGAGCGGCGAGCCGGTCCGCCGCGAGGTAGCCGACGGTGGCCGTGGCGCCGAGCGCGGCTGCGAGGCGCAGCACCGCCCGGCGCCCGCTGGGCATCTGATCCTTTTTCATGACCAATGGTTCGTACGGGGAGGGGGCCGGTCGGCTCACCGACACCGGCCCCCTGCCCGAAAACACCCGATGAGCCGATAGCCTCGCGGCGCGACCGCGTAGTGGCCCCCGCTTCGGGACGCGGGCCGGTCACGCCGTGCCGTGACCGGCCCCGCGTACGCCGCTGGTCCTACTTGCCCATCACCAGGCCGTCCTTGTCGGCGCCCCGGCCGAGGACGACCTGCCGGATCGTCTCGCGGATCGAGGCGTGGCGCGGGTCGCCGTCTCCCGCCGCGCCGAGGTTCACGACCCTGCCCCGGCCGGTGTCGAACCACTGGGGGACGAACTCGGCCTTGGTGACCTCCCACCGCCCGCCGGAGGTCTTGGGCGGGGCGAAGGTGAAGCGACCGAGGGTGCCCTGGTTGCCCCGGGCGTCGAAGGAACCCTCGTGGTTGATCATGTCCCCGGCGATCTGGTCGCCCATCCCGTAGACGACCCAGGTCCCGTTGACCTTCTCGTACGCCTGCGGGACGTGCGCGTGGGTGCCGATGATCAGGTCGATGTCGGGGCGGCCGCCGCTCGTGGACGCGGTGAGCGCGCGGCCCAGCGAGAGCTGTCGTTCGTCGGCCTCGGTCTGCCACTCGGTGCCCCAGTGGACGCTGACCACGACGACGTCGGCGCCGGCCGCGCGGGCGGCGCGCGCGTCGGCGATCACCTGCCGCTCGTCGAGCAGCCGGACGGCCCAGGGCTGCCCCTCGGGGAGCGGGTAGCCGTTGGTGTCGTAGGTGTAGGCGAGCTGGGCGACGGTGGCGCCCCCGGCCTTGAGCAGCGTGGGACTGGCCGCCTCGTCGGCGGTACGGGCGGAGCCGGCGTGCCGGATGCCGACCTTGTCCAGGGCGTCGAGGGTGCGACGGAGGCCGGCCGCGCCGTCGTCGAGGGTGTGGTTGGAGGCGGTCGAGCAGGAGTCGTACCCGGTGGCCTTGAGGGCGGTGGCGACCTCGGGCGGCGACTTGAAGGCGGGGTAGCCGGTGTAGGGGCCGCCCTCCTTGCCGTACACGGTCTCCATGTGACAGATCGCCAGGTCGGCCCCGGAGACGACGCTCTTCACCCCGGCGAGCATGGGGCCGAAGTCGTAGCCGTCGCCGCCCGCGTCCTGGGCGGCGCGGCGGATGATCGAGTCGTGCGGGAGGACGTCGCCGGAGGCGACGAGGGTGAATCCGGCGGGTGCGGACGCCCCGCCGGGGGCGGCGGACCGCACGGCGGTCCGTCCTCCGACGGACCCGGAGGCCGCGTCCCCGGGGGTGGTGGTGCCGGTGCCCGGGTCGCCGGCCTGGGTGCAGCCCGTGGCCGCCGCGAGGAGGAGGGCGGCGGCCACCACCGCTCCCGGTCTGGTGCGTGAGGTCATCTACGGCACTCCGCTCGACTCTTGCTATGAACATCTGTTCTGTCGAATTGATCTCGCGGGAAAGCCACAGTCAAGGGTCAAGGCCGCAGAAGCCCCCGAACCCCGCTGAAACGGACGCAACAACTCCGCCTGACCGCTCGCCGTACCATTCGCCGCTCGGTGCGACCGTTCGTCGCAGACCGATGTCCGTTCCCTGTCCCTTGTCTTCCGGATGCGTTCGTATACGCCGGGACGACGAGCCACGGGAGAGGCGGGGAGCATGACGACGGCGACGACCGACGAGCGGAACCTGGAACAACTGCAGCGGGACCACGGTCCGGCGCTGCTGTCCTTCCTGCTCGGGCTGACCTACGGGGACCGGCAGCGGGCCGAGGACCTCGCCCAGGAAACCCTCGTACGGGCCTGGCTCCACCCCGAGGCCTTCGAGGGCCCCTACGCGTCGATGCGGCCCTGGCTCTTCACCGTGGCCCGCCGGCTGGCCATCGACGCCCGCCGCTCACGCCTCGCCCGGCCCGCCGAGATCGGTGACGGCGTGCTCGCGGTGACGCCCGACCCCGCCGACGCCACCGCCTCCGCCGAGGCGGCGCTCGACGTACGCGCGGCCGTCCGCGAACTGAGCCCCGAGCACCGGGCGGTGCTCGTCCGGCTCTACTTCCACGGCCTCACGGTCAACGAGGCCGCCGTGGACCTCGGCATCCCGGCCGGGACCGTCAAGTCCCGCTCGCACTACGCCCTGCGGCAGCTCGGCCGCTCACTGCCCGGCTACCGCCCGCGCCGCGCGGGCGTTGCCCGGCCGCGCGCCGGGGCCCCACAATGACGCCGTGACGCTGACTCTCGCCGCCGCCGAAAAGGTCCTCGCCGACAACTTCGCCCCCTGGGTGCTCGATCTGGGGCTCTCGGTCGCCTCCGTCGACGAGGCCGGGGCCGTACTCCGACTCCCCTGGTCCGACCGGCTCGCCCGCGAGGGCGGCGGCCTGTCCGGCCAGGCCCTGATGGCCGCGGCCGACACGGCGACGGTGATCGCGGTCGCCTCCGTCCGCGGCGGCTTCGTACCGATGACCACCGTCCAGCAGTCCATCACCTTCCAGCGGGCGGTCGTCGGCAGCGACGTCCTGGTCCGGGCCCGGCTCACCAAGACGGGCAAGCGGATGGCCTTCGCCGACATCACGATGACCGCCGAGGGCACGGAGGAGACCGCCGCCCACGCCACCGCCGTGTACGCGCTGCTCGGCTGAACCGCCTTCCTCCTCCGCCTCCCCTGCCCCTCCCGCCCCGTACGCCATCCTGGGTAACAGCTTCCCCACCAGCACCGATCCGGCCGGGAAACGTATCCGAAACCACACGGGCGAGTTGAGCAAAGCGGGACCCGCGGAGGCCCTTCTCGGTGGAGGCTCTCCCCCGGGTCCCTGACATCCGGGCCCCTGACGTACGGGTCCCATGTCCGGGAGAAGGTGGGAGCGTTGCTGCCCGAGAGCACGAACGGCACGGAAGGCACGAGTGGCGGCGGACTCGCCGTCCCGATGGCCTGGCTGTGTGCCGAGTACCTGGCCGACGAGGTGCTGCGGACCGCCGCGCTCGTGGCGCCCGGCTCGCTGGAGTACCGGGCCGGCCTCCAAGCCCTGGCCCTCACCGTCCACCTGTCGGAGGACACCGACCGCTCCGACGGCTCCGGCGGCGCCGACGGAACCCCTGGACCCGACGGCGCTGGCGGCCCCGGCCGGTCGGCCGGAAAGCGGCCGCCGGTACGGATCGACACGCTGCTGCGCCGCACGGCCTACGACCGGCCCTGGCCGTCCTGGGTCGAACAGGGGCTCGCCGCCCGGCTCGCGGCGGACGGGGAGGGCCCCGACCTGGCCCTCGCGCGGACCGCGTGGCGGAGCCTGCGCGACACCTGGGTACGGGCCGCCGACCTCGACGGCCCCACGGCCGACGACCCCGGCACGCCCGTCGACGAGAAGGACCAGGTCTGGCTGCCCGCGTGGAAGCTGGGGCTGCCGCTCGCCCATCTCTCGCTGTACCTGTGCTGATCGCCTCTCGCTGCACCTGTGCCGATCGCGGCCCCTGCGGACCTCACACGGCGGAGCGGTGCACCCCCGGGCGGTACTTGGGGATGCGGACCGTGACCTTCATGCCCGCACCGACCCCGGTCTCGATGACGAGGCCGTGCTCCGCCCCGTACACCTGGCGCAGCCGCTCGTCCACGTTGGAAAGACCGATGCCGGAGCCCGCCGGGTGCTCCCCGCGCAGGACGGCGCGCAGCAGCTCCGGGTCCATGCCGACACCGTCGTCCTCGACGGTCACCACCGCCTCGGCCCCCGCGTCCCGGGCGGCGATCGTCACCCGGCAGCCCCGCTCCCGCTCCTGGAGGCCGTGCTTGACGGCGTTCTCCACGAGGGGCTGGAGACAGAGGAAGGGCAGCGTCACCGGCAGCACCTCGGGGGCGATCTGCAGCGTCACCTTGAGCCGGTCCCCGAAGCGCGCCCCGGCAAGCGCCAAGTACTGCTCGATGGAGCGCAGTTCGTCGGCGAGCTGGGCGAACTCGCCGTGCCGCCGGAAGGAGTACCGGGTGAAGTCGGCGAACTCCAGGAGGAGTTCCCTGGCCCGCTCGGGGTCGGTACGGACGAAGGAGGCGATGGCGGCGAGGGAGTTGAAGATGAAGTGCGGGGAGATCTGCGCGCGCAGGGCCCTGATCTCGGCCTCCACGATCCTGGTCCGCGAGCGGTCGAGCTCCGCCAGCTCCAGCTGGACGGAGACCCAGCGGGCGACCTCGGTCGCGGCCCGCACCAGGACGGCCGACTCCCGCGAGCCGTAGGCGACGAGCGCGCCGAGGACCCCGTCCTCACCGGTCAGCGGGGCGATCACCGCCCAGCGCAGCGGGCACGCCGGGTCGGCGCAGCCGGTGTGCGCGGACCGGCTGCGGCCCGTCTCCAGGGTCTCGGCGGCCAGCGCGGGGACGTGCGCGCGGTGGTGGTCCTCGCCCGGTCCGTCCCAGGCGAGGACCGCACCCCGGTCGGTGAGGCAGAGCGCCTCGGTGCCGAGCAGCGAGCGAAGCGTGCGGGCCGCCTTGCGGGCGGTCTCCTCGGTGAGTCCGGCGCGCAGCGGCGGTGCGGCGAGCGAGGCGGTGTGCAGGGTGTGGAAGGTGGCCCGTTCGACGGGGGTCCCGAGGTCGGGGTCGGCGGCGCGGCCCCCTCGGCGGGCGGCGAACCGTCCCAGGACGAAGCCCACCGCGAGCAGGACGGCGCCCGCGGCGCCCACGGCGGCGAGGGCGATGCCGTTCATCGGCGTACCTCCGGGGAAGGAAGGGTGCCGTTCATCGCCGTACCTCCGGGAAGGGAAGGGTGCCGTTCATCGGCGTACCTCCGGGGAGGCGGCGGAGCCGGTGAACTCCTCGGGCAGGTGGAGCCGGGCGAGGAGCGCCGGGGTGCCGGGCGGGACCCGGCCGGGGGTGGCGAGCGAGACGAGGACCATCGTCAGGAAGCCGAGCGGGACCGACCAGACGGCGGGCCAGGCCATCAGCGTGTGCGGCCAGCCCTCGGGGGCGAGCCCGGCACGTGTCGCCATCACGGCCGCGAGGGCGGAGCCGCCGCCGAGGAGGAGCCCGGCCATGGCGCCGGGCGGAGTGAGCCGCCGCCACCAGATGCCGAGGACGAGCAGCGGGCAGAAGGAGGAGGCGGAGACCGCGAAGGCGAGGCCGACGGCGTCGGCGACGGGCACCTTGGAGGCGACGACGCCGACGGCGAGCGGGACGGCGGTGGCCAGCAGGGTCGCGAGCCGGAAGTGGCGTACGCCCCGGGACGGCAGCACGTCCTGGGTGAGGACGCCGGCGACGGACATGGTGAGCCCGGAGGCGGTCGACAGGAAGGCCGCGAAGGCCCCGCCCGCCAGGAGCGCGCCGAGGAGGTCGCCGGCGACTCCGCCGAGGATCCGCTCGGGCAGCACGAGCACGGCGGCGTCGGCGGAGCCCGTGAGGGCGAGCTCGGGGGCGTAGATCCGGCCGAGGGCTCCGTAGAGCGGCGGCAGCAGGTAGAAGGCGCCGACGAGGCCGAGCACGACGAGCGTGGTCCGGCGGGCCGCGCGGCCGTGCGGGCTGGTGTAGAAGCGGACGGCGACATGGGGCAGGCCCATGGTGCCGAGGAAGGTCGCGAGGATCAGTCCGTACGTGGCGTACAGCTGGTGTCCGTCGTGGCCGCCGGCGAGCGGCTGCGACCAGCCGAGGGGGTCGGTTCCGGTGGCGGCCCGCTCGGGGAGGACCGCGCCCGGCGCGAAGGCGAGTTCGGTGCCGGCGAGGACGTGATGGGTGCCGGGGGCGAGGGTGACGGTCCGCCGCTCGTACGGGACGTCGTCGACGCTGCCGGTGACGGTGAGGGTCAGCGGGGCGTCGAGGCCGATCCGTACGCTGTCGGCGACCCGGACGACGGTGTGCTCGCGGAGGACGGCGGGGGCGTCGAAACGGGCCCTGGGCGCCCCGTCCCCGTACCAGGCGGCGAGGAGGAAGAAGGCGGGGACGAGCAGGGCGGTGAGTTTCAGCCAGTACTGGAAGGCCTGGACGAAGGTGATGCTCCGCATCCCGCCCGCCGCGACGGTGCCGGTGACGACGAGGGCGACGAGCAGCCCGCCGACCCAGTCGGGAGCTCCGGTGAGGATCTCCAGGGTGAGACCGGCACCCTGCAGCTGCGGTAGCAGGTAGAGCCAGCCGATGCCGACGACGAAGAGGCTGGCGAGCCGGCGGGCCTGCGGGGATTCGAGGCGGGCCTCGGCGAAGTCGGAGAGGGTGTACGCGCCGGAGCGGCGCAGCGGGGCGGCGACGAGGACCAGCAGGACGAGGTAGCCGGCGGTGTAGCCGACCGGGTACCAGAGCATGGCGGGGCCCTGGACGAGGACGAGTCCGGCGATGCCGAGGAAGGAGGCGGCGGAGAGGTACTCGCCGCTGATGGCGGCGGCGTTGAGACCCGGCCGGACGGTCCGTGAGGCGACGTAGAAGTCGGAGGTCGTACGGGAGATCCGCAGGCCGAGGGCGCCGATGAGGACGGTGGCGAGGACGACGGCGGTGACGGCCGCGACGGCGTAGGTCTGGTTCACGCGGCCACCCCGCGGTTCCGGTTCATACGGGGCACTTCACCGTTCGACGAGGCCGGTGAAGTCGCGCTCGTTGCGTTCGGCCCGGCGGACGTACCAGTGCGCTATGCCCCAGACGACCGGGTACACGCCGGCGCCGAGCGCGAGCCAGACCAGGGCCTCGGGGGCGGGCAGGGCGAGGAGCAGCGGCAGCGAGCCGACGAGCAGGACGAGCGCCCCGAGGGCGGTGAGGGCGGCACGCAGCTGGCTGCGCATCAGGGAGCGGACGTAGGTGTGGCCGAGCGTGGTCTGCTCGTCGATCTCGGAGCGGGCCGGCGGGTGGGCGGGGCGCCGTCGTGCCGGGCCCGGGACGGTGCCGCGCGCCGAGGCGTACGTGACGGTCTCGCGCCGGGGTCTGCGCGGCGGCTGGTGCTCGGACATCGGCGTCCGCTCCGGCATCTCTCGGCGGCTGCTGCCCGGAAGGGCAGGCGGGCCGTGGGGCCCGGGACGCGTGGAGTCTACGCAGCGCTCCCCGGCCGCGACAGCCCCCGGCCGATCAGCCGCCGGCCCGACGCATCAGCAGGTCACGGAGGTGGCGGGCGTGACGGCGGCTCACGGCGAGGTCCGTGTCGCCGAGCCGTACCGAGGTGGCACCGCCGTCGAGCCGGAGTTCGTCGATGCGGGCGAGGGCCACGAGATGGCTGCGGTGGATGCGGACGAAGCCGCGGGCGGCCCACCGTTCCTCGAGGGTGGAGAGCGGGATGCGGACGAGGTGGCTGCCGTGGTCGGTGTGGAGACGGGCGTAGTCGCCGTGGGCCTCCACGTACGCGATGTCGTCGACGGAGACGAAACGGGTGACCCCGCCGAGCTCGACGGGGATCTGCTCGGGCGTGGTGGTGGGCGCGGGCGGGGCGGTGACGTGCACCAGGTCGTGGACGCGGCGGACGGCCTCGGCGAGGCGTTCGCGGCGCACGGGCTTGAGGACGTAGTCGACCGCCTTGAGGTCGAAGGCCTGGAGGGCGAAGCCCTCGTGGGCGGTGACGAAGACGACGAGCGGCGGGCGGGCGAAGCCGGCGAGCAACCGGGCCACGTCGAGACCGGTGAGCCCGGGCATGTGGATGTCGAGGAAGACGACGTCGATGCCGTCGTCCCCGTCGGGCCCCGTCTCCAGGGCGCGCCCGATCCTGCGCAGGGCCGCGGTCGCGTCTCCCGCGCCCTCGGCCGTGCGGACGCGCGGGTCGGCGCGGAGCAGGTAGAGGAGCTCCCCGAGGGCCGGTTCTTCATCGTCGACGGCCAGTACGCGCACCATGCGGCGGAGTGTAGTGCGATGCCTCGCGCGACTCCTTGAGCAGCTTCTGTGTGAGCAGCGGCTACTTGAGCAGTTTCGACATCCTGCGGTCGGCGAGCGGCCTGCCGCCGGTCTGGCAGGTGGGGCAGTACTGGAGGGAGGAGTCGCTGAAGCTCACTTCGCGGATGACGTCCCCGCACACCGGGCAGGGTTCCCCGGTCCGGCCGTGGACGCGCAGTCCGCTCTTCTTCTCGGCCTTGAGCTTGCCGGCGGCGAGGCCGTGGGCGCGCTCGACGGCCTCGCCGAGGGTGGTCCGCATCGCCGTGTAGAGGGCGGCGGTCTCCTCCGGGGTGAGGTTCCCGGTGGGTTTGAAGGGCGACATCCTCGCGGCGTGGAGGATCTCGTCGCTGTAGGCGTTGCCGATGCCCGCGATGAGGCGCTGGTCGCGCAGGGCGCCTTTGATCTGCCGTCGTTCGCCGGCGAGGAGGGCGGCGAACTCCTCGGGGCCGAAGTCCTCCGCGAGCGGGTCGGGGCCGAGGCGGGCGACGCCCGGCACGTCCTGCGGGTCGCGGACGAGGTGCACCGCGAGCCGTTTGGTGGTGCCCGCCTCGGTGAGGTCGAAGCCGTCGCCTCCGGTGAGGGCGGTACGCAGCGCCAGCGGGCCCTTGCCGGGCTTCGGCGGTCCGGAAGGCAGCGGGTCCTGCCAGCGGAGCCAGCCCGCGCGGGCCAGGTGGATCAGGAGGTGGAGTTCGCCTGCGGCGCCGGTGGTGGCGAGGTCGAGGAACTTCCCGTGCCGGCCGACGGCGGTGACCTCGGCTCCCTCGACGGCGGTCAGGGACGGGTCGTACGTCTTGAGGACGCTGACCGCGACGGGCAGGACGCGGGCGATCTCCTTGCCCACGAGATGCGCGCCGAGGAACTCGCGCAGCGCTTCCACCTCGGGCAGTTCGGGCATGGCTCCACCCTGCCGTACGCGTGCCGGGGCCGCGCGCCGCGAGCCCGGCGCGGTCGGCATGGTCGGCGTGGTCGGCGTGGTCGGCGGGACTTTCCGGACACGGCCTAAGGTGGGCGACGTGCGCGTACTGCTCGTCGAGGACGACGAAGACCTCCGGTTCGGGGTGGCCGCCGCTCTGCGGGCCGCCGGGCTCGCCGTCGACGAAGCGGCCGATCTGCCACGGGCCGACGAGGCCCTGTTCGTCACCGCGTACGACTGCGCGGTCTTCGACCGGATGCTGCCGTCCGGGGACGCCGCCGTCTACGTCGAGGAGCTGCGGCGCGGCGGCCGCGAGGTACCCGTCCTGTTCCTCACGGCGCGCGACACCGTGGCGGACCGGGTGGAGGGCTTCGCGAGCGGCGGCGACGACTACCTCGTCAAGCCGTTCGCCGTGCCCGAGCTGGTGGCCCGGGTGCGCAGCCTGTGCCGCCGTTCCGGCGTCGTACGCCCGCCGGTGCACCGCGTCGGCGACCTGGAGGTCGACACCGCCCGTCGGCACGTCCGCCGGGCCGGGGTGCTGCTGACCCTCACCACCAGGGAGTTCGCCGTCCTTGAGGTCCTCGCGGCCCGGGCCGACCAGGCGGTGTCGCGCGCCGAGCTGATCGAGAGCTGCTGGGACGAGATGGCCGAGCCGCAGTCCAACGTCCTGGAGGTACTCGTCTCCCAGCTCCGCCGCAAGCTCGGGGACCCGCCGCTGATCCACACCGTGCGGGGCGTCGGCTACCGGCTCGCACCCGACGACGCGCGGTGAGCCCCGCTCTCCCCCGCCGGACGCGGACGCTCACCCCGACCGCGCGGGTGCTGCGGCTGCGTCGGCGGATCAGTCTGCTGTTCGCGCTGACCAGCGCCGTGGGGCTGATCGCGATGGCCGTGTTCGCCGTACGGAGCGACAGCGCGCGCTGGCGGGAGCAGCTCGACCACGCGATGGAGGCGGACACCAGCTGGGCCCTCGGGCTCCTGGAGACCGACGAGAACGGGCGGCTGGCCACGGACGTCCTGGCGGACACGGTGAACACCGGGTGTCCGCCGCTGACCGTGCTGCTCGTGACCGGCGACGCCCCCGGCGGCCCCGGCACGCCGGACGAGGCGGTCGGCCTGACCGTCCAGCACGCGCCGACCGCGCCGTGTCTGGCCGTGAGCCCCGGGGTGGTCCTGGAGTCCGGCCGTGCGGTGGCCCGGACCGGGGAGGCGCGGGGCTTCGACCGGCGTACGACGGACGGCGGGCCGGTGCGGGTGTTCGCGCTGCCTTTCTACGCCCCGGAGGCGGCGGAGGACGAGGGGCCGCAGGGCGTCCTCGTGACGTTGTCCGACGCGACGGCCCAGCGGGACGATCACCGTCGGCTCGTGTGGGTGGTGACGGGCGGCTGCGCGGTGCTCGTGCTGTTGTCCGCGGCCGTCGGGCACGTGCTGTCGGGGCGGGCGATCCGCCCGGCGCTGTCCGCGCTCGACCGGCAGGAGGCGTTCCTCGCGGACGCGGCGCACGACCTGCGGACCCCGGCCGCCTCGCTCCGGACGCTCGCGGAGACGGCGCTGCGCGGCGAGACGGACAGCACGGACGTGCACCGGCGCACGTTGCGCCTGGCGGAGGGCATGGGCCGGCTGGTCGACGGGCTGCTCACCCGGGCGCGGCTCATGTCCGGTACGGCCACGGTGGCCCGCCAGCCGCTGCGTCTGGACCAGTTGGTGGAGGCGGTCGCCCAGGAAGCCGCCGAGGCCTCCACGGAGGGCCATCGCATCCGGGTCGAGGCGGAGGACACGGTCGTGGTCGCCGATCCGGAGCTGGTGCGCCGCGCGGTCGGCAATCTGCTGGGCAACGCGCTCGCGCACGGCCACGGGCCCGGCCTGCCGGCGGACGTGCTGATCACGGTGGTCCGGGACGGCACGCTGACGATCGAGGACGAGGGTCCCGGCCTGCCGCCGGAGGTCGCGGACGCCCTGTTCGAACGGTTCCGCAGCGGATCCGGGTCCACCGGCCTCGGCCTGTCCATCGCCGCCTGGGTCGCCCACGCCCATGGCGGCACGCTCACGGCGGGGCGCGGGGAACGCGGCGGGGCCAGGTTCGTCCTGCGGCTGCCGAGGTCGTAGGGAGGGGCGCCACCTCCGCGAGAGGCCACGTCCGCGAGGGGGCCCGTCCGCGAGGGGGCCCGCGCCCGTGTCGCGGCCCGAGTCCGTGAGCGGGGCCCGCGTCCGTGAGCGGGGCCCGCGCCCGTGACGGATCCCGAGTCCGTGACCGGGGCCCTCGCCCGTGACGGGACCCCGCCTCAGCAAATCCTCAGCATCCGCGCGTGATCCTTCCCTGGACCGACCACCCAGGGAGTACTTCGTGATCACCGCCGCCACCCGCAGCCGCCAGGCCCTCGTCCTCGCCCTCGCCGTCCTCGGCGCCACCTCCCTGGCCGCCTGCACGGCCGGGAACGACTCGGCCGGGAACGGCTCGAACGGGAACCGAGCGACGGTCTCGGCCGATCCCGCCTCCCGCCCCGACCTGCGGCGCTTCTACCAGCAGCGACTCGTCTGGCAGCCCTGCGGCGACCACCGGTGCGCCTCGCTCACCGTGCCGATGGACTACGCCCGCCCCGGCAACGGCAAGACCTTCGTCCTGCCGGTGGCGAAGGCGGTCACCGCGACCCCGGGGAAGCGCGTCGGCTCGCTCGTCCTCAACCCCGGAGGCCCGGGCGAGCGTGGTGCGCGGCTCGTCAGGGACGGCGTCGCCGACGACATCGGCCAGGGCGTGCGGGACCGGTTCGACATCGTGTCCTTCGACCCGCGCGGGGTCGGCGGGAGCAAGCCCGCCCTGACCTGCACCGCCGCCGCCCCCGCGGAACCGGGCGAAGGTGAAGGGAAGGCCCCGGACGAAGGCGAGACCCCGGACGACGCCGCCGGCGTACCCCTCAACCCCCGGACCGCGTCCGAGCGCGCCGTCGCCCTGGCGAGCGCGCGGGCGACGGCCGCCGACTGCCGCGCGGCCAGCGGTCCGCTGCTCCCCCACGTCGGAACGGACGACGCCGCCCGCGACCTGGACGTGCTGCGGGCGGCGCTCGGTGACCGGCGGCTGACGTACGTCGGCTGGTCGTACGGCACGAGCCTGGGCACCTCGTACGCCGAGCAGTTCCCTCGCCGCGTACGGGCGATGGTCCTGGACGGGGCCGTCGACCCGTCGCTCGACTGGCGGCAGCGCATGCTCAGCCAGTCCACGGGGTTCAGGAAGGCGGTGGAGGAGTACGCCGACTCCTGCGCCGACACGGTCGGTGACGCGTGTCCCGGCGCTACGCCCGAGGAGATACGGTCCCTCGTCGACCGGCTCCTCGCGCGGACCGAGCGCGAGCCGCTGCCGGTCGACGACTCCCCGTACGGTCTCGACGCTTCGACCCTGGTCTCGGCACTCAGCCTCTCCATGTACACGCCGGAGGCCCAGTGGAAGGACCTGTCCGAGGCGCTGGTCGCGGCGGACGGCGGGGACGGCACGCCGCTGGCGGCCCTGGCCGCGGGCGAGGAGGAGCCGCCGGACACCGACGCGGGCGCCTCCGACGAACCCGCGGAGCCCGAGGCGTCCGACGGGCCCCCTGAGGACGAGGCCTCCGACGGGCCCTCGGACGACGTCCCCGAGGACAACGGCGACGCCGCCCTCATCGCGATCAACTGCCTCGACGTCCCCCACCCGCGTGACGCCCAGGCCTACTGGGACGCTCTCGCCCCCGCCGACAAGGCCGCGGGGGTCTACGGCACGACCGGCGTGACGAACGAACTGGTCTGCAAGGACCTGCCGGCCGGTGCCCAGCGCCCGCACCGGGTGAGGGCCGAGGGTGTCCCGCCGGTGCTCGTCGTGGGGACGGCGGGCGACCCGGCCACGCCGTACGGGGAGGCCGTGAGCCTGGCGGGCCAGTTCCCCCAGGGGATGCTGCTGTCGTTCGACGCTCCCGGCCACACCGGCTACGGACGCAGCGCCTGCGTCGACGGCAAGGTCGAGGCGTACCTGATCTCCCTGACGAAGATCCGCCCCGGCACGACCTGCACGGCATGACGGAGTGATCCGTACGCACAGGTTCTACGGCGTCCTCGGCGTCCCCGGCGTCCCCGGCCCCTCCGGCGTCTCCGGCGGGTCGAGCAGGTCGAGTTCGGCGGTGAGCGCGTCGGCGAGCGCGTCGAGGTCGGGGACCGCCTCGCCGTCGGCGACGAGACCGACATGGACCCGGCCGCCGTAGGGGGACATGGCGACGGCGAGGGACTGGCCGCGGGCGAGCGGGGCCATGGGGAAGAGCCCGCGCAGCGGAGCGCCGCCGAGGGAGAGCGCGGTGCGGGGCAGCGGCACCTGGGTGACGAGGAGGTCGAACAGGAGCCTGGCCGCGCCGGAGGCGAAGGGGGCGCCGAAGCGGTGGGCGAGCGGAGGCAGCCGGTCGGCGAGGAGCGCGACGGCGCCCGCGCCCCGGAAGGGGCCGGCGGCCTTGTTGCGGTCCATGGCGTCGCGTACGGCGGCGAGTCGGGCCGCCGGGTCGGGCTCGGTCACCGGCAGGTCGACGAGGTAGCCGGAGAGGCTGTTGCCGGGACCGGGCGGGGCACCGGGGCGGCGGCGCGAGACGGGGACGAGGGCCCGGGGGTCGGCTCCGGGCAGGGCGGCCGGGCCCCGCCCGTCGAACCAGCGGCGCAGGGCTCCGGCGACGACGGCGAGGAGCACGTCGTTGGCGGTGCCGCCCGTGGCGCGGCGGATCCGGTGCACGCGGTCGAGGGACAGGGTCGCGGTGGCGAGCCGGCGTGTGCCGCTGGAGTCGGCGGCGAGGGCGGCGGCGGGACGCCCGTCGAGGCCGCCGGCGCGGACGACGGAGGAACCGACGACCGAGGCGCCGACCTCGACGGCCCGGCCGAGGTCGCCGAGGCGGTCCTTGGCGAGGTCGAGGAGGAGCCCGGGGCCGGGGAGCCACGAGCGCGGGGGTACGGGGCGGGGGCGGCGCACCGGTCGGCGGGCGGCGGCGATCTCGTCGAAGATCCCGGCGCCGATGGCGACGGCCCGCATGCCGTCGGCGAGGGCGTGGTGGAGCTTCACGAGGACGGCGAAGGAGCCGTCGGGGGCGCCCGTCAGGAGGTACATCTCCCAGGGCGGCCGGCCGCGCTCGACCGGGCGTTCCATGAGTTCGGCCGCAAGGCGGGTGGTCTCGGCGGGGAAGTCCACGCCGGGAAGGGTGATCTCCCGGACGTGACGGCGTACGTCGAAGTCCGGGTCGGCGCTCCAGGCGGCGCCGCCGAGGGGGATCAGGACGTCGCGCACGCGCATCCGGAGCCGGGGGATGGCGGCGGCGCGGCGGGCGAGCAGGTCCAGGACGTCCGGAGGCGGCTCGTGGTCCGGGGCCGCGGGGACGGGACCGAAGTGGGCGAGGGCTCCGAGGTGCAGGGGGTGGGTCGGGGACTCCAGGTGCCAGAAGGCCAGATCAAGGGGGGCCAGTAGCTCGCTGCTGCTCACGGGTGCCTCACGTCCTGCGCGGAGGGGCGGGAGAGCGAAGTCAATCGCGTACCGTCAGTTACGGTCAAGTACGATCAGTTCACGCTCGGTTAACAGAGCCGGGTGGCCTCAGTTCGCCACGTGAACTCGCACCAGACGCACTTGCCGCCGCCCCGCGACTCCACGCCCCAGGCGTCGGAGATCCGCTCCACCAGGAGCAGCCCCCGGCCGGAGACGCCCGCCTCCCCCGCCTCGCGGCGGCGGGGCAGCGCACTGGACCGGTCCTCGACCTCCACGCGCAGCCGCCGCTCGGTCCCGCTCAGGACCCGCAGGGTCACGATCGCCCCGCCGTCGGTGTGCATCAGCGCGTTGGTCATCAGCTCGTCCGCAACCAGCTCGATCTCGTCCGCGCGCTCACCCCCGCCCCAGGCCCGGACCGCGGCCCTGATCATGTGCCGGGCCGAGCTCAGCGCCTCGGGGTCGCTCTGGGCGACGTGCTGCCGGAACCGGCCGGCGCCCTGCGGGCCGAACGTGGCCTGGCGGCGGAGCAGCAGGATCGCCACGTCGTCCTCGCCGCCGCGGTCGGCGACCACGTCGCACAGGTGGTCGGCGAGCTGCTGGAGGTCGGCGGGGCCGCGCCGGACGAGGGAGGTGAGCCACTGGAAGCCCTCGTCGAGGTCGGCGCCCGGCTTCTCCACCAGACCGTCGGTGTAGAGCATCAGGGTCTGCCCGGGGTCCAGCTCCAGGGCGGTCACGGGGTAGTCGAGCCGGCCGAACTCCGCGGAGAGCCCGAGGGGCAGCCCGCCCTCCACCGGGAGCCTGCGGCAGCGGCCGTCGATCTCCCGGACCAGCGGGTCGACGTGTCCGGCGCGGACGATCTGGACGACCCCGGTGCCGAGGTCGACCTCGGCGTACGTGCAGGTGGCGAAGCGTTCGGTGTCGAGCTCGTGGAGGAAGACGGAGGCCCGGGCCATGACCGTGGCCGGGGGGTGCCCCTCGGCGGCGTAGGCACGCAACACGATCCGGAGCTGGCCCATGACGGCCGCCGCGTGGGTGTCATGGCCCTGGACGTCGCCGATGACGGCGCCGACCCGTCCCCCGGGGAGCGGGATGATGTCGTACCAGTCGCCGCCGATGTCCCGGCCGAGCCGGGCCGAGCGGTAGCGGACGGCCGTCTGCGCGCCCTGCACCTCGGGGATCCGGCGCGGCAGCATCGCCTGCTGGAGCCCTTCGGCGAGGTCGTGCTCCTGCTCGTACAGCATGGCGCGCTGGAGGCTCTGGGCGATGCTGCTGCCGAGGGCGACGAGCAGGGTCCGCTCATCCTCGCTGAAGCCGGTCTTGTCGCTGTAGAGCAGCCCGAGCGCGCCGATGGGCCGGGCCTGGGCGATGAGCGGCAGATAGGCGGCGGCGGTGATGCCGAGCCCGCTGATGTGCGGCCAGAGCACCGGGAAGGACTCGGCGAAGTCCTGGGCCGTGTCGATGAACCGGGGCCGGAGGGTACGGATCACCTCGCCCATCGGGTACGGCTCGTCCACCCGGGTGAAGCGGGTGCCCGGCACGAAGGCGCCGTCGGGGCCCTCCGCGACCAGGTGGATGCGGCCGGCTTCGAGGAGGCCCATGACAAGGCTGGCGGCGCCGAAGTGTTCGAGGGCGTGCGAGTCGTTGAGCAGGTCGATGACGTCCTGCACGGTCCTGGCGTAGGCCAGGGCGGCGGTGGTGCCCTCGACGACGCCGGCGCGTCGGCGGCGTCCCTCGTCGAGGCCGAGCCGGGCGGCGGACTCGGACAGTTCGTGGGTGGCGTCGCGGAGGACGCCCACGATGCGGACCGGCCGGCCCGTGTCGTCGCGATGGACCAGTCCCTGGGTGTGGGTCCACTGGTGGATGCCGTCGCGGCGGCGGATGCGGAAGTACGCGCCGTACTGGTCGCTGCCCTCCTTGAGCGCCTGCGCCACCAGGGTGTCGAGACGGCGGCCCTCGTCGGGCAGGACCCGGGAGCCGAGGCTCTCCGGGCGGTCGTCGTAGTCCGCGCGGTCCAGGTCGAAGACCTCGAGGGCGGCCTCGTCCATGATCATCGTCCCGGTGAGCAGGTCCCAGTCGAAACCGCCCATCCGGAAGGCCGAGCCGTAGTCATGGAGGATCCGCGCTCCGACGCCGGGCGGCCCCGGCCGCGCGGGCTCGCCGGAGCCCGTCGACTCACCCGAGCCCGTCTGCTCACCCGAGCTCGTCTGCTCGCCGGGCTCGGCGGGCTCGGCGGGTGGGGCCGAATCCGCCGGAGCGCCCGGCTCCGCCGGCCCGTCCGGCTCCGTCGCCTCGCCGGGCTCCGTCGTCACGCCGGAATCCGTCGCCGCGTCCGGCCCTGCCGGCCCGTCCGGCTCCGTCGCCGCACCGGGCTCCGTCGTCGCGACGGAATCCGTCGCCGCGTCCGGCCCTGCCGGTTCGTCCGGCTCCGTCGAATCGACCGGCGCCGCCGTTTCCTCCCGGTCCTTCGCCTCGCCCGGCCCCGTCGCTCCGCCCGGCTGCCTCGGCTCCCCCGGCGCACGGCGAAGCCGCTCGGCCGCCTCCCCGCCCCCTCTGCCCGCGTTCATGGGGCCACGCTAGGCGCAGCTCCGCCCCTGCGCACCATGAAGATCCGTTTCACCCCGTCGCTCCTCAGCCTTCGAACGTCTCGGGCTGCTCCGGCCCCGTGTCGGGCGGGAAGAACTCCTCGGGCGGAAGCCCACCCTCCGGAGCTGTCGGCGGCTCGACGGGCGGCTCGACCGGGGGCTCGGCGTACGGGTCCGCGTACGGATCGGCGTGGGGGTCGGCATCGGGGTCCGCGTACGGGTCCATGGACGGGTCGGGGAACGGCTCCGAGGTCGGCTCCTCGTACGGGTCGGGGTACGGCTCGCCGGAGGCGTCGGGGTACGCGGGCGACGGGTCGGTGCCGGTGCCGCCGCTCCCCGACGGGTCCGGGATCACGGGTGCGGGGTCGGTCGGGACCGGGGTGCTCAGGTCGGGCGTGGCCGGGGCGGGCCGCACGGGATCGGGCCGGGTCGGATCGGGTCGCGCCGGGTCGGGCCGCGCCGGGTCCGGCGTGGCCGCCTCGGTCAGGTGGCACGCGTCCGGGTCGCACGACGGCTCCACCACGGGCTTGCGGTCCTCGGCCCCGTCGCTGCCGGTCCGTCGCTCGATCCAGGTGCGGTCCGCGGCGTTCACGATGACCAGGCTGGTGACGACGGTGCTGGTCGGCCGGACGACGATCACGTGCTCGGGGTCGAAGCCGTCCCACGGGTCGCCCTGGTGGATGCCGCCCTGGACGGAGACCGGCGTGCGGAGCGGGTTGCCGCAGGCGCAGCGGACGCGCGGGGAGCCGTACTGGTCGACGAGGACCGCCGTGCCGGTCTGGAGGACGGACTGGAAGGCGGTGGCACCGCCGTCCCGGTAGCCGTGGTTGGTAACCCGGGTGTCGGCGCGCAGGACGACCGGGGTCAGTCCGCGCAGCCAGCCGGGGACGTTCCCCTCGGGGATTCCTGCCGCCTCGGCGAAGGCCCGGGTCCGGCCGGGGTCGGCGGCGAGGAAGGCGGCCTGCTGCTCGACGTCGCAGCTCGCCTCCGCCCGCGTGCCGCCGTAGAGGCCGGGGGTGGAGCCGGTGACCTCGCGGATCTGCTGGACGGAGGCGGCGCCGGGGTCGCGTACCACCGGGGTCGCGGGGGCGGCGATCCGGGCGGTGGACGGGGTGAAGGGGTCGGGGCCCCGGGCGGCGACCGGCTGCAGGAAGACCTCCTGGGCGGTGGCTGCCTCGGGCTGCTCGCCGTGGCTGCCGCCCTCCCCGCCGGAGGAGCAGCCGGCGACGAGGAGCGTCGACGCGAGCGCGGTGATCGCGGTGATCGCGGCGGGCCCGGTGAGCACGGCGGGTCCGGGAGCGGCAGGGGTTCGCCGCGTCCGGTGCTGGGATGAGCGCACCTGGTTCTCCCGTTTTCTCTCCCCGGGGCCCGGTGCCCGGTTGCGGCCAGTGCCTCATGTCTGTCGCAGCGCGCGGGCCCCCGCAAGCGGAGGAAGGCCGACCGGGTCGACCGGCACCCGACCGGGCGAACGCCCTACTTGAACACGTTCAAGAAAGGCTCTACGCTCAACCCGTCAGTTGAACACGTTCAAGTCGACGGGGGGGGTGTCCCATGACCGCGCTGTCGCTGCTGGTGAACCCGGTCGTGATGATCGGCATGTTCTGGGTGGTCCCGACGGGACTCGCGTTGCTCGACGGCCCCAGGCCGCCGGGCTGGGACCCGCTCCGCCGCGCCTGGCCCCTGCTCGCCGCCCCCGGGGCGCTGGCCCTGTGGCTGCCGCGCTCAGGGATCGCGGCGGCACTCGCCGCCGTCTACGCCCTGGCCACGGTGGCGCTCGCGCTCCAGGCCCCGGCGCGGCTGACCCTGACCCGTTCCCTGCGGCCCCGGGAGATCGCCGTCCTCACGGCCCTGGTCGCGCCGTCCGTCGCGGGCCTGGCGCTCGTCGCCGAGCGGGCCTCGTACCCGCTCTTCGGCTTCGACCTGGACCTCCTCGCGCTGACCGTGCCGCACTTCCACTTCGCGGGCTTCGCCGCCGCTCTCGTCGCCGGGCTCGTCTGCCGCGCCGACGACGGTCCGACCGCCCGCTTCGCCGCCCTCAGCGTCCCGTCCGGCACCCTGCTCGTCCTGGTCGGCTACTTCGTCGACGACTGGGCCGAGCTCGTCGGGGCGGTCGTCCTCACGGCCGGCATGACGGCCGTCGCGGTCCTCACTCTGCGCGAGCGCCGGGACCTCGCGGCCGGCCGGCTCACGCGCGGGCTCCTCGCCGTCTCGGCCCTGGTCCTCGCCGTCACCATGCTGCTCGCGCTGAGCTGGGCGCTCGGCGAGGCCACGGGACTGCCGCACCTCAGCCTGACGTGGACGGCCGCGACACACGGCCTGGGCAACGCCCTCGGCTTCGCCGTCTGCGCCCTGCTCGCCCGCCGCCGCCTCCGGACGGACCGGCCGACGCCGACGCCGACACCGACACCGACACCGACACCGACACCGACACCGACAGCATCACCGACACCGACAGCATCACCCGCCCACCCGCGAACGGAGATCCCGGCATGACCCGCCTCACGACCGGCCTCACCCGCACCGCCCGCCCCCGCCCGAGCCTCACCTACCCCGAGGTCGGCGCCACCCGCGCCCCGGAGAGCCTCCCGGAGGGCTACCACCACCTGCGGCACAGCGCGGTCGTCGGCCACGGCCGCACCGCCTTCGAGGCCGCCGGCGCCGCTGTCACCACCTGGCGGACGCACCGCGCCTCCGGGGCGACCGTCCGCAGCGAGGCCGTCCGTGCCGAGCCCGGCATCCATCTGGAGGTGTCGGTGGGCGTCGGACCGGTCCGGCTCGGCGCCCCGTGCGCGGTGGTCTGGACGGCGTACGAGGAACACCGCGTCGGCTTCGCCTACGGCACCCTGACCGGGCACCCGGAGCGCGGGGAGGAGTCCTTCGTCGTCACGCTGGAGCCCGACGGCTCGGTCCGGTTCACGGTCACCGCGTTCAGTCGGCCGGCGGCCTGGTACACGCGTCTCGCCGGCCCCCTGATCCCGCCGCTCCAGCGGGCGTACGCACGCCGGCTGGGCCGGACCCTGCGGCGCCTCGTCAGGACCTGATCCCGGGCCGATACTGGAGGGGATGGAGTGGTTCACCGCGCCCGACCTGTGGCTGAGCCGGACCATGTTCCAGCGGGGCCTCGCCGGGCTGTACTGCGTGGCGTTCCTTTCGGCCGCCCTCCAGTTCCGGGCGCTGATCGGTGAGCGCGGCATGCTCCCGATACCGGAGTACGTCGGCAGGACCCGACCGCGTGACACCCCGTCCCTCTTCCACTGGCGCTACTCC
Source organism: Streptomyces sp. NBC_00094 (assembly GCF_026343125.1). NCBI lineage: Bacteria > Bacillati > Actinomycetota > Actinomycetes > Kitasatosporales > Streptomycetaceae > Streptomyces > Streptomyces sp. NBC_00094. The sequence goes on along the minus strand of NZ_JAPEMB010000001.1, from coordinate 7,229,052 downwards.
GACCGGCTGTTCGCGGCCGTCGCGTGGACCGGGGCCGCGATCGCCCTGGCCCTCGTGGCGGGCGCCGGGGACGCGGTGCCGCTGCCGGTGTCGATGCTCCTGTGGTTCGTCCTCTGGGCGCTGTACCTGTCGATCGTGAACGTGGGCCAGACCTGGTACTCCTTCGGCTGGGAGTCGCTGCTCCTGGAGACCGGGTTCCTCGCGGTCTTCCTCGGCAACGACGACATCGGACCGCCCGTCCTCGTCCTCTTCCTGCTGCGCTGGCTGCTCTTCCGGGTCGAGTTCGGCGCCGGGCTCATCAAGATCCGCGGCGACCGCTGCTGGCGGAATCTCACCTGCCTCTACCACCACCACGAGACACAGCCGATGCCCGGCCCGCTGAGCTGGTTCTTCCACCACCTCCCGCGCCCGCTGCACCGGGTCGAGGCGGCCGCCAACCACGTCGTCCAGCTGTTCGTGCCGTTCCTGCTCTTCACCCCGCAGCCGGTGGCCGGCATCGCCGCGTGCCTCATGATCGCGACCCAGGTGTGGCTGGTGCTCTCCGGGAACTTCGCCTGGCTGAACTGGCTCACCATCGTGCTCGCCCTGTCGGTGGTGGACGCCTCCGCGCTCACCGGGGAGCACCCGCGGCCTGCCCCGCCGCTCTGGTACGTCGTCCTGGTCGTCGCGGTGACCGTCTTCGTCCTGGTCCGGAGCTACCGCCCGGTGCGCAACCTGCTCTCCCGCAACCAGGCGATGAACCGCTCGTACGACCCCTTCCACCTGGTCAACACCTATGGCGCCTTCGGTACGGTCGGCCGGGTACGGGACGAGATCGTCGTCGAGGGCACCGACGACCCGGTTCCGCACGCGGGCACGGTGTGGCGGGAGTACGGCTTCCGGGGCAAGCCGGGCGATCCGCGCCGGTTGCCCCGCCAGTTCGCCCCGTACCACCTCCGGCTGGACTGGCTCATGTGGTTCGCCGCCCTCTCCCCCGGGTACGCCCGCGACTGGTTCGGGCCCTTCGTGGAGCGGCTGCTCGACGGCGACCGGGACACGCTGCGGCTGCTCGCCCACAACCCCTTCCCGGACGCGCCGCCGGCCCTGGTCCGCGCCCGGCTCTACCGGTACCGGTACACGACCTGGCGCGAGCTGCGCGCGACCGGCGCCTGGTGGCACCGCACCCTGGTGCGCGAGTACCTGCCGCCGATCCGGCTACGAGAACCTGCGGACCGGTGAGGGGACGCGTACCGCACACACGCGAGGCACGCACCGGGCGCCGGACACGCCGCTGCCCCCGGCCGGAAGGCGGCCGGGGGCAGCGGTGGAGCAAGGGTTACACCAGGGCGCCGACTCAGTCGATGCCAGGCAGGATGTGGGGCTCCGCGAGGTCGTCCTCGTAGCCCGCCAACCGGATGGGGGCCGAGCGGGCCCACACTTCGAGGCTTCCGAGCTCGCCGTTCCGGCGGGGCCGGTCCTGGGGCTGGTCCGGTCTCGGTTCCTGCTTCGTCAGTTCGGTTGTCACCGCGCACTCCTTTGTGTCGCGTACCTGTGAGGACTGGGTGCCGTCGGTCGCGGTGGCGCCGTTCATCGGGCGGGACCGCGGCCTTGGTGGAAGGCCAGTCCCCGGACCGGCCGTGAGGATGGTGTGTCTCCTCGGTGGCCGACCGATGGACATCACAGTAACCAAATGAGCACGTCCGCGCTCTACCGGGCTCGAAAGTGTGACGCGATCGAGTGAAACAAGCCGGAAAGGGCGCCCCACCAGGCGGTGGGGCGCCCTTTCCGGGACGGCGGGACCCGCCGCCTACCAGTTCGCGGGGGCGTAGTCCTTCAGGAAGCAGCCGTAGAGGTCCTCGCCGGCCTCGCCGCGCACGACCGGGTCGTAGACGCGGGCCGCGCCGTCGACGAGGTCGAGCGGAGCGTGGAAGCCCTCCTCGGCGAGGCGCAGCTTGTCGAAGTGCGGACGCTCGTCGGTGATCCAGCCGGTGTCGACCGAGGTCATGAGGATGCCGTCGGTCTCGAACATCTCCTGGCCGCTGGTCCGCGTCACCATGTTCATCGCGGCCTTCGCGGCATTGGTGTTCGGGTGCCCCGCACCCTTGTAGCCGCGGCTGAAGACGCCTTCCATCGCCGAGACGTTGACGATGTAGGAACGCCCGCTGGCCGCCTTCTTCGCGGCCTCTGCCATCACCGGACGCAGCTTGCTGATGAGGATGAACGGAGCCGTGTAGTTGCACAGCTGGGTCTCGAGGAGCTCCACCGGGGAGATCTGCTCGATGCTCTGCACCCAGGTGTTGCTCTCGACGACGTCCGGCACCAGGCCGCCGGCGTCGATGGCGGTGCCGTCGAGGTGCCGGGCGATGCTGGCGTTGCCCGCGACCAGGGCGAGGTCGGCGACCTGCTGCGCCTCCAGGCCGCTCACACCGGCGGGCAGCGCGGCGGCCGTCCCGAGCTCGCCGACCGCGCCGGAGTTGAAGGCGCCGATGACGTGGTGGGCCGGGAGCTCGCCGGCGGGCAGGGCGGCGTTCTCGCCGTCGACCAGGGCGGCGTAGGCGGACGGCAGGCGGCGGACGGTCTGCGTCGCGTTGTTGATGAGGATGTCCAGGGGACCGGCCTCGGTCATCTGGTCGGCGAGGGCCACGGCCTGGGCCGGGTCGCGCAGGTCGATGCCGACGACCTCCAGGCGGTGCATCCAGTCCGCGGAGTCGTCCATGGCCTTGAAGCGGCGGATGGCGTCCTTGGGGAAGCGCGTGGTGATCGTCGTGTGCGCGCCGTCGCGGAGCAGCCGCAGCGCGATGTACATGCCGATCTTGGCCCGGCCGCCGGTGAGCAGCGCGCGCTTGCCGGTGAGGTCCGCGCCGGCCTCCCGCTTGGCCCGGTTCAGCGCCGCGCAAGGCTGGCAGAGCTGGTGGTAGAAGTAGTCGACCTCGACGAAGCGCGTCTTGCAGACGTAGCAGGAACGGGGGCGCTGGAGTATCCCGGCGATCCGCCCCTCCTCCGTCACCGAGGACGGCAGGATGCCCTCGGTCTCGTCGTCGATGCGCTGCGCGGAGCCGGTGGCCGTGGCCTCGGTGACCGCCTTGTCGTTGGCGGTCTTGGCGGCCCGGCGCTCCTGGCGGCGGCGCTGCTTCACGGTCCGGTAGATCCCGGCGGTGGCGCGCCGGACGACGATGGCGTCCGGGTGGTCGACGTCCAGCTTGTCGAGCTCGTCGAGGACGCTCAGGCAGACGGCCAGGCGATCGGGGTCGACGCCCGGCCCGTAGTCCTGGTTTTCTTCGGTCACCGTCATGGCCTTCGGGTTCCTCGTTCGCTCGTCCGTCGTCGCCGCTTGCGGGCTCTCGAAGAAGCAACTTTACGGAGCGGGGGGCCGCCCCTCCAAACCCGCTCGGGGGGCGTGGTCGAAGACACAGTCCCCGCACAGTCCGCCGCCGGGGCAGCGGTAGTAGAGGCAGCAGCTGGTACGGCGCAGCTGGGGGCCGCGGACCGTACCGGCGAGGTCGGGGTGGTCGAGGAGCCCGGAGACGAGGGTGGCGGCCCGCTCGGCGACCTCCGGCCGGTCCTGGGCGCGGGCCCAGCGGGTGAGCTCGCGCAGGGCGCCGGCGAGGGCGGAGCCGGCGTTGCCCCAGAGCAGCCGGGGTGAGATCCGGCCGTCGCGGCGCAGGGCCGCGTGCAGCGGGACGAGGTGGGCCTCCTGGACGGCGGCGCGGAGCTCCTCCACGGTGCCGGGGCGGGTCGCGGAGCCGGCCCACCACAGGTCGTCGGGGGAGGTCAGCGCCCCGTCCCAGTACAGCTCGGCGGGGTCAAGGGCGGGGAAGCGCCCGTACAGCGCGGCGGGTCCGAGCGCGGTGGACCAGAGCCGGGCCGCGAGCCCGAGGTGGGCGACGGATGCCCCGACGCGCCGCTCGGGAGCGTGGAGCCGGGCGGCGACCCGGTCCACGCGCGCGGCGAGAGGGCCGTCCTCCCCCGCGTACAGGAGGGCGAGGGGGAGGTGTGCTCCTCCGGTCTCCGGCGCGGTGGTCCGCAGCGCGAAGAATCCGCCGACCGATCCGCTCTCGACGAGATCCATGTCCTGTCCCACGCCCGTGCCCCCCTGCTCCTGTGGCGAATATCGCCGTGTGCCCTGCGGCGCACGTCGCCGCGCGCCTTGCGGCGGACGTCGCCGTGTACTTCTGCGGCGAGCGTCGCCGGGGCGGATGTCGCCGGGGCGAAGTCTTCGCCCCGGCGATGATTCTTCCGCACCGGAACCGGCTGCCCGATTCACCCCCTTCCACCCCTTCCGACCTGCGCGGGTGTACATCTCCGGTCGTACACGCGGGCCGTGTACTGCGATGGCGGTATCCGCCAGGACGTCCCCTGGTACGACGCCGAAATCGCCCGGAAGAGAGATCGTGGAAGGTATGAGTCCCCTCCTGCTGTCCGTGATCCTCGCCCTGGTCTCGGCGGTCGCCTACGCGGCCGCGGCGATCGTGCAGGAGCGGGTCGCGGCCTCCGCCGCCGGTCCGCGCTACGCGCCGCTGCGCAGCCCTGCCTGGTGGGTGTCCGTCCTGCTCAACGGTCTCGGCGCGACCCTGCACGTGGCCGCCCTGGCGTTCGGTCCGCTCAGCCTGGTCCAGCCGCTGGGCGCTCTGACGATCGTCTTCGCGCTGCCCATGGCGGCCCTCTTCGTCGGCCGCCGGGCCGGGCGGCGCGCCTGGCGCGGCGCCCTCATGGCCACCGTCGGCCTGGCCGGGCTGCTGAGCCTCACGAACGGCTCCGACACCCAGTCCCTGGCCGACGCGGAGCGGTGGCTGCTGGCGGCGGGCACGGTCACCCTGGTGGCCGTCCTGTTCACCGTGGCGCACCTGGTGGGCCGGTCCGTGCTGCGCAGTGTGATCCTGGCCGCGGCCGCCGGCGTCTCCTTCGGCATGGCCTCGGTCTTCACCAAGTCCGTCGCCGAGGAGTGGACCTCGGGCGCCCCGCTCGCCGAGTGGACCGGGCTGCTCGTCCTCTCGGCGCTCGCCGTGACCGGGCTGCTCCTCTCCCAGGCCTCGTACCGGGGCGCCGGGCTGGCCGCGCCGCTGGCCACGGTCACCGTGGTGAACCCGGTGGTCGCGGCGGCCGTGGGCCTGACCCTGTTCGGCGAGAGCTTCCGCTACGGCACGGCGGGCACCGTCGCCGCGCTGGTCTGCGGCGCGGTCGCGGCGGGCGGCCTGGTCCAGCTCACCCTGGACCGCATGACGGTGCCGCCGGAGGCGCTGTCGGTGTCAGAGCCGGCCGGAGAGGCCCGGCCGGTGCGGAACGCGGAGTCAGATGGAGACTCCCCGCGCCCTGAGGTAGGCCAGGGGGTCGATGTCGGAGCCGTACCCGGCACCCGTCCGCACCTCGAAGTGGAGATGCGGTCCCGTGCTGTTGCCGGTCGACCCTGAGCGCCCGATGCGCTGACCGCCCTGGACCCGCTGGCCCTCGCGGACGGTGAGCGCGGACAGGTGCGCGTACTGGCTGTAGCGGCCGTCGTCGTGGCGGAGGACGATCTGGTAGCCGTACGCGCCGCCCCATCCCGCGGAGACGACCCGGGCGTCGGCGACGGCCTTGACCGAGGTGCCGGTGGGGACGGGGAAGTCGACTCCGGTGTGATAGCCGCTGGACCAGGAGGAGCCGCGGGTGCCGTAGCGGGTGCCGATGCCGCCGGCGATGGGGGCGGAGTAGCGCTCTTCGTCCGGTGTGGCGGTCGGCTTGGGCTTGGGCGCGGGCCGGCTGCTCTGCTTCGGAGGGGCGGGCGTGGAGGAGGGCTTCGCCTTGGGCTTGGAGGACGGCTTCGCGGTCGGCTTGGTCGGTGTCGCCGTCGGCGCGGTCGAGGACTGCGCGACGGGCCTGGCGACGGGCTTCGGGACCGGCTTGGTGGTGGCCTGACCGGTGGGCTTGGCAGCAGGCCTGGTCGTGGGCTTCGCGGTGGGCCTGGCGGTGGGTTTCGTGGCCGGCTGTACGGCGGCGGGCCGGGTCGGGGAGGCCGGGGGCGTCACGGCCCGCGGGGGCGCGGTCGGGGCCTCCGCCTTCCTGGGCGCGGCGATCCGCAGGGTCAGCCGCTGGCCGGGGTGGATGAGGTCCGGGTCGTCTCCGACGACCGGCCGGTTCGACTCGTACAAGCCCTTCCAGCCGCCCCGGACCCGCTCCTCGCGGGCGATCTTCGAGAGGGAGTCGCCGGGTGTCACCGTGTACATCTCACGGACCGTGGGCACGGTGGTCGGGCCGGCGCTCCGGGCGGTCTGCTCGGGTAACGCGCGCTGCCCGGGCAGGGAGGCGGTCCTCGGCGCGTTCCCCCCGGTGGAGGGGCGTCCGGGAGTGACGTCGGGCGTCTCGCCGCCCTTGGCGAGACCCGCGCGGGAACCGCACGACGGCCAGGCGCCGGGCCCCTGGCCCTTGAGGACCCGCTCGGCGATCGCGATCTGCTGGTCCTTCGAGGCGAGGTCGGCGCGGGGCGCGTAGTGCGTGCCGCCGTAGCTCTCCCAGGTGGACTGGCTGAACTGGAGCCCGCCGAAGTAGCCGTTTCCGGTGTTGATGCGCCAGTTGGAGGAGGACTCGCAGGCCGCGACCTTCTCCCAGACGTCGAGCGAAGCCGCCTGTACCGCGCCCGCGCCGATCAGCGGCAGCGCCATTCCGGCGCCTCCCGCGGTGACGGTGAGCGAGGCACGGTTGATCCGGCTCGGCTGGTGGCGGCGGTGACGTCCGCGTACGGCCATGGGCCCCCCTTGAACACAGCGACAGCCGTCCAAGTTAGGGGTGGCGCACGCTCCGTGACAAGGGCCGGCACGAAACCTCACGCCTCTTCTGTCACCTTCCGGTTGACGGCGGGCGGAGCCCGGCCGGGCCCGGCTGGGGCTGAGGCTCGGGTTCCGGTACGGGACCGCCGGGCTCGGGCACCGGGGTGGGCACGGGATCCGGCGGCACCGGCACGGGGTTCGGCGGCGGCACGGGCGGCGGCGAGGGCACCGGGGGCGGGATGGGCGCCGGGGGCATCGGTTCGGGGTTCGGGAGCGTCATCACGGACCTCTCGGTCGTCGGGATCGTCCCTTCCCAGGGTGACCCGACGGGCACGCCCGCGCCCGCCGGACGCCTTCCTCCGGGTGGGCCGGCCCACCCGGCCCGCCGGGGTCACCGGAAGCCGGGGGTCACCAGAGGCCGGGTGTGGCCTTGAGCTGGAGCTTCGCCGCGCGGACCATGTCCGACGGGGGTACGGGGGCCTCGTCCGGGTGGCGCTCGGCCCACTTGGCGGCGTACGGGCAGAGCGGCACGACGGGGACGCCCTCGGCGGCGGCGATCGCGTAGAACTCGCGCACGAGCGCCCCGGCGATCCCCTTGCCCTCGTGTCCGTCCTCGACGATGGTGTGGACGGCCACGAGGGCGTGCGGCGCGGCGTCGAGGACGAAGTAGACGATGACGCCGACGAAGGTGTCCTCCTCGAACGCCTCAAGGCGCCCGTTCGTCCGGTCGTCGCGGATCTTCAGCTCGGCCATGCGGCGGCTCTCCTCGGGTCAGCTCTGTACGGGCACGGGCACGGCGTGCGGGGCACGCACCGTGTCGCTCCCGGGCACGGGGGCGGAGGCGTCCTCCCCGAGCTCCACGATGCGGTTCTCGCCGTCGACGTGCACGACACGCGGCACAAAGGCGCGCGCCTCGGCGTCCTCGACCTGCGCGTAACTGATGAGGATCACGAGGTCGCCGGGGTGCACGAGGTGGGCGGCGGCGCCGTTGATCCCGATGACGCCGGACCCGCGCTCACCCTCGATGACATAGGTCTCCAGGCGGGCCCCGTTGTCGATGTCGACGATGTGCACGAGCTCGCCGGGCAGCAGATCGGCCGCCTCCATGAGCTCGGCGTCGACGGTGACCGATCCGACGTAGTGGAGATCGGCCTGGGTCACGGTCGCGCGGTGGATCTTGGACTTGAACAGAGTGCGCAGCACTGTGGACTCCTCGAAGACGGCTCCCTGCCTGCTTTCTGCAGGTCAAGGGCGGCCTCGACTCTACACCGACACCCCCGTCCGATGTTTGTGAGGAACATCGCCCCGGTCGGGCGATACGGGTCCCCACCTGGGTTTTCACGCCGTCGCCGACGACGCGTCACGAAGGCGAGCGCGAAATCAGCCCCCCGCCCTTGCGACAGGGAGCCCTTTTCAAGCCGGCCGTGAGGCTGTGGTGTTGGTCGGGCGGGCTCCCTGTCCAGACCGCTCAGTGGGCGCAGGGGAATCGCGAACTCGCCTCCGTCCGGGGCGGCCCCCGGAGGGAGCACTCCTACCCGGCAGACGCCGCACCCCGGTCGGCGCGGTCCTCGTCCTCGATGGACCGGAGGGCGGCGAGCCAGCCGCCGTACGTGGTGATCTCGCGGGCGCCGTCGATGGCCTCCGGCTCGCAGAGGAAGCCGGGCACGAAGCTGCCGTCCGCGAGTTCCACGCTGCCCAGCGCCATCGGGCGGGGCAGCGACGAGAGGAGTGTGCCCAGCCCCTCGGCGGGGAGCTGCCACACCTCGGCCTCGATCGCGGCACCGCCTTCACGGACCCGGACAAGTCCCGGCTTGAGCGGGACCGTGTCCAGTGCGTACAGCCGGTAGGCGGGCGCGGTGGTGGTCGTGCGTTCCAGGCGGCCGCCCAGGGCGAGCAGTTGCCCGTTCAATGGCTGTCCGGACAGATGTGCGCCGACCACCGCGAGACGCGTCGGCGGGGCGGTGAGCAGGCCGGCGACGCGGGCGAGCCGCTCGTCCGTGAATGCCCGGCCGATCAGCATGACGCCGAACGGCCGCCCCTTCACCTCGCCGGCGGGGACGGCGACCGCCGCCATGTCGAACAGGTTCGTCGAGTTGGTGAACCGGCCGAGGCGGGCGTTCGCGCCCAGGGGGTCGGCGGCGACCTCGGCGAGGGTCGGGTGCCCTGGTGTCGTCGGGAGGAGGAGCGCGTCCGCGTCGCCCAGTGCGGCCATGGCCCTGGCACGGAGGGCGGACAGCTTCGCGCGGTCCGCGTAGAGCCGGTGGGCCGGGACGTCACGTGCCCCGGAGATGATCCCGGCCACGGTCGGGTCGAGGTCCGCCGCGCCCGCGTGTCCGTCGACGAAGGTGCCGACTGCGGTGTAGCGCTCGGCGACGAACGCGCCCTCGTACAGCATCGCGGCCGCCTCGGTGAACGGCGCGAGGTCGACGGGCCGGAGTTCGGTGCCCGCTTCGGCGAGCCGGGCCGCGGCCGCCTCGAATGCCTCGGCCCAGCCTTCGTCCAGCTCGCCCAGGTGCCCCGGCTCGGGCACGGCGATCCGCCAGGGTCCTGCTTGGCGCTGCTCCACGACCGGGAGCTCGCGACCCGTCGGTGCCACCATGAAGGACAGCGCCCGCTCGGCCTCCGGGAGGGTGCGGGCGAAGACGGTCACGCAGTCGAGCGACGCGCAGGCCGGGACGACGCCCTCGGTCGGGACCAGGCCGAAGGTCGGTTTGAGACCGACGACGCCGTTGAAGGCGGCGGGGACCCGGCCCGAGCCCGCGGTGTCGGTGCCGAGTGCGAAGTCCGCGATGCCGAGCGCGACGGCGACCGCCGAGCCGGACGAGGAGCCGCCGGAGACGTACGCAGGGTCGACGGCGTTCCGGACGGCGCCGTACGGGCTGCGCGTACCGACCAGGCCGGTCGCGAACTGGTCGAGGTTCGTGGTGCCGAGGAGCACGGCGCCCGCCGCCTTCAGGCGCGCCACCGCCGGGGCGTCGGCCTTCGGCGAGTAGGCGTACGGGGGGCAGCCGGCGGTGGTCGGGAGCCCGGCCACGTCGATGTTGCCTTTGACCGCGAACACCGTGCCGGCGAGCGGCAGCCGCTCGCCGGCCGCGACTCTCGCGTCGACCGCGGCGGCGTCCGCCTCCGCTTCCTCCCGGGGGCGCAGATCGATCCACACCTCGGGCCGGTCCACCTGGGCGACACGGGTGTACGCGGCCCGTACCCGCTCCACTGTGGTGATCATGCTGTTGCCTCCGCGGTCTCGACGGGAGCGAGGACGACGAGCGCGGTGCCGGCCTCGACCTGGCTGCCGGGTGTGACCAGGACCTCCGCGACGACGCCGTCGGCGGGTGCCGGTACCGGCGCCTCCATCTTCATCGCCTCCAGCGCCACCAGCTGCTGACCCGCCGACACCCTGTCTCCGACCTCGACGTCGACCTGCCAGACGCAGGCGGTGAACTCGGCCTCGACGAGACGGCCTCCCTCCGGCACCGTGACGTCGGCGGCCGGCGGCACGGCCTCGCCCGCGGCCTCGGCGCGGGCGAACTCGCCGGCGGCCTCCCAGGCGTCGCGTTCCGCGGCGAACGCCCCGCTCTGCCGCGCTCGGAACGCGGCGATCGGCGCGGCGTTCCGGTCGAGGAACCCGCGGTACTCGGCGAGCGAGAAGGTGCCTTCCTCCGTCTTCGGCACGAACCTTCCGGAGATGATGTCCGCGCGCAGCTCCAGGAGTTCGTCTGCGCCGACCGGGTACCACCTGATCCGGTCGAAGAAGCGCATCAGCCAGGGCCTGCCGGATTCGAAGGCGCCGCGCTGCTGCCAGCCCGACCACACCTGCGTGGTGCGGCCGACGAACTGGTATCCGCCCGGGCCCTCCATGCCGTAGACGCACAGGTACGCGCCGCCGATGCCGACCGAGTTCTCCGCGGTCCAGGTGCGGGCCGGGTTGTACTTGGTGGTGACCAGACGGTGCCGCGGATCGAGAGGAGTGGCCACGGGTGCTCCGAGATACACGTCGCCCAGGCCGAGCACCAGGTACTCGGCCTCGAAGACGGTCCGGTACACGTCGTCGACCGTTTCCAGGCCGTTGACGCGGCGGATGAACTCGATGTTCGAGGGGCACCACGGGGCGTCGTCGCGCACGCCGGCCGTGTAGCGGGCGATGGCCTCGCGGGTCGCCGGGTCATCCCAGGACAGCGGCAGGTGCACGGTCCGGCTGGGCACCACCAGCTCGTCGGTGGCCGGGAGTTCCTCCTCCACGCGCAACACGGCGTCGAGGAGCGCCTGCGGGGACAGCACGTCGGGGTTCGTCTGGATCTGGAGCGACCGGATGCCCGGGGTCAGGTCGACGACGCCGGGGAGGCCCCGCGCGGCCAGCGCCTCCGCGAGCGCGTGGACGCGCATGCGCAGCGCCAGGTCGAGCTGCATGGGCCCGTACTCGATGAGGAGGTTGTCGTCACCGCTGCGCCGGTACGTGACCGCCGGGCGGCCTTCGCTCTCGTCCAGGCGCGCGAGGACGCCACCGTCGACGATGGCCTCACGGTCGGCCCGCGGCTCGGAGGCAGGATTGCGCCGCAGCTCCCCCGCCGCCGCCGTGGTGACCGGGACGAAGCGGACGGTGTCGCCGGGGCGGAGCTGGCCGAGCTTCCAGCGCTGTCCGGTGACGACCGTCGCCGGACAGACGAAGCCTCCGAGAGAGGGCCCGTCGGGGCCGAGGAGGACGGGCATGTCGCCGGTGTAGTCGACGGCGCCGACGGAGTACGGCGTGTCGTGGATGTTGGAGGGGTGCAGCCCCGCCTCGCCGCCGTCCGGGCGTGCCCAGCGCGGCTTGGGGCCGACCAGACGGACACCGGTGCGCGCCGAGTTGAAGTGCACCTTCCAGTCCGCGGCGTAGAAGTCGCGTATGTCGTCCTCGGTGAAGAACTCCGGTGCGGCGTGCGGGCCTTCGACCGCACCGACCCGCCACACGGTGTCGAAGGATGGCCGCTCGTCGACGGGGACGACCGCGGTCTCCGTACGCGCCTCGCCGCCGTGCAGTACGTCGCCCGCGCGCAGGGCGCGGCCACCGTGCCCGCCGAACCGGCCGAGGGTGAAGGTGGCCGCGCTGCCCAGGAACCCGGGTACGTCCAGGCCGTCCGCGAACAGCACGTAGGTGCGCAGTCCCCGTTCGTCGGGGGCGCCGACGGCGAGCGTCTGTCCGGCGTCGACGGTGATCGGCTCCCACTGCGGCACGGGAAGGCCGTCGATCGTCACTCCTGCCGGGGCTCCGGTGACGCAGACCGTCGTCGGGTGGGTGAAGCGCAGGGAGGGGCCGTGGAGGGTGCACTCCAGACCGGGTGCTCCCTCGTCGTTGCCGAGTGCGGTGTTGCCGAGCCGGAAGGAGAGGTCGTCCATCGGGCCGCCCGGGGGGACGCCGACCTGCCAGTAGCCGGTGCGGCCGGGCCAGTCCTGCACGGTGGTCAGGGTGCCCGCCGCGACGACCTCGATGCGCGGAGTGGGGTCGGCGATCGCCGCGAGCGAGGCGGTCGAGTGGCCGGCGGCGCGTACGTCGCTGTGGCGGAGCGCGGCCCGCACCAGGCCGAGGTTGGTCTCGATGCCGTCGACGCGGGTCGCGGCGAGCGCCGCGTCCAGCCGGTCGAGCGCCTGGGCTCGGTCGGCTCCGTGCGCGATGACCTTGGCGAGCATCGGGTCGTACGCGGTGGTGACCTCCGTGCCGGTCTCGACCCAGGCGTCGACGCGGATGTCCGCGGGGAAGACGACGCGGGTCAGCAGCCCGGCGCTGGGACGGTGGTCGCGTGAAGGGTCCTCCGCGTAGATCCGGGCCTCGACGGCGTGGCCGGTGGGCGCGGGAGGTTCGGTGACGACCGCGGTGTCACCCTGCGCGAGGCGGAGCATCCACTCGACGAGGTCGACGCCGTAGATCTCCTCGGTGACCGGGTGCTCGACCTGGAGGCGGGTGTTGACCTCCAGGAAGTAGGCCTCCTCGCGGGCGGCGTCGTACACGAACTCGACCGTGCCGGCGGAACGGTAGTCCACCGACGCGCACAGGTCCCGGGCGGCCTCGGCGAGCCGGTGCCGGACGTGGTCCGGGAGGCCGGGTGCCGGGGCCTCTTCCAGGACCTTCTGGTGACGGCGCTGGAGAGAGCAGTCGCGGTCGCCGAAGGTGACGATCTTGCCCTGTCCGTCGCCGAAGACCTGCACCTCGACGTGCCGGGCTCGCTCCACCAGTCGTTCCAGGAAGACGCCGGCGGAGGAGAAGGAGGCCGCGGCCACGCGCTGCACCCTCTCCCAGGCTTCGGCGAGATCGGCCGCGCCGTGACACGCCTGCATGCCGATGCCGCCTCCGCCGCCGGTCGCCTTGAGCATCACCGGGTAGCCGGTCTCCTCGGCCGCCGCGAGGGCGGCGTCCACGTCGGGGAGGAGCCCGGTCCCCGGGGCGAGGGGCACGCCCGCCGCCTGTGCGGCGGCGCGAGCGGTGTGCTTGGCCCCGAAGAGCTCCAGCTGTTCCGGAGTGGGGCCGACGAAGACGATGCCGGCATCGGCGCAGCGGCGCGCGAAGTCGGCGTCCTCGGACAGGAAGCCGTAGCCGGGATGGATCGCGCCCGCGCCGGTGTCCTTGGCGGCCTTGAGGACCAGATCGGCGTCGAGGTAGGACTCCTTGGCGGGCGCCGGACCGAGCCGGACGGCCTCGTCGGCCAGCCGTACGTGCTCGGACCCGCGGTCCGCGTCGGAGTACACCGCGACGGTGCGCAGGCCGAGCCGGCGGGCGGTGCGGATGACGCGTGCCGCGATCTCGCCGCGGTTGGCGACCAGCAGGGTGTCGAACGTCATCGTGGTCAGACCTCGTCGCTGTCGTCGGGCTTGTCGCAGTCGTCGGGCTCGGTGATCGTCATCCGTACGGCCGTCGGGTCGAATCCGTTGCAGGGGTTGTTGATCTGCGGGCAGTTGGAGAGGAGCACCAGGACGTCGGTCTCGGCGCGGAGCACGGCGCGGAGCCCGGGGGCCGAAAGGCCGTCGACGATGCCGAGGGTGCCGTCCTGCTCGACCGGCACGTTCATGAACCAGTTGATGTTGGAGACGAGATCGCGCTTGCCGAGTCCGTGCCGGGCTCCCTCGGCAAGGAAGTTCTCCACGCAGGCGTGCTGCGACCAGGTGTGGTGGCCGTAGCGGAGGGTGTTGGACTCCTTGGAACAGGCGCCGCCGATGGTGTCGTGGCGTCCGCAGGTGTCCTCGACGACGGTCATCAGCGGGGTGTGCTCGTTGGACATCAGCACCGAGCCGGTGGTCAGGAAGAGGTTTCCCTGGGCCTGGATCGTGTCGGGGGCGCTGTAGCGCACGGAGGTGTCGTGCGCGTCGTAGAGGAGGAAGTCGGCGGCCTGGTTGCCGTGGAGGTCGGTGACGGTCAGCGACTGGCCCTTGCGGACGACCGCGGACCAGGCGGCGCGGGCGGGGACGGTGTCGTCGGAGACGACGCGGCCCCGCGTGCTGGTGGCGGTCATGCGATCCCCCGGGCGGTGAGGTGGTCGACGGTGTTCAGGAAGGCGCGGCGTCCTTCGGGCGTGGCGTCCCACAGCGGGTCGCCGGGGGCGGTCGGGCAGGCCCGGTACGCGAGGACGCCGAGGTTCCCGCAGCGGTACTCGGGGCGTGGGTCCAGGGGGTGCGGGACGTTGGCGATCAGGACGACCACGTCCTGTTCGACGCGGAGCGTGACGGTCCCGCCGGGGCCGGCGGAGCCGGTGAACTCGGTGGAGCCGTCCTCGGTGATCCGTACGCCCTGGAAGAAGGAGACGGACGGGGGGAGGTCGCGCGGGGTGAGGCCGTTCTTGAGGGCGGCGAGCTTGAACAGCTCGCGGCCCGCCGGCGAGGCGGACTGCGGGGTCCCGTCCCCGTACCGCTCGGTGTTGCGCACGAGGGTGGAGGTGCCGGTGAGGGCGTCGTGCCGGCCGGAGGAGTCCCGGGTGAGAGAGGCGAGGACCCGGCCCTGGTCGGACAGGAGCAGGTGCCCCTCGCCGAGGTACGCGTTCCACAGCACCTTGACGGTGTCGGCCGCGTTCAGCCGCTCCCAGGGGCGGTCGGCACTGTGGAGCAGCAGGTGAGCGCAGGCGTCGCCGGTGAGGTCGGTCAGCCGCAGCTCGGTGCCCCGTGCGAGGACCTTGTGGGTGTAGTTGCCGCCCGCCACGGTCTCGGCCCACACGACGTCTCCGGCGGCCACGCCCTCGGGCGGCGCGGGCCACCCGCTCGCGGGCAGTACGGGCATGGCGTCGACCCGCGTGCCCTCCTGTGCGCGGGCATGGTCGCGCGCGCCGTGCGTCGACGCTGTCGCTGACGGTGTCGCCATCGCTCAACCTCCGGTCGGGAGTCATTTCTGTCGCTTGACAGAAATTAGGGAGCGGTCGCTTCGCGGCCATTGCCCGTGCGTTTCGCGTCGGTTACCGGAAACTCACCCGCGGGCTCGGCCCGGAGGGAGGCTCCGGCCCTGTGCGAGGATCACGGAGTGACCACGCCCACCAGCAGAAAAGTCGGCCGGCCGCGGGTCCAGGAGCGTCCCGCGAGCGGCTTGGAGCCCCGCGCCGAAGTCCTGGCCGGGGCGGCCGAGCTGTTCACCACCCGTGGCTACACCGCGACCTCCACCCGCACGATCGCCGAACGCGCCGGACTGCGGCAGGCGTCCCTGTACCACTACTTCGACGGCAAGGAGGCGATCCTCGCGGAGCTCCTGGAGGGGACCGTCCGGCCCTCGCTGGAGGTGGCACGCGGGCTGGTGTCCGGCGGGGAGGCGACTCCGGAGGCGCGCCTGTGGGCCTTGTGCCACTCCGACGCGGCGCTGCTGTGCGGCGGACCGTACAACCTGGGCGCGCTCTACCTGCTGCCCGAGGTGCAGACGGACCGCTTCACCGACTTCCACGAGGTGCGGTCCGAACTCAAGCGGTGTTACGGGGAGTTGCTGGCCGCCACCGAGCCGGGAGCAGCCCTCGGCGCGGCGGACCTGGCGCTCCGCACGGACCTGCTCTTCGGCCTCACCGAGAGCGTGATCCTCATCCGGCGTGCCGACCCGGACCGCGACGAGCGGGCCTTGGCGGAGGCGACGGCCGACGCGGCCCTTCGGGTGGCGGGCGTGCCGCAGCGCTCCCTGTCACGGCTGCGCCGCGAGGGGCAGCGGCTCCTCGCGGCGAACGCCTGACGCGGCATCGGGCGGCACGTCACACAGCGGGCGGGTGACGCGGTGCGTCAGGCCAGGAGGCGTGCGTCCCCCATCGACGCTTGACCGGCCTCCTTGCGGAGGCGGTACCAGCGGTACGCCGCCCCCGTCGCGACCGTGGCGCCGACGAACAGGACCGTGAACCACTGGAAGTACCAGTGGCCGCCCTCGGGGTCGTACACCTCGGCGCGCGGCCAGGCGAGGTTGACCGTCATGAAGAGGCCGTAGCCGACCGCGAGGGCGTTGACGGGCAGTCCCCAGCGGCCGAGGGAGAACAGCGGCCTGCCGAGTTCGTCGCGGTCGCCGGCGGCGGCCGGCGGCCACTCTCCGCGCAGCCGCCGGACCAGCATCGGCCCGGTGACCATCGCGTACGCCAGGTACACCATCGCGATGCACGTGGTGCCGATGGCGAGGAAGGCCTGCGGCGAGGCGAGGTTGAGCAGGAGCAGCAGCCCCGCGCAGACTCCGACCACCACCGCGGCCGTTCCGGGCATCCCGGTCCGCGCCGGCACCCGGGCCAGCCGCGCCGAGCGCGGGAGGACGCCGTCGCGGGCCATGGAGTAGAGCATGCGGGTCGCCGAGGTCTGGATCGCGAGGGTGGCCGCGCAGATGGCCAGGGCCACGTCGGCGAGCAGGACCCTGCCGAGGTCGTCGCCGAGGGTGCTGGTGAGCACGTATCCCAGGCCCTCGGTGGCGAGGCGGCCGTCGGTGAGGCTGGGCGCGGCGAGCAGGCCGCCGAGCAGCAGAAGGCCGCCGCAGACGCCGGACGTGGTGAGGGCGCTCAGCGTCGTACGGGGAGCGGTGCGCCGCGGGTTGACGGTCTCCTCGCTCATCTCGCTCGCGCTCTCGAAGCCGATGAGGACGTACGCGGCGGTGAACGAGCCCACGAGGAGCGCCGTGATCAGGCCGCCCTGGCCGCCGGTGTGCAGGGTGATGCCGGGATCGCGCTCGGCGTGGGTGGCGAGGAGGGTGACGATCAGGGCGACGCCGGCGATCTCGGCGGTGACACCGACCGTGTTGACTGCCGAGAGCGCGCGGTTGTCCAGGACGTTGAGGAGCGTGGTGAGCGCCAGCAGGATGAGGCCGAGGACGGCTGCGTTGGCGGCTCCGCTCGTCGTCGTGGGTGAGGGGTCCCCACCGACGAGCTGGAAGCCCGGCCAGACCGCGGGGAGTACGACCTGGAGCGCGAGGGCGGCGGCCGCCACGACGACGATCCGCCCGATGACCATGATCCACCCCGCGTACCAGCCGAAGGCCGGGGTGCCGAGCCGGCTCGCCCACTGGTAGATCGCCCCCGCGATGGGCATCCGGGCCGCGAGTTCGGCGAAGCAGGCGGCGACGAGGAGCTGGCCGACGAGGACGACGGGCCAGGTCCAGAAGAAGCCCGGGCCCCCGAAGGAGTAGCCGAGGGAGAAGAACTGGAAGACCGTGGTCAGTACGGAGATGAAGGAGAACCCGGCGGCGAAGGACGCGTACCGCCCCATCCGGCGACGCAATTCCTGCTGGTAGCCGAACGCGGCGAGCGAGCCCTCGCCCGCGGCGCCGGGCGAGGGAGGTGCCGGCGGAGCGGGATCGGTGGTGACGGTCATGGCGGTCCCCTGTCGCGGAGGCGAGTTCCTGCGAATACCTGTCGGGTGACAGAAATTAGGGACGGCCGGTTTCCGCCGCGTGTCGCGACCGTGTCCCCGCCGTTAGCGACCCCTCTCCTGACGCCCCGACCGGACCGGGAGAGGCTTCGACGAGCACACACGTGGAAGGGCTCCGGGCGAACGCGACGGTGCCACCGCCCCGAAGGAGCGGTGGCACCGTCGTGTCGTCAGCGCGGGATCACCCGACCGGAATAGCCCTGGGGAGCGCCGTGTCCACGGTGCTGCCGCTTCGGTCCTCGGCCGTGAAGCGAACGCCCAGGAAGCCGCCGGACTTCAGCGCCGTGTGCGGTGCGAGGAACCGGTACTCGCCGTCGTGGCCCAGCACAGGGACCTGCTCCCAGGTCACGCCGTTGTCGGCGGTGACCCAGGCGCGAGCGTGGCGCAGACCGTCGACCGCGCCCGTGACATCGGCCTTCACCAGCAGCGGGAGGCCGGCGCGCGCCCGGTTCAGCTCGTCCAGCGACGCGTCGAACGCCACGTTGAGCAGCTTCACCGGGGTCGCCGTGTCACCCGTGCCGCCGGCGGTGAAGGTCCACCTGGAGGTCGCCTCGCCGCCCATCGGGAAGATGCCGGCGGAGGTGTACGTACGGCTCAACTCGTACGAGGCCTTGTCGGCGTCGGCGAAGGTCTTGTCGATCAGCGAGCCCCGGTCGGCGGCCAGGGTGCCGTTGCGGTAGAGCCGTGTCGTGGTCTGGACGCGCTGGGGGAAGTTGAAGTCGCCGTTCTGCCCGACGCGCCCCTCCGGGTTGACGCTGTCGTCCATCTTCAACTGGAGGCGCGCACCGGTGGTCTGGCCGGTGGCGAGCACGGAGAACGGGCCGGTGAACCAGGTGTCCTTCGTGGTGGTGCCCGGCTGGTAGGTGAACTGGGCCGGTGCGTAGTTCATCGACACGCCACCCTGGTTGCGGTAGGTGAACCGCAACCAGATCCGGTCCTCGGCCTGGATGTACTCCGTGCGCTCCCGGGGGACGGTCAGGTAGGACGGCGAGGACGTGTTGAGGCCGTTCAGCCCGGTCCCGTAGACCGTGCTGCCCTCCTGGTAGCGAAGCTTCTCGTTCATGCCCCGGTACGTCATACGGACCTTGGCGAACGTCTCGACCTCACCGCGGGTCAGCCGTCGCTCGGGGTCGTCGCCGACCTCGGTCCGGGCGTAGGCCGCGTCGTAGAGGGTGGACGTGTCGCCCACGGTGGTGTCGCTGTCCGCGTCGGCGAGGCGCCAGCGCTCGTTGAAGGCGACCTTCCCGAGGTGGGCTTCCGTGGTGGGCGTGATCCAGAGCGCGTCGCGCGGGAAGGCCCCGTAGGCGCCGCCGGCCAGCATGCTGTGCCGGATGCCGTACTTGCCGTCGTCGGTCGTACGGGTCAGGTTGCCCGCCATGAACTCCGGCCGGGTGTCCTTGCCCTCCATGGACGCGGTCCAGCGGCGGGCCTTGCGGGCGTCGAAGACGATCTCGTTCGAGCCGGCCTTCAGGTCGGCGCTGACGATGGCGATCTGGCGGAGTCCGTCGATCGTCATCCCGATCATCGCCAGGCCCATGTAGCGGCCCTCGGGAACCCGCAGGTCGCGGGTGCCCTCGGCGCGGATCTCCGCGTTCAGCGAGGCACCGCTGTCGGCGTTGAGCAGCGAGATCTGGGCGGGCGCGGGCTTGCCGGCGCGGTCGAGCGTGGTGACCTTGACGGACTGTGCCCGGTCCAGGAGCAGCGGGATACGCAGTCCCTGGCCGCCACCGGCGGGGAGCGCCGTCAGCGCGCCGGTGTAGGTGCCGGTCGGCGTGCCCGTGGCATCGACGGTGAGGGTGACGTCGGTGGACTCACCGGCGCCCAGCGTCACGAAGGAAGTCGAGAGCTTCAGCATGTCGGCCGGCGGGGTCGAACCGGTCGTGGCCAGGGTGCCCTTGAGGTCCAGGGTGACGGTCGCGTCGCCCTTGTTGGTGAGCTTCACGGTACGGGTGGCGGTGCCGTCGGTCACGTCCAGGCGCCCGAAGTCGAGGGCGCCCGCGTCGGCCACGACGGTCTGCTTCAGCGCGGCGGGGAGGTTCACCACACCGGTGCCGACGTCGTACAGCGACTGACCGTTCTGCGGAGCCGTCGTGGTGCCCATCAGCGTGTGCTTGAGCTGGTCCGGGGTCCAGTCGGGGTGTTCCTGGGCCAGGACGGCCGCGGCTCCGGCGATGTGCGGGGCGGCCATCGACGTACCGGACAGTGCCGTGTACGCCGGGTCGGACTGCACGGTGCCGATGTTCGTGCCGGTGGCACGGGCCGCGACGACGTTGACGCCGGGGGCGGCTATCTCCGGCTTGACGGTGCCGTTGAAGGACGGGCCGCGGCTGGAGAACGAGGCGGTGCCGCCGATGAAGTCCACCGCGGCGACCGACAGGGCGTGCGGGGCGATCGAGGGGGCCGAGACGGTGCTGATGTTCGGACCGTTGTTGCCGGCCGACACCACGAAGAGGGTGCCGGACGAGGTGGCCAGCGCTTCGAGCGACTGGGTGACCGGGTCCTGGCCGTTCGTCGGGCCGCTGCCCAGCGACATGTTGACGACCTTGGCGCCCTGCGCGACAGCCCACTCCATGCCGGCGATGACCTGTGAGTCCGAGCCGGAGCCGTCGTCGCCGAGGACCTTGCCGATGATCAGGTCGGCTTCCGGTGCGACGCCGGAACGGAGGCCCGGTGCACCGGCGCCGCTGCCGGCCACGGTCGCCGCGACATGGGTGCCGTGGCCCTGCTTGTCGAGCGTGCTGCCGCTGCCCGAGAAGTCCTTGGTCTCACTGATCCGGCCCGCGAGGTCGGGATGGGTCCGGTCGGCGCCGGTGTCGAGCACGGCGACCTTGACGCCCTTGCCGGTACGGCCGGACTGCCAGGCGGTGTCGGCGCCGATCTGGGTGAGGTTGCGGTCCAGCGCGTCGGCGTGGACCTTGCCGTCCAGCCAGATGCTCTCGACGCCCTTCAGCTCGCCCTTGGTGTCGAGGGCGTCACCGAGCTCGGCCGCGTCGTCCTTGTCGAGGGCCGCCGTGCTCGCCTTCAGCGAGCGGAAGTCGCGCTTGGCGGGCAGCAGACCGTCGCCGGACAGCGTCTCCGGCCGCTCGGCGCCGGTGCGGCGCACGATCAGCGGCAGCGCGTCGGTGCGCGAGTCGTCGTACCCGTCGCGGATCAGGCCGTCGACGTTGAACAGCTGCGGGTCCAGGAGGGAGCCCACCTTGCCGATGACATCGCTCGGGTAGAAATACGCGTCGCCGTCGATGTCCGTACGGGCGAGGATCGTGCCCGGCGCCGAACCGGCGGCGGGCTCCGCGCTGTACGCCTTCCTGCCGTCCGCGGTGGTGGTGACCGTGACCCGGTCACCCGTGACGAGAGTGACCGTACGGCTCACCGAGGCGCCGGACGGCGTGGCGGCCGGGGTGACGGCCGCGTCCGGTACGGGCCCTGCGGTCGCCGACGGCAGGGCCGCGGGCGAGCACAGGGTGACGACGGTGATCGCCGCCACGAGTCGGGCGCGGGCAAGGGGTCTCATGGGATCTCCGGCTTCTGGAGGGGGGACGGGGTCGGCGTGCCGGCCGCGGGAGGCTGCGGCAGCTTGATGCGGTACGCACTCCGGTCGTCCGTCTCCTCCTCCTCCTCCTGGAGCAGCGTGGTGCCGGTGAGCCGGCACCACGCGCGGAGGGAGGGACGGACCTGGGGGTTGGCGCTGTGCAGTTCCAGCACGCTGCCCGCGGGCAGCTCGTACCGGTGCCGCTCCAGCAGGCCGAGGATGCGCGCCCATGGCTCGCCTCCCGCGTCGACGACGGCACGGACCGAGTCGGGCGACTCGGCGTACGGGGCGCCGGACGACGCTCGGGACGAGGCAGCAGACATGGGCGGGATCTTCCTGGGCGGGCGGGAGTACGGGCACGCTCACCCCGGGGTTCCGGGGGTAGCCAGGACCGTAGGCAACCCCTGTTACCCGCGAATTACCGCTGCTCCGGGCCGGTGGGCGGACCGGCGCTCCGGGTGACGGCCCGAGTCGCGGCCAGCTCCTCCGTCAGCCGTCGCATCCCTTCCCGTACTTGCGGGTCGCGGGCCGGCGGCATCGCTTCGGCGCAGGCCTTCAGCGCCTCCTCGGCCCGCGTAAGACGCCCGCAGCGCAGTTCGACCTCGGCGAGTCCCACCAGCGCGTACGGCAGCGCCCATGAGGTACCCAGTGAACGGGCCAGTCGCACCGCCGCGTTGGCCAGAGCCGTCGCCCGGCGGTGGTCGCCCACCAGGAGCTCGGCGCCCGCCAGATTGCTCTGGTCGAAGGCGAGCACGGTGGGGTCGCCGGTGCGCCGGGCGACCGACACGGCACGCCGCGCGAAGTCCCGTGCGGCCGTCGGCCTGCCCTCCTCACGGGCCAGTTCGCCCACGACGGAGAGCGCGCTGGAGATCAGCGCCGCGTCGCCGGTCCGCTCGGCCGTCCGCAGCGCCGCCTCGGCCGCCTCGCGGCTCTCCCGCACCTGCCCGGCGACGAGCAGCGCGGCGGCGCGCGTCGTGAACGTGCGGGACAGCAGCGGGTCCCGCTCTCCGGCGGGGAGCCGTTCAGTCTCCAGCTCCGCGCGGCGCAGAGCCGTGAGCGTCTCCTCGAAGTGCCCGGCGTGGAAGCCCAGGGCGCCGACGGCGAGATGAAGCCGCGCTCTGTCGCCGGCCGTCGACCGGTCGCGCGGAGCCCCACGGAGCACCGCGAGACCGTCGAGCGTGCGCCCGGCACGGCCGAGGACCTCGGCCAGGCATACCGCGGCACGCAGCGCACCGGAGGAGTTCTCGGCCGCCGTCAGATCCCGCAGCGCCCGCCTCAGCACGTCCTCGGCCTCCGGATAGCGGGCGGCGCGGCGCAGGACCTCCCCCCAGGCCACCCGCGCCTCCCCCGCCGCCGACCGGTCCGTGGCGTCCAGCCGGGCGACCAGTTCCCGGTAGTAGTCGCAGGCGCTGTCGTTGGCGTACAGCGAGGCCGCACGCTCGGCGGCCGCCCGGAGGAAGACCGGTGCCCGCTCGTCGTCGGCCACCGTCATGTGGAACGCGAGAGTGTCGAGGGCGTCGGGACGCAGCCGCAGCACCGTGTCCGCGTACGCATGGTGGAGACGCCTGCGCGCGGCTCTGCTCAGCTGTTCCGCGCAGGCCAGCCGTACAAGTGGGTGCCGGAAGGAGTAGCCGAGAACAGCCCGGCCGCCGAGGACGACATCGCGTTCCTCGACGATCCCCGAACCGGCGGCCGCGTCGAGCGCAGACGTGACCTCCGGTCCCTCCAGCGGCGGATGCAGTCCGGCGGAGGTGACGGCCTCCAGCTCGGTGAGCGACACGGCGGTGCCGCCGGCGACCGCGAGGGCGGCCAGCGTGCGGCGGGCGTCCCGGGGCAGTCGGGTGAGCCTGCTGCCGACGAGGCGGCGGATGCCGTCGGGGACGGCATCCGTGTGCGGTTCGGCGGTGGTGCGGTGCCGCGGTTCCATGCGCTCCAGGTCCGCCCCAGGGGTACTGGCCAGTTCCAGGGCGAACAGCGGGTTTCCGAGCGAGAGCTGGAAGATACGGGAGGCGGTACGACGTCTCTCCGCGAACTCGACGGAGCCGGAGACGGAGACGGAGCCGGAGACGGAGACGGATCCGGAGCCCGAGCGGCCGACGGGGTTCGTGCCGACGGCATGGCCCGCGGCTGCGGCGGCCAGCCCCGCGCAGTCGGCGCGGCTCAGCCGCAGGAGATCGACCTCCACCGCCATCCGTTGCCGCAGGATCCCGTCGAGCACCTGCCGCCGCACGTCGTCCGGTTCGAGCGTGTCGTCACGGCAGGTGGCGATGAACCGCCAGCGCCTGTCCTGGGTCGTACGGACCAGGAAGTGCAGCAGGCTCAACGAGCCCGGGTCGGCCGCGTGGACATCGTCCAGCACCATGAGGACCGGCCGGGCCGCCGCGAGGTCGGTGAGGAATCCGGCGACGGCCCGGAACAGGCGGGCGCGCTCCTCCTCCGGGCTCGCGGCGACGACCGGTCCCCCGCCCAGGGAAGGCAACAGGGCGGCGAGCCCCGCGTGTTCGGCACCCACCCGGGAGCGCTCCTGGACGCCGCACCCGGCGAGGCGGCCGTCGAGCGCGTCGGCGAAGACCCCGTACGGAGTCTGCCCCTCGGCCTCGTGACTCGTGCCCCACAGCACGCAGACGCCCTCGGCCGCCGCACGGCGTGCCGCCTCCGCGACCAGCCGGGTCTTGCCGATGCCCGCCTCGCCGCGCACCACGACGAGCGGGGCGTCCCCGGCCCATGCGGAGGCCGACCCCGATGACGACCCCGATACCACCCCGGGTTCCGGCGCGGGCCCGCACGCGTGCTCGACGAGGAGCTCCAGCGGGCGCTCCCGGCCGAACAACGGCAGGCGTTCGGGGCGGCGGATCGCGGGCGGCAGCGGCGCGGGTTCCGGCACGGTGGTGGCGAGCGGCGCGACAGCGCGCGCGTCGAGCGCGGCCAGGGCGGTCCGGTGCAGCGCCTCCAGCTCGGCGCCCGGCCGCAGGCCCAGTTCCTCGGACAGCGCCTCACGACAGGCGTGGTACTGCCGGATGGCCTGGCGTGGCCGGCCCATGGCACACCAGGTCCGCGCCAGCAGCAGGTGCAGCCCCTCGTCGGCGGGGAACCGGTCCAGCGCCTCGCGCAGCACACCGACCGCGTCGTCGGTGCGGCCGTCGGCCAGCAGGCTTTCCGCCAGGGCCCGTACGAGCTGTTCGCACAGCACCTCGATGCGGAGGCGGCGTTCCCGTGCCCAGTCCGCGTACCGGTCCTCGGGGAGGAGCTCCCGGCCCAAGGAGGCCAGCGCCGCGCCGAGCCCGTCGGCCTCGCCCGAGGCCAGCGCGGCACGGGCGGACTCCTCCGCCTCGTCGACGTCGACCCGTACCCGGTCCGCTGCAAGGAAGAGCACCTCGCCGTGCGCTAGGAGATACGAAGAAGGAGCCCGGGGCGCGAGATCCGGCTCCAGGGCGTGGCGCGCAGCATGGAGCGTGACCCGCAGATTCCGTAGCGCCGATTCCATCGGGATGTCCGGCCACAGCTGCTCCATCACCTGCTCGCGATGGCGCCGCTGCCCCGGGGTCACGGCGAGCAGCTTCACCAGCGTCTGCGCGGTGCTGCGCCGCCACCGCCTCGGGATCTCCACGCCGTCGTCACGGACCGCCCCGAACCCCCCGAGAAGGTGCAGGGTCAGCCGTGGAGCGAGCGGTGACTCGGCCGGTCCTGGCATGGCGCACACCTTAGCGATGATCATCCACCTTGACGACGGTGGTGTACGTCCCGGGGACCCCTTCGCTCCTCCAGCGGGTTCCCCCGGGCACGCCACCGCCGCGAGGGCGGCTCAGGCGATGTCGATGATCGTGCGCAGTGCCTCGCCGGTGTGCATCTGGCGGATGGCCTCGTTGATGTCCGTCAGCGGTACGTGGTGGGTGATCATCGATTCCAGGTCGATGCGGCCCGCGCGCCACAGGTCGATGATCGTGGCGTAGGTGCGGCGGATGTCGGCGCCGCCGTAGAAGGAGGGCAGGATCGCCTTCTCGTTGAGCACCAGTTCGGCCATGCTGATGTCGGTCATGTCGGTGCGCGAACCGGCGCCGACGAGGCAGACCGTGCCGCCGAGGCGGGTGGCGTCGTAGGCGGCGCGCAGTGTGCCGGCCTTGCCGACGGCCTCGAAGGCGTAGTCGAAGCCGAAGCCTCCGGTGAGCCGCTTCACGGTCTCCGGCAGCTCCTCGGGGGCGATGGCCTCGGTGGCGCCGAACTGGAGTGCCCACTCGCGGCGGTTGGGTGTCGGATCCACCGCGATGATCCGCGCCGCGCCCGCGACCTTGGCTCCCTGGAGGATGCTGATGCCGACGCCGCCGAGGCCGATCACGACGACCGACGAACCCGGCTTCACCTGGGCGGTGTTGAGGGCCGCTCCGATTCCGGTGGTGACACCGCAGCCGATGAGGGCGGCGATGTCGTACGGCACGTCGTCGGGGATCGGGATCGCCGCGTAGGCAGCGATCACGGCCTCCTCGGCGAACGTGCCGGCGCCCAGCATGCCGGGGACGATCGTCTCCCCGCTGCGGAAGTTGGGGTGGGCGAGGTTGCGGTAACCGCTGCGGCAGAGGTGTCCGTCGCCCGCCTTGCAGGAGGGACAGGCGTCGCACGGCGGCATCCAGCAGACGATGACGCGGTCACCGGGCTTGACGTGGGTGACGCCCTCGCCGACCTCGATCACCTCGCCGGCGCCCTCGTGGCCGGGGACGAACGGGGCGGGATGCGCGAGCACACCACTCATGGCCGACAGGTCGGAGTGGCACAGGCCGGCCTTGTGCATCTTGACCCGGACCCGGCCGGGGCCGAAGGACACCGGCTCGACGTCGACGACGTCCAGGGTGTCGTCGCCGGTCTTGTGCAGTACTGCTGCGTGCATCGTGTGCTCCTCGTGGGTGTGGTGGGGGGTCAGGATCGGGCCGGGGCGGGCAGGTGGATCGTCTTCGTCTCCTGGTACGCCGCGAAGCCCTCGGGGCCGAACTCGCGGCCGATCCCGGAGTCCTTGTAGCCGCCGAACGGGCCGACGACGTCGAAGCGCTGGCAGTTGACGGAGTACGTACCGGTACGGATGCGCCGGGCGATCTCGGTACCGTGTTCGTCCGTTCCCGCCCAGACGGTGCCGGCGAGCCCGTACGCGGAGTCGTTGGCGATGCGAACGGCGTCAGCCTCGTCCTCGTAGCGGATGAGGCAGATGACGGGGCCGAAGATCTCCTCCTGGGCGATCCGCATCCCGTTGTCGACGTCGCCGAAGAGGGTGGGCTCGATGTACCAGCCAGTGCTCAGGCCCTCGGGGATGCCGCCGCCGGTGAGGAGCTTGGCGCCCTCCTCCTGGCCGATGCGGATGTAGTCGAGGTTCCGCTGCCGCTGTCGCTCGGTGACCATCGGGCCGATCAGCGTGGCCGGGTCGGACGGGTCGCCGACCTTGAGCGAGGCGACGGCCGCGGTGAGCTTCGCGGCGATCTCGTCGTAGCGGCTCGCCGGGGCGAGGATGCGGGTCAGGGCGACGCACGCCTGGCCACTGTTGGCGAAGGCGCCCATGACGATGCTCGGCAGGGCGGCGTCGAGGTCCGCGTCCTCCAGGAGGATCGCCGCGGACTTGCCGCCGAGCTCCAGGGTGACGCGGGTGAGGTTCCGGGCGGCGGCGGCCATGATCTGCTTGCCCGCGCCGACCGAGCCCGTGAAGGCGACCTTGTCGACGTCCGGGTGGGCTACCAGATAGGCACTGGTCACCCGGTCGGCCGGCAGAACGCTGAGCACGCCTTCCGGCAGCCCGGCGGCCTCGCACACCTCGGCCAGGAGGTAGGCGTCCAGGGGCGTCTCCGGAGACGGCTTGAGGATGACGGCGCAACCGGCGAGCAGCGCGGGCGCGAGCTTGCCGGCGATGGTCAGCTGCGGCACGTTCCACGGGGTGACGGCGGCGACCACGCCGACCGGTTCCCGGCGGATCAGGAGGGGTCCGGTCAGGCCGGGCCGCTCCTCCTCCGTCGCGAGGCCCGCGGCGACGGCGAGGGTCGCGCCGAAGGTGGCGACGGCGCTGAGCGCCTGGGCCCGTACGGAGAAGGTGATGGGGCTGCCGTTCTGCAGGGTGATCAGTTCGGCGAGCTCCTGGTGGCGGGCGAGGAGACCGTCCTTGATCCGGGTGACGATCTCGATGCGCTCCGCGGGCGTCATCCGGGGCCATGGGCCGTGGTCGAACGCCTCACGGGCCGCGGCGACCGCGCGGTCCACGTCCTCGGGGGTCGCGTGGGGCACGCGGCCGATGACCTGCTCTGTCGCCGGCGAGACCACGTCGATGGTGTCCCGGCCGGCGGGCTCGGCCCACCGGCCGCCGATGAAGAGGGTGCGGTGTTCCAGGATGTCGGTCATGTGCGGGGTCCTCGCTGTCATTGCGTCATTGCGTCATTGCGCAGGCAGGGCGATACCGGACGACGGTCGACCACACGATCGAGACGATCGAGACGATCCGCCTAAGTGAACTGCGACTACTCCACGCGCAGGCATAACCTCGCTGGAATCCGGCCCCATGGACAGTTAAGTTAATTCACGCTAACGCACGTGTCCAGAGTGGCATCAGCTCGCGTAGTCATGGAAACCGCGCCCCGCCTTCCGCCCCATGGCACCGGCCGCCACCATGCGCCGCAGCAGCGGCGGCGGGGCGTACAGCGGCTCCTTGTACTCCTCGTACATCGATTCGGCGATCGACAGCGCCGTATCGAGGCCGATGAGGTCGAGCAGCCTGAGCGGTCCCATCGGGTGGGCGCAGCCGAGCACCATGCCGGCGTCGATGTCCTCGGCCGAGGCCACCCCGGACTCGAGCATCCGCACGGCGGAGACGAGATAGGGAACGAGCAACGCGTTGACCACGAAGCCCGCGCGGTCCTTGGCGCGGACGACCGTCTTGCCGAGCCTCCGCTCGGCGAAGGCCGTCACCTCTTCCGCGACCTCGGGCGCGGTGAGCTGGGTGGGGATGACCTCGACCAGCCGCTGCACCGGCACCGGGTTGAAGAAGTGGACACCGACGACGTTCTGCGGCCGCGTGGTGACGGCGGCCAGGTCGATGATCGGGATCGACGAGGTGTTGGAGGCGATGACCGCCCCGCCGTCGGCGAGGACTCGGTCGAGCCGCTCGAACACGAGCGTCTTGGCGTCCCGCCGTTCGGCGACGGCCTCGACCACCAGATCGCGGTCGGCGAAGGCGTCGAGGTCGGAGGTGAAGGTGAGCCTTCGGAGCGTCGCGTCACGCTCCTCCTCGGTGAGCTTGCCGCCGCGCAGCCCGCGGTCGACCGAGCCGATCAGCCGGGACCGACCGGCGGCCAGAGCCTCCGCGTCGCGCTCGGCGACCAGCACGTCGAGGCCGGCGCGCGCGCAGACCTCGGCTATCCCGGAGCCCATGAGGCCGCAGCCCACGACCCCGACTCGACTGAATTCACGCATCCGTCGGTTGTCCTCTTCTCTCACCACTGCCGGTGCCACCGTTCACGCTCGTCGGTGTCACACACTCCGAACACCTCGAAGACGAGCTCGCCGGCGGCGTTCGGGGCGATCCCGGCCGCCGGGCGCACGCGGGTGCCCTCGCGCACGAGGTGCGGTGGGGCGCCGACGACCCGGCAGCGGAGCGTGAAGCCCTCCGGGAACCGGACGACCGACTCGCTGCGCATCGCCCTTCGGTAGCGACTCACCACGCTCGACCGGACCACGACGCCCTGGCCGTCACTCCGGTGGGAGTCGAGGTCGCTCGACGCGCACGCCGGGCACAGCAGCCTCCGGAAGGAGGTCGTGCCGCACCACCGGCAGCGCTGATAGACGAGTTCCGCCGCCTTGAGGTCCACGTCCGCCCCTTGCTCTCCGCCGCTGTCGCCATCGCACCCTGGGGAACCTGGTTCCCTGACGTGAAGGGATCGAGTACGAGGCGAGCGTTGCATCACCACGAGCGCCAACATACCCCGTGTTTCTTGGGAAGCAAGCACGCTCAGACCTAGACTCTCAGGTTATTGCAGATTAACTTATGGCACGTCCGGCGAGTGTGCCGGACGTGCCAGGAAGGATTGGCTGACCGTGCGCCGAAGCGTGTTCACCGAGGACCACGAGGCTTTCCGGGCGACCGTCCGGGCGTTCATCGCCGAGGAGGTCGTCCCCCACTACGCGGACTGGGAGCGGCAGGGCCACGTACCCCGCGCGCTCTACCGCAAGCTCGGCGCCCTGGGCGTCCTGGGCATCAACGTGCCGGAGGAGTACGGCGGGGCGGGCGTCACCGACTTCACCTACCAGGCCGTGCTCCGGGAGGAGTGCGGGCGCGCGGGCGTCGGGTTCGGCGCCGAATCGGTGCACACCTGCCTCGTCCTGCCCTACCTGCTGGAGTTCGGCAGCGAGGAGCAGAAGCGGCGCTGGCTTCCCGGCTTCCTCTCGGGCGAGATCATGACCGCCATCGCCATGACCGAGCCCGGCACCGGCTCCGATCTCGCGGGCATCGCCACCCGCGCCCGGCTCTCCGAGGACGGCGCCCACTACGTCCTCGACGGCGCCAAGACCTTCATCACCGGCGGCGCCCAGGCGGATCTCGTCCTGGTCGTCTGCCGGACCGCCGCGTACGACCCCGCCGACCGTCGGGGCGGGCTCTCGATCCTGTGCGTGGACACGAGCTCCGCGGGTTTCACCGTGGGGCGCAAGCTCGACAAGATCGGCCTGCGCGCGCAGGACACCGCCGAGCTCTCCTTCACCGACGTCCGGGTCCCTGTCGAGAACCTGCTCGGCGAGGAGGGCGCGGCCTTCAACTACCTCACCCACAACCTCGCGGTGGAGCGCCTCGGCGCGGCGATCAACGCCTACGCCAACGCGGCAGGCGCGATCGGCTTCGCGACCGCGTACGTACGCGAGCGTGAGGTCTTCGGCAGGCCCGTCGCCGCGTTCCAGAACACCAAGTTCGTCCTCGCCGAGTGCGCCACAGAGGTCGCCGCCGCGCAGGCACTCGTCGACCGCGCCCTCACGGAACACGCCGCAGGCGAACTGACGGCCGCCGACGCCGCCAGGGCCAAGCTCTTCTGTACCGAGGTCGCGGGCCGCGTCATCGACAAGTGCCTCCAGCTGCACGGCGGTTACGGCTACATGCTGGAGTACCCCATCGCCCGCCTCTACGCGGACACCCGGGTGAACCGGATCTACGCCGGGACCAGCGAGGTCATGAAGACGATCATCGCCAAGGACCTCGGACTCTGAGCCCTTCCCCGGCTCCGATCCCGTCCCGGGCCCGGGCCCGGCCCTTCCCCTCAACCCACTTCCCCCAGGAGGACCCCATGCGTGACGCAGTGATCGTCGACGCCGTCCGCACCGCCGTGGGCAAGCGCGGCGGCTCGCTCTCACAGCTGCATTCCGCCTCGCTCTCCGCACATGTGCTCAAGGCGCTGGCCGCGCGCAACAACCTCGACCCGGCCCTCGTCGACGACGTGATCTGGGGCTGCGCCTCCGCGGTCGGCATGCAGGCCGGCTGTATCGGCCGCGCCGCCGTGCTGGCGGCCGGCTGGCCGGAGACCGTGCCCGGCGTCACCGTCGACCGGCAGTGCGGCTCGTCGCAGCAGGCCGTGCACCAGGCCGCGGCCGGGGTGATCTCCGGTCAGTACGACGTCGCCGTAGCCGGCGGCGTGGAGATCATGAGCCGGTTGCCGCTGGGCACCACCCGGGGCGACGGCACCTTCGGCGAGCCCTTCGGCCCGGACGTCTTCGCCCGCTACGACGGCATCCGCTTCAACCAGGGCACGGGCGCCCAGCTGATCGCCGACGAGTACGGCATCACGCGGACCGAGATGGACCAGCACGGCCTGGACTCCCACGCGCGGGCCGCGCAGGCCATCGACGAGGGCCTGTTCAAGGACCAGATCGCCCCGATCACCGTCACCGACGAGGACGGCACCACCCGGGTCTTCGACACCGACGAGGGCGTACGCCGCGGCTCCACCCTCGAGAAGCTGGCCGGCCTCAAGCCCGCCTTCGCGGAGGACGGGACGATCACCGCGGGCAACGCCTCGCAGGTCTCCGACGGCACCGCCGCGCTGCTGGTCACCACCAGCGAGTTCGCCGCGTCCCAGGGGTGGACGCCGATGGCCCGCATCCACACCGCGGTCGTCACCGGTACGGACCCGGTCACCATGCTCAAGGGCCCCATCCCGGCCACCGCCAAGGCGCTCAGGAAAGCCGGTCTCTCGATCGGCGACATCGGCGCCTTCGAGATCAACGAGGCGTTCGCCTCCGTCACCCTCGCCTGGCTCCGTGAGACCGGCGCGGACTACGCGCGGATGAACCCGCTCGGTGGTGCGATGGCCCTCGGCCACCCCATCGGCGGCTCCGGCGCACGCCTCATGACCACCCTCGTCCACCACATGCGCGACAACGGCATCCGCTACGGCCTGCAGTCCATGTGCGAGGGCGGCGGCATGGCCAACGCCACCATCCTCGAACTCCTGTGAGGACGAACCCCGATGCCCGTACCGCCCAAGACCGAGACGGCACCGCGCCTGGGCACGGGCCCGGGCGAGTCCCTGGGCACGGCCCACGGCAAGGACTTCGTCGCGCTCCTGGGCGTGGAGCAGCTGGAGCGCGACCTGTTCCGCGGCTGGTGCCACGACGGCATGCCCTCGCGCGCCTTCGGCGGCCAGGTGGCGGCCCAGGCGCTCGCGGCCGCCGCACTGACCGTGCCCGAGGGCCGCACCGCGCATTCGCTGCACGGCCACTTCCTGCGCCCGGGCGACACGGCACGCCCGCTCGTCTACACCGTGGAGCGGGTCCGGGACGGCTCCTCCTACCTGTCCCGCCGCGTCACCGCCGTCCAGGGCGGTGAGCTCGTCTTCACCCTCACCGCGTCGTTCAAGCGGCCGGAGACGGCCGACGACCGCCAGCCCGCGATGCCCCGGACCCCCGGACCCCCCTCCCTGCCCGACATGTACGAGACGTGGGCGAGGAACAACCCGGCGGACTTCGCGCGGGCGGAGTTCTGCCGTGTCCTCGACATGCGGTACGTCCCCGGGCCTCCCGAGCCGACCACGCCCGGGCTGACGGAGCAGAAGCTCTGGATACGCGCGAGCGAGCGGCTGCCCGACGACCCGGGACTGCACGCCTGTGCCCTGGCGTACGCCTCCGATCTCTTCCTCGCTCCGGCCGCGGCGCTGTCCCACCAACTCCCCCGGATGCTGCGCGACGAGCCGTCGTCGGTCTTCCTCACCTCGCTCGATCACTCCGTCTGGTACCACCGGCCCTTCCGGGCCGACGAATGGATGCTGTTCTCCCAGCGCAGCCCGACCTCGGTGGACGGCCGCGGCCTCGCCTTCGCGGACGTCTGGAGCATCGACGGCAGCCTGATCGCCCATGTGGTGCAGGAGACCGTGGTGCGCCCGTCGCGGGTGCGCCGCCGCTGATCCCCCTCCCTTCTCTTCTCTCACGTTCCATCGGAGGAACCCCATGTCCGACCTGGTCCTCACCTCGTTCGAGGACGGCGTCGCCGTCGTGACGATCAACCGCCCCGAGGCCCGCAACGCGGTCAATCGGGCGGTGGCGGACGCCGTCGCCGAGGCCATCGACGAGCTCGACGCCCGCGACGACCTCGTCGTCGGTGTCATCACCGGTGCCGGCGGCACCTTCTGTGCCGGTGCGGACCTGAAGGCCCTGGCCGCCGGCGAGCGCTCCGGCATCCCCGGCCGGGGCTTCTGCGGGATCACCGAGACGCCGCCCGCCAAGCCGCTGATCGCCGCGGTCGAGGGGTACGCGCTCGGTGGCGGCACCGAGCTCGCTCTCGCCTGCGACATGGTCGTCGCCGCCAGGACCGCGAAGTTCGGCCTCCCGGAGACCAAGCGAGGTCTCATCGCGGCGGGGGGCGGTCTGGTGCGCCTGCCTCGGAAGATCCCGTACAACGTCGCCCTGCAGTACGCGCTGACGGGCGACTTCCTCGGTGCGGAGCGGGGCTACGAGCTCGGCCTGGTCAACGAGCTGACCGCGCAGGGCGAGGCGCTGACGGGCGCCCTGGCGCTCGCGAGGGCGATCGCCGCCAACGGCCCGCTGGCCGTGCGTGCCAGC
Source organism: Streptomyces sp. NBC_00094 (assembly GCF_026343125.1). Classification (NCBI taxonomy): domain Bacteria; kingdom Bacillati; phylum Actinomycetota; class Actinomycetes; order Kitasatosporales; family Streptomycetaceae; genus Streptomyces; species Streptomyces sp. NBC_00094. The sequence continues at coordinate 7,195,923 of NZ_JAPEMB010000001.1, read as the reverse complement.
AAGGGGATCGTCGTGGACTCGGCCGACTGGCCGGCCGACGAGGTCTGGGACCGCAACCGGGCCGCCTGTGACCCGGTGTTCGCGTCGGGCGACGCCAAGGAGGGCGCGCGGGCGTTCACCGAGAAGCGCGCCCCCGTCTGGGGCAGCCGCTGACGGCTTCGCCGCCGTTCCCCCGCCACGGTGCGCCGCGTCGTCGAGCGCCCACGGCACCGAGGTGAACCACAGCTACCATCCCGAGGCAACGCTCGGGCATGACCGGACAAAGGAGTTCCGCCATGACCACCCTCTGGCCGCAGGGGCTGCCCCGCACCCTCGACTACCCCGACGGCACGATCGCCGATCTGCTCGCCGGGTCCGCCCATACCTATCCCGACCGTGCGGCGCTGGTCGACGGCGACGAGCGGCTCACGTTCGCCGAACTGCACGAGCGGGCCCTGCGCGTGGCCCAGGGGCTGCGCGAGCAGGGCATCGCCCCGAGCGAGGCCGTCGCCCTGCACATGCCCAACTCGATCTGGTTCACGGTCGCGTACTACGGCATCCTGCTCGCGGGCGCCGCCGTGGTGCCGGTCAACCCGACGCAGCCGCCCCTCGCCCTGCGCCGCCAGCTCGACGACTCGGGCGCGGTCGCGGCCTTCACCCACCCCTCCGTCGCGGCGCAGATGTCCCAGGCCCTGGAGGGCTCCGAGACCGTCCGCCGCGTCTGTCTCGCACCGGCCACGGCGGCGGCCCCGGCCGGTGACCGGGCACCGGTCGCGTTCCCCGTCGCGACCGTCGCGTTCGACGACCTCATGAAGGCGGACGCGGCGCCGGCGACGGTGGTGGACGGGGACTCGGTCGCGCACCTCGCCTTCACCGGTGGCACGACGGGCGTGCCCAAGGCCGTGCGGGTCCTGCACCACAACCTCTTCAAGAACGTTCTCCAGGTGGCGTGCTGGCGCAGCGCCGCCCTCCCGCACACGGATGAGCAGGGCCGCATCACCCTGCGCCATGTGGCCGAGGCCCGGACCGCGCACCACATCCCGATCGGCAGCGCGACCGGTATCTCCATCGCCCCGCTCTTCCACGGCATGGGCATGGTCAGCCAGAGCATCTTCGTCGTCGCCGGACTCACCGTCGTCGTGTTCGGCCGCTTCGAAGCGGTCCGCTACCTGGACACCATCGAACGACTGGGCGTGCACGCCATCACCGGCTCCCCCGCGCTGTGCCACGCGATCCTCGCCGTACCCGACGTGCGCGAGCGCGACCTGTCCTGCGTACGGCTGGTGAGCAGCGGCTCCGCACCCATCAACCCGGCCGCGACCGCCGAGCTCGCCGAGATCTTCCCGAACGCCGTGGTGAGCGACGGCTACGGACTGACGGAGGCGACGATGGGCGTCGCGATCAGCCCGCTGGACCGCACGATGCCGCGCCCGGAGGGCAGCACGGGCCTGGTGCTCTTCGACACCGAGGTCGAGATCCGGGAGCCGGACGGGGTCACGTCCGTGCCTCCTGGCGGGCGGGGCGAGGTCTGGGTCAGCGGCCCGCAGGTCACCGACGGCTACCTCGGCCACCCCGAACTCACTGCCGAGCAGTACGTGGACGGCTGGCTGCGCACCGGCGACCTCGGCACCCTCGACCCGGACGGCTGGCTGTCGCTCGTGGGCCGGGCGAAGGACATGCTCATCTACAAGGGGTACAACGTGTACCCGGGCCCGTTGGAGAACCTCCTGCGGGAGCACCCGGCGGTCGCCCAGGCGTCGGTCGTGGGCCGGCCGCACGCGGAGCACGGGGAGATCCCGGTGGCCTTCGTCTCGCTGAAGGCCGAGGCGGGCGCGTCGGCCACAGCCGAGGAGCTGATCGCGTACGTCGCCGAGCGCGTCGCCCCGTACCAGCGGATCCGGGACGTGGTGATCGTGGACGAACTGCCGCTCTCGGCGACCGGGAAGATCCTCAAGACGGAGCTGCGCAGGCGGGTGGCCGACTCCTGAGGCAGGGGCACGGCCGTCGTACCAGTGGGGCCGGGCAGAGCGCACGCTCTGCCCGGCCCCACGTGCTTGTGCCGCGGCGCTACTGGGCGTAGGCCCGCAGCGGAGGCTCCGACGGGACCTTCGTGGCGTTGAGGATCTCCGCGGTGAAGTTCGCACCGGTGACCGCCGTGCCCTCCACGGCCTCGTGCGGCCAGACTCCGGGGAGGTTGACGTCCAGACACTTGCCGAACGGCAGCCGGCTGGGGCTCGCCGGCCCGGAGTGCGACAGGGCGTCCACGACCAGCTTGTAGGTGACGGCGTCGTACAACATGCTGAAGTGGGCGACGACCCGGCCGGCACAGACGTCCTGGACCAGGATGTTCTTGGCACCGTCCAGGGGCGCGGTCGTGAACGGCGTGATCGCCTCGTCGGTGAGGCTGTAGATGTTGGTGTACGCGATGTCGCCGGGGGTCTCGTCGTCCCGGTTGAGGGCGGCGACGAAGTCGGACCCGATGGTGAACTGGTGCAGCGCCGGTGCGCACCAGCCGATGCAGAAGAGGTTGCCGCCGGTGATCCCATGGCCGGGGTTGGCCAGGAGGACCAGGTCGTCGACCCGGCTCCGCAGGTGCGGCCACCACTTCACGGCCCAGCGCATCTCCATGTTGCCCTGGCTGTGGCCGATGACGTCGGCCTTGCGGCCGGTGGCGGCGTAGATCGTGTCGATGGCGTGGACGACGTACTCGGCCGCCTCCTGGATGTCACCCATCGACCTGTTGGGCAGCTCGACGCCGCAGACGTCGTAGCCCGCGTCGCGCAGGGCCGGGGCATAGTTCCAGCCCCAGCTCTCCTCGTACGTGGACGTGGTGCCGTGGACCAGCAGCACCGGCTCACGGTCGGGATGGGTGAAGGAGCCGGGGCAGCGCAGGGCCGCGTCGAGTGTGGCGACGGGAGTGTTCAGCGGCGGCTCGGCGGCGGCCGAGGCGGCCGGGACCGGGCCGATCAGTGCGGCGACGAACGCGGCCACCAGTGCGGCGACGAAGGTGCGGGCTCTCCCCCGCCGGATCAAGGGGTTCCACCATCTGTTCACGGACGACTCCTTTGTCGGTACGGCGGTTCACCATGACCGGGCCGCCCCAGCCGGACAAGCCCTCCCGGCACGCCCCCCGTGCCCCCGGCCGAACTCCTGTGACGCGGCACAACGCAACCCCTTCGAGGGCGGCGGGCGGCACAGCCCGATTGGTCTCCCTCCCCGCTTGCCGCACCTCCCGGTTGCGCTCACACGCTTCTCCCATGGATCCGCGAACGTGCGGAACACCGGAGAAGGAGCGCTATTCCCATGACTGTTGGCAGAAGTACCGAGGCTCGCGGCGGACACCGCATCGGACTGGCCGTTGTCACCGCGATGACGGCCGTCCTCGGCTCCGTGGTCACCGCCGCCCCGGCCTCCGCGGCCTCCCCGGTGCCGGGACCGATCCTGAACGTCACGGAGACGGCCCAAGCCCAGGTCAACGAGTGCTACGCCGGCATCGGGTTGCATACCGCCCCGAACCCGGACGGCACCTGCCCGACCGGCTACCAGCAGAAGATCGACGGCGGCTACATCTGGGCCGCCGCACGCTCCGGCGACTACGGCTACTTCGGCACACTGTCCAACGTGCTCTGCGGTGGTATCTCCACCTTCACCACCGACGTGCCCGCCGCGCACGAGGTTCCGGGCGTCAACTCCTGTGAGTACGGCCAGAGTTCGGGGGCCACGACGTTCGGCCCGCGCATCGGCGACTCGCGCATGCCGCAGGTGCTGCGCGTGAACGCGGACACCCAGAAGGTCGAGGACATCTCGCCGAAGGACGACCCGCTGTTCCAGAACACCACGGGTCTGCGCGGCGCCGCCGCCAACGGCGACATCGTCTTCATCATGGGCCTCAAGCAGCCCACCGCTCTCGACCCCCGCCAGGGCATGTCCCTCTTCGCCTTCGAGGGCAGGACCGGCCGCTTCCTCGGCTCGCAGCTTCGCACCGACCTGATCTCGGGTCGCGGCGGCGTCCAGGGCCCCGACGGCAACCTCTACCTCGCGGGCCGCACGGCCAACACGGCCGGTGGCGCCTCGGGTCTGGGCGGCTCCATTCTGAAGTGGACGGGCAGCCTCGAGGACCCGTTCCAGTTCGAGAGGGTCGGCGATCTGCCGAACGACGCCGGCTACTTGACCGTCTTCGGCAACCGCCTCGCCGTGTCGGGCTGGATGGGTGTGCTGCCCGCCAAGAAGTCCGCGTCCTTCGGCGGCCCGTCCAAGATCTGGATGAGCCCGGAGCTCCGCGAGGGCGGACTCACCACCACCGACGCCGCCGGCTGGAAGCCCATCTTCTCGTGGGACGACTACGACCCGGACCCGGTCGTCGGCAAGTCCATCGTGTGGGGCGGCATCAAGGAGTGGCGCGGCGACCTGTACGTCGGCAGCTACAACTACGCCGGCATGACCTCGGTCACCTCGCTGTGGAACGAGTACGGCGAGCCCGCCTCCGAGGTCACCCGGCTGCGTGACGTCGGGAAGGCCAACCGCGCCGCGACGATCTTCAAGATCTCCGACCCGGGCACCGCGAAGCAGAAGGTCACCCTGCTCTACGGAGAGTCGACCCTGCCGGTCTACGACCCCGCGTCGAAGACCTGGTCCAACAAGCCCAACAAGCTCGGCCAGACCCCGAAGTTCGGCCTGTCCGGCTTCGGCAACCCGGCCAACATGTACTCCTGGACCTTCACCACCTTCCAGGACAAGCTGTACATGTCGACCGCCGACGCCACGGGTCTGACCACCCCGGCCGCGTTCACCAGCCAGTACTCGTACGGCACCTCGGACGCGACCGCGACCGCCCTGGAGAAGGTCATCGGCCCGGCCCTGTTCAAGACCATGGGCGGCGGCGACGTCTACCGCATGGACGACCCCGACAAGCCGGCCGTCGCCGAGACCCTCAACGGCTTCGGCAACCGTACGCAGCACGGTGTCCGCGTCTTCCTCCCGTTCGAGGACAAGGGCTTCCTCTGGGCGGGCATGGCCGGCGGCTACAACCTCAAGGCCACCGACAAGGACCGCGGCGGCTGGTCGCTGGACAAGCTCACCCCGGGTGCCATGCGATCCCCGCTGACCCACTACATCTCCCCGGACGTCTCCAAGGCCGTCCTGGGCGGTGTCGGCCTCGGCATGGGCTTCTGACCCGATCTCGCAGGTCGCGACAGCACACGACACGGACAAGCCCCCGTCACCACTCACCGGTGACGGGGGCGCTTTCTTTGTGCCCGGGGTCAGGAAGCCTCTTCGCGCGCTCTCTTGACCTGGCGGGCGACCCGCTGGCGGGAATTGCCGGAGAGGCGAGCCATCTCGGTGAGTGTCAGCCCGTCGTCGTCGATCGCCGACCGGTACAGCTCTCTGCGGAGCACCGCCAGGCTCTGATAGACGGTCTTGAGCGCCGAGCCGAACTCGTATCCGACCGCGGTCATCTCACTGCCCGTCAGTACGGCGACCGGCAGTCCCTTCTGACGGGCTTCGAGCAGGCGCGGCAGCCCGGCGTCGAGTCGGCGCGCCACCCGCTCGACCTCGCGGCACGCCTCCACGGCCGTCTCCACCAGGTGGGCCAGTCGGTCGTCGGTGGTGTTCGTGGTCGTGGTCGTGGTCGTGGTCGTGGTCGTGGTCGTCACGTTCATTCGTTCGTCCTTCGGGGGCATGAAGGAGCCGGGGCCCGCTTGGCGCGGACCCCGGCACGGTGGTGCGGTGGTTACGGCAGCACGATCGGGAAGTTGCGCGCCGGCTTCTCCAGCAGGCCGTGGAAGGTCGCGAGCACGGTGACATCGCCCTCTACTGTGACGGCGCCGGAGCCGATCGACTCCGGGAAGGAGGTGTGCTGGGCCAGGATCCGGTCCAGCGTGGACCGTTCCAGGCGGAGGATCAGCTGCGGAGCCTCCGCGCCGGGTGCGTCGCCCCGCATCGGGGTGAGCACTCCGTTGCCGACCAGGAGCGTCCATACCTCGTCGGTGTCGGTGAACTCCCATCGCAACAGCAGCCGGTGGGCGGCCGCCCGCGGTCCGTCGAGCCGGACCGCCATCGACTCGAACAGCTGCCGGGTGGAGAGCGCCGCCAGCATGTCGACGCTCTCCTTGCCGGGGGCTCCGGTCCGGCGCCTCTCCTGACCGGCCTCGCGCAGCTCCTTGGCTCCGGTGAGGTAGATGTTGCGCCAGGTGCCGTTCTCCTGGCCGAAGCCCAGCCGCTCGTACGTCTCCGCCTGCAGTTCCCGTGCCTCGGTGTGTTCGGGCTCGGAGAACAGCACATGGTTGAGCAGTTCGGCGGCCCAGCGCAGGTCGCCGGCCTCGAACGCCTCACGGGCGGAGGCGACGGTGGCGTCCGCTCCGCCGATGGCGGCGACGTACCGCCTGGCCTGCTCGACCGGCGGGTGCTGCCACAGGTGCGCCGGGTTCCCGTCGTACCAGCCCATGTAGCGCTGGTAGACCGCCTTGACGTTGTGGCTGAGGGAGCCGTAGTAGCCGCGCACGCTCCAGGCCTTGCCCAGCTCGCCGGGGAAGGACCGGATCTCCTCGGCGATCTCGGGCCCCGTCAAACCCTGGTTCATCAGCCGGACGGTCTGGTCGTGGAGATAGGCGTAGGCGTCACGCTGCTGGGTGAGCATCCGCATCACCTCGTCGTGGCCCCACGTCGGCCAGTTGTGGGAGCCGACGAGGATCTCGGCCCCGTCGAACAGCTGGATCGATTCGGTGATGTACGACGCCCAGGCGTGGGCGTCGCGGACCTGGGCGCCGCGCAGTGTGAGGACGTTGTGCAGCGAGTGGTTGACGTTCTCGGCGATGAGCAGGACGCGGTGGTCCGGCAGGTAGAAGTTCATCTCCGAGGGGGCCTCGGTGTCCGGCGTCAGCTGGAAGACCAGCCGGACTCGGTCCAGGACGAGCTCCTGACCCGTCGCCGTGATGCTCAGTGTCGGTGCGATCAGGCCGACGGTGCCGGTGGACAGGGCCTGTCCGAGACCGAATCCGACCGACGCCTCGGGGCCGACCGGCAGCGAGCGGCCGTACATGTAGACGGCGCGGCGCAGCATCGCCGGTCCCGCGAAGACGTTCTCGCTGACGGCGTGGTCCATGAACCCGTCGGGCGCGATGACGGCGCATTCGCCCGCCTCGACCTCCGCGTGGGTGGTGACGCCGAGGACGCCGCCGAAGTGGTCGCCGTGGCTGTGCGTGTAGATCACGGCCTTCACCGGGCGCTCACCGCGGTTGCGGGTGTACAGCCCGAGGCCTTCGGCGGCGACCTCTTTGGACGTCAGCGGGTCGACGACGACCACGCCGGTCTCGCCCTCGATGATCGTCATGTTGGAGACGTCGAGGCCGCGGACCTGGTAGATCCCGGGCGCGACCTCGAAGAGGCCCTGGGCGGTGTTGAGCCGGCTCTGTCGCCACAGGCTCGGGTGGACGGTGTCGGGGCACTCGTCCTTGTTCAGGAAGTCCCAGCGGTCGTTGTCCCAGACGACCCGGCCCGCTTCGTTGCGCACGACGCAGGGCTCCAGTTTGTCGATCAGGCCACGGGTCGCGTTGGCCTGGTCGGTCGTGTCGTCCCAGTCGAGTTCGGGCATGTCAGGCATGGTCGGTCATCCCTCACGGTCGATGGCGGCAGCGGTGGCGGTGATCCGGGTCCATACGCCGGCCTCGCCGGCCTCCGCCGCGCGCCGGCCGAGGCTCTCGGCCCAGTGCCGCTCGGAGGCGACGGCGTCGCGCCAGGCCCAGAGGCGGCGGGTGAGCCGGTGCAGCGGGTACTCCTCGGTGATGCCCATGGCGCCGTGCAGCTGGTGCGCGATCTGGGCGATCTCGGTGGCGGCGGCGGCCGTGGTGATCCGCACGATCTCGGCGGCGCCAGTGTCCGGGGCGGCCTCTCGGGCCAGGGCGAGGGCGGCGTCGGCCTGGACGAGTTGGACGCGCATCCGGGCGAGGTTGCCCGCGACGGCCGGGATCCTGAGCAGGGGCGCGCCGAACTGCTCGCGCTCGGAGACGTACGTCCTGGTGAGTCGGTACGCGCCGTGCGCGGCACCGAGCACGGCGGCCGACCAGAGGAGGGCGAGGCGCTCGCGGACCTCGGCGTGCTCCGGCGCACCCGCTACGACGGTGACGGGCGTGCCCGCGAGGAGCACGGTGTCGCGGGGCTCCCCGGCGATGTTGTCCACGGGCCGCACGGTGACCGAGGCATGGGCGAGGTCGACGACGAGCGGCGCGGTGCCGGGCGCGCACAGCACCAGGCGTGCGGCGTCGCGGGCCCACGGCACGGCCGTCAGCTCGGCGATGAGGGTGCCCGACGTGCTCTCGGGCTTCTCGTCGAGCAGCAGGACCGTGGTGAGGCCGTCGACGAGGTTCCCGGCGTGGCTGAGGATCCAGTCCGCGGTGGATGCCTCGACGATCGGTACGCCGATGCCGTGTCCGGCGAGGGACTCGACCACCACGAGCAGATCGTCGAGGGAGCCGCCGGAGCCGCCCTCCTCCTCGGCGATGCCGACCCGGGGCAGGTCGAGCTCGACCAGGCTGTCCCACAGGTCGGGCTTGCCGGACGCGGCCAGGTCGTCGACCAGACTGCGCAGTTCGTCGGCGAACTGGCTCATGAACGGGCCTCCTGGCGGGCGATGAGGGAGAGCAGGACCTCGGCCGCGCCGCCGCGCAGGCTGAAGGCCGGGGAGGCGAGCAGCGCCTGGCCGAAGGCGGAGTCGAAGGCGGGGTCCTGGCACAGGTCGGTGCGGCGCAGCGCCTCGATGACGTCGTGCTCGAAGGCGTTGCCGAGGAACTTCAGGGCCGCGGCCTGCTGGACCGGGGCCTGGCCCGCGTCCATGGCACCGGCGACCTCGAAGCAGAGCCGGCGGAGGACCGCGAGGCGGGCGACGAGGGAGCCGAGCAGCGCGTGCAGCTCGCGGTCGCCCTCGTCGCGGGCGGCCGCGGCGATCAGCTCCACGAAGACGGGGTAGCTGGACAGGGCGCGCTCGGCGCCGCCGCGCTCGAAGGAGAGCTGCTCGACGACCTGCTTCCAGCCCTTGCCGGCCTCACCGATGAGCCGGTGGGCGGGCACGAGGACGTTCTCGAAGCGCACCTCGTTGAAGTGGTGCTCGCCCGCGAGGTCGACGATCGGGGTGACCGACACGCCCTCGGCGTCCATGTCGAGGACGAACTCGCTGAGCCCGTCGTGCTTGCGCTCCTCACGCGAGGTACGGGCCAGCAGATAGGCGTGGGTGGCGTGGTGGGCCTGAGTCGTCCAGATTTTATGGCCGTTGACCAGCCAGCCGCCCTCGACCCGCTCCGCGGTGGTCCTCACCGAGGCCAGGTCCGAGCCGGCTTCCGGCTCACTCATGCCCAGGCAGAACACGGCCTCGCCAGAAGCGATCCTCGGCACGATCTCCTCCTGGAGCGCGCGCGTGCCGTGGCGCAGGATCGCCGGCCCGATCTGCCGGTCGCCGATCCAGTGCGCGGCGACCGGGGCGCCCGCGCGGAGCAGCTCCTCGGTCACGGCGAGCCGTTCGACGTTGGTGCGCCCGGCGCCGCCGAACTCCTCCGGGTACGTCATGGCGATGAGCCCGCGGGCGGCGAGTTCCTTGCTGAACTCCAGGTCGAAGGAGCGCAGCCAGGAGTCGCTGCGCGGGGTGTAGCGTCCGGCGTCCCGCCACTCGGCGGTCAGCTCGCGGACCTGCGCGCGCAGTGCGGCGCAGGAGTCCGTTCCCGGGGTGTGGTCCATGGTGGCCTTTCGGGCGTACGAGGCGTACGAGGCGGTACGAAGCAGATGGGGTCAGCGGCCGGTGAAGACGCCGGGGCGCTTCTCCTGAAAGGCCGCGAACGCCTCCTGCGAGTCCTGGGTGGAGGTGATGACGGCCATGTGGGACGAGATCAGGTCGAGTGCGGTCCGCAGGTCATGGCGTGCGCCCTGACGGACCGCGCGCTTGATGGTGCGGATCGCGACCGGCGGCCGTTCGGCGAGCCGGGCGGCGTAGGCGTACACCGCGTCCATCAGGTCCTCTTCCTCGTGCACCTCGTCCACCAGGCCGATGCGCAGCGCCTCTTCGGCGCCGACGAAGTCGCCGGTCCACAGCATCCGCAGCGCGGTGGAGGTGCCGACGGCGCGGGGCAGGAGCCAGCAGCCGCCGTCGCCGGGGACCAGGCCGACCTTGATGTAGCCCTCGGAGAAGCGGGCTCTGCGGCCGGCGAAGCGCAGGTCGCACAGGAGCGCCATGTCCATTCCGGCGCCGACGGCGGGGCCGGTGACGGCGGCGATGACCGGCTTGTCGACGTCTTCGAGGGCCAGCGCGACGCGGTGCACGTTCTGCGTGAGGAGTTCCTTCTCCCCCAGTGGCGCCCGCTGCTCCCCCTTGAAGGCGGAGAGGTCGACGCCGGAGCAGAAGGAGTCGCCGGCTCCGGTGACGACGATGACGCGCACCTCGGGGTCGACCTGCGCGTCCGTCAGGGCGTCGGCCCAGGCGTGCACCATGTCGATGGTGAAGGCGTTCTTGCGCTCGGGGCGGTTGAGGAGGACGGTCGCGATCCCGTCGCGGACCGTGTACTCGAGATCGGCCATCGCCGTCCCTTTCTCTGGTGGGTCCGCCTGGAGCCAGGTGTGTCCAGGCGGATCCCGACGGATCTAGTGGATGCCGGCCCGCAGCTCGCGCTTGAGGACCTTGCCGTTGGGGTTGCGGGGCAGCGCGTCGACGAAGTGGACCCTGCGGGGCTTCTTGTACGAGGCGATCCGGTCCCGGGTGAAGTCGACGAGCTCCCGTTCGGTGGGGCGGTCGGCTCCCGGGCGCGGGACCACGAAGGCGGTGACGGCCTCGCCCCACACCTCGTCGGGGAGACCGACGACCGCGACCTCGGACACCGCCGGGTGCTCGGCGAGCACGGACTCGACCTCGGTGGGGTACACGTTCTCGCCGCCGCTGACGATCATGTCCTTGATGCGGTCGGCGAGGAAGAGGTAGCCGTCCGCGTCGAGGTAGCCGCCGTCCCCGGTGCGCAGCAGGCCCTCGGAGTCGTACAGCGCCCCGGTCTCCTCGGGCCGGTTCCAGTAGCCGGGCGTGTTGTGGCGGGAGCGGATCCGGATCTCGCCGACGGTCCCCGCCTCGACCGGCCTGCCCGTCTCGGGGTCGGCGATGACGACGTCGACTCCGCGGCGGGGCCTGCCGACCGAGGTGAGCAGGTGCTGCTTGGGCCCGTCGGGCTCGTGGTCCTCCGGCGGCAGCTGGGTGACCGTGCCGCCGCCCTCGGTCAGCCCGTACTTGCCCATGAAGTGGCAGCCGAAGAGGGCCATCGAGCGGCGCAGCAGGGCAGGGGTGATGGGTGCGGACCCGTACGTGATGAGGGTGAGGCGGGAGAAGTCGCGCTTCTCGATGCCGGGCAGCTCGGTGAGCATGTGCAGGACCGAGGGGACGAGGAAGGCGTGGGTGACGCCCTCCCGCTCGATGGTCTCGGCCGCCGCCTCGGGGGCGAAGTCCGGGAACATCAGGCTGGTGGCGCCGGCGGTGAGCGCCACGCGCAGCCAGCCGAGCCCTCCGATGTGGAACATCGGCAAGGCGTTGAGCGCGACGGACCCGGGTTCCCAGAGGTACTCCTCCAGCTCGGTGGAGTCGGCGTAGAAGTTGCCGTGGGTAAGGAGGACGCCCTTGGGTACGCCGGTGGTGCCGGAGGTGTAGATCTGCAGGAACACCTCGTCGGCGTCGGTGCCGGTGCCCCGGCCGGGATCGTCGTCCGGGTGGGCGGCGAGCCAGGACTCGTACGCGGGCACGTCCGGCTCCTCGGAGGGGCCGATGACGATCAGCCGCACTCCGGGAAGGGCCGCGCACACGGCATCGGCGGCCGCACGGAACTCGGGTTCCGTCAGCAGGACCGTCAGCTCGGCGTCCTGGGCGACGGCGGTCAACTCGGCAACGGCCAGGCGCCAGTTGAGCGGGACGGTCACCAGTCCGGCCTTGGCCGCGCCGACCAGGATCTCGCCCGCCTCGTTACGGGTGCGGGCGAGGAAGCCGATCCGGGACCCGGTAGCGGTCGCGGCGAGCAGCGCGCGGGCGATGCGGTTGCTGCGGGAGTCCAGTGCGGCGTAGCCGATCGTGGCACCCTCACAGCTGAGCGCGGTGGAGGTGCCGCGCTCCGTCGCGTGCAGGCGGATGGCGTCGGGCAGATGCAGGCCCATGAGGGAGTCCCTCCATCGTCGTTGGCAGAGGATGCGGCGATACGGAAGCGCTGAAGGGCCCGGGGGCCCGCGGCGGAACGTCAGCCCTTCGGGCCGCCCGCGACGTAGAGGATCTGGCCGTTGACGAACCCGGCCTCCTCGCGGACGAAGAAGGAGACCGCCTGCGCGATGTCCTCGGGGCGGCCGCCCCGGCGCACCGGGATGGCCTTGGCATAGCGCTCGGTGAACTCCTCGAACGTGATGCCCATGCGCTCGGCGGTGGCCTCGGTCATCTCGGTGGCGATGAAGCCGGGGGCGACGCAGTTGACGGTGACGCCGAACGGACCGAGCTCGATCGCCAGGGTCTTGGTGAGGCCCATCAGGCCGGCCTTGGCGGACGAGTAGTTCGACTGGCCCCGGTTGCCGAGGGCGGCGGACGAGGACAGGTTGACGGTACGGCCCCAGCCTGCGGCGGTCTGGTGGCGCTGCACGGCGCGCGCCATCAGGAAGGCGCCGCGCAGGTGGACGCCGATGACCGAGTCGAAGTCCCGGTCGGTCATCTTGAAGACGAGGTTGTCCCGGATGATGCCGGCGTTGTTCACCAGGACGGTGGGGGCGCCGAGTTCGGCCGCGACGCGGGCGACGCCCGCCTCGACCTGCTCGGAGTCCGAGACGTCGCAGCCGACCGCGAGGGCGCGTCCGCCATGCTTCTCGACGGTCTCGACGGTCTTGGCGCAGGCGGCCTCGTCGAGGTCGAGGACCGCGACGGCGAAGCCGTCCCGGGCGAGGCGGGCCGCGATCGCCGCGCCGATGCCCCGGGCGGCACCGGTGACGACGGCGACCTTCGGGGCGGGGTGGGTAGTGGACACGGTTGCTCCCTGTGGCACGTGTGGGGGGACGGTCTACTTCGGAGCCATGCGGATGGCGCCGTCGAGGCGGATCGTCTCGCCGTTGAGCATGGGGTTCTCGATGATCGAGGTCGCCAGGTGGGCGTACTCGGCGGGGTCGCCGAGGCGGGAGGGGTGCGGGACCTGGGCGCCGAGCGCGTCGAGGAACTCCTGCGGCTTCTTGTTGAGCAGCGGGGTGGAGAAGAGGCCGGGGGCGATGGTGACCACGCGGATCTTCGCCGCCGCCAGGTCACGGGCGATCGGCAGGGTCATGCCGACGATGCCGCCCTTGGAGGCGGAGTAGGCGCACTGGCCGATCTGACCCTCGAAGGCGGCGGCGGAGGCGGTGTTGATGATGACGCCGCGCTCTCCGTCGACCTCGTCGGTCTTCGCCATCTCGGCGGCGGCGAGGCGCAGCACGTTGAAGGTGCCGATCAGGTTGACGCCGACGACGAACTCGAAGTCCTCCAGGGCGTAGGGCGTGCCGTCGCGGCCGACGGTGCGGCCGCCCTTGCCGAGGCCGGCGCAGTTGACGGTGATGCGCAGCGGTGCCTGGGCCGCGGCGGTGGCGACGGCGCGGGCGGCGTCGTCGGCGCTGCGGACGTCACCGGCGACGAAGTGGGCGCGCTCGCCGAGTTCCTTGGCGATCTGCTCGCCCTGGGAGGTGGGCAGGTCGAGCAGGACGACGTGCGCACCCTGGTCGAGCAGGCGCATGGCGGTGGCGAGGCCGAGGCCCGAGGCGCCACCGGTGATGACGGCGGAGACTCCGTTGATCTGCATGGTGAGGGTCCGTTCTCTTCGATGTCAGAGGTGAGTCGGGGACGGACCGGAGGCCCGATCGGAAGGCGACTCAGGGGGCTGCTCAGAGGCCGATGGACTTGGCGATGATGGTCTTCATGACCTCGCTGGTGCCGCCGTAGATCCGCATGACGCGGGTGTCCGCGTACAGGCGGGCGATCGGGTACTCCAGCATGTAGCCGTAACCACCGTGCAGCTGGAGGCACTTGTCGATGACGCGGCTCGCGGTCTCGGTGCACAGCAGTTTCGCCATGGCCGCGTAGTCGGCGGAAAGCTCGCCCCGCGCGTCGCGCTCCAGGGCCTCGTACGCCATGAGCTTGGCGGCCTCGACCTCGGTGGCGCACTCGGCGAGCGCGAACTTGGTGTTCTGGAAGGAGGCCACGGACTTGCCGAAGACCTGGCGGTCCCGGGTGTAGTCCTTGGCGAAGGACACCGCCGCCTCGGCGGCGGCCGCGGCCTGGACGGCGATCACCAGGCGCTCGCGCGCGAGGTTGCGGCCGAGGCAGAAGAAGCCCTCGTCCTGCTCGCCCAGCAGGTTCTCCGCCGGCACCTTCACGTCGGTGAAGGAGAGTTCGGCGGTGTCGGAGGCGTGCAGGCCGATCTTGTCCAGGCTGCGGCCGACCGCGAACCCTTCGCTCCGGGCGTCGACGACCAGGATCGAGAGACCCTTGCGGCGGTTGTCCGCGGGGGCCGGGGACGTACGGCAGACCACCAGGACCAGGTCGCACTGGGTGCCGCCGGTGATGAAGGTCTTGGCACCGTTGAGGACGTAGTGGGTGCCGTCCTCGGAGAGGGCGGCCTTCGTCTGGATGCCGGCGAGGTCGGAGCCGGTACCGGGCTCGGTCATCGCGATGGAGAGCATGAGGTCGCCGGAGACGCAGCCGGGGACCCAGCGCCGCTTCTGCTCCTCGGTCCCGAAGTGCAGGAGGTACGGCAGGATGATGTTGGAGTGCGTCATCGCGGTGCCGAGGGTGGCCCCGGCCCGGGCGACCTCCTCGGCGAGCACGGCACCGAAGTGGTGTCCGGTCTGGGCGCCGCCGCCGTACTCCTCCGGCACCTCCATGCCGAGCAGGCCGAGGGCGCCGAGCTTGCGGTAGAAGTCGCGGGAGACGGCCTTCGCCTCGACCCAGTCCTGCAGGTGCGGAACCGCTTCCTTGGCGAGGAAGTCCCGGACCATCTGTCGGAACGCCTCGTGCTCCTCGTTGAAAACCGTGCGCGGCATGGCTGCCTCTCTCTTGCTCTCGGGTTAGCCAGTTTTCACTTTTACGTCCGACTACTCAACTGTCAAGGGGTTCGATGCGCGATCCGAACCCTGGACACGGAGGTTAGCCTGAAATAACTTGAAGCGACTCGCGCCCGGGCGCGAGCGCGCCTTCCACCCCTCTTCCAGGAGCAGCCCATGCGTGACGCAGTGATCGTGGACGCCGTGCGAACCCCCGTCGGGAAGCGGGGAGGGTCCCTCTCCGGCATCCACGCCGTCGATCTCTCCGCCCATGTCCTGACCGCGCTCGCCGAGCGCACCGGTCTCGACCCCGCCACCGTCGACGACGTGGTCTGGGGCACGGTCTCGCAGGTCGGTGAGCAGTCGGGCGTCGTCGGCAGGTTCGCCGCACTCGCGGCCGGCTGGCCCGAGTCCGTGCCCGGTGTCTCCGTCTCGCGCGCCTGCGGCTCCTCCCAGCAGTCGGTGCACTTCGCCGCGGGGCTCGTCGCCGCCGGGCAGTACGACATCGCCGTGGCGGGCGGTGTGGAGTCGATGAGCCGGGTGCCGATGGGCTCGGCCCGCGAGGTCCCGGGCGCCGGAAGGGCGTACGGACCGCTCGTGCTCGACCGCTACTTCCCCGACGGGCAGGGCACCTTCGACCAGGGTGTCGGCGCCGAACTGATCGCCGAGCGATACGGTTTCACCCGCACGCAGCTCGACCAGCACGCCCTGGACTCGCACGCGCGGGCCGCCCGGGCCGTCGACGAGGGCCGCTTCGCCGCCCAGATCGCCCCGGTCACCGTCACCGACGCGGACGGCACCGTGCGCGTCTTCGACACCGACGAGGGGGTGCGACGCGGGTCGACCCTGGAGAAGCTCGGCGGACTGAAGACCCCGTTCAAGGCGGACGGCGTGGTGAGCGCCGCCAACTCCTCGCAGATCTCCGACGGCGCCGCCGCGCTGCTCATCACCACGAGCGAGATCGCCCGCCGCAACGGCTGGACCCCGATCGCCCGCGTCCACACGGCCGTCCTCGCCGGCGTCGACCCGGTCACCATGGCCCTGGGCCCGGCCCCGGCCACCGCCAAGGCCCTGAAGCGCTCCGGCCTGTCGATCGGCGACATCGGCGCGTTCGAGATCAACGAGGCGTTCGCCCCGGTCACGCTGGCCTGGCTGCAGGAGACCGGCGCGGACTACGCGCTGATGAACCCGCTCGGCGGCGCGATGGCGATCGGCCACCCGCTGGGCGGCTCCGGAGCCCGCCTGATGACGACACTGGTCCACCACATGCGGGACAACGGCATCCGTTACGGCCTCCAGGCCATGTGCGAGGCCGGCGGCATGGCCAACGCGACGATCCTCGAACTCCTCTGAAGCACCGGTCGATACGGAGAGGGGGTGCTGCCATCGGCAGCACCCCCTCTTCGCATGCTCGTCACGTCACCGCACGAGGCCGACCTCCGCCAGGACCTCCTGGGTGTGCGCGCCGACCACCGGCGCCGGCCGCGGTGTGCCGGGCGGGGTGCCCTGGAAGCGCGGGGCGGGGGCGGGCTGGAGCACTCCGCCTTCGGTGTAGTACGTGCCGCGCGCCAGGTTGTGCGGGTGGGCGGCTGCTTCGGTCAGCCCGTACACCGGCGTGACGCAGGACTCCGTTCCGTCGAAGGCGGCGGTCCACTCCTCGCGGCTCCGGCCTGCGAAGACTTCGTCCAGGCGTGCTCGCATGGCGGGCCAGCTGTCCCGGTCGTGCTGCTTGGCGAACAGCGGGTCGTCCGTCAGGCCGAGCACCTCCAGGAGCGTGGCGTAGAACTGCGGCTCGACGCTGCCGACAGCCATGTGGCCGCCGTCGGAGGTGCGGTAGGTGCGGTAGAAGGGGGCACCACCATCGAAGAGGTTGACACCGCGCGCGTCCTCCCATCGGCCCACCGCGAGCAGGCCGTGGACGAGGGCGAGCTGGACCGCCGTGCCGTCGGTCATGGCGGCGTCGACGACCTGGCCCTCGCCCGTTCGCTCAGCGCTGACCAGTGCGGTGGTGATACCGAGGGCGAGCAGCATGCCGCCGCCGCCCATGTCGCCGACGAGGTTCAACGGGACGGGCGGATTCTCGCCCGCGCCGCCCATCGCCCCGAGCGCACCCGCGACGGCGATGTAGTTGATGTCGTGGCCGGGTGCCTGGGCGAGCGGGCCGTCCTGGCCCCAGCCGGTCATCCGGCCGTAGACGAGCTGGGGATTGCGGGCCAGGCAGACGTCCGGCCCGAGGCCCAGGCGCTCGGCGACGCCGGGGCGGAACCCTTCGATGAGGGCGTCGGCGGTGTCGATGAGTGCGAGGACGGCCTCGACGTCCGACGGGTCCTTCAGGTCGAGGACGACGGAGCGGCGGCCTCGGTGCAGGATCGGGTGCTTCGATGCGGTGCCGGCCTCGGCGGGCCTGTCGATGCGGATGACCTCGGCGCCCTGGTCTGCCAGGAGCATCCCGGCGAACGGGCCGGGCCCGATGCCGCCGAGTTCGACGACACGGATGCCGGCCAGCGGGCCGGCGGTGCCCGCCGTCACAGACCCAGGTCCTTGGCGATGATCGTCTTCATGACCTCGCTGGTGCCGCCGTAGATCCGCGAGACGCGGGTGTCCGCGTACAGCCGGGCGATCGGGTACTCCAGCATGTAGCCGTAACCACCGTGCAGCTGGAGGCACTTGTCGATGACCCGCCCCGCGACCTCGGTGCCGAACAGCTTGATCTTCGCGGCGTCGGCGCCGGTCAGTTCTCCCGTGTCGTCGAGTTCGATGCCCTTGTCGACAAGGGCCTGGAGGGCCTCCACCTCGGCGGCGCACTCGGCGAGCACGAACTTGGTGTTCTGGAAGGCCGCCACCGGCTTGCCGAAGACCTGGCGCTCCAGGACGTACTCCCGGGCGAACTCGATCGCGGCCGTGGCCGTGGCGACGGCGCCCACGCCGATGGAGAGCCGTTCACGGGGCAGGTTCCGGCCGAGGTACGAGAAGCCCTTGTCCTGCTCGCCGAGCAGGTTCTCGACCGGCACCCGGACGTCGGTGAAGGAGAGTTCGGAGGTGTCGGAGGACCGCAGCCCGATCTTGTCCAGCTTGCGGCCGTAGGCAAAGCCCTCGCTGTCGGTCGGGACGACCAGCAGGCTGAGGCCGTGGCGGCGGTCGTCGGCGCCGGCGGGGGCGGTGCGGGCCGCGACGACGCACAGTTCGGAGTTGCGGGCGCCGGTGATGAAGGTCTTGGATCCGTTGAGGACGTAGTGGGTGCCGTCCTCGGAGAGCTTGGCCGTGGTGCGGATCCCCGCGAGGTCGGAGCCGGTGCCCGGCTCGGTCATCGCGATGCACAACATGAGGTCGCCGGAGGCCACGCCCGGGAGCCAGCGCTTCTTCTGCTCGTCGTTCGCGAGGTCCAGCAGGTATGGCAGGACGATGCCGGTGGACACGCCGTAATGACCGAAGGAGACGGCGGCGCGTGCGCACTCCTCGTTGATGACGACCTGGTACTTGTAGCTGGTCTCGCCGGCGCCGCCGAGCTCTTCGGGGATGTCGAAGCCCATCACACCGAGCGCCCCGAGCTTCCGGAAGATCTCGCGGTCGACGAGGTTGTCCCGCTCCCACTGCTCGAAGTGGGGCTTCACCTCCTTGGCGATGAAGTCCCGGATCATCGCCCGGAAGTCCTCGTGCTCCTGGGTGTAGAGGGTGCGCTTCATGTGTCGGTCCTGTCGTTGCTGTCGTTGCCCGGTGGGTGGATGAGGGGTGGTCAGCGGGAGCCGCCGTCGACGGTGACGACCTGGGCGCTGATGTAGTCGGCCTCCCGCGTACAGAGCAGGTAGACGGCGCCCGCGGCCTCCGCCGGGGTACCGGGCCGGCCGAACGGGTTGCCGCGGGCGACGGCGGCGGCGATCTGCGGGCTGACGCCGACCTTGATCTTCCGGCCCTCGATCTCGACGAACGCCTCGTCGTCGGCGGTCGCCTCGGTCATGCGGGTGAGGATGAAGCCGTACGCGACGGCGTTGACGTTGACCTTGTAGCGGCCCCACTCCTTGGCCATGGTCTTGGTCAGACCGATGACGCCGGCCTTCGCGGCGGAGTAGTTGGCCTGGCCGGGGTTGCCGTACTGGCCCGACACGGAGGAGATGTTGACGACCCTGCCGTCCAGGGTTCCCATGATGATGTACGTCCTTGCGGTGAGGGTCAGTCGGCGGTGACGACGGCGGAGCCCCGGAGGGTCACGGTGCCGTCGGGCAGGGCGACCGTCAGGTCGACGTGGGCGAGCCCGTCCTCGACGGCGGTGACGGTGCCGGTGCAGACGGGCGTGGCGTTGACAGGGGTGATCGCGGAGAACCGCACGCCGAAGGAGCGGACGCGCCCCTGCGGGACCCAGTCGGTGAGCAGCCGCCCGAGGTACGCCATCGAGAGCATGCCGTGGGCGAAGACGTCCGGGATGCCGACCGCCTCGCACGCGTCGGTGTCGATGTGGACCGGGTTGTGGTCGCCGGAGGCCCCCGCGTAGAGGGCGAGCGCGGTACGGGTGACCTTCGGGGCCTGGATGGTGAGCGAGTCGCCCGTGTTCAGGGTGGTCATCGTGGGTCCGCCTTCGGGTCGCGCACCACGATGGTGCTGGTGAGCGTGGCGATCGGGGCGCCGTCGCGGGTCACATGGGTGTCGCGCACGATGAACTCCAGCGCGCCGCCCTTCTTCGCGTACACGTCCTTGACCTCGGTGACGAAGGTGAGCGCGTCTCCGGCGTACGCCTGGGCGTGGTACGCGAACTCCTGGCCGCCGTGCAGGATCGTGCGTACGTCGACACCGAGGTCGGCCAGGAACCTGCCCCGGTCGGGGTTGTCCATCTCCAGGCAGAACAGGAACGTCGGCGGAATCGGGAGGTCGCGGTGGCCGGCGGCCGCGGCGGCCACCGGGTCGGAGTAGATCGCGTCCGTCTGGCCGGTGGCGCGGGCGAAGAACCGGAGCCGGCCGCGTTCGGCCTCGGTCGCGAAGGCAGGGGTGCGACTGCCGATGAGGGCGGGGTCGATGGCCATGGGTCAGGACACCTTCTCGAAGAGGGTGACGACACCGGCGGTGCCGAGGCCGAGGTTGTGCTGGAGGCCGAGGGTCGCGCCCTCGACCTGGCGGGCTCCCGCGTCACCGCGCAGCTGCCAGGTGATCTCGGCGGTCTGCGCGAGACCGGTGGCGCCGAGCGGGTGGCCCTTGGAGAGCAGACCGCCGGACGGGTTGGTGACGACGCGGCCGCCGTAGGTGTTGTCACCGTCGAGGATGAAGCGTTCCGCGCCGCCCTCGTCACACAGCCCCAGGCCCTCGTAGGTGAGGACCTCGTTGACGGTGAAGCAGTCGTGCAGCTCCACCACCTTGATGTCGCGCGGATCGACGCCGGCCCGCTCGTAGACCTCCGTCGCGGCGGCCCGGGTCACATCGATGCCGACGAGGGACATCGCGCTCTTCTTGTCGAAGAGGCCGGCGGCGTCGGACTGGAGCGTCTGGGCGGCGATGGCGACCTTGGGGTCGAGGCCGTACCTGCGGGCGAACTCCTCGGAGCACACGATCGCGGCGGCGGCTCCGCAGGTGGGCGGGCAGCACTGAAGGCGGGTGAGCGGACCGGCCATGTGCGGGGAGTCCAGTACCTCCCGCTCGGTGATCGGCTCGCGGAAGACGGCGTACGGGTTGTTCGCGGCGTGCCGCCGGGCCTTCACGGAGACCTTGGCGAAGGTGTCCGTCCGCATCCCGTACTTGTCCATGTACTCGATCCCGGCGGCGCCGAAGTACTGCGGGGTCATGGGGAGGGCCGGGTCGACGTCGTACACGTCCTTCAGGACGGCGGAGAAGTCCGTCAGGGGGTTCGGCCGGTCGGTCCACTTGGCGCCGAGGGCGCCGGGCGGCATCTGCTCGAAGCCGAGGGCGAGCGCGCAGTCGACCGCGCCGCTCTCCACCGCCTGCCGGGCGAGCCACAGGGCGGAGGAGCCCGAGGCGCAGTTGTTGTTGACGTTCAGCACGGGCACCCGGGTCATTCCGAACCCGTAGACGACGCGCTGGCCGCAGGTGGAGTCGCCGTACACGTACCCGGCGTACACCTGCTGGATCCGTTCGTAGGCGAGTGCGGCGTCCTGAAGGGCGGCCCGTAGGGCCCCCGTGCCCATCTCGTCGTACGTCCCGGCTGCGCCGGGCTTGGCGAACGGGACCATCCCGACCCCGGCCACCAGCACTCTGCGACCCATGCAATCCTCCAGCCACTAGGTTAGTGCAGATTCACTTTCTTGCCCGTTTGGCCAGGTGTCAAGGGATCCCATAGAGCAAGTGATACTTTTCCAGCGATTCACGTCGCCGATCTGGGTGTCCCGGACGGCGACGGCACGGAACACAGCAGTGCCCGCCGCGCGGATCGCTCCGAGCGGCGGGCACAGGTCCCACAGGTCCCACAGGCCCCACAGGTTGCACGGGGTACCTCGCGGGTGCCGACCAGGAATCAGGACTTCGCCGCGAGCTTCGCGGCGTCGCGCGCGGGGTCGACGAGCGTCAGTGCGGCGGCGGCCCCGATGATCATCGTGACTCCGAGGACCAGGAAGCCGTCCCCGTAGCCGAGCGCGACGGACTCGCCCGAGTCGACGAGTCTGCCCATCACCAGCGGGGCCACGACACCGCCGAGGCTGTAGATGCCCGTGATGATCCCGAAGACGGTGCCGCGCTGCTTCGCCGGCACGACATCGGCGAGACCGGCGAAAGCGACGCCGTACCCCGCGGAGTTCAGACAGGAACCGAGGACGAGCAGCGTCATCTGCGGCACGCCGCGGTCCAGCGAGGAGAAGGCGATGGTGCACACCCCGGAGGCGACGACCATCGCGCCGGGCAGGATGCCGCGTGTCATCCGGCTGCCGATGCCTCGCCTCGTCATGGCACTGGAGAGCAGGCCGACGAGAATCACGGCGATCGCGGACCCGAGGTAGGGCAGGGCGACCAGGTTGCCCGCCGCGGTGGCGTCGTAGCCGAGCCCCTCACGCAGGTAGAGCGGCAGCCAGCTGACCTTGACCGAGGTGTTGGCGTAGGCGACGAAGAAGAGCAGCGCCATGCCGATGAGCGTCCCGGTGGAGAACAGACGCCGCAGCGGAATCCGTTCGGGCAGCACCGGCACCGCCCCGCCTTGTGCCGTTCCGTGACCATGCCCGTGACCGGCGGACGCCACCTCGGGCCCCGAATCGCCGCCGATCAGCCAGAGCCCCGCGATCACCGCGCCGACGACCGCGAGGACGGCGAAGGCCGTGTGCCAGGAGTGCGTGAGGATGACCCAGGTCAGCACGGGCGCGGCGATGAGGGGGCCGATCCCGGCGCCGGCGACGACGATCGAGCTGGGCACGGCGCGCTTGTGCGCCGGGAACCACGAGTGCGCCACCTGCATCGCGAGGGCGGTCGTCGGCCCCTCGGCGAGACCGAGCAGTATCCGGCAGGCGACGATCGTGGTGAAGCCGACCTGGGCGGCCATCGGGGCGAGGCTGAGCGCCCACAGGGCGGCGATCCCGGCCAGCAGCCAGCGTGCCCGCACCTTGCCGCCGAGCCAGCCACCGAGGACGGAGCCGACGGCGAAGAGCCAGAAGAAGCTGCTCTGGATGACACCGAACCGGGCGTCGTCCAGGCCGAGCTCCTCCTTCATGCCGACTCCGGCCAGCCCGACGACGACCTTGTCGGCGTAGTTGACCAGCATCAGGCACACGAGCAGCGCGAGCACGACCCATGCCCTCCGCCGCACGGGGGTCGCACGGCCCGGGGCCGCATCCTCCGACTCGGATGCGGACACTTCCTGCTGTTCGACGGCCACGACGGCCCTCCCTTGTGCAGCGGCGCGAATGTGGCAGGAAGTGAATCACTCCTAACTCATGTAGACAAGGGTTCAAATCGATATGACCTGGCTCTGGACGCATGAGTGACTCGTCTCTAACTTGACACTGTTCGACTCACGCGGAGGTGACGATGAACCAGCCGCACACCGGCCTGTCGGTACGGCACCCACGTCCGTCCCATCGGTCGCCCGGGCTCCCCGGCGAACCCTCGAAGGAGGGCGCCGCCCGCGTGCTGCGCCATGCGGCGGAGTTGCTCCTTCCCCGGATTCCCACCTTCGCCGAGTCGGCGCTGACGGAGCTGCGCGGCGCCAGTTCCTACTACGGGAACCCCCTCCTTGCGCCGCCCGACCTGCGGGAGTCGGCCCACACCGCGCTGGAGTGCTTCGTCGGCGGGATGGTCGAGCCGAGCCGCATGTCGGAGTCCGGCGAGTACGCCTGGCACACCGGCGGCAAACGGGCCGAAGAGGGCGTGCCCCTCCAGGCCGTGCTGCACGCCTACCGGGTCGGTGGCGCGGAGATCTGGGACACCCTGGTCGGCCTGGTCATGCGCGACTGTCCGGAGCAGGGGCATCTCATGGCCTTCGCCGCCAATGAGGTGTGGGGCCGGGTCGACCGCGACACCGCCCTGGTCGTCGAGGCGCACCGGCGCGCCGCCGGCCGTCTCCCCGAGGACGACGGCCGCAAGCAGCTGCCCCTCCTGAAGGTCCTGCTGCGGGGATACACCGAGGTCACCCGCGTGTCGGCCATCGCCGTCGCGCTCGGCCTGCCGCTGCACGCCCGCTACGCGGTGGCGCTGCTCCGCGGCAGCCACGTGGAGCGCTCCGTCACGGAGCCGGCCCGCGAGGTGCGCGACGGGATGGAACTGCACTGGTGCCCCCAGGAGGACGGCCTGGCGGTGGTGGCCCTGCTCGGCGACCGCTCCGCCGAAGACCTCGCGGCGGTGATCCCGACGTCGCCGGGGCTGCGCGGGGGGATCAGTACCGTCGTCTCCGGCCTCATGGAGCTCGGGCGCGCACGTGAGTTCGCCGAGCTCGCCCTGAACAGCTGCTCGGCGGACGGTGAAGTCGCCCGCCTCGCGGACCGGCTGCCCGGGGCGTTCATCCTCGCCCGCCCGGATCTGGCACAGGAGTTCGCCCTCCAGGTACTCGGTCCCGTGCTCGAAGTGGATCCGGCGGAGCGCGATCACCTGCTGGCCACCCTGGCGGCCTGGCTGGACTGCCAGGGCTCGACGGAGGAGGCGGGCAAGCGTCTGTACTGTCACCGCAACACCGTGCTCAATCGGCTGCGCCGGCTGGAGCGACTCACGGGACGGCTGCTGGCCCGGCCGCGTGACGTGGTCGACCTGGCGTTCGCCCTGGAGTCGCACCGGCTCACCGACAGAGGGAATCCTTGAGTGAGCAGACATTCACTTTCCGGCACGTATCCACTCTCTCGTGGAGCCTGGAAGTGAGGCGTCAGAGTGAGCCAGTGATCACCTCACTGCCCCGATGTTGTACTTTTCCCAGATGACCGACAGCGAGGGACGAGCGGGGATGCAGACCGAGGGGACGCGGCGGAAGACCGCGCGCAGGCCTCCCGACCGCAAGGCCCGGATCGTCTCCGCCGCGGCCGAGCTGTTCCGTACCCGCGGCTACCACAACGTCTCGCTGGCCGATGTGGCGACCGAGGTCGGAATCACCGCCCCGGCTCTCTACCGGCACGTCCGCGGCAAGCCCGACCTGCTGCTCCACGTCGTGGAGTCCACCGTCGCCGCCGTCGCCTCGTCCGTCGCGGCCGCGCCCGACCTCGACGCCTATCTCCGCACGTCGGCCTCCGAGACCCAGGACCGCCGCGGGTCGGCCGTCCTGTGGCAGCGCGAAGCACGCCACCTGCCGGAGGACCGCCGCAAGGAACAGCGTCAGGCGCTGAACGGCGTCGCCGAGGCGATCGGCGAGCTGATCCACGCCGCGCGGCCGGAACTGGACCACGCCGACCGGCAGTTGCTGGCCTGGGCCGTCCTGGCGGTGTACGGCTCCGTCTCCTGGCACCGTACGTCGCTCCCCCGCCGCCGTTTCGAGGAGCTGCTCTACCGGCTCGCGTACGCCGCGGCGCACTGCCCGCTCGGGACCAGCCCGGCCCCCGAGACCGCGCCGTCCTCGGGCGGTTATGCCGGCCTCGCGATGTCCCGGCGCGAGGAGATCCTCGTCGAGGCGATCCGGCTCTTCGACGAGCGGGGCTTCCAGTCGGTGAGCACCGACGACATCGGCGAGGCCGCCGGCGCGACGGGCCCGAGCATCTACAAGCACTTCCCCACCAAGACGGACCTGCTGGTCGCCGCCGTGGTGCGGGGCGGCGAGCAGCGCAGGGCCGGCACGGCACGAGCCCTGTCCGGACCGGGCACACCACGCGAGACGCTGGAGCGACTGCTGCGCTCGTACGTCGAGTTCGCCGTCGGTCAGAGCCATCTGATCGGCCTTCTCATCGGCGAGCTCGACCAGCTGCCGGAGAAGGAGCGCAAGGCAGCACGACAGACCCAGCGCGAGTACCTCGGACTCTGGGTGCGACTCCTTGACGAGGTGCGCCCGGGGCTCGACCCGGCCGAGGCACGGATCACCGTCGTCGCCGTCCTCACCGTCATCGACAACGCCGCCCGCACGGGCGCTTCCGGAGACCGCCCGGACCTCGCCGACCGCCTGACCGAGATCGGCACCGCCGTACTGCTGGCGGAAGGCGCGCCCGACCCGGCGTAAGGGTGCTGCCGCGTCCCCGGCCACGGGGTCGCGATGGTGAAGCGGGGGGCGAACGTCCCGACCAGCACCGCGCGTGCGGCCCGAGAGGCACTCCACAGCCTTTCGCCGGGCCCTCACGTTCGACCACCCGGGACTGCCTCCTCGGGCCCCACTGCATGGCGTGACGCCACCCGCCCCGTTGTGCCTCGTCCCACCGCCGCCCTCCTGACGAGGGACCCGGCACACGATCGGTGTACGAGGCAACCGAGGGTCCGTACACCTCTGGACGTCGCCTTCTCCCGCGCCGCATGCTGCGGGCCTCCGGCCTGTGCGAAGCAGGGCGACCTGTCCGGATCGCCCGCCGCCATGGGAGCCCGCCACCGCGGCTCCACGCGACCATCCGCTGTTCGCGGCCGGCCTCACTCTCGCTCCGTACAAGAAAGCGGGCCGCATGAGCTCGTCCTCTCCACCTCAGCCCCCGTCGCCGCCGCCGACCGTGCCGTCCGGCACGCTGGAAGTCCAAGGCCTCTCCGTGACGTACGGACGGTCGGTGACCGCACTGCACGACGTGTCGCTCACCGTCCCGGCCGGGGGCATCGTCACGATGCTCGGCGCCAACGGGGCCGGCAAGTCCACGCTGCTTCGCGCCGTGTCCGGCACCCTGCCCCTGCACTCCGGATCGGTGAGCGGTGGCCGCGTCGACTTCGGCGGAGTGCCGCTGACCGGGCGGGCGGCGGCCGACGTCGTGGCCGCCGGCGTGGTGCAGGTGCCCGAAGGCCGTCGCGTGTTCGCCGGACTGTCCGTCGCCGACAACCTCAGGGCCGGGCGCCTCGGCGTCCCCGGCCGGGGTCGCGAGGACGCCCGCCGGGCCGCAGCCGAGGTGTACGCCCTCTTCCCGGTACTCGCCGAGCGGAGTGGGCAGGCCGCCGGCCTGCTCTCCGGCGGTGAACAGCAGATGCTCGCCATCGGGCGGGCCCTGATGGCCCGGCCACGGCTGCTGCTCCTGGACGAGCCCTCCCTCGGTCTCGCCCCGCTCGTTGTCGCGAGAATCGCCGAGGTGGTGCGGCACATCAACGCACAGGGCACCGGCATCCTGCTCGTCGAGCAGAACGCGGCCCTCGCCCTGGAACTCGCCGACCACGCGTACGTCCTCGACGTCGGCCGGATCCGGCTCGAAGGGCCCGCCGACGAGCTGTCCCGCTCCGACGAGGTCCGGCGCCTGTACCTCGGCGAGCGGCCGGAGGGCGGCGACGAGCCGGGGCTCAACGGCGAGGAGGCGACTCCGGTCGCCTCGCTGGGCAGGTGGTCCCGTTGATCCGCGAGCTGCTGCGCCGCACTGTCTCGCCCACGACGACGTACGCGTCCTCCCAGGAGGACGTACCGGCGCTGACCGTCGAGGACGTGACCGTACGCTTCGCCGGCCTCACCGCCCTGGACGGCGTCGGGTTCACCGTCGCACCGGGCAGCGTCCACGCGTTGATCGGCCCGAACGGGGCCGGTAAGTCCTCCTGCTTCAACGTCCTCTCAGGGGTCTACCGCGCGGCGAGCGGCAGCGTGCGCTTCGGCGAGGCAGAGCTGACCGCCCTCCCGCCGCACCGGATCGCCGCCCTCGGTGTCGCCCGGACCTTCCAGAACATCGTCCTCACCCGGGGAACGGTCGCGGACAACCTGATGCTGGGCCGCCAGACCCTGACCCGCGCCGGCTTCGCCGCCACGGCACTGAACCTGCCGAGCGTGGTCCGGGAGCAACGCCTGCACCGCGAACGCGTGCGCGAGATCGCCGAGTTCACCGGGCTCGGAGCGCTCTTCGACGCACCGGTCGCCCTGCTGTCCTACGGGGACCGCAAGCGCGTCGAACTCGCCCGGGCACTCTGCATGGAGCCCAGGCTATTGCTCCTCGACGAGCCGGTGGCCGGGATGAACACCACCGAGCGTCTCGGCATGGCCCGCACCATCGCTCACATCAGGGACTCTCTCGGCGTCTCCGTCCTGATCGTCGAGCACGACATGGGGATGGTCATGCGGATGGCGGACGAGGTGACCGTCCTGGACTTCGGACGCCGGATCGGCGGCGGTTCGCCCGAGGCCGTCCAGCGTGATCCGGCGGTGATCCAGGCGTACCTGGGCGGCACCACCGCCCCTGCCACCATCCCGGCCCCCGACGCCCCTGACACGGAGCAGGCTTCATGAACACGCTCGTCCAGACCGTCTTCAACGGCATGGCTCTCGGCTCCGTCTACGCCCTCGTGGCCCTCGGCTTCTGCCTCGTCTTCAAGGCGTCCGGCGCCGTCAACTTCGCCCACGGCTCCCTCCTGCTCCTCGGCGGCTACCTGGTCGCGGTTCTGCACGAGCCGCTGGGCTTCGCGGGAGCCCTCGCCGCCGCCGCACTCGGGACGGCCGCCGCGGCAGCACTCGAAGCGCTCGTCCTGCGCCGGGTCGCGAAGGCCAACGGCCCGGCTGTGCCGACCATCCTCACGATCGGCGTCGACATCCTGCTGCTCACGGAGCTCGCCCGGCGGATCGGCGGCGACGTCCTCGGCACCGGCGACCCCTGGGGAGCCGACGTGCTCACGGTCGGCGGCGTGACCGTCGCCCAGGCCCGGGTGTACTCGCTGCTCGCCGCCGCGCTCCTGGTCGGCGCGTTCCTCGCGGCCTTCCGCTGGACGGGCTGGGGCCTGTCCATGCGCGCGTACTCCTCCGACGCCGAGGCCGCCGCGCTGATGGGCGTACGGGGCGACCGGCTCCGGATGAGCGCCTGGCTGCTCGCGGGTGCGCTGGCCGCGGTGGCCGCCGTGTTCCTGGCGGCGTTCCCCGGCACCGGCATCGACCGGACCACCGGCCAGATCGCCCTCGCCGCGTTCCCCGCGGCGGTGCTCGGCGGACTCGGCTCGGTCGGCGGCGCACTGCTGGGCAGTCTGCTCGTCGGCATGGCGGAGGCACTGGCCACCGGCTACCAGCAGCAGTTGAGCGGACTCGGCTCCGGCCTCGCCGAAGTCGTCCCGTACGCCGTGATGGTGCTGGTCCTGATCGTCCGGCCCCAGGGCCTGCTCGGAGCCAAGGAGTCCACCCGTGTCTGAACTCTCCTCAGCGGCCCGTACGTCGGTCGCGCGGCGACTGCGCGCCTTCGGCCCCCGGCGGATCGCCGCCCTGGCCGGCTGTCTCCTGCTCCTGGCACCACCCCTCTACCTCTCCTCCTTCTGGCTCCAGACCGGGCTCTTCGCGATGGTCGCGGTGATCGCCGCGATCGGCCTGAACCTTCTCGTGGGAACGGCCGGGCAGCTCTCCCTCGGCCACGCGTTCTTCCTGGCGGTGGGGGCGTACGGCTACACGTGGCTCGCCGACGACTCCCACCGCTCGGGGACGACCGAGCTCTCGGGCATCGGGCTTCCCCCTCTGGTCGCGTTCGTCGCGGCGGTGGCACTCGCCGGTGTCGCGGGCGCCGCCTTCAGCCCCCTGTCGGGCCGGCTGCGTGGCATGTACCTCGGGGTCGCCACGCTGGCCCTGATCTTCTTCGGCCACCACGCGATGCTCAACGCCGAGTCGTACACCGGCGGTTTCAACGGCCGGACGGTCCCCGACATGGAGATCCTCGGGCTGAGTCTGGGCGACGCCGACGACGGCCTGGCGGTGCTCGGCGTTCCCTTCGGGGGACTCGAACGGCTCTGGTACTTCGGCCTGGTGCTGGTCGCGGTGGCCGCCCTGGCGGCCAGGAACCTCCTGCGGGGCCGTCCCGGCCGTGCCCTGGGAGCGCTGCGCGACAGCGAGGTGGCCGCCGCCGTGATGGGGGTCCCCGCCGCCCGGTTCCGGGCCTCCGCCTTCACGGTCTCGTCGATGTACGCGGGCGCCGCCGGAGCGCTCCTCGCCCTGGCCGCCCAACGGGTCGTCCCCGACTACTTCAGCCTGCTGTTGTCCATGGACATGCTCGCCATGATCGTGATCGGTGGTCTCGGCTCCGTCGCGGGCGCGGCGGCCGGAGCGGTCTTCGTCAGCGTGCTGCCGCAGCTCCTCGCCCACTACTCCGACGCCCTTCCGCTGGTGGTTTCCGCCGGTTCCACCGAGCCGGGGCTCGGCTCGGCCGACGCGGCGCGCTTCCTCTACGGCGCCGCGCTGGTCCTGACTCTGGTCTTCGCCCCGGGAGGACTCGTCAGCCTCGGCGGCAGGCGGGCCGCCGGTCGCCTCCGGGCACTGCCGTGGCCGCGTCGCCCCGCCCCCTCCTCCCTGACCGCGCCTCTCCCTCTGCCTTCCACCGGTACCACCACCGGCGGCGACACCCTCAAGGAGCACACACCGTGAACCGCAGAAAGTCCCTCGCAGCCGCCGCGGCGGCCACCTCGCTGGCGATCGTCCTGGCCGGATGCAGCACCAAGGGCGGCGAGCCCGCCGGTTCCGCCGACAAGGCGGGCATCAAGACCGGCCCCGGCATCACCGAGGACAAGATCAGCGTCGGGATCCTGACCGACCTGAGCGGTCCGGTCGCCCCGCTCGGCAAGAGCGCACTGCAGGCCGAGCAGCTCTACCTGAAGCAGGTGAACGCCGCGGGCGGCGTCTGCGGGCGGACGATCGAACTGGTGGTGCGCGACCACGGATACGACGTGCAGAAGGCCGTCTCCGCCTATGCCGAGATCGAGCCGCAGATCGCGGCGCTCGGCCAGCTGAGCGGCTCGGGCCAGACCGCCGCCCTGCTGGACGGCATCGAGAAGGACAAGCTCCAGTCGATCCAGATCGGCGCCTCCGGCACCGTCCTCGGCAAGCTCCATCTGCGGCTCATGGCCAGCACGTACGACATCGACATGGTCAACGGGGTCGGCTTCCTGGTGAAGGCGGCGAAGCTGAAGAAGGGCGACAAGGTCGGCCACGTCTACATCGAGGGCGAGTACGGCGGCAACGCGGCCGAAGGCGCCCGGTTCGCCGCGCAGAAGGCCGGGGTCACGCTCGTCGCGCAGACCGTGAAGCCCACCGACAAGGACCTGACCGCGCAGGTGACCGCCCTGCGTGCGGCGGGCGTCAAGGCCATCGTCTTCAGCGGCGTCCCGGCCCAGACCGCCTCCCTCGTCGGCGTCGCGGCCGCCACCGGCCTGAAGGTGCCGGTCCTCGCCAGCGCCCCGGCCTACGTACCGCAGCTCCTGGCCACTCCGGCGAAGCCGGCGCTGGAGAAGATGCTGTACGTGGCCAGTCCCTGGCCCGCCCTGAGCGTCGAAGAGCCGTCGGTGAAAAAGCTTGTCGCCGACTACGCCAAGGCGTACCCCAAGGACCCGGTGAACCAGGCGGCGCAGGCCGGCAACGGGGCCGGCGCCCTCCTCGTGGGCACCCTCAAGGCGGCCTGCGAGGCGAAGGACCTCAGCCGTGACGGCATCAGCAAGGCGCTGCGCAGCCTCACCGCGTACGCCGAGGGCTTCCACGAGCCGCAGGACTTCTCGGACCCGGCCAAGGCGTCCAGCACGAAGACGTACATCGCCCAGCCCGCCGCGGGTGTTCCGGGCGGCATGAAGCAGCTCCAGGGCGCGACCGAGGACCCGGCGCTCGCCGAGTACCTCGCGGCGCACGGAAGCTGACCCCTCGCGGGCACGGTGACACGACCGCACGGGACGCCGAAGGGCGCTCCCGTGCGGTCGTATGTGTGGGGGGGGTGCTCCGCGCGGGGCACTCACGCACCGGTGAGAACGACGAGCTTTCCGACGGCGCGCCCCTGCTCCATGTCGGCGTGGGCCTGGCGGATGCCGTCGAGGGAGTACGTGTTGACCGGCCCCAGGCTGATGTGGCCGTCGGCGATCCCGTCGAGGAAACGCTGCAACACCGAGGCGGGGAGGTCGGCGCTCTCGCCGCCGTAAGCGGTCAGCCGTACTCCCTTGGGGAGGTAGCCGATCGGGTAGAAGTCGGGCACGGTCCACTGGTTGGACAGCATCCCGGTGAAGCACACCGTGCCGTGCACGCGGGTGGCGGCGAGCGTGTCGGGCAGTGTCGGGGTGCCGACGAGTTCGATCGCCGCGTCGACGCCTTCGGGAAGGAGTTCGCGCACGGCGCCCGCGACGCTCCCGTCGTCGATCAGCACGTGGTCCACACCGTGTTCCTTGAGCGCGTCGGCGCGGTCCGGGTTCCGGGTGGTCGACAGGACCGTCGCACCGAGGTCCTTGGCCAGCGCCGCGGCGGCCAGTCCGACCGAGGAGGTGCCACCGCGGACGAGGAGGCTCTGACCGGCCGCCAGGTCGAGCCCCGTGGTCAGCGAGCCGTACGCGGTCTGCAAGGTCTCGGGGACCGCGCCGATCACCTCCCAGGGCAGTTCGGAGGTGAACGGGATGACCTGTCCCACGGGAACGAGGCAGTACTGGGCGTAGCCGCCGTCGTAGGTGCGGCCCATGCCGCCCATCATCGTCGCGACCCGCTGCCCGAGGGCGAGGCCGCCGTCCGCGTCCGCGGGGTCGAGGCCGTCGAGGACGCCGACGGCCTCGATGCCGGGTACGCGCGGGAAGGTGACGCCCTCGGCAAGGCCGAGGCGGGTGTGCAGTTCGGAACGGTTCAGGCCGAACGCCTTGACCGCGATCCGTACCCACCCGGGCCGGGTCGCCGGCACCGGGCGTTCGGTCACCACCAGGTTCTCCACCGGACCGGGCCCGCTCAGGACCACGGCCCGCATCGTCTCGTTCATGGCTGTTCTCCTCGTCTCGTCCGGTCAGACGACGGGGGCGGACTTGTCGAACTTGTACCGGAAGATCCACCACCCGCCCGTCAGGCGCACGAAGACGAACGACTCGCGTTCTCCTCGGGCGAGGTCGGCCCGGAGACACGCCGGGCGTGTGGACGCCTCCATACGGGTCCGTCCGGAACGGGACGGCACACGCGCGAGCGGGCCCGTGCCGCTCGGCGGCACGGGCCCGCTGTCGGACAGGCGGGGTCAGGACAGGGCGTAGGCGCGCAGGGAGGGCTCGGCCCAGACCTTCGTGGCGTTCAGAAGCTCCGCGTTCATGTTCGCGGCGGCGACTCCGGTGGCCGCGCTCGCCTCGGAGGGGGTGACACCGGGGAGGTTGACGTCCAGGCACTTGCCGAACGGCAGTCGGCCGGGGTCGGCCGTTCCGGAGTGCGAGAGTGCGTCGACGACCAGCCCGTAGGCGACGGAGTCGTACAGGAAGCCGAAGTGGGTGACGGTGCGCCCGGGGCAGACGCTCTGCATCGAGATGTTCGCGGCGCCGGTCACGGGTGCGGTCGTGACGGGGACGATGGCCTCGTCGGTGAGGCTGTAGAGGTTGGTGTAGGAGACGGCGCCGGGGGTCTCGTCGACCGCGTTGAGGGCGGCGAGGAAGTTCGAGCCGACGCTGAACTGGTGCAGCGCCGGCGCGCACGGGGCGGTACAGAAGTAGTTGCCGGCACCGATGCCGTGGCCGGGGTTGGCCAGGAAGACCGCGTCGTCGACCTTGGACTGCAGGCTCGGCCACCACGTGAGCGCCCAGCGGATCTCCATGTTGCCCTGGCTGTGGCCGATGACGTCGACCTTGCGGCCCGTCAGGGAGTTGATCCTGCCGACGGCGTGCACGACGTACTCGGTGGCCTCCTGAATGTCGCCCATCGACCTGTTGGGCAGGTCGACCGTGCAGACGTCGTACCCCGCGTCGCGCAGCGCGGGAGCGTAGCCCCAGCCCCAGCTCTCCTCTCCGGTGGAGCTGGTGCCGTGCACCAGCAGCACCGGCTCACGGTCGGAATGGACGAAGGAACCGGGACAGTACAGCGCCGCGTCGAGCGTCGCGACCGGGGTACCCAAGGCGGGTTCGACGGCCGCGGAGGCCGACGAGGCGGGTCCGAGAAGGACGGCGGCGAAAACGCCCACCAGGGCAGCGGCAACAACGTTCGGCCGACGGCGCCGCGGGGTCTTCCACGGTCTGTTCAACGTGACTCCTGTGGGTGGGTGTCGCGCCCCGGCAGCTGCCGTGACCATGCCTGATGGGGGGTGCGGCCGGGGCGCGGGGAGGAACGAAGAGTGAATCGGAGGATCACCTTCCAGGCGCCGGCCGGGGCGGACAACCCTTCTCGCAAGCCCTGTTGAACTCCGGCGCGATCCGTGTGGGCGGTCACAGGAGAACGCAACGCGTCCTGCCCCGGAACACAACGCGCGCCCGTCCGTCCCGTTAGGTGACCCGGTTCAGCCGTGTCGCCCACGCACCGCCTCGGCGAGGGTCGCTACGCGCGTGGACCCGAAGGCGCCGAATACGCCTGCGGCCCCGCGCCTCCCCGGAACCGCAGGCGTACCCTCCCGCCCTCAGTCGGCTATGGCGGCATCCTCGGTCAGCTGGTCGCGCAGCGCGGTCTTGAGGATCTTGCCGGTGGGCGTGAGCGGCAGAGAGTCGACCACCCGCAGGTCACGGACCTTCTGGTACGGCGCGACGCGCTCGGCCACGTACCCCGTCAGCTCGTCACAGAAGTCCTCTCCCGGTTCGACGCCGGGACGCAGCACGACGAAGGCGGCCGGGATCTCACCCGCGCTCACACTCGGGGCGCCCACGACCGCGGCCTGGGCCACCGCAGGATGGCTGCAGAGGATCTCCTCCAGAGGCTGCGGATAGACGTTGTAACCCTTGTAGATGATCATGTCCTTGGCGCGTCCGACGAGGAACAGATGGCCGTGTTCGTCGAGGCGCCCCATGTCGCCGGTGCGCAGCCAGCCGTCGGCGAACTGCTCCGTCGTCAACTCGGACTGTCCGTGATAGCCGTCGGCGACCTGTGGGCCACTCGCCCACACCTCGCCCGTCTCCCCCGCCGCCAGGACGGTGGTCGTGTCCGGCGCGCGGATCTCCAGGCGGGTGTCGAACACGGCGATGCCGACGCTGCCCACCGGGGTGGCGACGGTCGGGTTCGGTGGGGCACCGGCGAGCCCCATGCTCGCCTCGGTGAGTCCGTACCCCTCGCAGACCAGCGCGTTCGGGAAGACCTCGGCGAGGCGGCTCAGCGCCTTCGTGTCGATCGGCGCCGCTCCGGAGACGGCCATCAGCACCCGGGAGTAGTCGTGCTTGTCGAGAGCCGGGCTCGCGAGCAGGGCGTAGTACATCGCGGGGGATCCGGTGATCGCGGTCACGCCGTGGCGCTCGACGTCGGCGAGGAAGGTGTCCGGGCGGAAGCCGGCCACCATGACGGTGGTCTGCCCCAGGATGATGTTGACGCTCTGGGTGATCAGGCCCATTCCGTGGAAGAGCGGGGCGACGGCGATGGTGGCGCCGTCGCCCACCGGCAGCGCGTACGCGTTGAGGGCGTCGGGTACGGGCCTGAGGAACACACCGCCCTCCTCGTCCTGCCCCGGCAGGGTCGCGGAGCGAAGGCACGCCGCCTGGAGCACGGCGGCCACGGCGTTGCGGTGCAGCACCCGGACGGCCTTGGAACGGCCGGTGGTGCCGCCGGTCAACTGGAAGTGGGCGACCTCCTCCGAGTCCGTCACGACCTCGGTCAGGGGCGCGGCGGCGAGCAGATCCGCGAGCGTCACGGCCCCCTGGCGGGCCGCCGCCGAGGAGGCCGGCGCCGGAGCGGCGGCGGTCCCGGGCACGTGCACGGTGAGACGGATATCCGGTGCGTCGACGTCGGCGAGGGCGGCGGCACACGCCGGATGAGTGACGACCGCCCCGGCCCCGACGTCCAGGAGCTGTTCGGTGAGCGCGCGGGTCGGCTGGGCGGGGTTGACCGGTGCGACGGTCGCGCCGGCGCAGATCGCGCCGTAGTACGCCACGACGTACCAGAGCGAGTTGGGCATGTGCAGCGCGACGACATCGCCCGGGGCGATGCCTCGCTCACGCAGCCCGTTGGCCACGCGCAGCGCGTGGTCGTACAGCTCCGCGAAGGTCAGCGTCTCCTCGCCGTCACGGACGGCGATCCGGCCGGAGAAGGACCGGGCGGCGCCGGCGAGGAGCCGGTCGATTCCGGCATCCGGGTAGTCCAGGGACGGGGGCATGCTCTTCGGCCACGCTCTGGTCATGGGGAACTCCTGTACTCCTGATTGCCTGAAGAGACGGCAGCGGATCCCGAGGAAATCGGCGCGCGATCGCACGGGGCACGGCCACAGGGGGTGGGGCGGAAACGGCAACGACTTCACCAAGTGGCGGTCAAGTTAATGTCCAATAACCAACCTGTCCAGATGCTGCTCGCCTCGGCAAGCCCGTATCCCATGTAGGCACTGGCATCCCGCTCCGAAGGCTCGGCGAACGATGTGTCTGCCCACAAACCGGCCGACTCCCGGTGGGACCACACACACGATGCGCTCGATCCGCGGGCCCGGGCCGCCTTCTCGATGGACGCGGCACCCGTGCGCCCCACATGCTGCGGCGGCCGATGCGCGAGATGTGCCCGCGCATGCCCTCTTCCCCGCCCTCGGAGTCACGTTGACGCGCCCCGCCCAGCCACGACCCGCTCTGCTGTTCTCACCCGCGACGGCACCCCGAGCCGCTGCCACGCGCGCCGGGGAAGCCGCCGCCACCGACTTCGACGCGCGCGACCTGTTCGCGGCGATCACGCGGGCCGGCGGCCGGTGGGCAGGCCGAGCCACGGCCGGCTACGCCCTGCCGGCATTGGCCGCCTCCGCCGCGCCGGAGACCCTGACCGAACCCGTGGCGGGTCACCTCTCCCTCGCGCTGGTGCTGCTGTGCCCGCAGGTACTGCTGATCGGCTGGTCACTGACGGGACACCGGCGCGAGTCGGACCGCCTGGACGTCACCCGGCGCACCCAGGGGCTGTCGTGACAGCGGCGGCGACCTTCGACGCGCCGGAGTCGTTCTTCACCGTGTTCACGGTGTTCCTCAGCCTGTGCGGCTGCCTGTGGGTCGTCAGCGGCGCCGGAGACGACGACGCCGCGATGTTCCCCTGGCGGTCACGCGAGGAGCCGGCCTGGCGCAGCGGCCTCGTCATCAGCGGCGCCGCTCTGTCCGCCGTGACCCTGATGGCCCTCATCGGGCTCGTCGCGCTGACCGGATACGACGGGATGATGCTCTCGCTCGGGGTCGTCATGGGCCTCGTGCTGCTGGCGCTGCTGTTCGCGGAGCCTCTGCGCAGGGCCGGCGGGTACACGGTGGGCGACGCCGTCGCCCACCGCTTTCCCGAGCGGTCGGTCCGCCTGGCCATCGGACTGGTGACGTTGTGCGTCTGCCTCCCCTACGTGGTGCTGCAGCTGACCGCGGTCGGGTCCCTGTCGGCCTTCGTCCTGGGCCTGACCAGCAGCGGGGCGAAATCGGCGTGCATCCTCGTGATCGGCTGTCTCGTCGTCTCTCTCGCCGTGAGCGGCGGAGTACGCGGCACCGGCCGCGTGCAGCTCGTCAAGGTGGTGGTCCTGCTCGTGGTGATGGCGGGGGTCGCGTTCCTCGTGCTCGACCGCTTCGGCTGGAATCCCGACCGCCTGCTGGGCGCGGCAGCGGCTGGGAGCGGTAGAGGAAACGCCTACCTGGGGCCGGGCGTCCAGTACGGCAGCGGCCCCATGGCGGCGGCTAACCGCCTCGGTCAGCTCGTCACCGTCGCACTGGCGGTGTGCTGCCTGCCGCACGTCACGATGCGGGTCCTCGGCGCGCCGGGCGGGCGGGCGACGCGCACGGCCATGCGCTGGGCGGTCGGGCAGCTGATCGTGATCTCGGCCCTGCTCCTCGTCGTCGGCCTCGGCGCGGCGGCGATCCTCGGCGGCCCGGCACTGGACAAGGCCGACCCGACAGGCAGCATCTCCCTCCTGCTGGCGACCCAGGCGCTCAGTCCCGGCGGCATCCTCGTCTCGGCCGTCTTCAGTGCGGTGTTCCTCACCGCACTGACCACGGTCGCCGACGTCACGCTCGCCGCCGCAGCCTCGGTCGCCCGCGACCTGCTGCCGCGCCGGCCGCGACCGGGCACTGAAAGCGTCCCCCGCCAGGACCGCCACGCCCGTTGGGCAGCGGCCTTGGTGGGCGCCGCCACCGTTGGGCTGTCCTTGCCCGCCGCCGGCTGGAACCTGCTCGTCCTCTCGACCCTCGCCATGACGCTAGCCGCCTCCGCCCTCGCCCCCGTTCTCACGTACACCTTCCTGTGGCGCGGCTTCACGCGGCGGGGCCTCCTGTGGTCCGTCTACGGAGCGAGTCTGCTCACCCTTGCCCTCCTGGCCGTGTCCCCTCTGCTCTCCGGTTCCCCCTCGGCCGCCTTCCCCGACATGGATTTCCAGGGGGTCGCCTTGGTCAACCCAGGCCTCGTCAGCGTTCCCGCCGGCTTCGCGCTCGGCTGGCTCGGCAGCACCCTGGACCGCAGGTCCGACGCGGCCGCCCGGTACGCGAACCTCGCTACCGCGGTCGTTTCCGACGACCCGGCACGATGACATCGACAGCCTTCACGCGGCAGCCGCGATGGGTGAACTGAGCGCCGCGATCAGCGCCCTCTGCGAGGTCACCGACGACAGCAGCACAGCGCCCCAGCTCCGGTACGCGGACGACACGGACGAAGGCGGGCGAGGGCTCTGCATCACCGCGCAGATCACCCAGCGGTGGGGGCACCGGCCCACACCACTGGGCAAGACGATCTGGACGGAACAAGAGCTGCCCTGACGAGTCGCGACCGGTGATCAGGGGGTGACGATGGCGAAGTCGGGGTCGAAGTCGTCGAGCAGCCCGGCCAGGGTCTGCAGCACGGTCTCGTCCCCGTCCAGGGTGATCTTCCCCGCCTGGGCCAGCTGCGGGGCGCTCGCCGGCTTGAGGAGCGCGGCGACGAGGGCCGCCTTGGATCCGGTCACCGTGAGCTGCGTGTCGGGCGAGGGGCCACGGCGGGCGTTGAGGACGCCTCGGCGGACCCACATCGTCCAGGTCTCCTCGGCCCCGGCGTCCGTGAAGCGGAAGTCGACGCGGAAGTCGGCGGTGGCGGCCTTGTCGCCGATGAGGTGGACGGCGGCGTAGTCGAAGAGGATGTCGATCGGCATGGCCAGGATCGAGTCCGGGCTGGCCGTGGCGAACGCCGCCGGCAGGACGCCCTCGCGGAGTTCCTTGGCGGCGGTGAGGAAGATGCCCCGCCACTGGGGCCCTTCGGCCTGGTAGCCCATCTGCTCGTACGCATCGGCCTGCAGGTTCTTCGCCTCGGTGTTCTCCGGGTCGGCGAACACCAGGGCGTGCAGGATCTGGGCGGCCCACCGGTAGTCGCCCGCGTCGAACGCGCGGCGCCCCTCGGCGAGGATCCTCTCGGGACCGATCAGGTCGGTGAGGCGGCGGGCCGATTCGACCGGGGTGTGGGGGTGGAGGGAGACGGGGTCGCCGTCCCACATGCCGAGTTCCTTGGTGAACACGGCGCGGACGTCGTGGTGGAGCGTGCCGTGGTAACCACGGTTGAACCACTTGCGGCCCAGCTCCTCGGGCAGCTCGACCACCTCGGCCGCCTCCAGCGGGGTGTATCCCTTGTTCGCGAGCCGGAGCGCCTGGTCGT
Organism: Streptomyces sp. NBC_00094; assembly: GCF_026343125.1. Taxonomy (NCBI): domain Bacteria; kingdom Bacillati; phylum Actinomycetota; class Actinomycetes; order Kitasatosporales; family Streptomycetaceae; genus Streptomyces; species Streptomyces sp. NBC_00094. The sequence continues at coordinate 7,156,991 of NZ_JAPEMB010000001.1, read as the reverse complement.
GGATGTACTTGTACGTGTCGCGCTGCGACTCCAGGAACGAGGTGACCTCGTCGTTGCCCCAGACCGGCCAGGTGTGCGGCCCGTAGTGGACCTCCACGTCGTCGCCCCAGCGTTCCAGGGTCTCGTCGAGGTAGCGGGCGAAGTTGCGGGCGTCCCGGGTCCGCGCACCGCGGAGCGTCTGGATGTTGTGGAGGGAGTGGTTGGCGTTCTCCGCGCACGTGAGCGCCCCGAGCTGGGGAATCCAGATGTGCATCTCCTCGGGCGCCTCGGTGTCCGGCGCGTAGAGGAACTCGAACTCCAGGCCTCCCAGTTCACGCTTCTCGCCGGTCTTCGTGACCGGGTCGGTCGGCGAGATGTACGAGACGGTGACGCCCGGCACGGTGGAGATACCGATGCCGCAGGTGACGCAACCGGTCTCACCCTGGTCGAGCAGGCTGTTGAAGGCGTACGACGCCCGCCGTGACATGGCGTTGCCCGCGATCACGTTCTCGCCGATCGCGTGCTTGTCGAAGGAGGCGACGGTGCCCGGCGCGATGATGGGCACCTTGCCCGAGGCCACGTCCTCAACGCTCACCACCCCCTTCACACCGCCGTAGTGGTCGATGTGGGTGTGGGTGTAGATGACGGCGGCGACCGGCTTGTCGCTGACGTGCTCACGGATCATGCCCATGGCCTGGGTGGCGGCCTCGACGGAGGCCATGCAGTCGACGACGACCAGCCCCGTCTCACCCTCGATGACGGTGAGGTTCGCGATGTCGTTGTTGCGTACCTGGAAGACCCCGTCGACCACCTTGTAGAGGCCGCCCTTCCGGATCAGCTGCGACTGCCGCCACAGGCTCGGGTTCACCGTGTCAGGGGCGGGAACGTCGTCACCGATGTAGTCGAACCGCGCCGCGTCGAAGATCACCCGGCCGTCCCCGCCGTACAGCTTGTCGGGCAGCGGAGCGAGGAAGCCACGGTCCCGGTCGGCGAAGTCCTGCCGGTCCTCCATCGCGTACCGGGAGAGCGCCTCCCGGTTGACGGCCGCGGTCGCGGCGCTGGCAGGCTTGGACGAGTCAGCCATGGTCTCCCTCTCCGTCACGGGCGAGGCCGGGCGTTCCCCGGCATGCCCTGCTCCGAGCCTCGGGCGACGGTCGCCGGACGGCGAGGTGGGTTCGCCCATTCGGGTGCGCCCGGATGCTGTACGGGGCTCCGCCGTGAAGTTCGGAGCGCCTTCGCCTCGCGAACACACGGCTCCTCAGCCGTGGCGAAGACCTCCGCCGACTCCGGGTCGCGGCCCCATGCGCCCAGGGCCGCGGCGTGGACGGTGCGGGCCGCGGTCTCCGTCAGCCGCTCGCCCGCCTCGGTGGCCCTGCCCGGCCAGCGCCAGTCGCCGCGCCCGGCGACAAGGTGCGCCCACAGCGCGAGGTCCTCATCGGCGACGAGCAGCGCCTCTTTCCCATAGCCGAGAGACGGAATGGCCTCCTTCTCCCGGACGTACTCCGGTTCCTGGACCCCCTTTACCGGGTCGTCCGCCATGGCCCCCTTAGGCCCTGGAAGTCAACATCCTGGGCTATCTGTTGTGCGCCCGCCGGGCCATCGGCGGCATGACGGCAGGCGGGGCGATCGTGAACATCTCCTCCGCCGCAGCGACCCTCGGAAGCCCCGGCACCTACGTCCACTACGCGGCGGCGAAGGCCGCCGTGGACGCCATGACGGTCGGGCTGTCCAAGGAAGTGGCGGCCGACGGCATCCGGGTCAACTGCGTCGCCCCCGGCACGATCTGGACCGATTTCCACGCTGACCCGCAGCGGCCCGCAAAGGTGGCCGCGATCACCCCCATGGGCCGCGCCGGCAGGCCCGAGGAGATCGCCGGAGCGGTCGCCTGGCTGCTCTCGGACGACGCCTCCTACGCCACCGGCACGGTGATGAGGATCGCCGGCGGAATGTGAGCACAGGCGGCTCCGCCAGGCGACCAAGGAGTGGCCCCTATGAGATGCCTGATCCAGATCGTCGAGGCGCGGAGGCAGAGCCCGGCCAGGTAGCTCCCCGGGGTCTTGTCGTAGCGCGTGGCGATGCCTCGCCACGCTTTCAACCTGGTGATCGCACGCTCGACCGTGTTCCGTTCCTTGTAGAGGTCGACGTCGTGGCTGACGGGTCCGGGGATGAACTGCGGGCTGTCCGCTGCCTGGCCCGCGGTCAGGATGAATGCCAGGGGGCGGCACTTGCGGTCGGCCGCGAGATGGACCTTGCTGGTCTGCCCGCCACGGGAGCGTCCGAGGAGGGCGGCCTTCAGCCGGATTTCGTGTCGGCGTCGGATGCGTCGCCGCTCTTCCCGAGCGGAATCGTCTTCGGTGACCTGCCCGCTTTGTTCTTCGCGGGCGCCCCCTTTGACCTGGCCTTGTCCTCTTCAGCAGCGGCTTTTTCCAGGGCGGTGACGATGTCCTCATCGAGGTGCATCCCGGCCGCGTCGTGGTGGGCCCGCGCGGTGGTGGAGTCCACGCTGATCAGGGATAGGTCTACCCCGCCTCGCCTCGCTTCGCGGCTTCCGCGATCAGGCCTTCCAGCAGAGCCTCGAACACGTTGGCGTCACGCCACTGCCGGAAGCGGTTGTGGACGGTCGACCAGGCGCCGAACTCCGTCGGCATCTCCCGCCACTGCCCGCCCGCCCCTGAACCGCCAGATCGTGCCTTCGAACTGCTGCCGCAGCCGCTCGGCGTACGGACCGTACTCCCCGATCGGTAGGTACGGCTCGATGAACTCCCACTCCCGATCTGCGAGTTGCACTCGCGTCATGCAAGAAGGTCCACCGATCCAGACCCTGCGGTGAGGTCGATTCCCACAGATTGATCACGACTCGATACGCGCCCTAGGTGTTCTGTCCCGGGAGGTTGTGGACGGGTGAGCCAGGTCTCGGCTGAGGGATCTTGAAGGGGTGTGACCCGGATACGCCAGAACCCGCCAGAACTTGATCTTGGCCTGCTGAGTGCCTGACGCTGTCGGGGATCTTGGCGATGACGGTCGGCCATGCCCTCGACATCTCAGTATCCAAGATCCCCGACCTCGTCACCCGCGATCAGCTCTGCGTCTCCTCGCGGCGTCCAATAGCGGCCGCATCGGGTATGACGAGCAGCTTGCCGGTGGTACGCCGAGCCTCCAGATCGCTGTGGGCCTGGGCGGCCTCGGACAATGCGTAGCGGCCCGTTACGGTGACCTCAAGCGCCTTGGAGCGCACCCACTCGAACACATCGGCGGCCCGTCGGAGCAGTTCGGACCGATCGGCGATGAAGTCCCCGAGGCTGGGCCGGATCAGGGTCAGCGAACCGCCGTGGGCGAGCCGAATCGGATCAAACGGAGGCACGGCACCACTTGCCGCGCCGAAGAGCACGAGATGGCCGCGGGTTCGCAGGCTGGCGAGGCTCGCATCGAAGGTGTGCGCGCCGACGCCGTCGAAGACAACCGGCAGTCCCTGACCGCCGTTGAGCCGCCTCACCTCGGCTGCGAGATCGTCGACTGCGGAGGAAAGGATCACCTCAGCGGCCCCGGCACGCTTCGCCAGCTCGGCCTTCGCCGTGGTCGACGTCGTGCCGATCACCCTGCCGCCGAGATGGGTGATGAGCTGGGTCAAAAGCAGCCCCATGCCACCAGCAGCCGCATGCACGAGCACCGTGTCGCCCCCCTGAACCGGGTAGGCGTCCTTGACGAGATAGTGCGCGGTCATGCCTTGGAGGAGCACGGCGGCGGCTGTCTCGAAGCCGATATCGTCGGGCAGCGGCACCAGCCGGGAGGAGTCCACGACGGCCCGCTCGGCATACGTGCCGGGAATCTCCACCCAACCGACCCGGTCCCCGACTGCGACGTCAGCGACGCCGGGTCCAACTTCGACGACCGTGCCGGCGCCCTCAGCGCCCGGGGTGAAGGGCAGCGGGAGGCTGTACCGGCCTTCGCGGTGGTAGACGTCGAGGAAGTTGACCCCGGATGCGGCGACCTCCACGATCGCCTCGCCCGGACCCGGCCGCGGCTGGTCCACCTTGGCCTCCTGCAGCACCTCGGGACCGCCCACTTCGTACACCTGAATCGCTCGCATGACCCTCCAATAACGGCTCATCCCCCACCAACCCCGTTGATGGCGATCCGATTCCCGGCAAGCAGACCAGCCCGCCGCCCCCGCCGAGAGCTGAGACGCCTGCTGTGCACCCGGGTCTGGGACAGGAGACCGAGGCCGTCAAGGGTCGACGAATGCACCACCCGCCGCTTCCGCACCGCCGTATGGCCACCCACCACAACCGGCGTAGCCTCCGGCAGCTCCACCGCGCGGCGCACGAAATCGACCACCGCCTCCGGATACTCCTCCGGCCTCGGGAACCGGCCCATCCGCTGGTACGACTTCAACGCCAGCAGCAGGGCCAGCTGATCTCCATCCGCTCCGCCGCCCACGCCGCCTCCTCCCGCGTCGGCGCGAAGAACAGATGCAGCTCATGCGCACTGACCAGCCGCTTGAACCGCGGATACGCAGTCCGCTCGATCGTAGTCATCCCCACGCCCGCAAGATCCGGCAGCCAACGACGCTCCAGGCACCCGCGCCGCATCGTGCCGCCCGAGATCATGCCGCGAGGCAGAAGGCCCGTAGCCACGACAGCCCAACGCATGACGTGGTAAACCACCGGCTCAACCCAAGATCAAGTTCTGGCGGGTTTCTGCCGTATCCGGGTCACACCCCTTGAACAGGTGAGGGCCTTCCGGTTCGGTGTGGATTACGACGTCTACACCTGACCGAAAGGCCCTCGTGCCCACCGTCATGCACCCCTGACCGAGACCGGCCGACTGCGTCTGGCCCGCTGTGTGGTCGAGGACGGCCGGCCCCTGCGCCGAGCCGCCGAACGCTTCCAGGTCTCACCGACCACCGCCCAGCGATGGGCCGACCGGTACCGCGCCCTGGGCGAAGCGGGCATGGGTGACCGCTCCAGCCGTCCCCATCACACGCCGCGCCGGACACCGACCCGGACCGAACGCCGGATCATCAAGGTCCGCCTTCTTCACCGGCGCTGGGATCACCGTCGAACGGATTCTGACCGACAGCGGCTCCTGCTACCGCTCACGCGACTGGCGCGACAGCCTGGCGGCGGCCGGGATCACCCACAAACGAACCCGGCCCTACCAGCCCCAGACCAACGGCAAGGTCGAACGCTTCAACCGCACCCTGCTCGACGAATGGGCCTACGCCCGCCCCTACCGGTCAGACATCGAACGCCGCGAAGCGTTCCCCGGCCGGCTCCACTCCTACAATCACCACCGCGGACACACCGCACTCGCAGGCAAACCACCCGCAAGCCGCGTCCCCAACCTGACGAGGCAATACACCTGCCTGCTTCTTGCAGGTCAAGGGCGGTGTCCGGAGCCGGCGAGGCCGGCTACCAGCAGTCCGGCGAGGACCGCCCACGGGATGCTCGCGGGCCCTGTCGACGCCCAGCCGACGGCGCCGAGAACAAGCCCCGCGAACGCACCCACCGCGCACGCCCGAGCGTCGCGGAGGAACGCCCACTGGCGCGCCCCGCTCCCGGGAGCTCTCAGCTCGTGGACGGCCGCACGAACGACCAGCAGGGCGATGATGATCGTCACTCCGAGCACCGCGGATCCCACAGCCACTACCCCTCGTTCGCCGCGCCGGTGCGCGAGCCGGTCTGGTGGATGTCGGGGATGCCGTCGGCGTCGTCGTCGCGCTCCTCCTCGTCGTACAGACGCTTGTAGAGGCGGTTGCGGCGGCGCAGGAGGACGGCTGCCAGGGCAGCGGCGATCAGTGAGCCGACGAGGACGGCGGCCTTGATGTGTTCGGCTGTGGCCGGGTCGGGGAAGGCGAGTTCGCCGATCAGGAGGGCGACGGCGAGGTACGTGCCGAGGAAGATGCCGAGGATCTTGCCGACGACGAGGCCGATCACGACGCCGAGGGGTTCGGGATCCGTGAACACACGGGTCAGCGCACCCCCTGACACGGTGACTCCGGCGGCGAACAGCGCGAAGAGGGGGACGACCACGCCCGCCGAGACGGGGTGGACGAGGTGCGAGACGCGCGCGCCCGGGGACGCGGCTTCGCCCTTGTCTCGGGTGGTACGCAGGAGGAGACCCATGGCGACGCCCGCGACGGTGGCGTGGACACCGGAGTCGTACATCAGCGCCCAGGTGGCGACGCCGAGTGGCACGTACCACCACCAGCCGCGCACCCGGAGGCGCTGGAGAACGGAGAAGAGAACCAGGCCGACGACCGCCCCGCCCAGGGCCCGGAAGTCGAGGTCCGAGGTGAAGAAGATCGCGATGATGAGGATGGCGCCGAGGTCGTCGACGACGGCCAGCGTGAGCAGGACGAGCCCGCCGACGGTCTCCGTGCGCAGGGCTTCGGTGACGGCCTGGCGTTCGGGCCACGGCAGCAGTCCGAAGACGACTTTGCGGGGGTGTGCCTGGGTCACGGGGACGGACCTCCGGGGCATGTCGTCAAACGGGCACACAGGCCCTCGGACGCCGACCAGACCTCCCGGCACACCAGCATCATGTTGATGCGTTCTTTGCACCCTATCGGGTGGCCGGGGGTCCCACCAGGCGTCTCTCACCGGCTGGAAGCTGGTACGGGAGAGCGGCATCAAGAACGCGTAAAGATTGCCGGGATCCGGCAGTGAACTCCTGCGCGGTTGCATGGGAACCTCCGTCGACGGCGGAAGCGGCACGCGTATCGACGTGCGGACCGAGGGGGCAGGGACATGGCCTGGTTTCTCGGTCTCGGCATCGGTGGCCTGCTGCTGCTCGTCCTGTGCCTGCTCCTCGACGGAGTGTTGGAGGGGGCCCTCGACGGACTCGGCGGGGGGCTCGACGGGTTTCTGTCGCTGCCGGTGATCGCCGGATTCGTGTCGGCACTCGGATTCGCGGGGGCGATCACGAGGGGTGTCACCGGTACGGGGCCGGCCTCCGGACCCGCGACAGCCGTGAAGGCTTCCGGCAACGGAGCCATCGAATCACCGACTGAGACACGAGTCCGACAAGGGGGGACGGCGTGAGAAGAAGCTTCACGGTGCACGCGGGGCTGCAGCTGGCCTTGGCCACAGTCGCATTGTCCGCGGCCGCCTATACCGCCGTCCCCTACCTTCCGCCCTTCGCCGGCGAGGGAATTCTCCTCGGTATCGGGTTCGCCCTGCTCTTCCCGCTCCACGCCGCGACGATCTTCCGCAGCATCGCGCTCGAGTTCCGCGTCAGGGGATACGCGCGCAACAAGACGAACCAATGGCGTGCCCTGAAGGCTCTGCCGGGCCGAGTGCACGCCCTCCTCGTAGGACTGGGCCTGGCAGGGGCCGTCCTGCTCTCCGGGGCGTTCTCGGACGACTCGGGCCTCCAGGCGACCGATTCCGTCCGGGGCCGCTACTACGCGGTCGACACCACCGACCCTCAGCGGCAGAGGATCGAGGTCACCAGAAGCCAGTACGAGGCGCTGAACAAGCAGGGCCAGCGATTCATGTTCACGATCTACGGCCTCATCGCGGGCGCGGGTGGCGGACTGACTCTCGTCTTCGCGAAGCTGGACGACCGGGCAGGACGGCCGTGACGCCGGCTCCGCGACACGGCAAGCCGTACGACACGAGACGCCAGGCACCAGGCCGGAAGCCGACAACCTCAGGGCAATGATCGAGTCGGCTCATGCACCACGTCACAGGGGGAGACATGGCGGCACTGCCGCAGCAGGGGAACGCGGCGGCACGGGCCGGCGGGCACATGGTGGTCTGCGGCGACGACGGTCTCGCGCACCGGCTGGCCGACGAGCTCCGGGAGGTCTACCGGCAGCGTGTCGTTCTGGTCCTCACCGGAGAACAGGCCGAGGTGCGGACCGCCGGGCGGGTCACCGCGCCGGCGGACACGACGAATGGGGGCACGGTCGTACCCGTGCACGTGTCGACGGCGCAGGCTCCGACGGAAGAGGCGCTGCTGCGGGCCGGGGCCGACCGGGCAACCGCGCTCGCGCTGCTGTACGAGGACGACGAGACGAACCTGCGGGCAGCGCTCGCCGCCCGCCGGCTCAACCCGGGGCTTCGGCTGGTGGTCCGCATGTACAACCGCAAGCTCGGCCAGCGACTGGAGGAGCTACTCGACCAGGCTGCCCTCGTGCACTCCCCCGGCATGGAACGGGCCGTCCTCGACGCCTCCACGACCGTCCTGTCCGACGCGGACACCGCGGCCCCCGCCCTCGCCGCCACCGCGGTCGCCGGCACGAGCAAGGTCGTCCAGGCCGACGGCCTGCTCCTGCGAGCCGCCGACCGCACCCCGCCCGGACGCGGCGAGGTACCGGACTCCGGCCTGTGCACCCTGGCGCTGCTCTCGTCCACCACTGCCGACCCGGCGGGCGCGGAAGGCTCGGAGGCCAGCGGGCCGCAAGGCCCCGTCCTGCTGCCCGACGACCGGACCGTGGCGGGCAGCACCGGGCGCGGCAGCGTCGTCCTGGAGACCGTCCGATACACGGGCCCCGCCCTGCCCGCACGGCGCCTGGCCCGCCGTGGGCCGCCGCTGCGCGACCTCTTATCCAGCCGCCTGCGCTGGGCGCTCGCCGGCATCGTCGCCTCCGTCCTCGCCCTGACCCTCACCACCACTGCGCTCACCGACGCCGACCCGGTGCACGCCGCCTACATCACGCTGCTCGACCTGTTCTCCATCAACGACCCCGCGATCGACGCGCCGGCCACGAACCAAGTCCTCCAGCTCCTGACCGGGCTCGTCGGCCTCGCGCTTCTCCCCCTCCTCGTCGCCGGAGCGCTGGAGGCACTCGGCACCTTCCGTAGCGCGGGCGCCCTACGCCGCCCGCCCCGCGGCCTGTCCGGCCATGTCGTCCTGCTCGGACTCGGCAAGGTCGGCACCCGCGTCCTCGCCCGGCTGCGGGAACTCGACATCCCCGTCGTCTGCGTCGAGGAGGACCCCGACGCCCGCGGCATCCCCCTCGCCCGCAGCCTCCATGTGCCGGTCGTCCTCGGCGACGTCACGGAGGAGGGCGTCTTGGAGGCCGCCAAGGTCCACCGGGCTCACGCACTGCTCGCCCTCACCAGTGCGGACACCACCAACCTGGAGGCCGTCCTCTACGCACGTACGGTCAAGGCCGATCTGCGCGTCGCCATGCGCCTGTACGACGACGACTTCGCCACCGCCGTCTACCGCACCCTGCGCACCGCCCACCCCGACGCCCTCACCCGCAGCCGCAGCGTCACCCACCTCGCCGCCCCCGCCTTCGCCGGCGCCATGATGGGCCGCCAGATCCTCGGCGCGATCCCGGTCGAGCGCAAGGTCCTGGTCTTCGCCGCCCTCCTCGTCGCCGGACACCCCCGGTTCGAAGGACGTACGGTCTCCGAAGCGTTCCGCCCCGGCGCCTGGCGCGTCCTCGCCCTCGACACGGCCTCCCCCGCCGCCCGCCGCCCCGACCTCGCCTCCACCCACCACGACGGCGAACAGCCCCAACTCCTCTGGGACCTGCACCCCGGCTACGTGCTACGACCGGAGGACCGCGTCGTCATCGCCGCCACCCGCCGCGGCCTGGCCGAACTGCTGGGGAGACACCCTGCGGGCAGCAGCACCTGAGCCTGCCCACTGCTTGTCAGAAAGGTCCCCTCGCCCCACGCCGGGATCATCACGCCGCAGAGCGAGGGATGGCGTCCATTTTCCAGACGCCCCCTAGGGGGTGTTCACGTCCAGGAGGTCGCGGGTTCTGGCGCTTGCGCCGGTCAGGGTGACGGGGATTCCCAGGCTGCCGCACATGCGGTGCGCGCGGGCCAGGGCGCTGAGGGTGGCGGGGGTGGGGTCCGCGGCCGGGACCGCGATGATCACGCGTGTCGGGCGGTGGGCCTGCACCAGGGCCTGGATCTGGAGGGCTGCCGCGGCCCTGTTGGTGACGTCCAGGTCGCGGTGGAGCGCCACGTGCAGGACGTCGTGGCGAACGGTGTGGCTGATGAGCATGGTGTCCCTCCGCGCAGGACGACGAAAACCCGCGGCCGGACACGGCCGGGGCATCGTCCGAGGATGCCACGGGGACCGGCCCGGAAGCGTTCTCGTGGCGTGCTCGGCGTGAAGTGTCGGTGAGCCCGACCCCGGAGATTCACGTATATGAATCTCCGGACTAGGGTGAGGAGGGCCGGGCGAACCGGTCGAGATTTCGAACGTGACCCTTACGCACCAGGCGGTTTCCATGAGCCAGTTCGACCTGCCCATCGACCAACTCCGGACGTACCGCAGCGCGTCCGTGGAGCCGGAGGACTTCGACGCCTTCTGGGCGAAGACCCTCGACGAGTCCCGCGCGTTCCCGCTCGACGCGCGCTTCGAGCCCGTCGAGACGGGGCTCACCACGGTGGAGACGTACGACGTGACCTTCGCCGGGTTCGACGGGCAGCCGGTCAAGGGATGGTTCGTCCTGCCGGCCGGCACGTCCGAACCGCTGCCGGTGGTGGTCGAGTTCCTGGGGTACGGGGGCGGGCGCGACCTGCCGCACGCGCATCTGCTCTGGGCCTCGGCCGGGTTCGCGCACTTCGTGATGGACACCCGAGGCCAGGGCAGCGGCTGGGCCGTCGGCGACACTCCCGACCCGGTCGGCAGCGGTCCGGCGCTCCCCGGATTCATGACCCGCGGCATCGAGGCTCCGGCCACCTACTACTACCGGCGGCTCTTCACGGACGCGGTCCGCGCCGTGGAGGCCGCGCGTTCGCACCCGCTGGTGGACGCCGGCCGCACGGCGGTGACCGGCGGGAGCCAGGGCGGTGGCATCACCCTGGCGGTCGCCGGTCTCGTGCGGGACCTGGTGGCCGTGGCCCCGGACGTGCCGTTCCTGTGCGACTTCCCGCGCGCGACGACGATCACGGACCGCACCCCGTACCGCGAGATCGGCAACTACCTCAAGACCCACCGCAGCCGCGTCGAGCAGGCCCGGAACACGCTGGCCTACTTCGACGGGGTCCACTTCGCGGCCCGCGCGACGGCGCCGGCCCTCTTCTCGACCGCGCTTGAGGACCTGACGTGCCCGCCGTCGACGGTGTTCGCCGCCTTCAACGCGTACGCGCCCGAGGACAAGGCCATCGAGGTCTACGACTTCAACGACCACGAGGGCGGCGGCTCCTTCCAGCAGGCGGCCCAGCTCCGCTGGTTGCCGGGGCGCCTGCGCGGCTGACCGAGGGTCCCGGCCGCGCCGGTCGGTCAGGCCGTCGACGTCGCCGCGGCCGATCGGCGGGCGGCGAGCTCGCGGAGTTCCTCCTCCGTGAGGGCGATCCCGAACACCTCGCGCAGGGTCCCGTCCAGGGCCTCCGGGGCGATCTCCTCGGTGGTGTTCGTCCCGTCGGGGCGGGTGGTGACGAGTGTCAGGTCGTCCATGCCGTAGTGGGCGGCCGGGGTCATGCGCTGTGCGAAGAGCCGGCGGACGAACGGGGAGCGCGCGTTCGTGCCCACGAAGTGGCTGCCGACGACGTAGTCGATCGGGTACTGGGCGGTGAGGGTGAAGGTGTGCCGGTCGATCCAGGGGGTCGGGACCCGCTCGGGGTCGTTGTCCGGCCCGGACGGACCGGGGGCCGTCTGGTACAGCCACCATTGATCGATGCCGTGGGCGCCGGGCCGCCGCTCCAACCGATGCCGCCAGCCCTCGTACGCGACGTGGGCCCCGTCGGCGATCTCGATCGGTCCGAGCGGACCGGCCCCGAAGCCGACGTCGCACAGCCACTCGCGGTCGTCGTCGCGGGCGGTCACGGCGAGCAGGCCGTGGGTGGCGGGGAGAACCTTGGGCGCGCCGAGGCTGACCCGTCCGATCATGCCGGTGACGTGGAACCCGAGGCGTTCGAGGGCGGCGGCGAAGAGGAGGACGTGCTCGAAGCAGTAGCCGCCTCGCCGGTCGTCGACGAGGCGGGCCTCGATGGAGGGCAGGTCGAGGGGCAGGTCCCGGCCGAGGACGGCGTGGACGTTCTCGAAGGGGATGTGGGTGGTGTGGGCGCGCTGGAGGTCGCGCAGGACGGCGAGGGTGGGCTCGCGGGGGCCGTCGTACCCGATCCGGGCCAGATAGGCGTCGAGGTGGAGGAGTTCGCCGGACCACCGGTCGGGTCGGTGGTCGGTGGGGCTGGGGTCGGGGACGGGGACGAAATCGGCGGGTCGGCCCTCCGGGCGTGCCTCGGTGGTCGGGGGTCGGTGGCGTGCCTCGGGGGTCGGGGTGTCGGTGGCGGGCACTGCCGTCAGGTGGTCAGTGGCGGGGACTGCGGTCGGGGTGTCGGTGGCGGGGACTGCGGTCGGGGCGGTCGGGGTGTCTGCCGGTCGGATGTTCATGAACCCAGCCTCGTACCTCGACCCGCCTTGAGGTCAAACCGGGGCGCAGGCCTTCCGCGTACGACCGCAGGCCGCACCTCACTCCGTTTCGGGCAGGTTCTCGGCGAGCAGGTCGACGATGTCCTGCCAGGCGCGCCGCGCATGCCGCGGGTGGTAGGCGACGCCGGGGACCACGGCGTGGTCGACCGGCGGGTGGTGAAAGGCGTGCTGGGCTCCGCCGTAGACCACGAGGCGCCAGTCGACGCCCGCGGCCTGCATCTCGGCGGCGAAGGCGTCCCGTTGCGCCGGCGGCATGATCGGGTCGTCCGACCCGACTCCGGCCCACACGGGGCAGCGGATGCGTGCCGCCTCGCCCGGTCGGCCGGTGGTCAGTGCGTTGACCGTCCCGATCGCGCGCAGGTCGACGCCGTCGCGCCCGAGTTCCAGCACGATCGCGCCCCCCGTGCCGTAGCCGATGGCGGCGATCCGGTCGGGGTCGGTCCGTGGTTCGGCGCGCAGCACATCGAGTGCCGCATGGCCGATGCCCCGCATCCGGTCGGGGTCGGCGAGCAGCGGCATCACGCGGTCCAGCATGTCCTGTGGGTCGGTGAACCAGCGCCCTCCGTGGATGTCGAACGCCAGCGCCACGTAACCGAGTTCGGCGAGGGCGTCGGCACGTTGACGCTGGACGTCGTTCAGGCCCGGCCCCTCGGGTCCGATCAGGACCGCGGGCCGGCGGTCGACACCGGCGGGGAGCGCGAGGTGCCCGATCATCGTCAGGTCGTCGGCCGGGTACGCGACCGTGCGTGTGGTGACCGTCGTCATGGTCCTGGACTGTAGTGACCGTCGGACCCGGTCGGGCCGGCCTTCGCCGTCGGCGGAACGGCGTGGGTGTCGTAAGGACGCGCGGATCCCGCACGACGTGGTGACCCGCCGGACCACCGCGCCCCCGACCATGATCCGCCGGACGGGCCCTAGTACTGCAACGGTCCTTGCTGTGACGGTTGGGCAGGTGGGTCGTTGGTCTGTTCATGGGTGGGGTACTGGTTGATGCCCAGTTGTGGGCGGGTGAGTTGAAGGCTCTGCATGAGCGGTTCGTGCACCGTTTTGCCAGGTCGGAGCCACGTGAGTCGGCGCTTGCGTATATGCAGGGGCTGGTGGCTCCGCTGGAGCGGAAGAACGGCTGGACGCTGGCGGAGGAGGCCGGTCATGCGGGTCCGGACCGGATCCACCGCTTGTTGAACCGGATCGACTGGGACGCGGACGAGGTTCTGGACGACGTGCGTGGGTATGTCGTCGAGCATCTCGGCGACCGTGAAGCGGTGCTGATCGTCGACGACACCGCATTCCTGAAGAAGGGCGTGCGGTCAGCCGGTGTCCAGCGGCAATACTCCGGAACCGCCGGACGGACGGAGAACTGCCAGGTCGGGGTCTTCCTCGCCTATGCCACCGGTCGCGGCCGCACACTGATCGACCGCCGCCTGTATCTGCCCACGTCATGGACGGACAACCGCGACAGGTGTCGCCAGGCCGGCATCGGGGACACGGTCGGCTTCGAGACGAAGGTGGTGATGGCCAAGGCCATGGTCCGCCGGGCGATCGCGGAGCGGATTCCGTTCCGGTGGGTGACTGCGGATGCCGCCTACGGATTCTCCAAAGGCTGGCGGTCCGAACTCGAGCAGGCCGATGTCTTCCATGTCATGGCCACCACCCGGCACGACACCGTCGTCACCCGCTGGGCCATCGACCATCCCGTCCACGACCTGTTCCACGGTCTGCCGAGGCAGAAGTGGAAGCGCCGGTCCTGCGGCAACGGCTCCCATGGACCACGGGTCTTCGACTGGGCGAGAGTCGAGGTCCGCCCCTGGCACCGGGAAGACCGGCGGCACTGGGTGATCGCCCGCCGCAACGTGAGCCGACCCGAGGAGATCTCGTACTACATCGCCTACTGCCCCGCCGACACCACCCTCGACCAGTTGATCCGCGTCGCCGGCAGCCGATGGGCGGTCGAGGAGTGCTTCCAGACCGCGAAGCAGGAATGCGGCCTGGACGACTACCAGGTCCGCCGCTATCCCGGCTGGCACCGCCACATGACCCTGGCCATGGCCGCCCACGCCTGCCTCACCGTCCTGCGAGCCCGCGAACTCGATGCGGAGAAAGCAGAAACGGATCCTCCGACCTCGTCCCCCTCAGCCTCCCCGAGCTCAGACGCCTGATCCACCGCCTCACCCACCGCCAACCAACACCCATCGACCACGTCCTGCACTGGTCCCAATGGCGACGCAGACGCCAACACCAAGCCCGCATCAGCCACTACAAACGACGCGGCCACACACCACCCGAACCTGTCCAACCGTCACGACAAGGACCGTTGCAGTACTAGGGCGTGTTGCGAAAGTGACTGAGGAGGCGATCCCGCACACCCCCGCCGCTACCCTGGGTACGACCGCGATGCAGGGGGGCAACGGTGGGAAGAAGAGTGCGGCGGGCCGCAGGAACCCTGACGTTCATGGATCTGCTCCGGCATCCGGCGCGTCTCATCGAGCAGTTCACGGGAGCCGCTTCGCCTCGCGCCGAGGCGGACGTCGCAGCGTTGAACGCGGGAGAGGCTCGCGAAGTCTCCGCGTTCGCCCGTGACGGCCATCGCTTCCGGCAGGGGGCGTTGATTCTGGACCCTGCCGCAGCATCGCCAGTGGTGTGGCAGCCGTTTCGAGTGCTCGGCGGAACCGGCGAAGGCATCGCCTTGATTGCTCCGTTCCACGTCCATGGGGCGGGCCCGGTCGCCGGCCCGGGAAGCGAGGCCGTCGACAAGGGACTGTTCCGCCTGCTGTCCCTGCAAGCCGCGGATCGCTACTGGGAACTCGCTGTCCCCACTGCCGACGTTGCCTCGGTCCGTGCCGCGCTGCGCGGGGATGGCACCGGACGATAGTCAGGGTGCCGCTGCCTATGGTCACCAGTCCGACGAAGCATCGTCACAGCCATTCGTTGATGGCTGCAACCAGCACGGTCGCTTCGTAGCGGACGGCGAGTTTGTCGTATCGGGTGGCGACGGCCCGGTGGCGCTTGAGTCGGTTGATCCCGCACTCGACCGCGTGCCGCTCCTTGTAGTCGTCCTGGTCGAACTTTGGCGGTCGTCCGCCGCGGGCGCCACGCCCCAGCCGATTGCGGACCCGGTCCGCCGGCACCGGAATCGTGGCCTTGATCCCACGTCTGCGCAGGTAAGCGCGGTTACTGCGGGAGTCGTATGCCTTGTCGGCCCGCACCCGGTCCGGGCGCTTGCGCGGCCTGCCCAGCCCGAGCCGGGGCACCCGGATCGCCTCCAGGACCGGCTCGAACTGCGGTGAGTCACCCCGCTGGCCGGCTGTGATCACGACCGACAAGGGCTTCTGCCTCTGCTCTCTACCGCGAGGTGGATCTTGCTGGTCAAGCCGCCCCGGGACCGTCCGAGTGCGTGGTCCGGCGGCTCGACGAAGATGCCGCCGGGCGGTTCCTTCTGGAGATCCCCCTTTTCGCCGCCCCGGCGGCGTGCTGGTGGGCCCGGCAGACGGTGGAGTCGACGTTGACCTCCCAGGTGATCAAGCCCTTCGCGTCCGCCTCGGCCTGAAGCTGGGTGAGGATTCGAGCCCACGTGCCGTCCCTCTGCCAGCGCCGGAAGAGGTCGTAGACCCGATCCCACGGCCCGTACCTTTCGGGAACGTCTCGCCACGGGGCACCAGTGCGAGTCCGCCACCGTATGCCGTCCATCAGCTGCCGCCGTGTCCACACCTGCGGACGGCCCGGCTTGATGCCCCGCGGCAGCAGCGGCTCAAGCCGATCCCACTGCCCGTTCGTCAGATCTCCCTGTCCCACAGGACGTGATCATCAACGAACAAGATCAACTTTCGCAACAGGCCCTAGCGGGCCGGAAGGGAGCGGGTCGGGGAAAGGGCGTCGCGCACCTCGGTGGCCAGGGCCACGGGATCACCGGCTCGTGTGACGGGGTAGGTGGTGCGCTGCTCGTTCCAGGCGTTCTCCATGGCGTACCAGTCGATCGGGACGGGGGCCTGCCCGGTGACGAGTGCCGTGTCGAGGGAGTCGAGGTACCTCGTCCAGCGGACGGCGTAGAAATCGGCCACGAGGCCGGACCATTCGCGGTTGGCGTAGTCGTGGAGTCCACCCGTGTCACTGCCGTGGCGGGGTCCCCAGGTGGTCAGGATCGAGCGGGCGTCGAACTCGGCCGTGGTCCTCTCCGCCTCCGTCGCGCCCCAGGACCTCGCCTCCGCCAGCCAGGGTCCGAGGAGGAACCGTGTGTCGGTGGCGAGAAGCCGGTCCAGGAGGGCCAGGTCGTTCTTCCATTCGGCCGCCCGTGCGCGGAACAGCGGGACGTCCTTGGCGTCGTAGGCGGCCTTGATCCGGGGAAGCAGGGTGCGGCTGCGGTTGGCGAGGGCCTGGCGGGCGACGTCGACGAGGTCGAACCGGTAGGCGTCGGTGCTTCTCGGTCCCGGTGCGACCCGGAGCAGTTCGGTCAGTGCCTTCTGTACGGTGGCGGCGTCGTAGCGCATCGATCGGGGACTCCACCGCGCCGAGGCGACGGCCGTCAGCGCCGGACGCGCGGTGAAGAGGCTGTCCTGGGATTCGCTCCAGGTTCCCGAGGGCGTGCTGTACGGGCCGGTACGCAGCAGCTCCCACGCCGTGGAGGCGTGCGGGTCGGCTTCGCCGTACCGTCGTCCGGCGTACTCGGCGAACCACGCCCGGTGATCCAGCGGGCCGGTGCGCCAGGCCAGCTCGGTGAAGAGTTCGAAGGCTACGGGGTTTCCGCCGGTGCCTTCCGGGAGGTAGGCGATGCCCTTGAGGGCGCTGTTCGGCTTGCTGCGCCACTGCTCGAAGCGGGTGGCCCAGACAGCCGTGTTGGCGCCGATGGAGGTGTGTCCGCCGAAGTTGGGAATGGTGCCGAACGCGTAGGGCGCGCCGTGCCAGGCGGCCTCCCGGTCGAGTTCGTCGTACCGGTCGGAGAGTCCGTCGACGATGAGGAGCCTGGACTTGTCGACCGCGTCGATGATCCGTGTCGACGGGTTGTCCTGCCAGCCGAGGAGGACCCAGGTGGCATCGGGGTGGGCCGTCTGCAGAGCGTGCATGACGGCCTTCCCGGCCTCCTCCAGGGGTACGTCGCCCGCTCGGCCGCCCTCGTGGAGCAGATCCATCTTGTACATGGTCGATGCGCCGAACATCCGACGCTGGTGGCGGTAGAACGCCGCCGCGACCTCGGGGAACACCGCGCTGCGCGGGTCGAGCCAGTCGGGCCGGTCGAAGCCGACCCATCGGCCCTGAGGAATCACCGGTCCTCCGGGGTTCCTGGCGGTGAAGCCCGGGGGCACCGTGCCGAAGTAGCCGGGCAGCACCGGGGTCATGCCGAGGTTCCGCAGCCGGTCCGCGATCCTGCGGCCCAGAGCGGCGCGCTGGTCGAGCAGCTGCCGGGATACCGGGTCGGCGAAGCCCGACAGGTTCTGCATCAGCCACCACGGCTGGTGAGCCGGCCCGGGGATCCAGGCGCGCAGTTCCTCCGGCGAGTAGCCGTACTCCTGGAACGTCTCGTAGGAGACGGCGTCTGCCCCCATCTGCACGAACACCTCGTTGACACCGCTGAGGGCGAGCAGGTCGATCTGCCTTTCGTAGGCGGCCCAGGTGCGGTAGGCACCGGAGTAGCCGTCGTCGGTGTCGTTGAGCGCGAACCGGTGCGGGACGGAGGCGTCCTTACGGACCGGTTCGGGGGCGGGAAGGATGTCCGGCAGCATCGTGACGCTGTCGCCGGGCCAACCGATGTCGACCTTGGCCGTGTGCTTGAGGTACCAGTTCACCCCGCTGAGGATCACGGCCGGGCTGGTGCCCTCGACACGTACACGGCCCGTGATACCGGAGACGGTGAAGTAGTCGCCGGTTGGAGGGCGGCTCACCGGTACGAGGGTGAACTGGGAGGCATGGTCCGGCAGAAGCCGTTCGAGGGCTGATCTCGCCGGGTCGTGAGGGAACGCCGGCCGAGCCGCCGTTGCGGCGGCCGGGGCGGTGAAGGGAGCTCCCAGAAGGGCTGCGACGAGCGCCAGGGCCGCCGCGGAGACGTAGGTCCAGGACCTGAGGCTTCTCACGGATCACCTTGTCCGAAGTGGAGGTTGCGGTGTCGGCCCCCATCCTGATCAAGCGGCGCCACCGTGGTGGTTCCGCCGCAGTCGGCGAGCCGGGATTCACCGGCTTGGCCTCAAGCGCCGTGCGGCCTCCAGGAGCTCGCTCGAGCGGCTCAGCGTGCGCCGAAGGCCTGCGTCCAGTAGGGGCCGCCGCTGGTGTGCAGGCCGATCCCGATCTCCTTGAAGGAGCAGTTCAGGATGTTCGCGCGGTGGCCGGGGCTGTTGATCCAGGAGTCCATCACCTGCTCCGGGGTCTGCTGGCCCATCGCGATGTTCTCGCCGTAGGTCGACCAGGCGTAGCCGGCGGCCGTGATGCGTTCGCCCGGGCCGTCGCCGTCGGGATCGGTGTGGTCGAAGAAGTCCCGTGCGGCCATGTCCTCGGAGTGACCCTGGGCGGCCTGGTGGAGCTGAGCGTTGCCGGTCAGGGGGCCGCATCCTTCCTCGGCCCGCGCGGAGTTGACCAGGTCGATCACCTGCTGCGCGGTGGAATCGGAACCGGATGCGTTGCCTGTGCTCGTGCTCGGGCTTGGACGTGTGGGGGTGCGTGTGCCGACGGGCGTGGGGGTGGGGGTGGGCCGGGACGGCGCGAGTGACCGGGTGCGGGGGGCGGACGGCGTCGTACGCGAGGGTGCGGGGGAGGCGGTCTTCCGGGGGCTCTGCGATGCCGAGGGGGCGGAGCCGGCCGGCACGGGGGTCGACGCGGGAGCCGATGCCGGTGCCGTGGTCGGCTCCGGCGAGGGGGGTACGGCGCCCCCGAGCGCCGCGGTGTGCGACGTCTCCAGGGCCTCGTTGTTCTCCTGCGCTCCGGGGATCAGGGAGAAGGCTCCTCCGGCGACCGCCACGACCGCTATGCCCGCGGCGACGACCGCCCTGCGGCGACCGCGCTGCTGTCGCCGCTGCCGACGGCGGTCGCCGCGGGTGGCGCCCGGACCGGCGGACCGTCCACCCGGCTGGGACGCGCTTCTCGGCCCGTGCCGCGGCGACGTGAGCGGGGCGGCCGCGAGCTCGACGCCGGCCCTCTCGCGGACGCTTGCGAGCAGGAGTCCGGCCGGTGGTACCAGAAGCAGTCCGGCGAGCAGCCGCTCGGCCGGAACGAGGCCGCTCGACAGGGCGGCGCAGTGCGGGCAGATACGGGCGTGCCAGGCGATCCGCTCGCACCAGAGGGCGGAAGGCCGGCCGTCCCAGGTGCCGATCTCGTACCGCAGGGCGGGGCACAGGGGGTTCTCCGACAACGCCCGGACGGTGACGCGGGCGGCATCCAGCCGGGCCTTCATTCGTTCCACGCGCGCTGCCGTGTGCTCCGCGGACAGCTGGAGGGCGGCCGCCACCTCGTGGCGGGTCAGCTCGCCCGCGCATTCCAGCCACCACAGGGACAGCAGGTCCCTGTCGTCCGGTTCCATCCAGCGGGTGGCCTCGGCGGTCTCGCGACACTGGCCGGACAGGTTCAGTCGGACCACCGTCAGGTCCACGAAGTCGGTTCCCGGCTGGGCGAGGTCACGGGAGTCGTCGAGGCTGCCCGTGGGGGAGGCGGCCCTCCGCCGGTTCCCGTGGCTGCGGACGCTGTTCATGGTGAGGGCCACCAGCCAGGACCTGAAGCTGTCCGGAGAGCGCAGGCCGCCGAGTCCGCCGAGCGTCCGGAGCATCGTCTCCCGCACGACGTCGTCGACGTCGTGGTGGCCGTTCATCGCCCTGCCGACGATGTTGTAGACCAAGGGCAGATGGACGGCGATGAGCCGGTCCAGCGCCGGCTGTTCTCCGCGCTGCGCGGCCTTCACCAGTTCCGTGCCGTGCTGTGTGCCCATGTTCCCGATCACCCTGTCCGTTCGCACTGTTGCCGATGGCCGACACGTGGGAGATCCGCGGGCGACGACCCGATAACGGAAACTCGGGGTTCCGCGGGGAATCCTCGACGCCCGTCGAGCGGAAGTCCACCCCACGCCGGTCGTTCGCCGCGGCACGGAGAGGACGCCCGGCCACCTGCGCTTTGCTCGGCGACCTCCGGCCGATCGAGCCCCAACTACCCCCCTTCTGCGCGAACTTGCTCGAAAACGCGCAGTTTCAAGCACTTGACGTCACGCGGGCGCGACTGCTGCCATGTCATGGCCCAGGCGTCGGCCGCAGCACGCAGCGGACGCCCACTCTCCCGTCGCAAGCCTCGTGAGGAGGCACTCGTGCGATCTCCCCTCATCTCCGCGACATCGAGACCCGGTGGTCCCGGTGTCCGGCGCATCGCCCTCGCCGCGACCCTTCTGCTGATCGCCGCATTTCTGACGGTGGTCCTCCCCGCACCGCACGCTCACGCCGCGTCGGCCGGCAACGTCACCGGCGCGACGAAGTCCGGCGACACCGTCACGGTCACCACGTCGAGCGGGGCCGCCGCACGCGTGGTGCTCGCACGAGCGGACATCTTCCGGATCTGGCTCTCGCCGAACGGTTCCTTCACCGACGATCCGGCGGGCTCCGATCTCGCCGTCAAGACCGGGTTCGGCAGCGTCGGCGCCACCCTGACCGACGCCGGCTCGTACTACCGGATCAGTACGCCGTCGATCAGCCTGCGCATCAACAAGGCCCCGCTCACCTTCGCGCTGTACCGGGCGGACGACACCACTCTCGTATGGGCGGAGTCCCAGCCCACGAACTGGACGGGTTCCCAGACCACCCAGTACCTGACCCGAGGCGCCGACGAGCAGTTCTACGGAACCGGCCTGCGCCTCGGCGAATGGGCACTGCGCGACAAGACGGTGCCGGTCGCCGTCAGCAACCAGTGGACCGAGAACACCAACGCCAGCCCCGCGCCGTTCTACATGTCCACCAAGGGTTACGGGGTCATGCGCAACACCTGGGCCCCGGGTTCGTACGCCTTCGGCTCGCCGACCTCCCTGCGTCACAACGAGAACCGTTTCGACGCCTGGTACTTCGCGGGGAACTCCCTCAAGGACGTCCTGAACGGCTACACCGACGTCACGGGCAAGCCCTTCCTCGCTCCGATCTGGGGTCTGGAGCTCGGCAACGCGGACTGCTTCAACGCCTCCAACCCCGACTACCAGGGCGACCCGAACCGGGCACGCCACCAGACGACCCCCGACGTCGTCGGCTACGCCACGGACGCCCGGAACGCCGACATGCCGTCCGGCTGGTTCCTGCCGAACGACGGTTACGGCTGCGGCTACACCAGCCTGCCCACGACCGTCACCCAACTGAAGGCCAAGGGCTTCCAGACCGGCCTGTGGACCTCGACGGGCCTCGGCAACATCGGCTGGGAGGTGGGAACCGCCGGTTCCCGTGCGGTGAAGACCGACGTCGCCTGGATCGGAGGCGGCTACAAGAGCGCCTTCGCCGGGGTCCAGCAGGCCGTGGACGGCATCGAGAACAACTCCGACGCACGGCGCTTCGTGTGGACCGTCGACGGCTGGGCCGGCACCCAGCGCAACGCCGTGGTGTGGACCGGCGACACGAGCGGGACCTGGGACGCCATGCGTTGGCATGTTCCTGCCATTGCCGGGGCGGGGCTGTCCGGTCTCAACTACGCCAGCGGTGACGTGGACGGGATCTTCGGAGGCAGCCCGAAGACCTACGTCCGCGACCTTCAGTGGAAGGCGTTCACCCCGGCGTTCATGACCATGTCCGGATGGGGCGCCACCAATCCGTCGACCGGCTACCACGACAAGCAGCCCTGGCGGTTCTCCGAGCCGTACCTGTCGATCAACCGCAGGTACCTCCAGCTGAAGATGCGGCTGATGCCGTACCTGTACACCATGAGCCGCCACGCCAGCGAGACCGGCGTGCCCTCCACCCGCGCGATGGTGCTGGAGTACCCCGACGACCCCGTCGCCCGGGGCAACGAGACCAGCGGCCAGTTCATGGCCGGCGACTCCTTCCTCGTCGCCCCCGTGGTCAGCGACACCACGACCCGCGACGGCATCTACCTGCCCGCCGGCAGCTGGACCGACTACTGGACCGGAAAGGTCCACAACGGCCCGGGCTGGCTCAACGGCTACTCCGCGCCCCTCGACACCCTGCCGCTCTTCGTCAAGGCCGGCGCCGTCGTGCCCATGTGGCCGCAGATGAACCACAGCGGCGAGAAGCCGGTCTCCACGCTCACGTACGACATCTACCCGCGCGGCTCCTCGTCCTTCAGTCTCTACGAGGACGACGGCCTCACCCGCGCCCACCAGACCGGCTCGTACGCACGACAGCGGGTCGACGTCACCGCCCCCGCCTCCGGGACGGGCGACGTGACGCTCGCGGTGGGCGCGAGCACCGGCAGCTACACCGGCAAGCCCGCCACGCGCGGCTACGAGTTCACCGTGCACAGCGCGAGCGCACCGGGCACGGTCAAGGTCGGTACGACCACCCTCGCGGCGCTCACCACCAAGGCGGCCTACGACGCCGCGACCACCGGCTGGTACTACGACGCCGCCGACCGCTCGGGCACGCTGTGGATCAAGACCGGCAGCACCGGCTCCGCCTTCACGGTCACCGCGACCGGCCTCACCGTACCGGCCGGCACTCCCGTCGGGGGCACGTCACCGAGCAGCCCCATCAGCAAGACGAACTGGAAGCTCGCCTACGCCGACAGCCAGGAGACGGCCGCGGAGAACGGCGCGGCGACCAACGCCTTCGACGGCAACGCCGGCACCATCTGGCACAGCCGGTGGTCCACCGGCACCTCCGCACTGCCCCACGAGATCCAGATCGACCTCGGCGCCCGGTACGACGTCGACTCGGTCACCTACCTGCCGCGGCAGGACGGCGGGGTCAACGGACGCGTCGGTTCGTACGAGTTGTACGTCGCGGACAGCACCGGATCCTGGGGCAGTCCGGTCGCGACCGGCAGCTTCTCCGACATCGCCACGGCCACGAAGGTGTCGTTCACCGCGAAACCCGGCCGGTACCTCCGGCTACGGGCGTTGACCGAGGCCGGCAACCGAGGCCCATGGACCTCCGTCGCCGAACTGACCGCCACCGGCCGCCCCTCCGCGTGAGCGGCGCCGGGCAGCCGTGACGGGCGCGGCGGCTCGGCGAACGGCCGCGCGGCGGCTCAGCCGGTGCCGCCGCGCAGGGCGGCCGCGTAGGCCTCGTCGGGGTCGAGGCGGCGCAGTTCCTCGGCGATCAGCTCGGCGGTGGTCCGGACCTTGAGGGCGAGGACCCTGCTGGGCTGACCGGGGATGGCGAGGCGGGCCACCGGGCCCTCCGGCCGGTCGATGCGGATCTCACCGTCGGGGGTGCCCATGCGGACCGCCGTGACGACCGGGCCGTCGGTGACGATCCGGTCGACGGCGACGCCGAGCCGGACCTCGAACCAGCGGGCGAGGAGTTCGGCGCTGGGGTTCTCCGCCTCGCTCTCGACGGCCGCCGAGGTCACGGACGCCCGGGCCTGGTCGAGCGCGGCGGCCAGCATCGAGCGCCACGGGGTGAGCCTGGTCCAGGCGAGGTCCGTGTCGCCGGGGGCGTACGAGGCGGCCCGGGCCTCCAGGGCGGCGAGCGGGTCCTCGACCGCGTACATGTCGGTGATGCGGCGCTGCGCGAGGACACCCAGCGGGTCCCGGGAGGGGACCTCCGGGGCGTCGACGGGCCACCAGACGACGACCGGCGCGTCCGGCAGGAGCAGCGGCAGGACCACCGAGTCGGCGCGCGCGCCGAGTTCGCCGTGGAGGCGGAGGAGGACCGTCTCGCCCGAACCGGCGTCACTGCCGAGCCGGACCTCGGCGTCGAGCCGGGTCTCGTGCCGCTCGCGCGGTGAGCGGGCGTGGCGCTTGATGACGACGAGGATGCGGGAGGGGTGCTCCCGGGAGGCCTCGTTGGCGGCCCTGACCGCGTCGTAGGCGTTCTCCTCGTCCGTCACGACGAGGAGGGTGAGCACGACTCCGACGGCTGGGGTGCCGACGGCCCGGCGGCCCTCCAGGATCGCTTTGTTGATCTTGCTGGAATTGGTGTCCGTCAGATCGATCTTCATGCGCGGCGCCCGTCCCTTCCTCTACGGCGAGCTTAGGCCCTGTCCGACCATGATCCACAAAACACCCCTGCGGCCCGTCCGGCCCTGATCCGCCGAAGAGGCCTGGGGGCGCCTGATCGACAAGACACCCCCAGGACACCGCTACTCGTCCTCGCCGGGTCCGGTGTCCGCCGGGGAGGCCTGGTCCTGCGCCCGGCGGCCGACGACGGCCGCCGCCGCGAGCGCGGCGCCGAGGAAGGCGGTCGCCACCACCCAGGGCCGGTCGAGGACGTGACCGGTGGCATGGTCGAGGGAGTACCGCCCGGCGCCCGCGACACCGATCGCGGCGGCGGTGAAGCCGAGGAAGGCCGGGTACTCGTACCCACCGCCCTGGGCGAAGAAGCCGGCCGGGGCGTGGACGGCGACGGCTCCGGCCATGGCACCGGCGGCCGCGGCGCCGGCCGCCGGGGTGGCGAGGCCGAGGGCGAGGAGCGCACCGCCGCCCGCCTCGCCGAGACCGGCGGCGATCGCGCTCTCCCGGCCGGGCGAGAAGCCCATCGCCTCCATGGCCTTGGTGGTGCCCTCGATGCCGCCGCCCCCGAACCAGCCGAAGAGCTTCTGCGTGCCGTGCGCGGCGAGTACGGCGCCGGTGCCGACCCGCAGCACGAGCAACCCGAGGTCGCGTCGGTTGAGCTCGGTCATGGAGGGTCTCCGTAACGTGCGGGAAGGCGGACTCGTACGCCGCCCACTCTCGTCGCCCACCCCCGACCCCGCCGCCCGGGAGGACGGCCCCTGCTCCATCGGAGTCATCTTTTGCGGCATTTGTCCTCGGTTGCTTTAGTGAGGGAGCTGTGGCCGTCCCGAGGAAAGTGGGTACGCATGACCGCCGAGTCGACCGAGACCGCCGCTCTGCGGGCGAAGGTCCGGGCGCTGATGCCCCGGGCCAAGGAGGACCTCACCGAGCTGGTGGCGATGCGCTCCGTCGCCGACCCGCGCCAGTTCCCGCCCGAGGAGTGCGCGAAGACCGCCGACTTCCTCGTCCGGGCGTTCACCGAGGCCGGACTCCGCGACATGCGACGGGTGACGACGCCCGACGGCACGGACGCCGTGGTGGGCCACGCGCCGGGCCCCGAGGGGGCGCCCACCGTGCTGCTGTACTGCCACTACGACGTCCAGCCGCCGCTGGACGACGCCGCCTGGGAGACCCCGCCCTTCGAGCTCACCGAACGCGACGGCCGCTGGTACGGGCGCGGCTCGGCCGACTGCAAGGGCAACATCGCCATGCACCTGACGGCCCTGCGCGCGCTGGGCGGGCCTGAGGGCAAGGGCTTCCCCGTGAACATCAAGTTCGTGGCGGAGGGTTCGGAGGAACAGGGGACGGGCGGCATGGAGCAGCTGGTGCCGCTGCAGCCCGACCTCTTCGCCGCCGACACCCTGCTCATCTGCGACACCGGCAACTTCGCGCTCGGGCTGCCCACCGCGACCACGTCGCTGCGGGGGCTCACCAACGTGGTGATCACCGTCTCCACGCTCAAGGGCGAGATGCACTCGGGCATGTTCGGCGGCCCCGCGCCCGACGCGCTGGCCGCGCTCGTACGGATCCTCGACAGCCTGCGCGACGAGCACGGCAACACGGCGGTCAAGGGGCTGCCGGGCGACGGCACCTGGGACGGCGTCGCCTATCCGGCCGAACAGTTCCGGACCGACGTGGGCGTCCTCGACGGTGTGTCCCTGGTCGGGACCGGATCGGTCGCCGACGAGCTCTGGGCCCGGCCCGCCGTCACCGTCCTCGGCATCGACTGTCCGCCGGTCGTGGGCTCCTCGGCCGCGATCCAGGCGAAGGTGCGGGCCAGGGTCAGCCTCCGGGTCCCGCCGGGGATCGACACGGACGACGCGCTCCGTGCGCTCACCGACCATCTGACCTCGGCCGCTCCGTGGGGCGCCCGGGTCAAGGTGGAGCCCGAGAGCGGCGGCCAGCCCTTCCGGGCGCGTACCGACGGTCCGGCCTACCGGGCCCTGGCGTCGGCGCTGCGCGAGGCGTACGGGAAGGAGATGGTCCAGTCGGGGCAGGGCGGGTCGATCCCGCTGTGCAACGTGCTGGCCGAGCACTTCCCGGAGGCGGAGATCGCGCTGATCGGCGTCGAGGAGCCGGGCTGCCTCATCCACGCGCCCAACGAGAGCGTGGACCCCTCCGAGATCGAGCACATGGCGCTGGCGGAGGCGCTCTTCCTCGGCGGCTACGCGACCGCGCGATGACGTGCGAAGCGCGCACGGCTCACCGCGGACGGCGGACCCGAGGCGATCGATGAACCCGAACGGAAAGGACGCGAACCTTCCATGACACAGACTCACGGCAGACCCCCACAGCCGGACGTACCACCCGGGCCGCTCGCCGCGCTGGCGGGCGCCGCCTGGCAGGCGCTGCTCATCGCCGGCCTCGCCGCGGTGGTCCTGGGCATCATGGTGCTCGCCTGGCCGGACGCCTCCCTGCGCGTGGCCGGCGTGCTCTTCGGCCTCTACCTGCTCTTCAGCGGCATCATGCAGCTGGTCGCCGCCTTCGGTACGCACGCGACCACCGCGCTGCGGGTCATGGCGTTCATCAGCGGAGCGCTGTCGATCCTCCTCGGCCTGTTCTGCTTCCGGGGCGCGATGCAGTCGACCCTGCTCCTCGCGCTCTGGATCGGCATCGGCTGGCTCTTCCGCGGCATCACGCAGACGGTGGCCGCGGCCTCCGACGCCGCGATGCCGGCACGCGGCTGGCAGATCTTCCTCGGCATCGTCAGCGCGATCGCCGGTGTGGTCCTGATCGTGGCGCCGCTGGAGTCGGCGGAGGTGCTCACCGTCCTCGCCGGTATCTGGCTGATCGCGATCGGCGCGGTCGAGGTCATCACGGCCTTCATGATCCGCTCGCGCGCCAAGGACCTCCCTCCGGGCGCCTGACCGGTCACGCGGGCGCCCGGCACCGGTCAGCCCGGGCGCCTGCCGGGACCGCCCGCCGCCCCTGCCCCCGCCCCGCCCTTCGCCCGCCGTCCGCCCGATTCCCGGGCGGGCGGCGGGCGCGCTTGACCTGTGCGCTACATTTTGCCGGTCCTTGACCACCGATCCCCCGTGATCGCAACCTTCCGGAGTCGGCATCCCATGAGCGACATCGTCAACGGCCTCGGCCGGGCCGGGGCCTACGGCGCCCTCGGCGTGGTCCTGCTGATCCTCGGCATCGTGCTCGTGGACCTGCTGACGCCGGGGAAGCTCGGCCGGCAGATCTGGGAGGAGCGCAACCGCAACGCCTCGATCCTGCTGAGCTCCGCGCTCCTCGGCATCGGCGGCATCGTCTTCACGTCGATCTGGACGACGTACGACAACTTCGGCAAGGGCCTCGTCTCCACCGCCGCGTTCGGGCTGCTCGGCCTCGCGATGATGGCGGTCGCCTTCCTCGTCGTGGACCTGGTCACGCCCGGCAGGCTCGGCGCCACCCTCGTCGACCCCGAGCCGCACCCGGCGGTCTGGGTGACCGCCTCCTGCAACCTCGCGGTCTCGGCGATCGTCTCCGCCTCGATCGCCTGAGCCGTCGCTCCCCCGAGCACGGCATTCCGAAGCCCTCTGAGCACGCGGCCGCCCGTCGGTCCGCGTGCTCAGTGCGTGAAGGGCTCCACCTCGAGGAAGCGGCGCCCGCGTGGACCCCGGTAGAGGAGCGCCTCCCAGCCAAGCCGTGCCAGCGCGGAGACGCACGCGGTGAGCGCCGTGGCCTCCTCCTGGGCGGCGCCCGAACCCGGCGGGCCCAGCCACTCCACCACGGCGGTGCCCGGCCGGTCCCCCGACCGGACCCGGTAGCCGGTGCCGGTCCGCGTGCCCGTGGTGTCCAGGGACGAGGGCGCGAGTCCGCCGGCCTCCAGGACGAGAGCCACGGCGCGGACCGGCCGGCCGCGCTCCCAGTCGGCGGGCAGCGCTCTCGGGTCGCCGACCCGACCGTTCGTCAGCCGTCTGATCTGGAGCAGCCCTTCGAGGGCCGTACGGACCTCCCGGGCACGCCGCTCGGCCTCGGCCTCGGGCAGCGGCGGGCCGTCGCCCGTCGCCGCCTCGAACGTTCCCCCACCGCTCGTCGTCGTCATGGTGAGAACGGTAGGGGCCACCTCGGACATCAGCTCGCCGCGAGGCCTTGGCCAAGGGACTAAAGTCCCCGACATTCGGGACTTTCGTCGTGGCATTTCGGACATTCACCCCTGTGACGATGTTCTTTGATGATCATCCGACGCGCCGTCACCCCCTCGACGGCCGGAAGGGCCTCATGACCGAGCCACAGAAGCGGCCCCTGCCCGTCCGCCTACGCCGACACCCCGACGGCATACCGATGGACGACCTCTTCAGGTCGGACCCCGCACGGCCGACCGCCACCCTGCCCGTACCGGACGACCGGCCCGAGACGACAGACCGCGCCGAACAGGCCGCGCAGACGGAGGAGTCGGGACGGATCTCCAGGCCGACACGCTCCGTGCCGACGCGCTCGGCACCGTCCGCACCCTCGCTGCCGTCCGCCCCCTCGCTGCCGTCCGTGCCTTCGCCGGCGTCCGTGCCTTCGCCGGCGTCCGTGCCTTCGCCGCCGCCCGTGTCGTCCGTACGGTCGTCCGCACCGCCCCCGCGGTTCACCGCGTCCCCGCAGACCGCGGCGCGGGCGATCACCGTCGACCGGCCCCCGCCGCCCTCCGATCCCGACCTCGTCGAGCGCCTCGGACCCGCCGTCCCGGGCTGGCTCGCCGTGCTCACCGGACTGGCCGCCCTCGCCGGGGCGGGGGCGACGCTGTGGCGGGCCCGCCCCCTGACCGGCGTTCAGCTCCCGCTCTGGCAATGGGCCGTCGTCACCGCCTGCGCCGTCGTCGCGGTCGTCGCCTTCGGCGGCCTGACCCGTGGACGCACCGGCTCCGCCTGGGTGCTCTCGCTCTTCGGGCGCTACCGGGGCACCGTACGACGCACCGGCCTCTGCTGGATCAGTCCCTTCGTCCTGCGCCGCCGGCTCGACGTCAGGCTGCGGCACTGGCGCAGCGAGCCGATCGCCGTCGTCGACGCCGAGGGTTCGGCGCTGCGCGTGGTGGTGCTGGTGGTGTGGTCGGTCCGGGACACCGCCCGCGCGCTCTTCGCCGTGGACGACCATCTCGGCTATCTGCGTGAGCAGGTGGAGGCGGCCGCCGCGCGGGTGCTCTCCCAACTGCCCGCGGACGCCTTCCTCGGCGACGCGCCGACGCTGCGGGACACCGAGGCCGTCGGCGACGCCCTCACCCGCCTGCTGGCGGCCGAGTGCCGACCGGTCGGCATCGCCGTCTTCTCGGTCCAGCCGACCCGTATCGAGTACGCCCCCGAGGTCGCCGCCGCGATGCAGCGGCGGCAGATCGCCGCGCTGGACGCCAAGCACCGGGACTCCGTCCTGACCGGCGTCGTCGACGCCGTGGACGACACCGTGACGCGGCTGACCACACGCGGGCTCGTCGACCTCGACGACTTCGAACGCCAGGCCCTGGTCAAGGACTTGACCGTGGCCTTCTACACCCGGCGTGGCGGACCGGCCCCCCGGAACCAGGAGTGACGAGGATCGTGGACACCCCCGAATTCACCGCCCCCGGATTCACCGCACCCCGATACACCGCAACCGGATTCACCGAAGCCGAACTCTGCGTCCCCGAGCTGGGCGCCCCCGAGTTCACCGACGAGATACCTGCGGACTGCGCCTGCGCGGGCTGCGCGGACGCCGCCGCCCGGATCCGTGACCTGGGCGCCGGCCGCTGCGGTACGGCCCTGCACGGGGTGCGCCTCGCGGTCGTCGCGACCGTGGGCGCGGTCGCCCTGACGGGGGCCGGCGCCGGAACGGCACGCGCCGAGCCCGCCCCGGCCCACGCCGGCTGGGACGGCTCGCGCTACTGGTTCAAGAACGCGGCGGGCGAGTGGCGCTGGACCAGCCGACACTCCACGTACGTCCAGCGCACGAGCGGCGCCGGTACGACCGGCAGCACGTCCGGCAGCGGTGGTCAGCTGACCGCGGCAGGCGGGGGCCGTACCGGGGAGCCGGTCTTCCGGGGGCGGCAGGGCTGGGACCCCCAGGACCGCGTCTACTGGTACAAGTACCGCGGCCACTGGTACTGGACCAGCCACAAGGCGAAGTACGAGCAGCGGACGGGTACCTCGGGGAACACCTCGAAGCCGACCGGTCCGACGTCGCCGACCCCGCCCTCCTCACGCGGCTGGACGGTTCCGGTCTCCTCGTACGTCTTCACGGGGTACTACGGGCAGCCCGGTTCCTGGTCGAGGGGCTACCACACGGGCCAGGACTTCGCGGTGCCGACGGGCACCACGGTCCGCTCGGTCGGCCCCGGCCGGGTGGTGACGGCCGGGTACGGCCGCTCGTACGGATACGAGGTGGTGATCCGTCACCCCGACGGCCGGTACACGCAGTACGCGCATCTCTCCCGGATCGACGTCTCCCCCGGGCAGAGCGTGTCGGCCGGACAACGGATCGCGCGGTCGGGGGCGACGGGCCGGGTGACGGGTGCGCACCTCCATTTCGAGGTGCGCACCACGCCGTACTTCGGCTCGGACATCAACCCGCTGGCCTATCTGCGCGGCCACGGCGTGCGCGTGTAGGGAAGGGCGTTCAGCCCGCCACGCGGTCGATCCAGACGGTGAGGTCGGCGACGACCTCGTCCCGGTTGGTCTCGTTGAGGATCTCGTGGCGGGCGCCCTCGTAGCTGCGGTACGTGAGGTCGGTGAGCCCGGCCTCGCGGTAGCGGGCGACGAGCAGGTCGGAGAGGGCGAGGCGCGCGTTGAGCGGGTCGTGGTCGCCGACGAGGACGAGGACCGGCAGGTCGGCGGGGATGCCCTGAGGGGCGGCGAGCCGGCCGGCGGAGGCCCCCATGTCGGCCATGCCCTGGTCGTCGGCGGCGAAGCCGCAGAGCGGGTCGGCGAGGTAGGCGTCGACCTGCTTCTCGTCGCGGCTGAGCCAGTCCGCGTCCGTACGGTTGGGCGCGAAGGCGGCGTTGAAGGCGTCGAACACGTCGCCGCCCTCGTCACCCGACTCGGCGGCCTGCCGGGCGGCCTCCGCCAGTCCGGTGAGGAGCCCGTCCACGGCCGTCGTGCCGGAGAGGGCGACGCCGTCGACGAGGGCGGCGTGGTCGAGCAGGTACTGCTGGGCGGCGAAGGAGCCCATGCTGTGGCCCAGGAGGATCACCGGCGCCCCGGGGTGGCGGTCCCGGGCGATCCGGGTGAGGGCGGCGATGTCCTCGACGAGGAGGTTCCAGCCGTTCTCGCCGAAGTGGCCCGGGCCGGCGTGCATGGACAGGCCGTGGCCGCGGTGGTCGCCGGCGTAGACGGCGAAGCCGAGGCCGGTGAGGTGCTCGGCGAGCGGGGCGTAGCGGGCGGCGTGCTCGCCCATGCCGTGCGCGATCTGGACGACGCCCCTCGCCTCCCCCTCGGGGTGCCACTCGTGGACGTGGAGGGCGATGCCGTCCTGGGAGGTGAAGGTGAACATGGGCGGCTCCTGACTCCGGACTCCTGATGCCCGGCCACCGTAACGGTGTTCGGCATTACCGAACATCGTTACGGTGGAGTGATCCCCGTCTCAGCCGACCGGGCGGTTCTCCTTCACGCTGATCCGGCCCTTGCGGATCGTGGCCAGCCGGGGCGCGCGGCGGGCGACGGCGCTGTCGTGGGTGACCATGACGAAGGTCAGCCCGTGCTCCTCGCAGAGCCCTTCGAGCAGGTCGACGATCTCGTCGCGCATCGACTCGTCGAGGTTGCCGGTGGGTTCGTCGGCGAGCAGCACCTTCGGCCGCTTCACCAGCGCCCGGGCGATGGCCACGCGCTGCTGCTGGCCGCCGGAGAGCTCGGACGGCAGGTGCCCGAGGCGCTCGCCGAGCCCGACCGACTCCAGGGCCTCGCCGGCCCGGTTCCGGCGCTCGGCGGCCTTGACGCCGAGCGGGACGAGCGCGGTCTCCACGTTCTCCAGGGCGGTGAGGGTGGGGATGAGGTTGAAGCTCTGGAAGACGAAGCCGATGTTCTGGCCGCGTACGGCCGTCAGACGGCCCTCCGAGAGCTTCGCCAGGTCGGTGCCGTCGAGGAGGACGCTGCCGGAGGTGGGGCGGTCGAGGCCGCCGAGCATCTGGAGCAGGGTCGACTTGCCGCCGCCCGTGGGGCCCTGGATGACCAGCCGGTCCCCCTGCCCGATGGTGAGGTCGACCCCGGCGAGGGCGTCGACTCTCGTCCGGCCGCGCCGGTACTGCTTGGTGACGCCGATGAGTTCGTACATGGTGCGACTCCTGTGTGTGGTGGTGCGGTGCGGGCGGGCGGCTACTCGACGCGGCGCAGCGCGTCGGCGGGGCGCAGCCGCGAAGCGCGCCACGCGCCGAAGCCGCCCGCGACGAGCCCGCCGCCGAGCGCGAGGAGCACGGCGAGGCCGACGGTGGTGAGGCCGACCGGGGCGGTGAGGGCGATGTCGACGGTCTTGCCGACGGCCGTACGGGCTCCGCCGGGGCCGCCCGCTCCCCCGCCGAGGACCATGCCGCCGCCGCGACCGCCGAAGCCTCCGACGCTCGCGCCGAGTTCGGCGGTGAGGGTCGGGCTGACGGCGGTCACGGCGTACGCTCCGGCGAGGCCGACCGCGATGCCGAGGGCGCCGCCGACGACGCCGTTGACGAGGGCCTCTCCGACGACCTGGCGGGTGACCCGGCCACTGGTCCAGCCGAGCGCCTTGAGCGTGCCGAACTCGCGGACCCGGCGGCCGACGGCCGAGGAGGTGAGCAGGCCGGCGACGAGGACGGCGGCGATGAGCACCGCGTACGAGAGCCACGTGCCCATCGTGGAGGCGAGGTTCGCGGCGGTGTCCAGGGAGCCGGAGACGGTCTGCGCGAGGTCGGCCGAGGTGGTGACGGTGGTGCCGGTGACGTTCTTCCGGATGCCGGCCTTGACCGTGTCGATCTTCGTCGAGTCGGTCGCCTTCACATAGATCGTGGTGATCTTGCCCGCGGAGGCGGAGAGCGTCTGCGCCTGCTTCAGGGGCAGGTAGACCTGGGCGGCGGACTGTCCGCTGTCGGCGGTGGCGATGCCGACGATCTCGAACGCCACGCCCTTGACCGTCAGCTTCCCGCCGACGGCGAGACCCTCCTGCTGGGCGTAGGCGCTGTCGAGGACGACGACCTTCGCGTCGGTCTCGGTGGTCTTGAAGGTGCGGCCCTTGGAGATGGTGGAGGTGGTGAGGGGGCCGAGGTCGGGGGCGGTGACGTCGGTGCCGTAGAGCGTGAAGGAGTCGACGTCGAAGGCGGCGCCGCCGCCGGTGACCGTGTCGCCGGGGCCGGATCCGCCGCCGGTGCCGCCGGTGCCGCCCGTGCCGCCGCCCGGCTGGGCGGGCTGGGCCGGCTGGGACTCGCCGCGCTCGATCCGGCCGCGGGTGAACTCGCCGTCGATCTTCAGGTTGACGAGGCTCAGACCGCCCACGGCCCGGTCGACCCCCTGCTGCTTCGCGACCGTGGCGACGGTGGAGTCCGCGAGGGTCTGGAAGCCCTGGACCATCAGCCGGTCGCTGCTCTGCTGCTCCGCGCCGTCCTCCCGGCCCTGGAACTCGAACCGGGGCCGCTGCGGCTGCCCGCCCTGCTGCGGCTGCTCCTGAGCCTTGGTCACCGTCAGGTCCGTGCCGAGGCCGTACAGGGACTCCAGGACCTTGCCCTGGGCGACCTTCATGCCGGAGGAGACGGAGTTGACGACGATGACCAGCGCGATCCCGAGCGCGAGCCCGGAGGCGACGACGAGCGCCGCCTTTCTGCGACGGCGCAGCTCGCGCCGGAGGTAGGTGAAGAACATGGCGCGAAGCTAGGGCCGTCAGGTGATGGCGGGATAAGGCCCGCGTGAGAGCGGGATGAGAGCCCGTCACACGGCCCTCACCTCGACGGACGGGACACCGGACGTCGGGGACGGGCCCCCGGTACGAGGCTCGGGCGAGGCCCTCAGGTGCAGGTCTCAGGCGCGGGCTTCAGGCGCCGGTCTCAGGTCCGAGCCTCAGGTACGCGTGCCCGTGCCCGCGTAGGCCAGGGGGTCGGCCAGCACGTCGTGGAGGACGAGGTCCGCCGCACCGCGTGCGGCGTCGGTGGCCGGGGAGGCCGGGCGGAGTCGGGCGGCGTCCGGGGTCCAGAGGCCGGAGACGACACGGCCGGCGAGCTCCTCGGCCATGGCCGGCGCCAGCCAGGGCATCAGGCGCGGGAAGATGCCGCCGAGGACCACGGCCTCGGGGTCGAGGAGGTTCACGGCGGCCGACAGGGCGCGGCCGAGCATCCGGCCCGCCTCGGCGAGCGCGGCGAGGGCGCGGGGTTCGCCCGTCTCGGCCAGATGTACGAGCTCCGCCACGTCGGAGGCCCCGGCCGCCCCGAGCAGCGCCGCCTGGCCCGCGTACTGCTCCAGGCAGCCCCGGGATCCGCAGCGGCAGCGGGGCCCCTCGGCGTCGACGACCACGTGACCGATCTCGCCGGCGAAACCGTGCGCACCGCGCAGGAGTTCACCGTGGACGACGATCGCGCCGCCGACCCCGATCTCGCCCGTCAGGTGCAGGAAGGTCCGCAGGTCCCCGAGGGTGCCGGACCACAGCTCGGCGAGGGCCGCCATGTTGGCCTCGTTGTCGGAGGTCAGGGCGAGGCCGGCCGGTCCGCCGGCGCCGGGGCGCCGCGCGGCCAGGGCCTCGCCGAAGAGCCGCTCGGCGGCGACGTCGTACCACCCGAGGTTGGGGGCCTGCCGGACGGTCCCGCCGGTGACGAGTCCGGGGAGCGCGAGCCCCGCTCCGGCCGGGTCGAGGCCCCGTTCGGCGGCCTCGTCGAGGGCCTCCGCGGTGATGCGGGCGGCCCGGTCGAGGACCTCTGCGGCGGTGGGCGCCCGGTTGTCGAGGCGCTCGGTGCGCCGGACGCGGTCGGTGCCGGTCAGGTCGACGACGCAGACCGTCACGTAGTCGATGTTGATCTCGACGCCGAGCCCGGCGGGGCCGGTGTCCGCGGGCTTCAGCACGGTGCCGGGGCGCCCCGCCTGGCCGCTGAACGTCTTGCCCGACTCGACGAGGAAGCCGAGGTCGAGGAGTTGCTCGACGAGCGAGGAGACGGCGGGCCGGGTGAGCCCCACCCGGCCCGCGACCGCGGCCCGGGTCGTCTCGCCCGCCTCGTGGACGGTCCGCAGGACGAGGCTCAGGTTGTGCCGGCGCACTCCCGACTTGTCGGCCTTGGGTTCCGTGGGCTGATTCATGGTGAGCGAGAGCCTAGTCGTCCCTTTCGCTCACCTGACACCCGTGCGGTGACCGTGACGCCGCCAGGTGGGAGGTCAGCCGATGGCCAGGGGCGTGCCGGGGGCCAGTTCGGCCGCGATGCGTTCCGCGACCCGCTGCGCCATGTTGCCTTCGGGCGTCGTCGCGGTCTTGGTCGCCGAGACCGCGATGGCGAGCCGCTCGGCGGGGAGGTACGCCTGGATCGCCGCGTACCCCGAGAACGACGGGTTCTGGAGCACCCAGCCGTTGATCACGATGACGCCGAAGCCGAAGTGCTTGGCCTCGGTCTGCGGGAGGCAGACGGAGGCGGGGCACTTCTCGGTCGCGCCGCCGAGGCCGACCGTGCCCGGGTCGAGCAGGGTGCGGTAGGAGCGGGGCGAGAGGAGTTCGCCGCTGCCGACGGCCTCGGCCGATCGGGCCAGGTCGCAGATGTGGGTGGTGATGACGGCGCCGGGTGCGGTGGTCCAGGAGGGGTTCCAGAAGGTGGACTCCTCGTAGAGGCCGCGGTCGGAGGTGAAGGCGTGGAGGGCGGGGTGCGGGATCTCGGGGGTGAAGCCGTTGCGGGTGTCGTGGAGACCGAGCGGACCCGTGACCCGTTCCCGTACGAACACGTCGATCGGGACGCCGGTGATCTTCTCCAGCGCGGCGATCAGGAGGACGTAGTTGGCGTGGGAGTAGCTCCAGTTGGTGCCCGGCTCGTACCAGAACGAGTGGCGCAGGGGGTAGCCGACGAGGTCCCGGGGGGTCCACGACCGGAAGGGGTGGGCCTGCAGTTCGGCCAGGAAGTCCGGGTCGGTGACGTAGTCGTGGAGTCCGGTGGTGTTGGTGGCCAGCATCCGCAGGGTGATCCGGTCGGCCTTGGGCAGCTCGGGCAGCCAGCGCTCCACGGTGTCGTCGAGGCGGACCCTCCTCTCCTCGACGAGCTGGAGGAGGGCGGTGCCGATGTGGGCGAAGGCGACGGAGCCGGCGCGGAAGTGCATGTCCGGCCGGGCCCGGACGCCGGTCATGGACTCGCCGAGGGCGTCGGTGACGACCTCGCGTCCGTCGACGGTGACCCGCAGCTGTACGGACTTCAGCCGGAGGTCCTTCTTGGCCTGACGGGCGAGGGCCAGGACCCGGCGGGCCCGCTCGTCGAGCGGGCCCTCGGTCCGCACGCAGTCACGTGCTCCGTGGCCGCCACGGCCGTCACGCCCGCCCGGCTCGTCCGCGAGCACGGGTGCGGCGGCCGTCGTCTGGACCGTGAGGGCGAGGAGGGCGGCGCAGAGGAGGGCCCTGCGGGCGCCCGAGCGAGGACCCGGGCGCGTTCGGGTGGAGGTGCGAGTCATGGCCCGCACTATGTCCGGAAGGCCGCCGGCATTCCGGCGAACACTCCGCTGACGGGGCCGGACGCGCCCGTGTGGGGCAGGCGCGTGGCGCCGTTCAGACGCAGGGTGGCCGGTCGCGGAGTCCGCGACCGGCGGCGCGTCAGCGGTAGTCGTCGGGGTGGCCCTGCATCCATGTGTTGATCTTGTCGCGGGTGCCGACCAGGAGGCTCTGGTGCTTCTTCAGGTTCTCGAAGGAACGGTCGCCGTCGAGCTCCCCGTTGAGCTTCGCGATCAGGGCGATCGGCTCGGGGAAGTGGCCCGGGCCCTTCGGGTCCTCCTTCATGGCCCGGTCCAGACCCTGGAGTTCGTCGTAGACCCGCCCGAGGAAGTAGGCGCAGTTGTCCGGGGTGCACGATTCGTACAGGGTCGCCTGGAGCGTGGCGAAGGCGTCGCGGACCTTCTCGACCGGCTCGGTGGGCCCCCCGGAGGCGTCCGGGGTGGCGTCGGACGGGGGCGTGGCGTCCGTCGTGGTATCCGGCGTGGTGTCGGACGTGGCGTCCGGCGTGGGGTCCGTGGTGGTGTCCGGCGCGCCGGCCCCGCCCGCGTCCGTGGTGGTGGCGGCCGGGTCCGCCGGGGCCGTCGTGCCGACCGGCGCGTTCGTGGCACCCGCGTCGTTCTTGTCGGACGTGCCACAGGCAACGCTCAGTACGGCCAGGGCGACGGCTACGACCACCGCGCCCGGCTTCGAGGACGTGAACATGGGATTCCCCCCTTGATCGTCGAACAGCCGACCCTACAGAACCCGGGCGGGCGGGTCAGCGTCCGGCCAGGGTGGAGCGGCGTACGACCAACTCGGGCTGGAGCACCACGTGTTCGTGTCGGTGCTCGTCCGCCCGCTCCCCGGTCTCCTCCAGGAGGAGCTCGGCGGCCCTGGCCCCGAGCGTGAGCGCCGGCTGTCGTACGGAGGTCAGGGGTACGGTCGCGGCCGCCGCGAACTCGATGTCGTCGTAGCCGACGATGGCCATGTCGTCCGGGACCCGGACCCCGGCCGCGTACAGCGACTGGAGGACTCCGAGGGCCAGGAGGTCGTTGGCGCAGAAGACGGCGGTCGGGCGGTCGGGGAGGCCGAGGAGCCGGGCGCCCGCGTCGCGCCCCGAGGCCACGTCGAGCCGCTCGGCCGGGAGTTCCTGGAGGGCCGCGGCGGGCAGCCCGGCCTCGGCGAGGGCGAGGAGGGCGCCCTCGCGGCGGTCGCGGATCTGCTGGAGGTGGGGCGGGCCGCTGACGTAGGCGAAGGAGCGGTGTCCCGCCGCCGTGAGGTGGCGGATCGCGAGGGAGCCGCCGACGACGTCGTCGACGGAGACCGAGCAGCCCGCGCCTTCGCCCGCGACCCGGTCGACGAGTACGTACGGGATGCCGTGGCGGCGGAACTCGCGCAGGTTCGCCCCGCTGGGGTCGGCGGGGGTGACGAGGACGCCGCGGACGCGCTGTTCGGCGAAGAGGGAGAGGTAGTCGGCCTCGTCGCCCGCGTTCTGGTCGCTGTTGCAGACCATGACGCCGAGGCCGGCGGCGCGGGCGGTGCGTTCGGCGCCGCGGGCGATGTCGACGAAGAAGGGGTTGCCCATGTCGAGCACGAGCAGGGCCATGATCCGGCTGCGGCCGGCGCGGAGCTGGCGGGCGGACTCGCTGCGGACGTAGCCGAGGCGGGCGATGACCCGCCGTACGTGCTGGAGCGTCGCGGGCGAGACCCGGTCCGGCTGGTTGATCACGTTGGAGACGGTGCCGACGGAGACGCCCGCCTCGCGTGCCACGTCCTTGATGCCGACGTTCCCGACCGTCCGCGCGGTGTCCGTCATCCGTCCCACCTGGTCCGTCCTGCCCCTGCCGCCACCCGGTCCGGGTGGGCTTCCGCCCCGTGTTTCATCCTATGCGGCCGGTCGGCGCCGACCGGCGCCGCACCTGGCCGCCCCGGCTCCCCCGCGCGCCGCGTCATACGAGGTGGAAGACCTCGGTCAGCGGGCGCATGGCCGCGTCGGGCGCCTGCCCGTCCAGCTCCTCGAAGAACTCCGCCATCTCCGCCTGCCACCGGGCGTTCACCTCGGCGGTCTCCATCGCGGCGCGCGCCCGGTCGAAGTCCGGGGTCTCCAGGTAGCCGACGAGCAGCCCGTCCTCGCGCAGGAAGAGGGAGTAGTTGTGCCAGCCGGCCGCGGTGAGCGCGGCGAGCATGTCGGCCCAGACGTGCCGGTGCCGTTCCCGGTACTCCTCGATCCGCTCGGCCCGGACCTTCAGCAGGAAGCAGACCCGCTGCGTGTGCGGTGTCATCCGGCCCCTCCGATCGACTGAAATGTTTCATTTCCGTGCAGCAGGACGCTAGGGCGTCGGCATGATCACGGTCAAGAGTCTTGACGACCTCCAGCGTGGTGGCTAGCTTCCCCGATGTAATGAATCGATTCATTTCACAGCTCACGACGACTCCGAGGTGGACATGCCCGACATCGCTGCCGTGAAGGCCGCACTCGCCGCCCAGCGGATCGAGACGCCCTCCTGGGGCTACGGCAACTCCGGGACCCGGTTCAAGGTCTTCGCGCAGCCGGGCGTGCCCCGGACCCCGTACGAGAAGCTCGACGACGCGGCGCAGGTCCACGCGTTCACGGGCGTCGCCCCCAAGGTGGCGCTGCACATCCCCTGGGACCGGGTCGACGACTACGCCGCCCTCGCCGCGTACGCGAAGGAGCGCGGCCTCGAACTGGGCGCGATCAACTCCAACACCTTCCAGGACGACAGCTACCGGCTGGGCAGCGTCTGCCACCCGGACGCCGCCGTACGCCGCAGGGCCGTGGACCACCTGCTCGACTGCGTCGACATCATGGACGCGACCGGCTCGGCCGATCTGAAGCTGTGGTTCGCCGACGGCACGAACTACCCCGGGCAGGACGACGTCACCGCCCGTCAGGGGCGGCTCGCGGAGTCCCTGGCCGAGGTCTACGAGCGGCTCGGCGAGGGGCAGCGGATGCTCCTGGAGTACAAGTTCTTCGAGCCGGCCTTCTACACGACCGACGTGCCGGACTGGGGCACCGCGTACGCGCACTGCCTCAAGCTGGGTCCGAAGGCCCAGGTGGTCGTGGACACCGGCCACCACGCGCCCGGCACCAACATCGAGTTCATCGTGGCCCTGCTGCTCCGGGAAGGGAGGCTCGGGGGCTTCGACTTCAACTCGCGCTTCTACGCGGACGACGACCTGATGGCCGGCGCCGCCGACCCCTTCCAGCTCTTCCGGATCATGCGCGAGGTCGTCGGGAACGGCGGCCTGGAGCCCGCCACGAACGTCGCCTTCATGCTCGACCAGTGCCACAACGTCGAGGCGAAGGTCCCCGCGGTGATCCGCTCGGTCGCCAACGTCCAGGAGGCCACCGCCAAGGCTCTGCTCGTCGACGCCGACGCCCTCGCCGCGGCCCAGCGGGCCGGGGACGTCCTCGCC
This sequence comes from Streptomyces sp. NBC_00094, assembly GCF_026343125.1. Taxonomy (NCBI): domain Bacteria; kingdom Bacillati; phylum Actinomycetota; class Actinomycetes; order Kitasatosporales; family Streptomycetaceae; genus Streptomyces; species Streptomyces sp. NBC_00094. The sequence continues at coordinate 7,116,586 of NZ_JAPEMB010000001.1, read as the reverse complement.
GCCAACGCCGTCCTGATGGACGCGTACGACACCGACGTACGGCCCCTGCTGCGCGCGCTGCGCGAGGAGCGGGGCCTCGACCCGGACCCGGTCGCCGCCTACCTCCGCTCCGGGCGACAGGAGCGGATCGCCGGCGAGCGCGTCGGCGGCGACCAGGCCGGCTGGGGCGCGTGACCCCCCTCGACATCCCTTCGCCTCCTGCCCGAAAGAAGACCCCATGACCCCGGCCACACACCCCGTCGTCAGCTCCCTCGTCGAGCGGGCTCACCGGCTCGGCTCCGATCCCCGCACCACCAACTACGCCGGCGGCAACGCCTCCGCGAAGGGCTCCGTCACCGACCCCGTGACCGGGACCCCGACCGACCTCATGTGGGTCAAGGGCTCCGGCGGCGACCTGGGCACGCTCACCGAGGACGGGCTCGCGGTGCTCCGCCTCGACCGGCTGCGCGCCCTCGTCGACGTCTACCCGGGCGTCGACCGCGAGGACGAGATGGTCGCGGCCTTCGACCACTGTCTGTACGGGAAGGGGGGCGCGGCCCCGTCCATCGACACCGCGATGCACGGCCTGGTGCCCGCGGCGCACGTCGACCACCTCCACCCGGACGCGGGGATCGCGCTCGCCTGCGCCGCCGACGGGGAGAAGCTGACGGCCGACTGCTTCGGCGACACCGTGGTCTGGGTGCCGTGGCGGCGCCCCGGCTTCCAGCTGGGCCTGGACATCGCCGCCGTGAAGGCGGCCAACCCGGCGGCGATCGGCTGCGTCCTCGGCGGCCACGGGATCACCGCCTGGGGCGAGACCTCGGAGGAGTGCGAGCGCAACGCGCTGCGCATCATCCGCACCGCCGAGGCCTTCCTCGTCGAGCGGGGCCGCCCGGAGCCCTTCGGGCCGGTCGTCGACGGGTACGCGCCGCTGCCCGAGGCCGAGCGGCGGGAGCGGGCCGCCGCGCTCGCCCCGTACGTCCGGGGGCTCGCCTCCCAGGACCTTCCGCAGGTCGGGCACTTCACCGACTCCGAGGCCGTGCTCGACTTCCTCGCCCGCGCCGGGCACCCGCGGCTCGCCGCCCTCGGCACCTCCTGCCCGGACCACTTCCTGCGGACCAAGGTCCGGCCGCTCGTCCTCGACCTGCCGGCCGACGCGCCCCTCGACCGGGTGGTCGCCCGGCTGCGGGAGCTGCACACCGCGTACCGCGAGGAGTACGCGGCGTACTACGCGCGGCACGCGACCGCCGGCTCCCCCGCGATGCGGGGTGCGGACCCGGCGATCGTGCTCGTCCCCGGCGTGGGCATGTTCTCCTTCGGCCGCGACAAGCAGACGGCGCGGGTGGCGGGCGAGTTCTACGTCAACGCGATCAACGTGATGCGCGGGGCCGAGGCGGTGTCCTCGTACGCACCGATCGAGGAGTCGGAGAAGTTCCGCATCGAGTACTGGGAGCTGGAGGAGGCCAAGCTGCGGCGGATGCCGAAGCCGCGGCCGCTCGCGACCCGGGTGGCGCTCGTGACGGGCGCGGGCAGCGGCATCGGCCGGGCGATCGCGCACCGGCTCGTCGCCGAGGGCGCCTGCGTGGTGGTCGCCGACCTCGACCCGGCGAACGCGGCCTCGGTCGCGGAGGAGTTGGGCGGCCCTGACAAGGCGGTGGCCGTCGCCGTGGACGTCACGTCGGAGGAGCAGATCGGCGCGGCCTTCCGGGCGGCGCTGCTCGCCTTCGGCGGGGTGGACCTGGTCGTCAACAACGCGGGCATCTCGATCTCCAAGCCCCTCCTGGACACCACGGCGAAGGACTGGGACGTGCAGCACGCCATCATGGCGCGGGGCTCGTTCCTCGTCTCCCGGGAGGCCGCGCGGGTGATGACGGCCCAGGGGCTGGGCGGCGACATCGTCTACATCGCCTCCAAGAACGCGGTCTTCGCCGGGCCGAACAACATCGCCTACTCCGCCACGAAGGCCGACCAGGCCCATCAGGTGCGGCTGCTCGCAGCCGAGTTGGGCGAGCACGGGATCCGGGTCAACGGCGTCAACCCGGACGGGGTGGTGCGCGGCTCGGGCATCTTCGCCGGCGGCTGGGGCGCCCAGCGAGCGGCCACGTACGGCATCGCGGAAGAGGAGTTGGGCTCCTTCTACGCCCAGCGGACCCTGCTGAAGAGGGAGGTTCTGCCCGAGCACGTCGCCAACGCGGTCTTCGCGCTCACCGGCGGCGACCTCAGCCACACGACCGGTCTCCATGTTCCGGTGGACGCGGGCGTGGCGGCCGCGTTCCTCCGATGAGCGGGTCCGTGACCGGGTCGCGGGGCGTCTTCGCGGCGGCGGACCTGGGGGCCACCAGCGGGCGGGTGATGCTGGGCCGGGTCGGGTCCGGCCGGCTCGACCTCACCGAGGCCCACCGGTTCCCCAACACCCCGGTGCGGCTGCCCGACGGGCTGCGCTGGGACGCCCTCGCGCTCTTCCAGGGTGTCCTGGACGGGCTGCGCGCGGCCGCCCGGGCGGGTGGTGTCGACTCCGTCGGCGTGGACACCTGGGCCGTGGACTACGGGCTCCTCGACGCGGACGGCGCCCTCCTCGGCAACCCGTACCACTACCGCGACCCGCGCACCGACGGCGCGGCCGAGGCCGTGGGGAAGCGGGTCGACGCGGCGGACCTCTACCGGATCACCGGCCTCCAGCACCTGCCCTTCAACACCGTCTTCCAGCTCGCCTCGGCCGCCGGGAGCGCCCAACTCTCGGCGGCACGAAGGCTCTTGCTCATGCCGGACCTGATGGTCCACTGGCTGACCGGGACCGTCGGCGCCGAGGAGACGAACGCCTCCACCACGGGCCTCTTCGACGCCCGCTCGGGTACCTGGTCCGAGGAGCTGCTCGGCAGGCTCGGGATGGACCCGGGCCTGCTGCCTCCGCTTCGCGCGCCGGGCGATCCAGCGGGTGAACTCCTGCCGCACGTCATCGAGTTCACCGGTCTCGCGGCCGGAACGCCGGTGACGACGGTCGCCTCGCACGACACCGCCTCGGCGGTCGTCGCCGTCCCGGCCACCGCCCCGGACTTCGCCTACCTCTCGTGCGGCACCTGGTCCCTCGCCGGTCTCGAGCTGGATTCCCCGGTGCTCACCGAGGAGTCCCGGGCGGCCAACTTCACCAACGAGCGCGGGGTCGACGGCACCGTCCGCTTCCTGCGCAACATCATGGGCCTGTGGCTCCTGGAGGAGTGCCGACGGACGTGGGCGGGGCAGGGGCTGTCCGTCGAGCTGCCCGAGCTGCTCGCGCGGGCCGCGCGGGCGGAGCCGTTCGCGGCGCTCGTCGACCCGGACGCGCCGGAGTTCCTGGCCCCGGGCGACATGCCGGAGCGGATACGGACCCACTGCCGCGGGACCGGGCAGCGCGCACCCGCCGACCCGGGGGCGGTCGTCCGCTGCGTCCTGGAGAGCCTGGCCCTCGCCCACCGACGCACCCTGCGCCGGGCCGCCGAGCTGGCCGGCCGGGACGTCGCACGGGTGCACCTGGTGGGCGGCGGAGCCCGTAACGAGCTGCTGTGCCAGTGGACGGCGGACGCCACCGGGCTGCCGGTGGTCGCCGGGCCGGTCGAGGCCACCGCGCTCGGGAACGTCCTCACGCAGGCGCGGGCCGCCGGGCTCGTCGGCGACCTCCCCTCGACGCGTCGGCTCGTCGCGGGGACACAGCCCCTGCGGCACTACGCACCGCGGACGGACCCCGTCGGCCGGGCCGCCTGGGACGCGGCCGCCGCCCGGCTCGAACCGTCCCCGAGGGGCCGGTGATGCGGTCGTACGGCCGACGAAGGAGCGGCCGGTCCCCTCGACGGGGACCGACCGCTCCTCCTCAGGGTCGTGTCACGCCGATTCCCGGCGGACGAGCTCCGTGGGCAGGATGACCGCCGCCGGTTCCTCGCCCGCTATCCGGGCCAGCAGCGTCCGTACCATCTCGGTGCTGATCCGGTCCCACGGCTGACGGATGGTGGTGAGCGACGGGCGGGTCGAGAGGGCCGCGGGAGAGTCGTCGAAGCCGCCCACCGCGATGTCCTCGGGGACCCGGCGGCCCGCGCGGGCCAGGGCGTCGAGGACGCCCTGGGCCATCAGGTCGGAGGCGACGAAGATCGCGTCGATGTCCGGGGCCCGCTCCAGGAGGGCGACGGCCGCGTCCTCGCCGCTGGCGCGGCTGTAGTCGCCGGTGGCGACGAGCGTCTCGTCGACGGGCAGTCCGACCTCGGCGAGCGTCTCGCGGTAGCCGGCGAGGCGCTCGACGCCGCCCGGGGTGTCGAGCGGGCCGCTGACGGTGGCGATGCGGCGCCGCCCGGAGGCGTACAGGTGGCGCACCATGTCGCGGGCGCCGTCACGGTCGTCGGCGGCGACGTAGCCGATCTTGGCGGTCTGGCCGAGCGGCTTGCCGCAGGCGACGACGGGCACGCCGGCCTCGTGCAGCCGGGCCACCACGGGATCGCCGGAGTGGCTGGAGACGAGCAGGACGCCGTCGACGTGGCCGGCCTCGATGTAGCGGAGGTTGCGGCGGCGTTCGTCCTCGGTGCCCGCGATCATCAGGAGGAGCGGGATGTCCTGGGCGGCGAGTGCCTGGGTGCAGGCCCGCAGCAGGACGTTGAAGTTGGGGTCCTCGAAGAAGCGCTCCTGCGGCTCGGTCAGGAGGAACGCCACCGAGTCGGACTTGCCGGTGATCAGCGAGCGGGCGTGCCGGTTGACGACGTATCCCGTTCTGCGGATCGCGGCGTCGACGGCGGCCTTGGCCGACGGGCTGACGTAGTGGCCGCCGTTGAGGACCCGGGAGACGGTGCCGCGCGAGACTCCGGCCTCGCGGGCCACGTCGTGGATGGTCGCCGGGCGGCGCCGTGCCGCTGCTGTGCTCATGCTGTGTGTTTCCCCTCGATCCCCTGTGGTTCAGGACTTTACGGCGCCGGAGAGCAGATCGAGGCTCCAGAAGCGCTGGATGAGGAGGAACAGGGCGATGAGCGGCGCGATCGCGAGCAGCGCGCCCGTGATGACGAGGGTGTAGAGGGCGGGCTGACTCGCGCCCTGCTTGAGGAGGGTGAGCAGGCCCACGGTCATGGGGAACTTCTCGTCGTCGCCGAGCATGATGAACGGCAGCAGGAAGTTGTTCCAGATGGCGACGAACTGGAAGAGGAAGATCGTCACCAGGCCCGGGGCCATCATGGGCACGGCGATCCGGAGGAAGATGCGCCACTCGCCCGCGCCGTCCATGCGGCCGGCCTCGACGAGCTCCATGGGGATGGCGGCCTCGGCGTAGATGCGGCCGAGGTAGACGCCGTACGGGGAGAGGACCAGCGGCAGCAGGACGGAGGCGTACGTGTCCGTCAGGTCGGCCTCGGCCATCAGCAGGTACTGCGGGATGGCGAGGATGACGGGGGGCATGAGGACGCCGGCGAGCATGATGTTGAAGAACGCCTCGCGGCCGCGGAAGCGGTAGACGGCGAGGGCGTAGCCGGCGAAGGCGGAGACCACGGTGGACAGGATGCCGCCGAGGCCGGCGTAGAACACCGAGTTGGCCATCCAGCGCCAGTAGATGCCGTCGCGGTATCCGGTGAGTTCGCCGACGTTGTCGGCGAGGCCGCTGCCGGGGAGGAACGTGAAGGTGGAGAAGAGCTCGTCGTCGGCCTTGGTGGCGGCGACGAGGACCCAGGCGACGGGCAGCAGGCAGTAGAGGGCGCCCAGGACGAGGGCGGCCGTCGGCAGCAGGGCGGTGCGGCGGGGGCGCGGGGGGCCCTGGGAGGTGCCGGGGGTGGTCCCGGCGGCAGGGGCCGGCTTGCGCAGCGGCGGGGAGGCGAGCCCGGTCATCGGGTGGTTCCTTGCGTGGTGCGGCGGTTGGAGATCCTGAGGAGGGCGAAGCTGAGCGCGAAGGTGGCGAGGGCGAGCACGACGGCGGTGGCCGATGCCGCGTGGATGTTCCCGCCGGTGAAGGCGTCGCTGTAGACCTTCATGAGGGGGCTCCAGGTGGAGGGGATGCCGTTGGTGAGCGGCTTGAGCGTCGTGGGCTCGTTGAAGACCTGGAGGGTCGCGATGATCGAGAAGAAGAAGGTGAGCACCAGCGAGGGCACCACCATCGGGATCTTGATGCGGAGCGCGATCTGGAGCTCGGAGCAGCCGTCGAGCTTGGCCGCCTCGTACACCTCGACGGGCAGGGAGCGCAGCGCGGTGTAGATGACGATCATGTTGAAGCCGGTGCCGCCCCAGATCGCGATGTTGGACATCGCGAGGTAGAGGGGTCCGCCGGTCATGAGGTCGGGCTGCGGGAGGCCGGCCTTGTCGAGGAGGTAGTGGAAGGGGCTGACGTCGGGGAGGTAGAGGAAGCCCCAGAGGACGGCCGCGATGACGCCGGGGACGGCGTACGGGAGGAAGATCGCGAGCCGGGCGAAGGAGCGGGCCCGGACGCGCTCGGAGTCGAGCAGGAGCGCGAAGAAGAGGGCGAGGCCGAGCATGACGGGGACGACGATGGCGCCGTAGCCGAGGACGCGCAGGGCGCTCGCGAGGAGTTCGGAGTCACCGAGGGCGGAGGCGTAGTTCTCCAGGCCGGCCCAGACCTCGGACTTGGCTCCCTTGCCGAGGCCGAGGCCCTTGACCTCGACCTTGTGGAAGCTGAGCCAGACCGCGTAGCCGATGGGCAGGGCGAAGAAGAGGGCGAAGAGGACGGCGGCGGGGAGGAGGAAGCCGTACGGGGCCGCCTTGACCCCGTACGACCGGCGCGCGCCCTGGGAGGGCTGCGTCACTTGGCGACCTCGAAGCCCTGCTTCTCCAGGTCCGTGACGGTGGCGTTCTGCATGGCGGTGAGGGCCTCGGGGAAGCCCTTCCTGGCCTTGGCGGCCTTGCCGAACTGGTCCTTGAACGAGGTGTAGGCGACGTTCACGTTGGGGCCCCAGGCGGCCGGCGCGGTGGTCTTCGCTATCTCGGCGGCGCGGGTGTAGAAGTCGGGCTGGTTGGCGAAGTAGTCGGGGGCCTTGGCGAGGGCTCCGCTGGTCTGGGCGGCGGTGGCCGCCGGGTAGATGCCGCTCTCCTTGACGAGGGCGGCGAGGGCCTTCGGGTCGGTGTTCAGCCAGGTGGCGAACTGTGCGGCGGCCGCCTTGTGCTTCGAGTCGGTGGTGACGGCGGTGGAGGAGCCGCCCCAGCTGCCGGTGGCGTTCTCGCCCTTGTTCCACTGCGGGAGCGGGGCCATGGCCCACTTGCCCTTGGTGTCGGGGGCGGCGGTGGTGAGGGTGCCGGGGGCCCAGACGGCGCTGACCCAGGCGATCTGCTCGCCGGTGTTGAGGGCCTTGTTCCAGGCGGGGGTGTACATCGGCTGGTTGTCGACGGCGCCCTCGGCGACCAGGCCGCCCCAGAAGTCGGTGACCTTCTTGGTGGCGGCGTCGTCGATGCCGACCTTCCAGGTGTCGCCCTCGAAGGTCCACCACGTGGCGCCGGCCTGCTGGGAGAGGCCGGCGAAGAGGCCGGAGTCGTTGGCGGAGAAGGTGGTCAGGGACTTCTTCGGGGCCTTCTGCTTCAACTGCCGGGCGGTCTCGGCGAACTCGTCCCAGGTGGTGGGGACGGTCAGGCCGTACTGCTTGAAGAGGTCCTCGCGGTAGAAGAACATCAGCGGCCCGGAGTCCTGCGGCAGCGCGTAGACGGCCTCGCCGCCGAAGGTGGTCTGCTGCCAGATGCCGGGGGCGAACTTGTCCTTGACGCCCTGGACCTCCTTGGCGATGTCCGCGAGGGAGTCGTTGCTGACCAGGGTCGGCAGGGCCTGGTACTCGGCCTGGACCAGGTCGGGGCCCTTGCGGGCCTTCGTGGCGGTGATGATCTTGGTGACGAGGTCGTCTCCGGAGGCCTGCTTCTGCACCGTGACCTGGATGTCGGGGTGTTCGGCGTTCCAGAGGGCCGCGACCTTGTCCATGCCGGGCGCCCAGGCCCAGTAGGTGAGCGAGACCGGGCCGGACCCGGCGCCCGTCCCGTCGCCGGAGTCGGAGGAACCGCAGGCGGTGAGTGCGGTGACGCCGAGGAGGACGGCGGTGGCGGCGGCGAGGCTGCGGCGCGTGATGTGGGGCATGGGGTACTTCTCCCTGACCGAAAGGGGCCTCTCTCGCAGACGGAGAGGCCGACCATGCATCTGTGAGCGTTCACAGTAGAGAAACGTTCCGGACACTTGTCAATGGTTGTTCGTGTGCGGTTATGTTGCGTTGTCACATCGAGATCGGGTGTGTGCACGTTCCCAATCCAACAAAGCTTCCATCTTCCGATGCTTCAGGAGAGACTCATGTCGCAGACCACTCCCCAGGGCCTGCACCGGCTCGCGTTCGGCGGGGACTACAACCCCGAACAGTGGCCGGAAAGCGTCTGGCAGGAGGACGTTCGGCTCATGCGGGAGGCCGGCGTCACCATGGTGAGCGTCGGCATCTTCTCCTGGGCCCTCCTGGAGCCCGAGCGGGGCCGGTACGACTTCGGCTGGCTCGACCGGCTCCTCGACCTGCTGCACGCGCACGGCATCCGGGTCGACCTGGGCACGCCCACCGTGGCGCCGCCCGCCTGGTTCTACCGCGCCCACCCGGAGGCGCTGCCCGTCACGGCCGAGGGCGTGCGCTACTCGTACGGTTCACGCGGGGCGATCTGCCACAGTTCGTCCGCCTACCGTGCGGCCGCCGCCGGGATCACCACCGAACTCGCCCGCCGCTACGGCAGCCACCCGGCGCTCGCGCTCTGGCACGTCCACAACGAGTACGGCGTGCCCGTCAGCGCCTGCTACTGCGACAACTGCGCCCTCCACTTCCGCCGCTGGCTCCACGAGACCCACGGCTCGGTGGAGGCCGTGAACGAGGCCTGGGGCACCGCCTTCTGGGGGCAGCGCTACGGCTCGTACGAGGAGATCGACCCGCCGCGCGTCACCCCCACCGTCGGCAACCCGGCCCAGCAGCTCGACTACCGGCGCTTCGCCGACACCACCATCCGGGAGAACTTCCGGAGGGAACGGGACATCCTGCACGAACTGGCCCCCGGCATCCCCGTCACCACCAACTTCATGACCGCGCTCAGCCAGTGCGACTCGATCGACTACTGGGCCTGGGGCCGCGAGGTCGACCTCGTCACCAACGACCACTACCTGATGACCGACGGCCGCCGCACCCACGTCAACCTCGCCATGGCCGCCGACCTCACCCGCTCCGTCGCCGGCGGCGCGCCCTGGCTGCTCCTCGAGCACTCCACGTCCGGTGTGAACTGGCAGGCCCGCAACCCGGCCAAGCGCCCCGGGGAGATGGCCCGCAACTCCCTCGCCCACGTCGCCCGCGGCTCCGAGGGCGCCATGTTCTTCCAGTGGCGCCAGTCCCGGCGCGGCGCCGAGAAGTTCCACTCCGCGATGGTCCCGCACGGCGGCAGCGACACCCGGGTCTGGCGCGAGGTCGTCGCCCTCGGGGCCGGCCTCGACTCCCTCGCGGAGGTACGCGGCACCCGGACCGTCCCGGACGTCGCCATGCTCTGGGACTGGCACTCCTGGTGGGCGCAGAACCTGGAGTGGCGGCCGAACGAGGCCCACGACGCCCGCGAGCGCGCCGACAGCTTCTACGAGACCCTGTACGACCGGCACCTCACGGTCGACTTCGCCCACCCCGAGGCCGATCTGTCGGGCTACCCGCTGGTCGTCGTGCCCGCGCTCTACCTCATGACCGAGGCCGCCGGGCAGAACCTCCGCGAGTACGTCGAGAACGGCGGCACGCTCGTCGTCTCGTACTTCTCCGGGATCGTCGACGAACACGACGCCGTGCACCCCGGCGCCTACCCGGGCGCCCTGCGGGACGTCCTCGGCCTCACCGTGGAGGAGTGGTCGCCGCTCCTCGACGACCAGCGCGTACGGATCGCGGGGCCGGACGGCGCCGCGCTCACCGGCGACGTGTGGACGGAGTTCGTCCGGCCGCGCGGGGCCGAGACCGTGTGGACGTACACCGACGGACCGGCCGCCGGCGGGCCCGCGGTCACCCGGCACCGGCTCGGCCGGGGCACCGCCTGGTACGTCTCCACCCGGCTCGACGCGGCCTCGCTCGACGCGATCGTGGCCGCCGCCTGCGAGGACGCCGGCGTCGCCGCGCGCGCCGCGCACACCGCGCTCCCGCGCGACGTGGAGGTCGTGCGCCGCGCCGGGGAGGGCACGGAGTACGTCTTCGTCCTCAACCACTCCGCAGAGGACGCCGAGGTGCCGCTCGACGGCTCCGGGACCGAGCTGCTCGGCGGTACGGCGGGCGGCGCCCCGGCGGGTGCCGGTACGCCGGTCGACGGGAAGCTCACCGTCCCGGCCGGCGCCGTCAGGGTCGTACGCCTGGACGCCTGACCGCCACGGCACCACCCACCGCACCACCCCTCCCCCGGCCTGCCACCGGGGCCCCTGATCTCCCCGGGGGCGGCCGCGCCCCGTTGCGCCGTCCCCGGGTGAGCCGCACCACCCGTAAGGAACCACCCGCACCACACCTCACATTGGCCACCGTCGAAGGGACTCGACGATGCACCCCGCACGAAGCCGCACCACCCTGTCCAGCCGTGTTCGCCTGCGCGCCGCGGCCGTCGCCGCGGCACTGGGAGCCCTGCTCCTGGCCCCGCTGCCCGCCGCGCCGCGGGCCGAGGCGGCCGCCACCCTCACGAACGCCGGGTTCGAGAGCGACGCCGCCGGGACCGCCACCCCGGCGGGCTGGTCCACCTACTCGGCCGCCGGCCAGAACGCCGCCTCGTTCACCGAGGCCGGGGGCCATGGCGGGAGCTACCGCCTCAGCCACTGGTCGGCGTCCGCGTACAAGGTGGAGACGTACCAGTACCTCTCCGGGCTCACCAACGGCACGTACACGCTCAGCGCCTGGGTCCGCTCCGGCGGCGGCCAGAACGCCGCCTACCTGGCGCTGCGCAACTGCGGCTCCGCCGAGCAGCGCACCGACCTGCCGGTGACGTCCAACGGCGCCTGGATACGGCTCGTCACCTCCGTGACGGTGACCGGCGGCGCCTGCACCGTCAGCATCAACTCCGACGCCAACGCCGGGAACTGGCTCAACGTCGACGACCTCACCTTCACCTCCGGCACGACCGGGCTCGCGGTCAGGGGCGTCGACCTCTCCGCGCTCAAGAAGAGCGAGGACCTCGGCGGGACCTACCGCACCGCCGCGGGCGTCACCGGTGACCCGGTCGCCATCCTGAAGAACGCGGGCGCGACCTACGGCCGCCTCAAGGTGTGGGTGAACCCCGCCGACGGCTACAACGACAAGGCGCGCGTCCTCGCCACGGCCCAGCGCATCAAGGCCCAGGGCATGAAGCTCCTCGTCGACTTCCACTACTCGGACATCTGGGCCGACCCGGGCGCCCAGAGCAAGCCCGCCGCCTGGGCCGGCCACTCGTACTCCCAGCTCACCACCGACGTCTACACCCACACGTACGACGTGCTCAACGCCCTGAAGGCCCAGGGCACCACGGCCGACATGGTGCAGATCGGCAACGAGATCAACACCGGCATGCTGTGGCCCGAGGGCTCGACGTCCAACTGGTCACAGCTCGGCGGGCTGCTCAAGTCCGGCATCTCGGCGGCCAAGGCGGTCTCGTCGAGCACGCAGATCGCGCTGCACCTCGCCAACGGCGGCGACAACACCCTCTACCGCACGTGGTTCGACAACGCGACCGCGCAGGGCGTGAGTTACGACGTCATCGCCCTCTCCTTCTACGGCTACTGGCACGGCGCGCTCTCCGCGCTCCAGACCAACCTGGACGACATCTCGGCCCGTTACGGCAAGAAGGTCATGGTCGTGGAGACGGCCTACCCCTTCCGCCTCGACAGCGAGGACGGCCACGAGAACATCATCGACCTGTCGAGCGAACTGGTCTCCGGCTACCCGGCGAGCAGCGCCGGCCAGTCGGCATGGCTGCGGGACATCATGAACGTCGTCGAGGCCGTGCCGAACGGCCGCGGTCTCGGGGTCGTCTACTGGGAGCCGGCCTGGACCGCCGTCACCGGCAACGGCTGGGACCCGACCGACCCCTCCTCCGGCAACGGCTGGGAGAACCAGGCCCTGTTCGACTACGACAGCAAGCTGCTCCCGGCGGCGGGCTGGCTCGCGCACCGCTGATCGAGCTGACTGACAGAAGGGGTGGGCTCGTTCACGAGCCCACCCCTTCCTCATGCCGCGCCTACCACTCGGCGAGCGAGCCGTCGTCCCGGCGCCAGGCCGGGTTCCGCCAGCGGTGCCCGACCTCGGCGGCCCGCTCGACGGCCTTCTCGTCGACCTCGATGCCGAGACCCGGCCCCGTCGGCAGGGCCACGTGCCCGTCCTCGTACCGGAAGACCGACGGGTCGACCAGGTAGTCGAGCAGGTCGGAGCCGGTGTTGTAGTGGATGCCGAGGCTCTGCTCCTGGATCAGCAGGTTCGGCGCGGCGAAGCCGACCTGGAGGCAGGAGGCGAGCGCGATCGGACCCAGCGGGCAGTGCGGGGCCAGGGAGACGTCGTACGCCTCCGCCATCGCGGCGATCCTGCGCACCTCCGAGATGCCTCCCGCGTGCGAGAGGTCCGGCTGCGCGACCGCGATGCCCTGGTCCAGGACCTTCTTGAAGTCCCAGCGGGAGTACAGGCGTTCACCCGTCGCGATGGGGATCGAGGTCGACCGCACGATGTCGCCGATGTGGTCGCTCATCTCCGGGACGACCGGCTCCTCCACGAAGAAGGGCAGATACGGCTCAAGGAGCGGCAGGACCCGGCGGGCCATCGGCGCGGTGAGGCGGCCGTGGAAGTCGATCGCGATGTCGAAGTCGTCGCCGACGGCCTCGCGGATCGACGCGACCCGCTCGACGATGCCGTGGACGGCCGCGGGGGTGTCGATGAGCCGCAGCTGCGCCGAGGCGTTCATCTTGATCGCGGTGAAGCCCTCGTTCTTCCGCGCCAGCGCCTCCGAGGCGACCTCGTCGGGCCGGTCGCCGCCGATCCAGCTGTAGACCCGGGCGCGGTCGCGGACGTTGCCGCCGAGGAGCTGCCAGACGGGGACGCCGAGGGCCTTGCCCGTGATGTCCCAGAGGGCCTGGTCGATGCCGGCCACGGCGCTGGAGAGGACCGGGCCGCCGCGGTAGAAGCCACCCTTGGTGAGGACCTGCCAGTGGTCCTCGATCTTCATCGGGTCCTGGCCGACGAGGTAGTCGGAGAGCTCCTCGACGGCGGCGGCGACGGTGTGCGCGCGGCCCTCGACCACGGGCTCGCCCCAGCCCGTGATGCCCTCGTCGGTCTCGATGCGCAGGAAACACCAGCGCGGGGCGACGATGTACGTACGCAGGGAGGTGATCTTCACTTGGATTCCTTCTTCACGGTCCAGCCGCCGTCGACGACCAGGTTCGTTCCGGTGATGTAGGTGGCGTCCGCGGAGGCGAGGAAGGCGACGGCGGACGCCACCTCCTCGGGGCGGCCGAGCCGGGCGAGCGCGGTGGCCTCGGCGGAGATCCGCCGGCCCTCCTCGTCGACGTCGTTCCACACGTCGGTGAGGATCGGGCCCGGCAGGACGGAGTTGAAGCGCACGTCCGGCCCGTACTCGACGGCGAACTGCCGTACGAGGGCGCACATTCCGCCCTTCGCGGCGGCGTACGCGGGGTAGCCGGGCAGGCCGAAGTCGGCGTGCACGCTGGAGGTGGCGACGACGCTGCCGCGCTCGGCGCGCAGGTCGTCGAGGAAGGTGCGGGTGGCGAGGTAGAGGGCCCGCAGGTTGACCGCCATCTCCCGGTCCCAGGTGGCGACGGGGAGTTCGTGGGCGGCGGCGGGGGTGTGGGTGAAGGCGTTGCTGTGGAGGATGCCCACCCGTCCGAAGCGGGAGTGGGCCTCCTCGCGGAGGGCGGTCCAGTCCTCCTCGGAGGAGACGTCGCAGCGTACGTAGGCGGCTCGGCCGCCGTCGGCGCGGATCGCGGCGGCGACGGCCTCGCCCGCCTCGTCGGCGATGTCGGAGACGAGGACCGCGGCACCCTCGGCGGCGAGTCGGGCGGCGCTGGCGGCGCCGATGCCCGAGGCCGCGCCGGTGACGACGGCGGTCTGTCCGGAGAAACGGTTCATGGCAGTGGGTTCCTGTGTGTCGGTACGGAGGCGGGCGGGGCGGGCGGGGACGGGCGGCTCAGCGGCTGATGTCCTGGGCGGCGAGCAGGCCGAGTTCGGCCCGGCGCGGGAGGCCCTCCCAGTCGCCGGGGACGGAGACGGCGAAGGCGCCGCAGAGCGCGGCGAGGCGGAGGCGTTCCGGGGCCGGGGAGCCGTCGAGGACGGCGGCGAGGTAGCCGGAGACGAAGGCGTCGCCCGCGCCGACGGGGTCGACGACGGTGACGGGCACGGCCGGCTGGACGTGGAGCGCGTCGTCGACGACCGCGAGGGCTCCGTCGGCACCGAGCTTGAGCACGGCCTGCGCCGGGCCGAGCCGGGTGAGGGCGCGGGCCATCCGCTCCGGCTCGTCCTCGGGCACCTCGGGCACGAAGAGGGAGGCCTCCTCGGGTCCGGCGAAGACGATGTCGGCGTACGGGAGGAGGCGGCCGAGCACGTCGGTGGCCTCGGCTCGGCTCCAGAGGCGTTCGCGGTGGTTCACGTCGAAGGAGACCGTGACCCCGGCGGCACGGGCGACCGCCACGGCGTGCTCGACGGCGGCGCGGGCCGTGGCGCTCAACGCCGGGGTGATACCGGTGACATGGAGGATCCGGGCGCCGGTGATCCGCGCCTCGTCCAGGTCGCCGGGGGCGAGCCGGGAGCCCGCGAGTCCGGCGCGGTAGTAGGTGACGCGGAGCCGGTCGGCGGTGCGCCGCTCGCGGAGCATCAGACCGGTGGGGACCGCCGGGTCCGTACGGGCGGTGGAGACGTCGACGCCCTCGGCGCGGAGTCCGGCGAGGGCCATCGCGCCCGTCGCGTCCTCGCCGACGCGGCCGGTCCAGGCGGCGCGGTGGCCGAGGCGGCTGACGCCGACGGCGACGGTCGCCTCGGCGCCCGCCCAGCCGAGCCGCAGGGGCGTTCCGGTGGCGAACGGCCCGGGGGCGGTGGCGGCCGCGACCGCCATGACCTCGCCGAGGGTGACGAGTTCGGGCGCGGGGGACGTCATCGGCCTATCCCGTCGAGGAAGGCGGCCGCGCGATCGGCGAGGGCGGCGAGGGAGCCGCCTTCGCAGGCGTCCCCGACGAGGGGGCTGCCGATGCCGAGGGCGGTGGCGCCGGCGGCGAGGTAGGCGGGGGCGTCGGCTGCGCCGATGCCGCCGGTCGGGACGAGGGGGATGCCGGGCAGCGGGGCGCGGATGGCGCGGAGGTACTCCGGTCCGCCGCTGGCGGCGGGGAAGAGCTTCACCATCGTGGCACCGGCACGCCAGGCGGTGAGGATCTCGGTGGGGGTGTACGCGCCGGGGAGGACCGGGACGCCCAGGCGGACGGCCTCGGCGATGACCTCGGCGGAGGTGGTGGGGGTGATGAGGTAGGTGGCCCCCGCCTCGACGGCGGCCTGCGCCTCGGCGGGCGTGGTCACCGTACCGGCGCCGAGCGCGAGGCCGGGCGGGGCGTCGGCGGCGTACTCGCGCAGCGCGTCGAGGACTCCGGGCGTGGTGAGGGTGAACTCTGCGGCGCGGACGCCGGAGGCCCGGAGGGTGTCGGTGACCTCGGCGAAGCGGGTGGCGGAGGTGGAGCGGAGGATCGCGATGACGGGGGCGGCGGCCAGCGCGACACGCAGGCCTTCGTGGGCGGGGCCGTCGTGCGGGGCGGCCTGGTCGTGCGCGGCGGCGCCGTCGTGCGGGGCGCGGGCATCGTGGGCGGTGGTCATGGTCGCGCTGCTTCCTTGTGGGTCGGGAGCGTGGTCCGCCGGGGTCAGCGGTCGGCGTACGGGGTGGTGGGCAGGCCGGTCGCACCGGGGCGGCAGACGAAGAGGCGGCCGGCGTCGGGTTCGGCGCGCAGACGTTCCTCGTCGAGGCCCGCGGTCGCCGTGGTGATGACCAGGACGTCGCGCGCGGGGCCGGCGAAGGCGCAGCTCGTGACGTGCGAGGCGGGGACCTGGATCCGGGCGTACGGAGCGCCTTCGGGGGTGAAGGCGAGGACCTCGCCGCCTCCCCACACCGCGACCCAGACGCGCCCCTCGCTGTCCACGGTGAGTCCGTCGGGGACGCCCCGGTCGAGGACGGCGAAGGGCCGCCGGTCGCTCAGGGCGCCGCTCTCCGGGTCGTAGGCGAAGACGTCGACCCGGCCGGTGGGGCTGTCGGCGTAGTAGAGGCGGCTGCCGTCGGGGCTCCAGCCGAGGCCGTTGGAGATGGTGACGGAGTCGAGCAGGGTGACGAGGCCGCCGGCGTCGAGACGGTAGAGGGCGCCGGCACCGGGGCTCTCGTCGTACGCCATCGTTCCGGCGAGGAGCCGGCCGGCGGGGTCGACGGCGGCGTCGTTCATGCGGCGCGGGAGTCCGTCGTCGGGGAGGTCGGGCGCGGCGAGCTCGACGGCCTCGTCCACCCGGCGGTCCTCCTCCAGACGCAGGAGGGAGGTGCCGGCGGCGGCGAGCAGGGCTCCGGAGGCGCAGAGGGCGACGGCGCCGACGGGGCGGTCGAAGCGGAGGGTGGCGAGGGGCGCGAGGTCCAGACGGTCACCCTCGCCCGGTCCGTCACCCTCGCCCTGTCCGTCGCGCCTGCCCTGTCCGTCCTGTCCGTCCCGTCCGTCGTTCCCGTCGTGTCCGTCGTTCCCGTCGTGTCCGTCGCGCCCGTCGGTCAGGGCGGCCCGGTGGACGAGTCCTTCCGGGATGTCGACCCAGAGCAGTTCCTGGCGCCGGTCGTCCCAGAGGGGACCTTCCGTCAGCCGTCCGGGCAGGGGGGAGCAGGGCACGGCCCTGAGGTGCAGCATCTGTCCTCCTCGGTGGTCTCCTCAAAAGCTAGGGCTTCGTCTAACGGTTGTAAATAACCCGCCCCTCGCTTCTTCCAACCCTTCGAATAAGATTCTCGGGACAGCGCGGTCGATCGTCGAAGGGCAGCAGAGTGATCAAGCGGACGTCGCAGGACATCCGACGCCTCAACCGCTTCGAGGTCCTCCGGCGTGTCTACGCCGGCCCCGGAGCGATGAGCCGCCAGGACATCGCGGCGGCGACCGGCCTCTCCTTCGCCACCGTCGCCAACCTCACCGCCGAACTCCTGGAGGCCGGCGTCCTCGTCGAAGCGGGCCACGAGGACTCCAGCGGCGGCCGGCCCCGCGCACGGCTCGCCGTCAACGCCGAGCGGGGCGCCCTGATCGGCATCGACATCGCCGAGACCTCGGTCCACGCCGAGCTCTTCGACCTGGCCCTGGAGGTCCGGCACTCCGTCGAGCGGCCGCTCCCGCCGGGCGACGTCCGCCCCTCCGACGTCGTCGACGTCCTCGCCGACTGCGTGGAGGAGCTCCTGCGCGGCGCGGGGGTGCCCCGCGAGCGGGTGCTCGGGGCCGGCGTCAGCGTGCCCGGCATGGTCGAGCGCGAGGGCGGCGTCTCGTCCTTCTCCCCGTACTGGTCCTGGCGCGAGGTGCCGCTCGGCGCCCTCCTCGACGAACGCCTCGGCCTGCCGCTGTGGCTGGACAACCCGCTGCGGGCCAGCACGGTCGCCGAGCTGTGGTTCGGCGCCGGGCGGGAGGCGGACGACCTGGTGGTGCTCACGCTGCGGGCCGGCGTGGGCGCCGGGATCGCGATCGGCGGGCAGCTGTACCGGGGCTTCACCAACAGCGCGGGCGAGTGGGGCCACACCTGCCTCGCCCTCGACGGCCGGCTGTGCACCTGCGGCAACCGGGGCTGTGTGGAGGCGTACGTGAGCACCCGGGGGATCGCGCAGACCTGGCGCGAGCTGGCACCCGGCGACGAGCGGGCGACGGGGACGGACGACGCGGCGACGGTCGCGGCACTGGCGCGGGCGGCGGCGGAGCAGGACCCGACGGCCGCCGCCGTGATCGACAGGACCGGGCGCTACCTCGGCGCGGCGGTGGCCAATCTGGTCAATCTGCTCAACCCCCGGGTCCTCGTCCTCGGCAACCAGGTCGTCGACCTGCTCGGGGAGCGGCTGCTGACCGCGACGTACGAGGCGGTGACGCGGCACGCGCTGCCGCTGCCGCACCGGGCCGCGACCCTTCGGCGCAGCGCGGTCCCCCACAACGCGGTCACCCGGGGGGCGGCGACCTTCGCGCTCGAGGGCTTCCTCAACGACCGGGAGGTCTTCGGCCCGGTCAGCCGCATGCGTCAGCCCCGGGAGCGCCGGGAGGGCCGCCGCGCCGGGTCCGCCGATGCGGAGGGCTGACGGGGCCCCGCCCTCGGCCTCGTACCGGACCGGGGCGCGCCCGGCCGCTCCGGTGCGCCGGTCCTCGGCGCACGCCCCGGCACCCCGCGTCTCGGCGCACGCCCCGGCACCGCACCGCTCAGCGCACGCCCCGGTACCCCAGTCGCGCCGAGAGCTCGCCGGCGCCCTTCGCGGCGAGGGCCGTCAGTTCGTTCTCGCGGTCCTCGCTCCAGCGGTGCACCGGCACCGAGACGGACAGCGCCGCGACGACCCGGCCGGACCGGTCCCGTACGGGCGCGGCGACACAGCTGACGTCCGGATTGGACTCCTGGAGCTCGACGGCGACGCCGAGGATCCGGATCTCCGCGAGCGCGGCACGCAGCGCGTCCGGGTCACTGAGGCTGTTCGGCGTCATGGACTCCAGCGGCCCCTCGTCGAGGCGGGCGTCGAGGCGCGCTTCGAGCTCGGTCGGGGGGAGCGAGGCGAGGAGCATCTTGCCGACGGCGGTGCAGTGGGCGGGGAGCCGGCGGCCGGTGGCGGAGACCATCCGGACCGCGTGCGTCGAGTCGACCTTGGCGATGTAGATGACGTCCATGTCCTCCAGGAGGGCCACGTGGACGGTCTCGCCGCAGGTGTCGGCGACCTCGCGGGCGACCTGGTGGCCTTCGGCCGCGAGGTCGAGCTGCTCGGCGTACCGGCTGCCGATCTGGTACGTACGGACGCCGAGTCGGTAACGGCCGGGCTGCTCGGGCACCGGGACGAGGTAGTTCCGTGCGGTCAGGGTGGCGACCAGCTCGTGCGTGGTCGTGCGCGGGAGCTGGAGCCTGCGCGTGATCTCGGGCGCGGACAGCGTCCCGTCGCCCTGGAGGAAGAGCTCCAGTATGTCGAATGCCCTGGTCACCGCCGGAACGAGTCGTCCCACGAGGCCCACCCCACCCTCTGCTCGTTCGAGATTCCGTACAGCGACCGAAATCGCGGACAGAGACTAGCCGTGGACCCCGGACCGGGCAACGGCCGGGGCGGCGGGCCAGTCGACTGCCCTGTCGACAGGCCTGTCGACGGCCCTGTCCACGACCCTGGCCACGGCCGTCCGCGTGGACGCGCTCCCATTGACACGTCGACGGGCCGCTGCCTACGGTCTCGCCGATCCACCGAACACTATTCGATATCTCGAACATCACGCCAGCGCCCCCGGGGAGCAACCACCGTGCGCATCACGGGAATCACCACGCATGTCGTCGGAACGCCCTGGCGCGATCTGACCTACGTCCTCGTCCACACGGACGAGGGGCTGACCGGGGTCGGCGAGACCCGGATGCTCGGCCACACCGACGCCCTCATCGGGTATCTCCGCGAGGCCGAGGCCCACCACATCGCCGGCTCCGACCCGTTCGCGGTCGAGGATCTCGTACGCCGCATGAAGTACGGCGACTTCGGACGGGCCGGGGAGATCGTCATGTCGGGCATCGCCGTCGTGGAGATGGCCTGCTGGGACATCAAGGGCAAGGCCCTGGGCGTGCCCGTGTGGCAGTTGCTCGGCGGGCAGGTGACCGATCGGGTGCCCGCGTACGCGAACGGCTGGTACACCACCGAGCGCACCCCGGAGGCCTACCACGCGGCGGCCCGTGAGGTGGTGGCCCGCGGGTACCGGGCGCTGAAGATCGACCCGTTCGGCAACGGCCGGTTCGAGCTGGACGCGGAGCGTTCGCGGTACGCGGTCTCCCTCATCGAGGCCGTACGGGACGCGATCGGCCCGGACACCGAGCTGATGGTGGAGATGCACGGCCGCTTCTCCCCCTCGACGGCGGTCCGCCTCGCCCACGAGCTGGCCCCGTTCCGCCCGGCCTGGCTGGAGGAACCCGTGCCGCCGGAGAACCTCAAGGCCCTGCGGAAGGTGGCCGACAAGGTGGACCTGCCGATCGCGACCGGTGAACGGATCCACGACCGGATCGAGTTCCGGGAGCTCTTCGAGTCGCAGGCGGCGGACATCATCCAGCCCGACGTCGGGCACATCGGCGGCATCCTGGAGGCGAGGAAGCTGGCCGCCACCGCCGAGACCCACTACGTCCTCGTCGCCCCGCACAACGTCGGCGGCTCGGTCCTCACCGCGGCCTCCCTCCAACTCGCCGCCTGTACCCCGAACTTCAAGATCCTTGAGCACTTCAACGACTTCGCGGACGCCGAGATCAAGAAGGTGGTGCGCGGGGCTCCGGAAGTCGATCCGGAGACCGGCTGCTTCACGGTCTCGCACGCTCCGGGCCTCGGGGTCGAGCTGGACGTGGACGCGGCGGCCGAGTTCCCGCAGCAGCGGGCCCGGTTCGACCTGTGGGCCGACGGCTGGGAGAAGAGGAAGCCCCGGTGACCGACGACCGGACCCGTCGCGGCCGCGCGATCGTCGTCGACGCTCCGGGTGAACACCGGCTCGTGGAGGTGGACCCGCCCGAGCCCGGGCCCGGCGAGGTCCGCGTCCGGGTCGCCGCCGCCGGGATCTGCCTGAGCGACCGCGAGCTGTACGAGGGACACCGCGCGCCCGGCTACGTCCGCTACCCGGTGGTGCCCGGCCACGAGTGGTCCGGCACCGTGGAGGCCGTGGGCGCCGGGGTCGATCCCTCGCTCGTGGGCCGGCCGTGCGTCGCCGAGGGCTTCCGGTCCTGCGGGGTCTGCGAGCGGTGCCGGTACGGGGAGACCAGCCTCTGCACCGCCGGGTACGCGGAGACCGGCTTCACCGAGCCGGGCGCCTTCGCCGACCATCTGGTGGTCCCCGCGCGGCTGCTGCACCCGCTCCCCCACGGAGTCGACCTGCGGGCCGCCGCGCTCCTCGAACCCGCCGCCGTCGTCGCCGCGGCGGTACGGGCCGGACGGCCGCGCCCCGGCGAGCGGATCGCCGTCGTCGGCGCCGGGACGCTCGGCCTGCTGGCCGTCCAGTGGCTCGCGGCCTCCTCCCCCGCCGAACTCGCCGTCGTGGACCCCCGCGCCGAACGGGCCGCACGGGCACGGGACTTCGGTGCGAGCCGGGCACTCACCCCGGCGGAGGCGGACGACGCGACCGGTCACTTCGACCTGGTCGTGGAGACCGCGGGGGCGCCCACCACGGCCGCCTCCTCCTGCCTCCTCGCCCGGCGCGGCGGGCGGGTGGTGCTGACCGGCATGTTCACGGCGGGGGCCGCCGGGATCGACCCGGTCCACCTGTCGGTGAGCCAACTGGAGCTCCGCTCCGTCTTCGGCGCCTCCTCCGCCGCCTGGGCCGACGCGGTGCGCGCCTTCTCCGCCGGGCTGCTCGATCCGGCCCCGCTCGTCACCCACACCTTCCCTCTGGAGCGGTTCGACGAGGCGCTCGCCCTGGTGGGCTGCGGTGCCCCGGGGACCGGCAAGGTCCTCCTGCTCCCCTGAGCGCCCCCTCGCCTCCGTACCTCGCCTGTACCTCGTCCGCACCCGCCCGCACTCGCGCACTTGCCCGCACCTCGCCCGCACCTCGCCCACACTCGCCCGTACCTCGTCCGACCTCCCGAACAGAGGATCCCGATGACCACGCGACCGGCACCCAGACGTCCCGGCGGCGACGCGCTCCGCCGCCTCGGCCACCCCGTACCGGCGGCCGACCCCGCCGACACCTCCCCGCACGCCTTCCCCGACGGGGGGCTCTGGCGCACCGAAATCCCCTCCGTCGAGGGCCCCGAGGCGCTCACCGTCGTCCTCGCCGAGAGCGAGCGACTCGACGTCCCCGTACACCGGGTCAGCCAGGGCAGCGGCGTCTGGATGCTCACCGACGCCGAGATCACCGAGATGGCCGGCGCCTGCGCCGAACGCTCCGTCGAGCTCTGCCTGTTCACCGGGCCACGCGGGACCTGGGACACCGGGGCCGCCACCCGCACCGACTCCGGCGGGGCCGGCCTCCGCGCCCGGGGCCACGACGCGCTCGCCGGGTGCGTCGAAGACGCGCTGCGGGCGGTCGAGTTGGGTGTCCGGTGCCTGCTCGTCGCGGACGAGGGCGTCCTGTGGACCCTGCACCGGCTGCGCGCCGAGGGGGTGTTGCCGAGCGACACCACCTTCAAGGTGTCCGCGCTGATCGGCCCGGTCAACCCGGCGGCGTACGCCGTCCACGAGCGGCTGGGCGCCGACTCCCTCAACGTGCCCTCCGATCTGACCCTCGCCCACCTCACCGAGATCCGCCGGGTCAGCCGGGCGCCGATGGACCTGTACGTCGAGGCCCCGGACGACCTCGGGGGGTACGTCCGGATGTACGAGGCGGCCGAGTTGATCCGCCGGGGCGCGCCGCTCTACCTGAAGTTCGGGCTGAGCCGGGCGGCCGGGATCTATCCGTACGGGGCGCATCTGCGGGAACAGGCCCTCGCCACGGCCCGCGAGCGGGTACGGCGCGGGCGCCTCGTCCTCGATCTGCTCGCCCGCCTCGGAGCGGACGGCGGCATGTCCCCGCTCGGCTCCCGGGACCCCGGGGAACTCCGCCGCTTCCCGGTCGCCGACACGCTCGACGAACCGCTCTCCGGCAGGCCCACCGTCGAAGCGCTTCGATTTTCCTGACCCCGCTCTCTGGACACGTCAGCACGGTCACGTTACGGTCTCGCTGGGTCGCCGAAGCGATCACCCGACGGACTCCGTCGAAGCGTTTCACCACAGTCACGGCCCGCGGGGAGAACGGATGGTCACCCTTGTCGAGGTTGCCCGGCACGCCGGAGTGTCGGCGAGCACGGTCAGCTACGTACTCAGCGGCAAGCGCCCCATCTCCGACCTGACCCGGCAGCGGGTCCGGGCCAGCATCGAGCAACTCGGCTACCAACCACACGCGGGTGCACGGGCGTTGGCCAGCAGCAGGTCACGGATCATCGCGCTGATGGTGCCGCTGCGGACCGACATGTACGTGCCGGTGATGCTGGAGATCGCGGTCGCCGTCGCCACCACCGCCCGGGCCCACGGCTACGACGTGCTGCTGCTCACCGGGGAGGAGGGCCCGTCGGCGCTGCGCCGGGTCACCGGCAGCGGTCTCGCCGAGGCGGTGATCCTGATGGACGTCCAGCTCGACGACGAGCGACTGCCGGTACTGCGCGCGGCGGGCCCGCCCGCCGTCCTGGTCGGGCTCCCCGCCGACCCGACCGGACTGAGCTGTGTCGACCTGGACTTCGCGGCGGCCGGGGCGCTCTGTGTGGAGCACCTGGCCGGCCTCGGGCACCGGGAGATCGCCGTGATCGGGGAGTCCCCCGGCGTCTACGCCCGGCACACCGGCTTCGCCGAGCGGACCCTGCGCGGGCTGCGCGACCGGGCGGAGGAGCGGGGCGTCGGTCTGCTGCACCGGCCGTGCGAGGGAAGTCACGACGCGGTCGCGGGGGTGCTCGCCCGGATCGCCGACGAGCGGCCCGGGGTCAGCGCCTTCGTCGTCCAGAACGAGACGGCCGTCGAACCGCTCCTGGCGCTCCTGCGGCGGACGGGCCGCGCGGTGCCCGAGGACGTGTCGGTGGTGGCCGTCTGCCCGGATCCGATCGCCGCACAGGCCTCGGTGGCGCTCACCTCGGTGGCGATCCCGGCGCAGGAGTTGGGCCGCCGGGCGGTGGAGCGGCTGATCGCCGTGCTCTCGGGCCGGCTCGGCGACGAGGGAGCGGTGGGCGACGACCGAGCCGTGGGCGTCGAGCGAGCGGTGGGCGTCGAGCTCCTCACCCCCGTCCTGACGGTCCGGAACAGCTCGGGCCCTCCGCCGTCACGCGGGGGGACGAGCTGACGGCGACCCGCCCCGTCGCAGCGATTCACGCTTCGACGACCCGCTCCTCGCCCGCGCACAGGACGATCCGGATCGCTCCCGCCGGGCTCCTGAGCTCGACCTTCGCGTCCCGGTCGGCCCGGAG
Organism: Streptomyces sp. NBC_00094; assembly: GCF_026343125.1. NCBI lineage: Bacteria > Bacillati > Actinomycetota > Actinomycetes > Kitasatosporales > Streptomycetaceae > Streptomyces > Streptomyces sp. NBC_00094. Next base: position 7,092,524 of record NZ_JAPEMB010000001.1, on the reverse strand, counting down.
GACCGCCCGGCACCGCCCCGGTGACCACTCCAGGTCGACGCGCGCGCCGAACCGGGTCCGTACACCCGTGAGCCGGCCGCGCGGGCAGTGGGCGGGCGGCGCGGGCAGGAGCACGAGCCGCTCGGGCGTCGACTGCACGAGGGCTTCGATCAGGAGCGCGGGCAGGGCGTGCGCGGCGTCCGCGTTGTAGACGTCGCGGGCCGGATAGTGCGCGCTCATGAGGGAGTCGTGGAAGTAGTCCCCCGTGAGCACGCGGGCCAGGGCGTCCTCGGTCCGGGTCGCGTCCCCCAACCGGGCCGCTACCAGACCGTGATGGAGATGTCCGTGGGCCGATTCGTTCTCGCTTCCCCGGAGTTCGAGGGCGCGGTGGGCCGCCCGGGCGAGATCAGGGGTGTCGTACGGGTTGATCTCGTCCAGCGGCCAGACCGGGTACAGGTGGCTGAGGTGCCGGTGGTCGTAGCGGTCGCCGAGGCCGGGGCGGGCCCATTCGGCGAGCGCCCCGTCGTCGTTGACCCGGTACGGCGGGAGCCGGTCGGCGAGCGCCCGGAACCGGGTGGCGTCCGGGTCCGGGACCCGGTCGGCGGCTGCGCGCAGGGCGTGCCGGGCGGCGGCGATGTCCATGGTGGCGTCGACCGCGCCCCAGCTTCCGCCGTGGGGGCGGTTCTCCGGGGAGTAGGAGGGGACGATCACGATCCGGCCGTCGGGTCCGGTGCGGGACAGGAAGTCCTGGTAGAAGGCGGCGAGTTCGAGGAGGACCTCGGTGACGAGCGGGTCGCGCCGCCCGCTCGCCTCCTCGTGTGCGAGGAGCGGGACGAGCAGCCAGTCGGCTCCGGCGGTCCACAGGTGCAGGGGGTACTCGCGGCTGAAGTGGTACGTGTGGCCCGAGGCGCCGTCCGTGTGGGTGGGGGCGACGACGCCCCGGGTGCCGAAGATCTCCCGGGCGTTGTCCCGCCAGTCCCCCACCTGCCCTTCGACGAGGGCCCTGTGAGCCTTCGTCACCTCCGGCAGGTCCGCCGCGACCGCGGAGGCGGTCTGGAGGTTGAGGTTGGCGTTCGTGGTGAACGCCCCGGACCAGGCGGTGTTCCAGTCGCCGGTCCACAGGCCGGTGAGGCGGGGTGGCAGCAGGCCGGAGGAGGAGAGCAGGTGGTAGCGGCCCGCGGCGAAGAGACGCTCCAGGAGGGCGGTGCTGTCCGGCCGGGCGAGCAGCGCGGAGCCGGGGAGGGCCCGCTCGGCCGCGTCGGCACCGAGGTCGAGGCCGACGCGCCGGTAGGCGGGGCCGTGCAGGGCGGTGTGCCGGGCGAGGAGGCGGGCGTACAGGGCGGGGATGCCGTCGCCGGAGTCCGCGAGGGCGCGCAGGACCTCGGTGGCCGCGGCGGTGGCCGCGTGCGCACCCGCGCCCGCATCCGTACGCGCGCCGGTGCCGGCACCCGTTCCCGCGTCCGCACCTGTGCTCGGGCGCGTATCCGTATCGGCGTCGGCCTCTCCCCCGTGGCGCACCACGCGGGTGAGCAGCAGCAGGTGACCGGCGCCCTCGATCCGTACGCCCGTGGCGGTGACCGTGGTGCGTCCGGCGTCGGCGAGGACGAGGGTGAGGCCCGTGTAGCCGAGCGGGCTGTCCGGGTAGCGGGCCCGCAGGGTGAGGACGGTCTCGCGGCGGGCGGAGGCGATGCCGCGCCCGACCCCGAGTTCGGCGGGGACCCCGGGCAGCCGGTGGTCGAGGTCGATCTCGACGACGGGGCCGGGAGCGGAGACGTACTGGACGAGGACGTCGTCGGCGCGGGAGACGAAGACCTCGCTGCGCCGCTCCCCGCACACGCCGGTGACGACCCCGGTGGTGAAGTCGACGGACCGGTACGACGGCCGGGCCGCCGGGGTCCCGGGCGGGCGCAGGACGCGGGTGAGGAACGCGGGGTGGAAGGGCCGGACCCAGCGGAGCGGCCGGTCGTCCGTGAACCGTTCGGCGGCGGTCGCGTCCCCCGCGAGCAGGGCGTCCTGGAGGGCGGGGAGCGCGGCGGCGAGCCGGGGCGGCGCGGTGTCGGCGGGGGCGTTGTTCGGCCGTACGAGGGTGTGGTGGGTGACGATCACCCGGTCGTCCTCGGGGTCGCCGAAGACGAGGGCGCCGTGGCGGCCGTTCCCGGCGAGGAAGGCGTCCTCCCAGCGGTCGGCGGGCGCGGGCTCCCAGGTCCCGTGGATCACGGGCGGACCTCCTCCGGTGCGGGCTCGTGCTCCTCCAGGACGGCGACGCCGAACCGGTCCAGCTTCACGGACCCTTCCGTCACGGCGCCGGTGAGGAGGTCGCGGTGGCGGCCGGGCAGCGGCACCGTGACGGGGCCGGCGCCGTGGTGGAGGAGGAAGAGCAGCTCGCCGCGGCGGACGGCCTCCACCCCCTCGGGCAGACCGTCGAGGACGGGCCGCACCCCGGCCGCGTGGGCGACGGAGGCGAGGAGCGCCCCGAGGGCGGCGGGTTCGGGGAGCGTGGAGACGTACCAGGCGCGGCCGTTGCGGAGGACGGCGGGCAGTCCGTCGAGTTCGCCGCCCCGGTAGGCGGCGACGGTCTCGGCACCCGGTGCCGGGGTGAGCTCCTCGGACCAGAGGGTGCCGTGGAAGGTGCCGCAGTCGACGCGTTCCCCCTCGTCGAGCGGCCACCACTCCTGGAGCAGGTCGATGCCGAGGAGGTCCCGGAGCCGGGCGTCCATGCCGCCGGGGCGGACCCGGTCGTCCTGGTCGGTGATGCCGGTGAGGAAGCCGCAGACGAGGGTGCCGCCGCCGCGGACGTACGCGGTGAGGTTCTCGATCGCCGCGTCGTCGAGGAGGTGGAGGTGCGGCACGAGGACCAGGCGGTGGCCGCTCAGGTCGTGGTGGGGGTGGGCGAAGGAGACGGGGAGGTGGGCGTCCCAGAGGGCGCGGTGCCAGGCGCGGACGATCTCGGCGTGGTCGACACGGGCGGACGGCGCGCCCTCCTGGCCGCCGGTCCACCAGGAGTCCCAGTCGTGCAGGACTGCGGTCTCCGTGACGAGCCGGGTGCCCGCGACCCGGGGGCCGAGGGCCGCGAGGTCCTCGCCGATGCGGACGGTCTCACGGAAGACCCGGCCGCGGGCACCGGCGTGGCCGAGCATGCCGGAGTGGTACTTCTCCGCTCCCTGGCGGGACTGGCGCCATTGGAAGTAGCAGACGGCGTCGGCGCCGCGGGCGACGGCCTGGAGCGCCCAGAGGCGGTTGAGGCCGTACGGCTTGGGGCGGTTGACGCTCCGCCAGTCGACCGCGCCGGCGGCCTGCTCCATGACCATCCACGGCCGGCCGCCCGCCTGGGAGCGGGTCAGGTCGCCGATCATCGCGTTGTACTGGCCGCCGTGCGGGTCGCGCGGGTCGGGGTAGACGTCGACGGAGACGACGTCCTCCTCGGCCGCCCACGCCCAGCCGTCCTGACCGGACCAGAAGGGCATGAAGTTGGTGGTCACGGGGAGGTGCGGGGTGTGGCGGCGGACGATGTCGCGTTCGGCGCGGAAACACTCCAGGAGCAGGTCGGAGGTGTAGCGCCGGAAGTCGAGGACGTGTGTCGGGTTCTTCGTGTAGTGGGCGCGGCGGGGCGGCAGGACCTCGTCCCACGTCCCGTACCGCTGGCTCCAGAAGTCGGCGCCCCAGGCGGTGTTGAGGGCGTCGAGGGTGCCGTACCGGTCCCGCAGCCAGCGGCGGAAGGTGCGGGCGGCCTCGTCGCCCCAGTCGTGGGTGCAGTACTCGTTGTTGATGTGCCACATGGTGAGGGCGGGGTGGTGGGCGTAACGGGCGGCGAGGGCCTCGGTGATCGCGGCCGCGTGGCGCCGGTAGGCCTCGCTGGAGTGGGAGAAGTGCTGGCGCGAGCCCCACCACTCGGTCCTGCCGTCCTCGTCGCGGGGCAGGGTCTCGGGGTGGAGGTGTCCGAGCCACGGCGGGGGCGAGGAGGTGGGGGTGGCGAGGACGACGCCGACGCCGTGCGCGTGCATCAGGTCCATGAGCCGGTCGAGCCAGCCGAACTCCCTGGCTCCCGGGGTGGGTTCGATGCGGGACCAGGAGAAGACCCCGAGGGTGACGGAGGTGACCCCGGCCTCCCGCATGAGCCGGGCGTCCTCGGTCCAGGTCTCCTCGGGCCACTGCTCGGGGTTGTAGTCGCCGCCGTAGAGGAGCCGGGGCGGCCGGCCGGGCGGGCGGGTCAGGTCGTCGAGGCTGGGCATCGGGCGGTCTCTCCGTACGAGGGTGGTGGGGAACGGGGTCAGCCCTTGACGGCGCCGGTGAGCATGCCCTTCCTGAAGTGCTTCTGGACGAAGGGCGAGAGGACGGCGACCGGCAGCAGGGCGAGGACCATGACGGCCATCTGGACGGCGAGCCCGGAGAGGTTGCCGGCCTTGACGGCCTGGCCGAGGCCGACCGGGATCTCCTGTTTCTGCACGAGCTGGATGAGGACGTTCTGCAGCGGCATCATGTTCTGGTCGCTCAGGTAGATGGAGGCGTTGAACCAGGCGCTCCAGTAACCGACCGCGTAGAAGAGGGTGATGACGGCGATCACCGCCCGCGAGAGCGGCATCACGATCTGCCAGAGGATTCTCAGGTCCCCGGCGCCGTCGATCCGGGCGCTGTCGACGAGTTCGGGTGAGATGCCCATGAAGAAGCCGCGCAGGACGAGGATGTTGAAGACGCTGACGGCGCTCGGCAGGATCAGCGCCAGATAGGTGTCGGTGAGGCCGAGGGTCTGCACGAGCAGATACGTGGGGATGAGCCCGGCGCCGAAGAACATGGTGGCCATCAGCGCGAGCAGGATGAAGCGGTGTCCGAGCGAGCCGGGCCGGGAGAGCCCGTACGCGCAGAGGACCGACACGGTCATCGAGAAGAGGGTGCCGGTCACGGTCACGAGGACGCTGACGACCGCGGCGCGGGTGACCTGGCCGCCGCTCAGCAGCTCCTGGTAGGCGATGAAGGTGATGTCCCGGGGAACGACGACCAGGCCGCCCACCTCGGTGATCGTCTTCTTCGACGAGAGGCTGGTGACCACGACGATCCACAGGGGTACGAGGACCGCGAGGCAGGCGGCGGTGAGCAGCAGGCCCTTGGCGGCGAGACCGGCCCGGCCGGGCGGCTCCTCCCAGACGGGCCGGGCGGGCGCCGCCCACCGCGAGGTGAGGCGCTGTGTCATTTCCGGTACACCCCCTGCTCGCCCATGAGATGGGCGACCTTGTTCGCCGAGAGCACCAGCACCAGGCCGACGACTCCCTTGATCAGTCCGGCGGCGGCCGCGTAGCTGAAGTCCTGGCTGCGCAGTCCGGTCCACCAGACGAAGGTGTCGAGAACCTCGGCGGCCCCCGGTCCGACGGCGTCGCGTTGGAGCAGCAGTTGCTCGAAGCCGACGGTGAGCGCGTCGCCGACGCGCAGCACGAGAAGCAGCGCGATCACGGGCCGGAGCGCCGGCAGGGTGACGTGCCACATGCGGCGCCACCGCCCGGCGCCGTCCATGGCGGCGGCCTCGTACAGGTCCTGGTTGACGGCGGCGAGCGCGGCGAGGAAGACGATGACGCCCCAGCCCGCGTCCTTCCAGATGCCCTCGGCGGTGACGAGGAACTTGAAGACCTCGGGGTCGGTCATGAGGTCGAAGCCCTCGTGGCCGTACTGCCGGAGGGTCTGCGCGATGATGCCGGCGCCGCCGAGGATCTGCTGGAAGACGGTGATGACGAGCACCCAGGAGAAGAAGTGCGGCAGGTACAGGACGGCCTGGACGACCGCCCGGACCCGGGGCCGCAGCACGCTGTTGACGAGCAGGGCGAGCGCGATGGGCACCGGGAAGAAGAGCACCAGCTGGAGCAGGAACAGGACGAGGGTGTTCTCGACGGCCTGCCAGAACGACGGGTCGGAGAAGACCCGTTCGAACTGGGCGAGGCCGACCCAGGGGCTCTCCAGCATGGCGGTGACGCCGTTGGTGGAGACGTACGGGTCGTAGTCCTGGAAGGCGACCACGTTCCCCAGGATGGGGACGTAGTTGAAGACCAGGACGAGGACGAGCGCCGGAACGGTCATGAGGAGGAGGGTCCGGTCGCGCCGGAACCGCCGGCCGAGCGGGACGCGCCCGTCCGTACGGTTCCGTCGCCGGTCCGCACCGCGCGGGTCCCGACGGCCGGCGCGGCGGGGGGACCGGCCGTCGGGTGGCCGCGCGGCCGGGCCCTTCGCCTTCGTGTCGAGCGTGCTCACGGTCAGCTCGCCGCGGATCCGGTGGTGTCCAGGAGCTTCCTGTACCAGTCGCGCAGCTGGTCCCCGCCCTTGGTCTTCCACTCGGAGACCGCCTGCTGCATGTCGGAGACCTTCTTGCGGCCGCGGACGATGTCCTTCTCCAGCTGCTCGAAGTCGTTCATGAGGCCGGTCCACCGGGACGGCTCGGTGATCGTCATCCCGTAGAAGGAGGACTTGGACGTCACGGCACCCATGCGCTGCTGCCACTCGACCATGGCCCGGGTGACCTCGGGGGTGTCGGGGTGGGCCACGTAGGGGGCGGGGCCGGCGACGAACAGCCAGGAGCTGCTGACCTCCTGGTTGCCCTTGTCGGTCTTGACCGGCAGGCCGTCCTTGACGGTGTGGTGGACGCCCTCGACGCCGTAGTCGGTGAGCATCCGCTCCTTGGTGCCGTAGGGCGCGGCGGTGAAGTCGGCCATGGCGAGGGCGTCCTCGACGACCGCCTTGGAGCTGCCCTTCTTCACGAAGGCCCAGATGTTGGCGGGGTTGGTGGCCCACAGCTTCGGGGTGCCGCCCGCGTGTCCGGGGATGTCCATGGCGCCCATGGCGAACGACGGGTTCTGCGCGGCCTGTTCGGACGTCTTGGCGTACCAGTGGGAGAGGTCGTTGTTGTACATGAGGCACTGGCCGGCGGTGAAGCGGAGGCTGGTGTCGCCCTGGTTCTGGGTCTTCTCGTCGGGGTGGACGACTCCGGCGTCGTAGAGCCTGCGGGTCCAGGCCAGGGCTTCGAGGTACTCGGGGGTCTCGATGCGGTTGATCAGCTTGCCGTCGACGAGGTGCCAGCCGAGCGCCTTGTCGCTGCCGGAGAGCACGCCGAACATGTTGTAGGCGGTCCAGGTCATGTCGCCGCAGGCCCACACCTTCGACTTGGCGCTGGTGATCTCCTTGGCGAGGGCGAGGAACTCCTCGGCACTCTTGGGGAGTTGCCAGCCCTTCGCGTCGAACAGGTCCTTGCGGTAGAAGGGCGCGATGTTCGTGACGTACGAGGCGGGCATGGGCAGGCCGCGCAGCTTGCCGCCGAAGAGGGAGCGCTGCCAGGCGTCGGTGGGGATGGCCGCGAGGTTGGGGTACGCCTTGACCTTGTCGCCGGAGAGGTACGGGCCGAGGTCCTCGAACTTGGCGTCGATCGCGCTCGGGATCTTGCCGCCGAGGTTCCAGCCGGGGACGACGACCACGTCGGGTATCTCGCTGGAGGCGAGGACGGCGCCGAGCTTCTGGTCGTAGACGTTGCCGTCCTGGTTCTGCCAGGTGGCCTGGACTCCGATGGCCTCGTTCATGGCCTTGTAGTACGGGTTGTCGGAGGCGGGCGGGGGGCCCCAGAACGGCGCCATGACGGTGAGGGCGGTGCCCTTGCCCTTCTTGGCGGCGATCGACGCCTTGAGGTCGGCGCTCGGGATGGCGCGGGTGAAGCCGGCGGCGGAGCCGTTCTTCGGCGCGATGTCGGGGGCGACGACGGTGCCGGCCACGAAGGCGGGAAGGAGCTTCGCCGCGTCCTTGCCGGTGGTGGTGCCGTCCTTCTTCCCGCCGCCCGAGCCGCCACCGCAGGCCGTCAGCAGCGGTGCGCCGCCGGCGACCGCGGCGGCGGCGACGGCGGTGGAGGCGAGGAAGCCCCTCCGGCTCTGGGTGGATCTCCGGGAGCCCGTGGAGACGGCGTTCGGCGTCATTGCGTCAACCCTTCATGGCACGCGCCAGGACATGCGGCGACCGAGGGGTCACCGGCCGGCTGCGGTGGTGGAGATGGAGCGGGCGGGGCGGAGCCCCGGGGCGCCGTCGACCGTCGAGTCGAAGCGCTTCGATGTTGCTGCGAGGTTAAGTGACCGTCACAGGCGCGGCAAGAGTCGTCACCCAGTTTCTCGGACCCAGAGCCGCTGCGGCGGCTCGCCAAGGAGCCTGGGAGGCAGGGGAAGTGGGCATCTCCGACGCCTTGACACCCACTCTCCGCACACGGAGCATCGAAGCGCTTCGAAATCCTCCCGCCTCTCCTCTGCCAAGGGACTCGCACGTGACCCCAGACCGGCCGCCCTTCCGTGACCCGGCACTTCCCGTCGCCCTGCGCGTCGACGATCTGCTCGACCGGCTCACCGCGGACGAACGACTCGCTCTGCTGCACCAGTTCACTCCCGCCGTCGAGCGCCTCGGGATCGCCGCCTTCCGCACCGGCCAGGAGGCCCTGCACGGCGTCGCCTGGATGGGCCCCGCGACCGTGTTCCCGCAGGCCGTGGGGCTCGGGGCGAGCTGGCACCCGGAGTTGGTGCGCCGGGTCGGCGAGGCGGTCTCGCGCGAGGCGCGGGCGATGCGCGCCAAGGACGAGCGGGTCGGCCTCAACGTCTGGGCGCCGACGGTCAATCTGCTGCGCAACCCGCTGTGGGGGCGCGGCGAGGAGGGGTACGCGGAGGACCCCGTACTGACCTCCGCGATCGCGACCGCGTTCACCCGGGGCCTGCGCGGCGAGCACCCGCTGTACTGGCGTACCGCACCGATCCTGAAGCACTGGCTGGCCCACAACAACGAGGCCGCGCGCGACACTTCCTCTGCCTCCGTACGCCCCCGCGTCCTGCACGAGTACGACCTGCGGGCCTTCCGCGGCGTCGTCGAGGCGGGCGCGGTGGCCGGGGTGATGCCCGCGTACAACCTCGTCAACGGACGCCCGAACCACCTCTCCCCGTACCTGGAGGAGGAGTTGCGGAGCTGGACGGACCAGGAGCTGTTCGTCTGCTCCGACGCGGGCGCACCGTCCAACCTCGGTGACTCCCAGGGGTACTTCGCCACGCAGGAGGAGGCCGTGGCGGCGGCGCTGCGGGCCGGTGTCGACTCCTTCACCGATCACGGGACGGACCCGACCGTCATCCTGGGCCGGCTGCGCGGGGCGCTGGAGCGCGGTCTGATCGACCGGGAGGACGTGGACCGGGCGGTGCGGAGGCAGTTGACCGTACGGTTCCTCCTCGGCGAGTTCGACCCGGAGCTCGATCCGTACGCGGACGAGAGCCGGTTCGACACCCCGGAGCACCGGGAGCTGGCCCGCGAGGCTGCCGAGGCGGCGGTCGTCCTGCTCAGGAACGAGCCGGCGGCGGGCACGGGCCCGCTGCTGCCGCTCGCGGACGACGGGCGCCGGATCGCGGTGGTCGGCCTCCTCGGCGACGCCTGCAAGCTGGACTGGTACAGCGGCGCCCTGATCCACCGTTCGTCCCCGCTGGACGGGCTCCGCGAGCGCTTCGGCCCCGACCGGGTGACCTTCGCCGAGGGCGTGGACCGGATCCGGCTGCGCACCGCGTCCGGCGCCCGGCTGCGGGTCCCGGAGGCCGGGGCCACGGAGCCCGTACGGGACGCCGGGGGCGCCCTCGATCCGGCGCTCGTCGCCGGCCGCACCGACCTGCCGCCGCTGACCGCCGACGCGCAGGGCTCCGAGCTGGCCCTCGTCGACTGGGGCGACGGCGTGCTGACGCTGCGCGCCCCCGACGGCCGGTACCTGTCGGTCGCCGAGGACGGCCTCGTCCGCGCGTCGGCGGACGAGCCCGGCGGCTGGGTCGTCCAGGAGACGTTCCGGTTCGAAGCCCATGGGGACGGGCACCTCCTTGTGCACCTCGGAACGGGCGGCTACGTCTCTGTCGCCGCCGAGGGCGTGAAGGTTGCCGCCGACCGCGGATCCGCCGAGACGTTCACCGTCGAGACCGTCGAGCGGGGCGAGGAGGCGGTCGCCCGGGCCGCCGCCGCGGCCGACGTGGTGGTCGTCGTCGCCGGGAACGACCCGCACATCAACGGCCGGGAGACCGAGGACCGTACGACGCTCGCCCTCCCCGCCCACCAGGACCGGCTGTGGCGGGCCGCGCACGCCGCCAACCCCCGGACCGCGCTCGTCCTCGTCTCCTCCTACCCGTACGCGGTCCCGGAGGCCGCCGCGACACTCCCCGCACTGCTGTGGACCGCACACGGCGGCCAGGCGGCGGGCACGGCGCTCGCCCGGGTCCTCGCCGGCGACGTCTCCCCGGCGGGCCGACTCCCGCAGACCTGGTACGCCTCCGACGGCGACCTGCCGGGGATGCTCGACTACGACGTGATCGGCGGGCGCCAGACGTATCTGTACTTCGACGGGACGCCGCTCTTCCCCTTCGGGCACGGTCTGTCGTACGCGTCCTTCGGGTACGAGGAGCTGACCGCCACCCTCGACGGGAGGGCGGTCCACATCTCCTGCACCGTGACGAACACGGGCGCCGTCGCCTCGGACGAGGTCGCCCAGGTGTACGCGCGGGCCGTGGCGCCCTCCGTGCCGCGCCCGCACCGCGAACTCCTCGCGCACGAGCGCGTCCACCTCGCCCCCGGCGCGTCCGTCACCCTCGCCTTCCAGGTGCCCCTGTCCGCCCTCGGCCACTGGGACGTGGCCCACGGCCGGTGGACCGTGGAGCCCGGCGCGTACGAGGTCCAAGCGGGCGCGTCCAGCGCGGACATCCGCCGCACGGTCCGCGTCGAGGTGGCGGGTACGGCCCCGGGCCCTCGCCCGGTCGTCGCCGAAGGCCTCGCGGCAGCCGACTACGACGAGCAGTCCGGCACGGTGATCGTCGACCGCACGAAGCTCTCGGGCGACGCGGTGACCCCGTCGTCACCGGACGAGGACGGCACCCTCCTCTACCGCTCCTGCGACTTCGCCGACGGCGTGACGGAGGCGGCCGTGACGGTCGCGGGCGCGGGCGCGGTCGAACTGTCCCTCACCTCGGGCCGTTCCGTCCGCGTCGAGGTGCCGCCGACGGGCGGCCCGTACACCTACCGCACGCTGACCGTCCCGCTGGAGGCCCAGGACGTCACGGACCTCCGCGTCACCCTGCGGGGGCGGGTGCGCCTCGCGCACGTGTACTTCTCCGGCTGAACGGCGAGCGTACGCGGACTCCGTGCCGCCGCACCTTGATCGAGTCGACGAAGGCCGTGAAGGCGGCGGCGGAGACGGCGAAGGCCTGACCGGCCGGAACCTTGGAGTCCCGGACGGGGACGACACCGAGGGACATGGCCCGGCACCCGGCTCAGGTTCCGGGGAGGATACGGCGCGTTTCGTAGGCCCACATCGCGATCTCGACCCGGTTGCGGGCGCCGAGTTTGGCCATCAGGCTGGCCAGATGCGTCTTCACCGTGCTGAGGCTGATGTGCAGTGCATCGGCGATCTCGGTGTTGGTCAGCCCGCGAGCGACGGCGAGGAGCACCTGCTCCTCGCGGGCGGTGACGGGGGAGACCGGCTGGGCCACGGGCCGGCCGGCGGGCAGGTCCGCGAATGCCTGGAGCAGACGGACGGTGACGCTGGGCGCGATGAGCGCCTCACCGTCGGACGCCGACCGTACGGCCTGCGCCAGAAGGTCCGGTCCCGTGTCCTTGAGGAGGAATCCGCGGGCGCCGGCGCGCAGTGAGCCGTAGACGTACTCGTCGAGGTCGAACGTGGTGATGACGACCACGGCCAGCGGGTCGGCGACGCCCGGGCCGGCGACCAGCCGGGTGGCCTCGAGCCCGTCGAGTACGGGCATGCGGATGTCGAACAGGCAGACGTCGGGGCGTAGTTCGCGGGCCAGACGTACCGCTTCCCGCCCGTCGGCGGCCTCGCCGACCACCTCGATGCCGGGCTGGGCGTTCAGCATGATCCGCAACCCGGTGCGGATGATCGTCTGGTCGTCAGCGACGAGGACGCGAATGGACACCGCTCTCGCTCCTCGCTCTCGGCAGTTCGGCTTCGACATGCCAGCCCCGGTCGGTACCCGGGCCTGCTCGTAGTGTGCCGCCGAGCAGGATCGCGCGCTCGCGCAGTCCGGTAAGTCCGTATCCGTCGCGACCCCGGCCGGTGCGCCGGCCGTCGTCGCGCACGCTCACCCGTACCGTGTGCCGTTCCGCGGCGACCCGAACGACGAGCTCGGTCGCGTCGACCGCATGGCGCAGCGCGTTGGTCACCGACTCCTGCACGATCCGGTAGACCGCCGCGTCCACGGCCGGGGGCAGCGCGTCCAGTTCGCCGTCGAGCCCCAGGTCGACCCTGAGGCGACCACCCGGGGTGCGCACCAGGCGCTCCAGATCCGCGACTCCGGCAGGGGGCGCCAGTTCGGCGCCGACCCCGCGGTCGCGCAGCGCGGCGACCATGGCGCGCATTTCCTCCAGCGTGCGCGCCCCTTCCTCCTCGACCCCCTCCAGCGCCTCGACGGCGGCGGACGGGTCGGTGCCCGCGAGCACCCGGCCCGCCTGGGCGATGATCACCATGGCCGACACGTGGTGGGCCACCGTGTCGTGCAGTTCCCGGGCGAGCTGCTCGCGCTCGCGGGAGCGCACCTGCTCCAACTGCCGCTCGCGAGCGGTCACCCGGAACCGCACGGCAGCCCCGACCGCGCCGGGCAGCAGGAGGACGACGAAGCCCGCGACCTTCTCGACGACCGAGGTCCCGTCCGTGACGACACACAGCGCGCCGACCGCGAGGATCACCGCGCCGCCCAGCACGATCTCGCGTCCCGATCCCCACCGGGGCAGCGCGTACACCAGCACGAGCACGACCGCGCCGGTGTACAGGCCGACGGGCTCGCGCGGTACGGCGACGAGCGAGGCCACCGGAAGCAGGGCCACCGAGCCGAACGCCAGCGTCACCATCGCCAGCGGGCGGGTCCGGCGCCACAGGGGCAGCAGGCACAGCCATACGGTGATCACCACCGCCACCGGCCGCCACACGACGTTCTCGCGCAGGGTGGCCTCCAGCGCCACACCGGCAAGGCCCGCGGCGAGCAGCGCCCAGTCCCGCCGCACCCGGGCGGGCGCGTCGGGCGGCCGGGGTTCGGTCCACAGGGTTCGCAGGTCGTCTCGGAGCACGGTTCTCAGCCTAGGGACCGCGGCGTGCCGCGCATCGGCCGAAAGGACGGGTCGTCACTCCGCCCCGGGGCCGAGGGATCCGCGGCCCGCGGGCCGATGCCGCGGAGCGCCGTGGCGAGGAGCCTCGGCATCGGCGGCCGTACAAGGACGGCCGACGAGGTGGTTGGAGGACCCGATGCTCTCGAAAGTCCTGTTGCGCCTGGGCGCAGGCGCCGCCCGCCATCCCTGGCGGGTGATCGCGGCATGGCTGATCGCCGCCACGCTCGCCGTCCTCGCCGCGATCGCCTTCGGCGGGCGGACCGCGGACTCGATGACCGCTCCGGGGCTGGACTCCCGACGGGCCGCGGAACTGATCGAGCGGGCCGGCACCGGCCAGGAGGGGATGACCGCCCAAGTGGTCGTCACCCCGCTCGACGGCGGTGCGACGTTCTTCGACGACGACGGCGCGCGCACCGCTCTCACGCGGCTGCAGACCGAGGTGAAGCGGCTGCCGCACGTGCTCGGCACGAGCGACCCGGCGGCGGCGCTCGACGCGGGCGGGGACACCGCCGTGCGCGGCGGCCTCGTTTCGGCCGACGGGCGGATCGCGGTCGTCCGGGTGCAGTACCCCGACCAGAGCCGGCTGTCGGCCGAAGACCTCGACGCCCTCGTCGATCTCGGCGACCGGCTGCGCGCCGAGCTGCCGCTGCGCATCGAGATGGGCGGGAACCTCTTCTACGCCTTCTCCGACCCCGACGGCGGCGCGAGCGAGCTGATCGGCCTCCTCGCCGCGGCCGCGATCCTGTTCCTGGCGTTCGGTTCGCTCGTCGCCGCCGCGCTGCCGATCGGCATGGCGGTCTTCGGGCTGACCGTCGGGGTCGCCACGATGACGGTACTGGCGGGGGTGACGGAGGTCCCCACCTTCGCACCGGTCCTGGGCAGCATGGTCGGGCTCGGAGTGGGCATCGACTACGCGCTGTTCGTGCTCGCCAGGCACCGGGAGTACCTCGCGTGCGGGCTCGATCCGCAGGCGGCGGCCGGACGAGCGGTGGCAACGGCGGGGCGGCCCGTGGTCTTCGCCGGCGGCACCGTCGTCGTGTCGATCCTCGGCCTGGCGGTCGCGAACGTGCCGTTCATGACGGTGGGCGGGCTCGCTGTATCGATCGTCGTTCTGACCATGGTGGTCGCGTCGGTGACGCTTCTGCCGGCCTTCCTCGGCGCCGCCGGCCCACGCCTGGCCCGGGCCAGCCGGATCGGCCGGGCTCTGCAGACCGGGAAGCCGGGCCGACTCGCACGGCAGCGGGACACGGTGGCGGGCGCCGCTCCCGCCGCCGGTTGGCGGCGCTGGATCGGGCACGTCAGCCGGCACCCGGTGCCGTACGCGATCGGCGCGGCGGGGCTGCTGCTGACCGCGACGCTGCCCGTGCTCGGCCTGCGCGTCGGCCTGCCCGACGACGGCTCACTGCCCCACAGCCGTACCGAGCGCCGCGCCTACGACCTCGTCGCCGAGGGGTTCGGCCCGGGCACCAACGGTCCCCTCGTCATCGCCGCGGACCCCACCGGTGATCCGGGAGTGCTGGACCGACTCGTCGGGGCGGTCGCGGCGGATCCGGGCATCGCATCCGTCGCGCCGACGCACATCGATCGGGCCACCGGCATCGCGACCCTCGTGGTGTTCCCGACCACCAGCCCTCAGGACAAGGCCACGGCCGACACCATCGCCCGGCTGCGCACCGACGTGCTGCCCACGGCGATCGGGCACGGCCCGGCCAGGGCCCACGTCGGCGGCGCCGCCGCGAGCCTGTCCGATGTGGGCCAACGCACCAGCCAACGCCTGCCGGTGATCGTCGCCGCCGTGCTGGCGATGTCGTTCCTGCTGCTGATGCTGGTCTTCCGCTCGATACTCGTACCGCTCAAGGCGGTACTGCTGAATCTGCTGAGCATCGGCGCGGCCTACGGCATCATGGTCGCGGTCTTCCAGTGGGGCTGGGGAAGCGCACTCATCGGGCTGGAGGCGACGGTTCCGATCGTGTCGTTCATCCCGACGTTCCTCTTCGCCATCCTGTTCGGCCTGTCGATGGACTACGAGGTGTTCCTCCTCTCCCGCGTACGCGAGGAGTACCTGCGCACCGGCGACAACGGCACGGCGATCGTCGAGGGCGTCTCGGGCACCGCCCGGATCATCACCTCGGCCGCCCTCATCATGGTGGCGGTCTTCCTGTCCTTCGCCGTCGCCGATGACCCCTCCACCAAAATGTTCGGGCTCGGCCTGGCCACCGCGATCTTCATCGACGCCACGGTCGTACGCATGGTGCTGGTACCGGCGACCATGACACTCCTCGGCCGGACCAACTGGTGGCTGCCGAAGTGGCTGGACCGGATGCTTCCCCGCGGCCCGGTCGGCACCGACGACACCGCCGCGGAATCCACGGGTGAGGCCCCGCCTCCACGGCTGGTTGACCGTTGAACTCGACTCCTGCCCGCCCGTCTTGAACCGCCAGATCACGCCCTCGAACTGCTGCCGCAGTCGCCCGGGGTACGGGCCGTACTCGCCGATCGGCAGGTACGGCTCGATGAACTCCCAATCCGGATCGGTCAGTTGCACTCGCGTCACGTAAGACCGCCTATCGGACCGGACCGTGCCGTCTACGCAGCGGGTTCGCCGCCGCCGCCCGGGGTGCGCAGGGCCCCCTGGACGTACTCCATGGCCTTCGTGAAGGCGGGGTCGGTGAGACGGCGGGCCATCTCCTCCTCGTCGACGTCCTCGATGTGGGTCTGGATCCACCAGAGGTTGCCGAAGGGGTCGCGGACGCGGCCGACCAGGTCGCCGAAGAAGAGGTGGGTGACCTCGGTGACGGAGGTGCCGCCCGCGTCGACCGCGCGCCGGTGGACGGCCCGGGCGTCGTCCACGTACAGCCGGACGAAGGCGGGGGTCGGTGCCCAGCCGGGCGGACTGTCGAAGGCCATGATCCGGCCGTTCCCGATCCGCAGTTCGGCGTGGCCGATCGTGCCGTCCTCAAGCACGAACCGGCCCAGGTCCTCGGCCCCGAAGGCCTGCTCAAGGTAGTCGATGAGACCGGCGGTGTCGGATCCGATGATCCAGGGCGTGACGGTGGTGTAGCCCTCGGGGACGGCCGGGACGGTGGTGGCGGTCGTGGCGTCGTCGCTCATGCGGCCACGCTACGCCGCATCTAGGTCAGCTCCCGTCCTAGGAGGTGTTGCAAGGTTCCGTCGGGTGGTGCGCGTCGACATCGACGACACGCGGCTGTCAGTGGCAGCAAGGTCAACGACCTCTACGCCGCGGCCGGTAGCCTCGGCTCGGACATCGACGAGCCCTGGATACTGCCGATCTATGGCGGCCGCCCCGTGCCGCACAGCGCTGACGCCGACCCCTCCGGTCCCCCGCTGATGCTTCTGGAGCCGCCTGGTGTGTCACGGGCCGCGCGTTTTCTTGCGGCTGTCTCTTTCGGCGAGCTGTGGAACGTTGCCGGCGCCAGGTTCAGTGCCCTCGGCTGGACCAGGCAGGAACTCCTCGCCCATCACAGAGGCCTCCAGGGGTTTTACGGGCGGGCGGCTTCGGCAGGCCACGCCGTGGTCAAGGTGGTGTGGGCTTGACACGCGGCCATGTGCTGGGCACAGCCATTCGTTGATGGCTGCGACCAGCACGGTCGCTTCGTAGCGGACGGCGAGCTTGTCGTACCGGGTGGCGACAGCACGGTGCCTCTTGAGGCGGTTGATCCCGCACTCGACCGCGTGGCGCTCGCGAGTGTCCTGCTCAGTCGTCGAACCACACGACGAGGCGCACGTTGTCGTCACCGTGCTGTTCTGCGAGTTCCTTCATCGCTTTCCAGACGGGTTGCCACTCGCCGGTTTCGGTGACGGCATCTCCGCGGCAGATGGTGACTGATCTGTAGAGCGTGTCCCCGACGAGCCACTCACTTCCTTCGGGCCACTCCCGAACCTCGCCGACTTTGAGACCGACAGCCTCGGCGAATGCGCCACTCCAGGACGCCTTGCCCGTCATCCTGAGCCCGTTCGACGTCTGGCGGTATTGGTGAAGCCGGCTGTCGGGCTTCTCTGCGGGCTCGTCCCAGTCGACGGCCTTCACCTCGGCCCACGTGATCCACGTGGTGCCGTGAAAGCCGTCTTCGCCGTACCACTCGGTCAGCTGGGCGAACCGCGCACTCACAGTGGCCGAGGCATCGGCGGGAAACCCCCTGCCTGCGGCCAAGGGACGGAAGTTCGCGTAATTGCGGACCCCGAAGAGACAGCCGAACGCGTCGTAGTCACGAACATCGTTGAGGGAGCTGAGGCCGTGTGCGCCGTACCAGATCGACTCCTGATCGTCTTGCGGCGCCCGATACTCGAGGAAGCCGCTTATGTCCGTACCCATGCCAGGAATTCTCCCGACCCCGTCACATGATTTCGTCTGCGCCGGATCGACGACCTGCGCATACCGAAGCCGCGGCGTGTCCTGGAACCAGGTCCGGGCCTCGGGGTCGGTGAAGTCGACCAGGGCCATGCCGGGCTGCCACAGGTCCCGTTGCCAGACGTCCCCGTCGGGCCGTCCGACCAGGTAGCCGCCGGCCACGCCCTCTTCCCGGAAGCGGAACCGGTACCAGAGCGGAGGCGTGGACGACGAACCCTGCGCGAAGCATTGACGAAACACGAACGCCCCCTTAGCTTCATGCCCGTTGCACTTCGTACGTCATATATGAGACGCGATACACGAGATCTGAGAGTGCTCCATGGCCTTCGCCCCCAGCCCCATCCCGTCCCGCACCCAGTACGTCCTGGAAGCGATCAAGCACGACATCCTCACCGGAGGGCTCAGACCCGGCCAGGCGCTCGTGGAGACCGAACTCGCCGCGCGCTTCGGGGTGTCGAAGACCCCGGTGCGCGAGGCGCTCAAGACCCTCGCGGGCAGCGGGCTCGTGGTGATGAGCCAGTACAAGGGCGTCACGGTCCGGATGGTCGACGCGGACATGGCCCGCGCGGTCTACGACGTACGCCTGCTCCTGGAGCCCGAGGCGGTGCGCCGCGCCGTCGCCTCCGCCGCCCCGCTCGACGCGGCGCACGAGGCGCTGCGCCGGGCCGCCGGAGCCGAGGACCCGGCCGAACGGTCGCTGGCCAACCGGGACTTCCACCGCGCGCTCTACCTCCCCTGCGGCAACCCGCTCCTCGGCCGGATGCTCGACGAGGTCCGCGACCAGGCCGCGCTGGTCTCCACGGTCGCCTGGGCCGCCGTCCCCTCCTGGGAGCGCGAGGCCGCGGAGCACGAGGAGATCCTGCGGCTCGCCGCCGCGGGCGACGTCGACGGAGCCGGCCGGGCCGTGCACGACCACATCGCCTCGTTCGTCGAGCGCGCCTTTCCCCACTCCCCCCTGAACAGCGAGTGAGTACCGAGTGAGCATGGATTTCGAGACCCTGAGGGCCGCCCTCGCCGATGTGGTGGCCATCCCCGTCACCCCGTTCGCCGCGGACGGTTCGGTCGACACCGACGCGCACCGCGCGCTGCTGCGCCGGCTGCTCGACGGCGGCGTGCGCACCCTCACCCCGAACGGCAACACCGGCGAGTTCTACGCCCTCACCCCCGAGGAGCGCCGCTCCGTCACCGAGGTGACCGTCGAGGAGGCCGGGGACCGCGCCGTGATCCTGGTCGGCGTCGGCCATGACGTGCCGACGGCCGTCGAGGCCGCCCGGCACGCCCGCGCCACCGGGGCCCACATGCTGATGGTGCACCAGCCCGTGCACCCGTACGTCTCCGAGAGCGGCTGGGTCGCGTACCACCGGGCCATCGCCGAGGCCGTGCCGGAGCTCGGCGTCGTCCCGTACATCCGCAACCCGCTCCTGAGCGGCGCCCGGCTCGCCGAGCTCGGCGCCGCCTGCCCCAACGTCGTCGGCGTGAAGTACGCCGTCCCGGACGCGTCCCGGTTCGCCGGCTTCGCCCGGGACGCGGGCCTCGACCGCTTCGTCTGGGTGGCCGGACTCGCCGAGCCGTACGCCCCCTCGTACTTCGCGAGCGGCGCGACCGGCTTCACCTCCGGCCTCGTCAACGTCTCGCCCGCCCTCTCCCTGGAGATGCTGCACGCGCTGCGGGCCGGCGACTACCCGACCGCGATGAAGGTGTGGGAGCGGATCCGCCGCTTCGAGGAACTGCGCGCGGCGAACGGCAGCGCCGACAACGTGACCGTGGTCAAGGAGGCCCTCGCCTCCCTGGGCCTCTGCCGCCGCGACATCCGACCGCCGAGCCGCGAACTCCCCGAGAGCGAGCGGGCCGAGGTCGCCGCGATAGCCGCCGGCTGGCCCGCATGAGCAAGGACACGAGCGAGGACATGGACGCCGGCACCGGAGTGAGCACCGGCCGACGCCCCGAGGACCTGCGCAGCCACCAGTGGTACGGCACGGACGGGCTCCGTTCGTTCAGCCACCGCGCCCGCACCCGCCAGCTCGGCTACCTGCCCGAGGAGCACCTCGGCAAGCCGGTGATCGCGATCCTCAACACCTGGTCCGACATCAACCCCTGCCACGTCCACCTCCGCGACCGCGCGCAGGCCGTGAAGCGCGGGGTGTGGCAGGCCGGCGGCTTCCCGCTGGAGTTCCCGGTCTCCACCCTCTCGGAGACCTTCCAGAAGCCGACCCCGATGCTCTACCGCAACCTCCTCGCCCTGGAGACGGAGGAGTTGCTCCGCTCGTACCCGGTGGACGGGGCGGTGCTGATGGGCGGCTGCGACAAGACGACCCCGGCCCTGCTGATGGGCGCCGCCTCCGTCGACCTGCCGACCGTCTTCGTCCCGGCCGGTCCGATGCTGCCCGGCCACTGGCGCGGGGAGACCCTCGGCTCCGGTACGGACATGTGGAAGTACTGGGACGAGAAGCGCGCCGGGCGGATCGGCGACTGCGAGATGGCCGAGCTGGAGAGCGGTCTGGCCCGCTCCCCCGGGCACTGCATGACGATGGGGACGGCCTCCACGCTCACCGCCGCCGCGGAGACGCTGGGCGTGACCGTGCCGGGCGCCTCCTCGGTGCCGGCGGTGGACTCCGGTCACGACCGGATGGCCGCGGCCTCGGGGCTGCGGATCGTGGAGCTCGTACGGCAGGACCTGCGGCTCTCGCGGCTGCTGACCCGGGAGGCGTACGAGGACGCGGTCGCCGCCGTCCTGGCGCTCGGCGGCTCGACCAACGCGGTGATCCACCTGATCGCGATGGCCGGACGCTCCGGGGTGAAGCTCACGCTCGACGACTTCGACCGGATCGCGCGGACCGTCCCGGTCCTCGCCAACCTGCGGCCGGGCGGGCGGTTCCTCATGGAGGACTTCCACTTCGCGGGCGGGATGCCGGGCTTCCTCTCGCGGCTCACCGACGTGCTGCACCTGGACCGGCCGACGGTCTCGCACGCCTCCCTGCGCGAGCAGCTCGCCGGCGCTCTCGTCCACGACGACGAGGTGATCAGGGACCGGTCGAGGCCGCTGGCCCCCGAGGGCGGGGTGGCCGTGCTGCGGGGCAACCTCTGCCCGGACGGCTCGGTCATCAAGCACATCGCGGCCGAACCGCGGCTGCTCAAGCACACGGGCCCCGCGGTCGTCTTCGACGACTACCGGACCATGCAGCGGACCATCGACGACCCGGCGCTCGGCATCACCGCCGACCATGTGCTCGTCCTGCGCGGCGCGGGCCCCAAGGGCGGGCCCGGGATGCCCGAGTACGGGATGCTGCCGATCCCCTCGTACCTCCTGGAGCAAGGGGTGAAGGACATGGTCCGGATCTCCGACGCCCGGATGAGCGGAACGAGTTACGGGGCCTGTGTGCTGCACGTGGCGCCCGAGTCCCATGTCGGCGGACCCCTTGCCCTCGTCCGTACGGGCGATACGATCACCCTCGACGTCGCGGCACGCTCCCTCCACCTGCATGTCACGGACGAGGAGCTGGATCGCCGCCGGGCCACGTGGACACCCCCGCCGGCCCGGTACGAGCGCGGCTACGGCGCGCTCTACATGGAGCAGATCTCCCAGGCCGACACCGGCTGCGACTTCGCGTTCCTGGCCAGGCCGGGAACCACCCCCGATCCGTACGCGGGCTGACCCCGCCACCCGAAGCACCGTCCGGAAGCCCACCCGAGACCCACCCGAGACTCCCCCTCGCCCCACCTGTCCGAAATCTCGAACGTCGTTCGCGAAGCGCTTCACCGAGAACGGAGCCGCCGTCATGGCCTCAGCTGTGACCTCACCGCCCCAGGCCGACACGGCACGGAGGCGCCGCCGCACGGGATCGGCCCCCCGCCGACTGCCGTATCTCCTGATCGCCCCCGCCGGACTGCTGATGCTGGGCTTCATCGCCTACCCGGTGCTCAGCGTCTTCTACTACAGCCTCCAGCACTACAACCCCACCAAGCCCTGGCGTAACGGCTTCGCGGGCCTGGAGAACTTCACCCGGATCTTCACCGACGACCCGCAGTTCTGGGGGACTCTGTCCTTCAGCTTCCAGTGGGTCGTGGTCGAGGTGACCCTCCAGCTGCTCTTCGGCCTCGGCCTCGCCCTCATCGTGAACCAGACCTTCGTGGGCCGCGCCCTGGGCCGGGCCCTCGTCTTCTCGCCCTGGGCCGTCTCCGGCGTGCTCACCTCCGCGATCTGGGTCCTGCTCTACAACTCCCAGACCGGCATCACGCGATACCTGGCGGACCTGGGCATCGGCGAGTACGGCACGTCCCTGCTCTCCGACACCTCGACCGTCTTCTCCGCGGCGATCGTCGCCGACCTCTGGCGCGGGGTGCCCTTCTTCGCCATCCTCATCCTGGCCGACCTCCAGTCCGTACCGAAGGACCTGTACGAGGCGGCCGAGGTCGACGGGGCGGGCAGGCTCCGCCAGTTCCTGCACATCACGCTCCCCCACATCCGGGACGCGATCGTGCTCTCCACACTGCTGCGCGCGGTGTGGGAGTTCAACAACGTCGACCTGCTCTACACGTTGACCGGCGGCGGTCCCGCGGGCGAGACGACCACCCTCCCCCTGTACATCGCCCACACCAGCGTCGACGCCCACAACTTCGGATACGCCTCCGCCCTCACCACGGTGGCGTTCGTGATCCTTCTCTTCTGCTCGATGGTCTATCTGCGCCTGAGCAAGTTCGGAGGCGACGGCAAGTGACAGCCGAGTCCACCCTGACCGCCGCCCCCGCCCCCGGGGCCGCGCAGGCACCACCGCCCCCCGACCGGACCCCGCCGGCCGCCGCCCGCAAGCGCCGCCCGGCCTGGGACGAGGTCCCCCGCTGGCAGATCTACCTGCCTCTCGGGATCTACCTCGTCTTCACCCTGGTCCCCTTCTACTGGATCCTGCTGTTCGCGGTGCGGCCGGCCGGCTCCACCTCGCTCCTGCCCTGGCCGATGACGACCGAGCACTTCGAGAAGGTGTGGACGGAGCGCAGCTTCGCCGTCTTCTTCCAGAACAGCCTGCTCATCGGTGTCGCGGTGCTCGTGATGACCACGGTCGTCGCGCTGGCAGGCGGTTACGCCCTCGCCCGCTTCGACTTCCGGATCAAGAAGGGCTTCATGCTGGCCCTGCTCTGCTCCCAGTTCGTGCCGGGCGCCCTGCTCCTGGTCCCGCTCTTCCAGATCTTCGCCGAACTACGGATGATCAACTCCCTCGGCTCCGTCATCATCGCCGAGACCGTCTTCCAGCTGCCGCTCTCGATGATCCTCATCAGCGGCTTCATCAGGAACGTGCCGTACTCGCTGGAGGAGGCCGCCTGGGTCGACGGCTGCAACCGCTTCAGCGCCTTCCGGATCGTCGTCCTCCCCCTGCTGCGGCCCGGCCTGGTCGCCGTCGGCTCCTTCGCCTTCGTCCACGCCTGGAACCACTTCCTGTTCGCCCTGATGTTCCTCAGCAGCCAGGACAAGCAGACGATCCCGGTCGGGCTCAACACCCTCATGGGCGCCGACAGCGTCGACCTCGGCGCACTCGCGGCGGGCGGGGTCATCGCCGCCGTCCCCGTCGTCATCGTCTTCGCCTTCATCCAGAAGTGGCTGGTCACGGGCTTCAGCGCCGGGGCGGTGAAGGGATGAACAGCTCCCGGACGACCATCGACAAGGAAGACATGAACACCGTACGCACCCCGCTGCCGGTCGTCCTCGCCGGCGCCCGCGGCCACGGCCGCAGCCACCTCCTCAACATCCGCCGCCTCGAAGAGCGGGGCCTCGTCCGCCTCGCCGGGGTCTGCGAGCTCCGCCCGCTCGACGCGGCCGAGCTCGACGGCATCGGGGACCCCGAGCAGTCCGCCGACTTCGAGGCGCTCCTCGCCTCCACCGGCGCCCGGATCGCCGTGCTCAGCACCCCCATCCAGACCCACACCGACATGACCCTCGCCGCGGCCCGGCACGGGGCGCACATCCTCCTGGAGAAGCCGCCCGCCCCGTCGTTCGCGGAGTTCCGCAGGATGGCCGACGGGGTCGCCGAAGCCGGGGTGGCCTGCCAGGTCGGCTTCCAGTCGCTCGGCTCGCACGCGGTGCCCGCGATCCGCCGGATGGTCGAGGAGGGTGCGATCGGCGAACTCCTCGGCGTCGGCGCGGCCGGGGCCTGGGTCCGGGACGAGGCCTACTTCCGGCGCGCGCCCTGGGCCGGACACCGGCGCCTCGGCGGCGTCGACGTCGTCGACGGCGCCCTCACCAACCCCCTCGCGCACGCCGTCGCCACCGCGCTCGCGCTCTCCGGCTCCACCCGGTCCGAGGACGTCGAGCACATCGAGACGGAGCTGCTCCACGCCAACGCCATCGAGTCCGACGACACCTCCTGCGTACGGGTCATGACGGCGGCCGGCACCCCGGTGACGGTGGCCGCGACCCTCTGCGCCGAGAAGTCCTCGGAGCCGTACGTCGTCGTCCACGGCAGCCAGGGCCGGATCACCTTCTGGTACCGGCAGGACCGGGTCCTCGTGCAGCGGGCCGGGCACGGACCGGTCGAGACCGAGTACGGGCGGACCGACCTCCTGGAGAACCTCGTCGCCCATGTGACGGACGGCGAGCCGCTCCGGGTGCCGCCGGCGGAGACCGGGGCGTTCATGCGGGTCGTCGAGGCGGTCCGTACGGCTCCTGACCCACGGGAGGTGCCCGCGGGGCACTGGCACGCCGAGGCCGGCGAGAGCGCGCCGCGCCGGGTCGTCGACGGCGTCGACGCCCTGGTCGACGCGAGCGCCGACGAGCTGCGGCTCTTCTCCGAACTCGGCGCCGCCTGGGCGCCGTCGACCCGGGCGGGGGCCCGATGAACGCCGAGCCGCCGACCCTGCTGCGCTGCGCGGGCCGCACCGTCGCCCGCTACACCACCCGGCCCGCGCTGGCCCTCGACCACGCGCCCCGGCCGTACCTGCACCCCGTGACGACGCTCGCCGGGCGCGTGGTGACCGAGACCGTGCCCGAGGACCACCCGCACCACCTGGGGGCGGGGGTCGCCGTGCCCGACGTGGCGGGCCACAACTTCTGGGGCGGGCGCACCTTCGTCCGCGACCTCGGCTCGGTCGAGCTCGACAACCACGGCGTGCAGCGGCACGACGGGTTCAAGCTGTGCGACCCGGACGGCTTCGTCGAGGAGCTGACCTGGTGGGCGGGGGACGATCGGCTGCTGCGCGAGCACCGGACCGTGGCGGCGACCGCCCTCACGGACTCCGCCTGGGCGCTCGACCTCACCTTCTCCCTCGCCAACGTGTCGGGGCGGGACCTGTCGATCGGGAGCCCGGCGACGAACGGACGGCCGGGGGCCGCGTACGGCGGATTCTTCTGGCGCGCGCCGAAGGAGGCGACGGCGCCGGTCGTCTTCGGGGCGGACTCCGGCGCAGACGGCGAGGAGGCCGTGCACGGCGCCCGCTCGGAGTGGGTGGCGCTCGCGGGCGAGCACTGGACCCTGGTGTTCGCGGGGGCCACGGAGACGACCCGCCGCGACCCGTGGTTCGTGCGCGCCGCCGAGTACCCGGGTGTGGGTTCGTCCCTCGCCCACGAGGGGCGGCTGGCGGTGGCCGCCGGGGAGACCTTCGTACGGCGGGTGGTGACCGTCGTCGCCGACGGCCGGCTCGACCGGTCCGGCGCCGCCGCCCTGGTCCGCAAGGCGGTGGCCTCGTGAGCGGGGCCGCCCAAGGGACCGCCGGCGGGGTCCTCACCGGAGACCTGGGCGACGGTACGTACCGCAACCCGGTCCTCGCGGCCGACTGGTCCGACCCGGACGTCGTACGCGACGGCGAGGACTACTACCTGACGGCGTCCAGCTTCGGCCGCGCCCCCGGGCTTCCGCTGCTGCACTCCCGGGACCTCGTCAACTGGACGATCGTGGGCCACGCCCTGGAGCGGCTGGAACCGGCCGCCGCGTTCACCGGGCCCCGGCACGACCGCGGGGTCTGGGCGCCGTCCCTGCGCCGGCATGACGGGCGGTTCTGGATCTTCTGGGGCGACCCCGACCACGGGATCTTCCAGGTCAACGCCCCTTCGGTACGCGGACCGTGGACCGCACCGCACCTGGTGAAGTCGGGGCTCGGACTGATCGACGCCTGCCCGCTGTGGGACGAGGAGTCCGGCGAGGCGTACCTCGTACACGGCTGGGCCAAGTCCCGTGCCGGGTTCAACAACCGGCTCACCGGCCACCGGATGAGCCCGGACGGCACGAAGGTCCTCGACGAGGGCCGGGTCGTCGTCGACGCCGACCTGATACCGGGCTGGTTCACCCTGGAGGGCCCGAAGCTGTACCGCCACGACGGCTGGTTCTGGATCCTCGCCCCGGCCGGGGGCGTGGCCACCGGCTGGCAGGGCGCCTTCCGCTCACGGTCGTTCTTCGGCCCGTACGAGGAGCGGACCGTCCTCGCGCAGGGCGACACCGACGTCAACGGCCCCCACCAGGGCGGCTGGGTGCGCACCCAGCGCGGTGAGGACTGGTTCCTGCACTTCCAGCAGTCGGGCGCGCACGGCCGTCTCGTCCACCTCCAGCCGATGCGCTGGGGTGCGGACGGCTGGCCGGTGCTCGGCGACGGCGGCGTGCCCGTCCGCGTCCACCGCAAGCCGGAGCTGCCGGAGCAGTCGCCGTCGCGGCCCGCCGTCGACGACGCCTTCCCCGGCGGGCGGTTCGGCCGGCAGTGGCAGTGGACGGCCAACCCGGACGAGGGCTGGGCCACCCGGCACGCGGGCGACGGACTGCGCCTCGACTGTGTCCGTACGGAACGGCTCGACGACCTGCGGAGCGTGCCGCACGTCCTGACGCAGCGGCTGCCGGCCGGGGCGCGGACGGTCGAGGTCGCGCTGCGGCTCGACGCCCAGGCGGCCGGGGCCCGCGCCGGACTCGTGGTCCTCGGCGACGCCTACGCGTGGATCGGCCTGGAACGGTCCCCTGACGGCACGGTCCGGCTGACCCACCGCTTCGCCCCGGCCAACGCCGACCGTGAACGGGACGCGGCCCACTCCCGTCCGGTGACCGGGAACCGGGTCCTGCTGCGGATCGAGGTCACGGCGGACGCACGCTGCCGCTTCTCGTACTCCTCCGACGACACCGAGGAACCGGTCCCCCTCGGGCCGGAGTTCGCCGCCACGCCCTGGCGCTGGGTCGGCGCGCTGCTCGGCCTGTTCGCGGGCGCGCCGGACGGCACGGAGCACGCCGGGACGGCCGTGTTCACCGCCTTCCGCGTCACCGCCTGAACACCCCCCTGCCCCCTGAGCACCCCCCTGAGCTCCCCCACATCCCCATCCCCCGCTCCATCCCCGCAAGACCCCGAGAGAAGAGAGCCGACGATGACCATCTTCCCCGGCGGACGGCGCAGAGCCGCCCTCGCCCTCGCCCTGACCGGCGTCCTCGCCCTGACCGCCACCGCCTGCGGTGACGACGGCAGCGGCGCGGGCGGTGAGAAGGGCACCGAGGGATCGGGCAAGGGCAAGATCACCTTCTGGGACAACAACGGCGGTGTCCGCACCGACGTCTGGAAGGAGATCATCGCCGACTTCGAGAAGGCCAACCCGGACATCGACGTCGAGTACGTCGGGGTGGCCTCCAAGGAGGTGCAGTCCAAGTACGACACCGCCATCCAGGGCGGCGGCCTGCCGGACGTCGGTGGCGTCGGCGCGGCCATGCTCGCCGGCATCGCCGCGCAGAACGCCCTGGAGCCGCTGGACTCCCGGATCGACGGCAGCGCCCTCAAGGGCAAGCTGAACGCCGGCATGGTCGACAACGTCAAGGCGGCCGGCGGCCAGGGCAAGCTGTTCACGGTCCCCACCTCCGCCAGCAACGGCGTCCTCTACTACCGCACCGACCTGTTCAAGGCGGCCGGCCTCGCCGAGCCCACCACCTGGTCGGCCTTCTACACGGCGGCCGAGAAGCTCACCGCCAAGGACAAGAACCGTTTCGGCTACACGATCCGCGGCGGCGCGGGATCCATCGCGCAGGCGCTCGACGCCATGTACGGCCAGAGCGGCATCGCCACCTTCTGGAACGGCGACAAGACCACCGTCAACGACCCGAAGAACGTGGCCGCGCTGGAGAAGTACGCCGGCCTGTTCAAGAAGACCACCCCGGCCGCCGACGTCAACAACGACTTCACCAAGATGGTCGCGCAGTGGGACAGCGGCGAGATCGGCATGCTCAACCACAACCTGGGCTCCTACCAGGACCACGTGAAGGCGCTCGGCACGGAGAAGTTCCGGGGCATCCCGAACCCGACCCTGGACGACGGCACCCGGGTGCAGGTCTCCAACCCGGTCGACGGCCTCGGCCTCTTCTCGTCCAGCAAGAACAAGGCCGCCGCCTGGAAGTTCATCGAGTTCGCGGCCTCGCACGAGTCCAACAGCAAGTGGAACAAGTCGGCCGGGGCCATACCCGCCAACACGGAGGCCGCGCAGGACCCGTGGATCCAGGAGGCCGAGCCGACCAAGCTCGCCGCCGACGTCCTCTTCAGCGGCAAGGCCACGATCGTGCAGCTGCCGTACTACCTGCCCGACTGGAACACCATCTCCAAGGCCGACAACGAGGCCGAGTTCCAGAAGGTCCTCCTCGGCAAGGCCACGGCCAAGGAGTTCCTCGACGCCCTCGCCGAGCAGCTCGACGCGGCCCAGGCCGAGTGGAAGCAGCAGAACAAGTGAGCGTCGGCCGCCGCGCGGTGGTCACGGCCGGGGCGGGCCTCGCGCTCGCCCTGGCCGGGGCGCCCGCCGCCCGTTCCCAAGGACTCCCTCCCCGAGGACTCCCCCGTATGCGCACGCTCCACATCGCGGGCGACTCCACCGCCGCCCAGAAGTACGCCGACGCCGCGCCCGAGACCGGGTGGGGCATGGCGCTCCCCTTCTTCCTGCACAAGGGGCTGACCGTCGCCAACCACGCGGTCAACGGACGCAGCACCAAGAGCTTCCTCGACGAGGGCCGGCTCGACGCGATCCTGCCGGCGGTCCGCCCCGGCGACCTGCTCCTGATCCAGTTCGGCCACAACGACGAGAAGACCGCCGACCCCACCCGCTACACCGAGCCGTGGACCACCTACCAGGACAACCTGCGGGTCTTCGTCGAGGGCGCGCGGTCCCGGGGCGCCCTCCCGGTGCTCGCCACCTCCGTCGAACGACGGAAGTTCGCGGCCGACGGCACGGCCCTGCGCACCCACGGCGCGTACCCGGCGGCGATGCGGGAGACCGCCCTGGAGGCGGACGTCCCGCTGCTCGACATCGAGGCGCTGTCCCTGGCCCTGTGGCAGGAGCTCGGCCCCGAGGCCACGAAGACGTACTTCAACTGGACCGCGACCGAGCAGGACAACACCCACTTCAACCCGCCCGGGGCGATCGAGGTGGCCCGCCTCGTCACCGCCGAACTGCTCCGTACCCACGTCCTCGCGCCGCGTGAGACGCGCCGCCTGGACGACGAGATCCCCACCGACCGGATCACCTGGCCCGTTTCCGAGGAGAGCTGACCGTGAACCGACGCAAGCAGCTGGGAGTGGTCGCCGCGACCGCCCTCGCCCTGACGGTCACCGCACCCGCCGCCGGTGCCCACACCGGCCACCGCCCCGTCGTCGACCCGGCCAGGGCGACGCTGCCGGCCGGCGACGGCTGGGCGTCCGAGGGCACCGGCACCACCGGCGGGTCCGCCGCCGACGCCTCCCGGGTCTTCACCGTCTCCACCTGGGAGGAGTTCCGGGCCGCGCTCGAAGCGCCCGGCACGGAGCCCCGCATCGTGAAGGTGGTGGGCACGCTGAACGCCACCGCCGCCGGCTGCGCCGCCTTCGAGGCCCCCGGCTACGACTTCGCCCGCTACCTCGCCGACTACGACCCGGCCGTCTGGGGGTACGAGAACGAGGTCAGCGGCGCCCAGGAGGAGCTGCGGGCGGCCTCCGCCACGGCCCAGGGCAAGGCGATCAAGGTGAAGGTGCCGGCCAACACCACGATCGTGGGTGTCGGGCGGCACGCGGGGATCACCGGCGGAAGCCTCCAGGTGCAGGGCGTGGACAACGTCATCGTCCGCAACCTGACCCTGGAGAGCCCGCTCGACTGCTTCCCGCAGTGGGACCCGACGGACGGCGCCACCGGGGCGTGGAACTCCGAGTACGACAGCCTGGTCGTGTACGGCTCCACCCACGTCTGGATCGACCACGACACCTTCACCGACGGGGCCCACCCGGACAGTTCGCTGCCCTCGTACTACGGGGAGGTCTACCAGCAGCACGACGGCGAACTCGACGTCGTACGCGGCGCGGACCTCGTCACGGTCTCCTGGAACGTCTTCACCGACCACGACAAGACCCTGATGATCGGCAACAGCGACAGCGCCGGCGCCACCGACCGGGGCAAGCTCCGCGTCACCCTGCACCACAACCTCTTCGACAAGGTCGTGGAACGGGCGCCCCGGGTGCGCTTCGGGCAGGTCGACGCGTACAACAACCACTTCGTGGTGGCGGGTCCGTCCTACGTGTACAGCCTCGGCATCGGGCAGGAGTCGCAGCTCTTCGCCGAGAAGAACGCGTTCACGCTCGCCGCGGACGTGCCGGCCGGGAAGATCCTGAAGAAGTGGAAGGACGCGCCGGTCACGGTCACCGGCAACTACGTCAACGGCAGCCCGGTCGACCTGCTCGCCGTCCACAACGAGCAGTACCCCGAGGAGCTCCTGCGCGCGGACGCGGGCTGGACGCCCGTCCTGCGCACCCGCGTCGACCACCCGAAGGCCGTCCCGGCGCTCGTCGACCACCGCGCGGGCGCGGGCCGCCTGCGCTGAGCCCGCCCCCTGACGAAAGGAGGCCGGGCCCAGCGCCCCCGGCCTCCTTTCCCTCCCCCTCCCCCGAGTCCCCTCCCCTCCCCCGAGTCCCGTCCCCCGCAGAGCGAAGGAGCACCCGCATGCCCTCGCACCACCCCGGAGCCGCCACCCCCGGCCGTCGTTCCCTGCTCACCGCCGGTTTCGGCGCGGCCCTCGCCCTGGCGCTGCCCGCCACCACGGCGACGGCGTCGCCGGGCGGCTCCTTCGGCCCCATCAGCCCCTCCGCCCCCTTCGGCCGGTTCGGTTCGCCCGCCGCCCGGCTCACCGAGCGGACGCTGTACGTGCACCCCGGCGGCCTCGGCGACCACACCTCCGTGCAGGCCGCGGTCTCCGCCGCGAGCGGCACGGGCTGGACCCTGGTGCTCGCCCCCGGCACGTACCGCGAGACGGTCACGGTGAGCTCCGCCCGTACGGACATGACCTGGATCGGCGCGAGCGGGGACCCCCGGGACGTCGTCGTCGTGTACGACAACGCGGCCGGCACGCCCCGGCCCGAGGGCGGCACCTACGGCACGAGCGGCTCCGCGACGACCACCGTCCAGGCGGACGGCTTCACCGCGCGGGGGGTCACCTTCGCCAACGACTTCCTCCGGACCGACCTTCCCGGGAACCCCGGCACGCAGGCCGTCGCGCTGAAGGCGCAGGGCGACCGCTCGGCGTTCTTCCACTGCCGTTTCCTCGGCCACCAGGACACGCTCTACGCGGACTCGATGTCCCTGTCGGCCTTCGCCCGGCAGTACTTCGCGCACTGCCACGTGGAGGGCGACGTCGACTTCGTCTTCGGCCGCGCCCGGGCCGTCTTCGAGCACTGCCACTTCCGTACGCTGGTCCGCACCGATCTGGCGGGCGCCCCGTACGGTTTCGTCTTCGCCCCGTCGACGGCCGGTGCCAACCCGTACGGCTTCCTGGCCTCGCGTTGCCGGATCACCAGCGAGGCGCCCGACGGCTACTACAAGCTGGCCCGGCCGTGGGTGCCGAGCTCGGACACGAGCGCGTGGCCGTCGCTCGTGGTCCGGGAGAGCGTCCTCGGCTCCGGGATCGACGCGGTGGCCCCGTACGCGAACATGCGGGACGCGTACCCGTGGCAGGCCCAGCGCTTCGCCGAGTACCGCAACACCGGTCGGGGTGCCGCGGTCACCGTGCCGGAGAACCGTCCCCAGCTCGCGGCGGCCGAGGCGGCGACGGCGACCCGGGAGACGTACCTCGGCGACTGGGAGCCGCGCAGCCCCTGCGAGTGAGCCGCCCGGAGCCCGCTCCCCCGCCCGGAGCCCGCTCCCCGCCCTGCCCCTGATCCCCCGCCACGAGAGGACCCGCACGTCATGTCTCGTACCGCACGCACCAGGAGCACCATCCTCGCCCTCTCCGTCCTGGCCGCGAGCGTCGGCCTCGGCGCCCTCGCGGCCCCGGCGCGGGCCGCCACCGTCACCGTCTCGACCGCGGCCGCCCTGGCCAGTGCCCTCCAGAGCGCCGCTCCCGGCACGGTCATCCAGATCCGCGGCGGCACCTACTACCCCACCGCCACCCTCCAGTCCACGGCCAACGGCACCGCGTCCGCCCCCGTCCAGCTGCGGCCGTACGGCTCCGAGACGGTCCGCATCGACGGCTCGCAACTCCCGGCCGGTTCCTGGATCTTCAAGCTCACCGCCGACTACTGGTCGGTCTCCGACCTCACCTTCCAGAACTCCCCGGACAGCGCGGTCGTCTGCACGTCCTGCACGGGCACCCGGTGGGAGCGGATCAAGACCATCAACGGCGGCGACTCCGGCTTCACACTCACCGGGAACGACACCAACGGCAACACCGTCCGGAACCTGGACTCCTACGGTCACTACGACGCCGCCACCCACGGCGAGAACGCCGACGGGCTGGCCGTGAAGTTCGGCTCGGGCACCGGGAACCTGATCACCGGGGCGCGGCTCTCCAACAACTCGGACGACGGCCTCGACCTGTGGTCCTGGTCGAGCCCGCTGACGATCGAGCACACCTGGGCGTACGGGAACGGGAAGAACCGCTGGTCGGACAGCGCGTTCGCGGGCGACGGCAACGGCTACAAGCTGGGCGGGGACGGCGAGGTCGTCGCCCACGTCGTCAACAACTCCGCCGCCTGGGACAACGCCGGCAACGGCTTCACCGAGAACAGCAACAAGGGTGCGATCGTCATCAACCGGACGACCGCCTACGCCAACGGCAACAAGGGCTACTACTTCGCCACGGGTGCGGCCCGCCTCGGCAAGAACCTCGCCGTCGGCAACGGCGGCGGCTCGGTGAACGCGGGCGCGTCGGTCGTCTCGGCGGGCAACAACTGGGACGCGGGGATCGCGACGCCCGCCTTCCTGTCCACCGACGCGACCAGCGCGTACGGGGCACGGAAGGCGGACGGCTCGCTGCCCGCGACGGCCTTCCTGACCACCGGGTCGACGACGATCGGCTCGACGATGAACTGACCCCCGGCCGCGACGCCGAGGGGAGAACGCCGTGCGGGGAGGGGTCCCGGGACCCCTCCCCGCACGGCGTTCCCTCTCCTCAGGCCAGCAGGTCGATGCAGTCGAACGCGGTCGCGGGGCTGAGGAATCCGGTGCCGGAGGAGCCGCTGACGACGTTCAGCCGGAGCACGTTGTACTGGCTCGGATCGGTCTTCCAGGCGCTCGCCGGGACGACGTAGGTGAAGGTGTGGTTGTTGCCCCGTTGAAGTGCTCTCCTGGCCGAAGCCGGGAGATTCCTGCTTACCTTGCGGTAGCGGGCTTGACGCGTTTCGCGCGCCTGACGACTGCCCTTCCGGCAGCCGGGATGAGCGCGAGGCCCATCCGGTACAGATGCAGGACGTTCCGGGCCGCGTTGTGGTCGGCGTTGCCCGACCAGCCGCAGTCCGGGTTCTTGCACACGAACACAGCCTGGGACTCCCGGCTCCCGGGCACGGTGAAGCCACAGGCGGAGCAGCGCCGGGAGGTGCCGGGGACGGGGACCTTGACCAGGGTGCCGCCGTGCCGGGCGGTCTTGTACGTCAGCATGGTGACCGTGCGCCCCCATGCCTCTGCGTGGATGGAGCGGTTCAGCCCGGATTTCTGGGCGACGTTCCTCCCCGGCTCTTCGATGGTTCCCTTGGCGGACTTGACCATGTTCGTGATGGTGAGTGCTTCGACCACGACCGTTCCGTATCTGCGGGCGATGGCGGTGGTCGTCTGGTGCTGCCAGTCCAGGGCTCGGCGCTTGGCTTTCGCGCGGAGTCCCGCGATCCGGTCGTAGGTGTGGTGCAGCCTGCGGCTGGTGCGCTCGCCGGGCCTGCGGTGTCGCTTGCGCTGCGCGGCGCGCTGCTCCAGGTGCAGGAGCCTGGCCTGCTCCTTGCCGGTCAGCCAGTCGCCGTGCTCGTACGTCTCGCCGTCCGAGAGCGCGAGGGGCACGGTGACGCCCACGTCGATGCCGACCTCCGGCCCCCGGTGAGGCGCAGGCGTGGTCTCCAGGGCCTGGACGCGGAAGGCGATGTGCCAGCCGAGCGCGTCCTTGACCAGCCGCGCCCCGGTGATCCGGTTCTCCGCATCGGCACGCTTGCCGACGGGCAGGTCCTTGGTCCACCGGAACCGGACACGGCCCACCTTGGGAATACTGACCATGCCCCAGCGCCGGTGCACGCGGGTGACGTTCAGGTCCCGGCCCTGCGGGATGTCCACGGGCATCACCGTGCGGAACCGGCCCTTGAAGTTCGGGGCATCGGCCCGGCCGTCCCAGCAGTTTTTCCACGCCTGGAAGTACGTCTTGAGGACCGCTTGCGCGGCCTGCGCGGGCAGGACGGCGAGGAAGTCGATGTCCTCGCGGGCCTGCCGGATGGCGGCGTCCGCGTTCGCGAGAGTCCGCACTTCCTTCGGCATCATCTGCCACCACGCGTGGAGAAGGTTCCACATGGCGCGGGCCGCGTGCGCTTGGTCATCGGTCTTCGACACCTGGGCGGGCGACAGCGCAAGCCGGGCGTGGTGCCCGAACTGCCGCTTGACCAGGGTGCCTTGACTCACGACCATGAACCTAGCAGTGGTCTATGTCACCACGCTGGAGACCTCATCCCGATGTCAGAACCGGTCGCCATACTGGCTACAACCCGCACGTTCACTTGGTTTTCGTCACTAAGTACAGGCGGAAGGCGTTCACTGTCCTCGCTCCAGCCGAGGCGAGCGCATCGGCGTGCGGCTCCTTCGGTGCGGGGGGGGGATGGGGATACGGGGCGGCTCCCGGTTGTTCCTAGGTCGCCGCCGACCGGGGAAGGGTTGCCCCCCGTGCGACGCCGGTCTCATCCGCCGACGCGCCGGCGCCGCCTCCCGTACGCGACGGTGGGGACGGCGAGCAGCGGCCCCCACAGGACGAGCGGGGCGTAGCAGACGTCGTACGTCAGGAGGCGCAGGGGGACGTGTCCCGGACAGGCCTGAGGGCCGGCCGTCGCCTCACGTCGCCGGGGCCGTCCCGAAGCCGCCCCGGAGGGTGGACCTGCCGCCGTCGGCCCCCGTCAGGACGACGGTGTACGTGTCGGCCGAGGCGTCCCGTACCCCCTCGGCGTGGTTGTACTGCACCGCGAAGACATGGCGGCCCGGCGGGACCGTGCGCCCCGGCTTGAGGGCCCACCGGTAGCGCAGCGCCCCGGGCTCCTCCGTGACCGTCACCGTGAAGTCCTCGGCGGGGCGCGTGCGCCAGTGCCCGGTGCTGACGACGCCCGCCGTGCGGGCGACCCGCACGTCGACGACGAGGCCGGTCACCGGCGCCTGTGTCGTCAGGGTCAGGTCCCCCTGCGCCCACCAGCGGTTGCTCCCGGGGTCGATGGTGCCGGCGGCGGCCGCCGGCGGCCCCGGCACGGGCCCCGCCGTCGCGGGCGCGGTCGGTCCCCGGTCCAGCGTGGTCACGGCGAGCCCGCCGAGGCCGACCACCCCGGCGACGGCCAGCGCCACGGCCACGGCCGCCGGCCAGCGCCGGCCGGCCCACGGGGCGGAGCGCGGACCTGCCGGGCGTGGCCGCCGGGACGTCCCCGGTGGTGCGGCGAGGCCGCGCTCCACCCGGGCCAGGATGCGGGCGTGGTCGGGCTGATGGGCGAGCCCCGCCTCCCGCAGCTCACGGCGCAGCTGTGCCTCGTCCATCAACGCCTCCCCGCGACGAGTTCGGTGGCAGCCCGCTCGCCCAGGAGGCGCTGGAGCTCCGCCATCCCCTTGGCGGTCTGGCTCTTCACCGTACCGACCGAGATCCCCAGCGCGAGCGCGGTGTCGCGTTCGGAGAGGTCGAAGGCGTGCCGGAGCACGACGCAGGCGCGCTTGCGGAACGGCAGGGCGCGCAGCGCCGTCCGTACGTCGATGACGGCCGGGATGTCCGGGTCCTCGACGTGGTCCGGGCGCCGGTCCCAGAAGGCGGCGATCCGCCGCCGTTCGCGGACGGTGCCCCGGATCCGGGTCCGGACGAGGTTGGTGACGACGCCCCGGGCGTAGGCGGCGGGGTGGTCGGCGGCGCGGACCCGGTCCCAGCGGTGCCACAGGGCGAGCATGGCGTCGGCCGCGAGGTCGTCGGCGGCGTCGGTCTCGCCGGTCAGCAGGTGCGCGAGGCGGGCGAGTTCGGCGTAGTGGCGCGCGAAGAAGGCCCGGAACTCCGTCGCGCTGTCGTCGTCGTCAGCGTCCGCCGTGACCACGACGGCCCTCGGTGGAGGCGGCGGAGGCCGTGGAACCGGAGGCCTCGGCGGGCTCGCCGGACGCACCGGCGGTCGCGGACGCCCCGGCCGTCGCGCCCGCCGCGGAGTCGGCGGGCCTTCCGGCCCCCGTGCCCGCCGCCCGCCCGGTGCTGGCGCGTTCGGTCAGGCGCGGTGCGATCAGCTCCGTACCGCGCGAGGCCTCCCCGTCGAGGCGGGCGACGAGCCGTTCGACGGCCAGTCGTCCCATCTCCTGGGCGGGTACGGAGACGGCGGTGAGCGGTACGGAGGCGTGGACCGCGACCTGGTCGGGGCAGATGGCGACGACGGAGACGTCCTCCGGCACCGCCCTGCCCTGGTGGCGCAGGAGCGCGAGCAGGGGTTCCACGGCGGCCTCGTTCTGGACGACGAGGGCCGTGGTGCCGGGGCGTTCCTCGAAGACCCGGGTGACGGCGGCGGCGACGGCCGCGTAGGTGCCCTCCACGGGGCGGTGGAGCAGCCCGACGCCGTGCGCGTCGGCGGCGGCGCGCAGCCCGGTGAGCGTGCGGGCGGCGAAGCCGGTGTCGCGGGCGTAGACGGCGGGCGGCTCGCCGAGGACGGCGATCCGGGTGTGGCCGAGGCCCGCGAGGTGCTCGACGCAGCGCGCTCCGGCGGCCTCGAAGTCGAGGTCGACGCAGTCGAGAACGGCCGAGTCGGCGGACTCGGCGGGCAGGCCGATGAGGACGGAGGGCCGTTCGGCTTCCTTGAGACAGGGCAGCCGCGGGTCGTCGAGCTCGACGTCCATGACGATCATGGCGTCGGCGATCGCGCTGCCCTCGACGCGCCGGACGGCCTCGGGGCCCTCCTCGCCGGTGAGCAGCAGCACGTCGTACCCGTGGGAGCGGGCGGTGGTGGTGACGGCCATCGCGATCTCCATCATCACCGGTACGTAGAGGCCGGTGCGGAGCGGCATCATCAGGGCGAGGATGTCGGTCCGGCTGCTGGCGAGCGCGCGGGCGCCGGCGTGCGGCCGGTAGCCGAGGGCGTCGATGCTGTGCTGGATCCGCTCGCGGGTGGGGGCGGAGATGGAGCGTTTGCCGCTGAGCACGTAGCTGACGGTGCTGGCCGATACCCCGGCGTGGCGGGCGACATCGGCGAGGGTGACCACGTGTGCGCTCCTCGGCAGTTCCCGGTGTTCCGGGCGACCGCCCGACGGTGATGGTTCCGGGCGACCGCCCGATGATTCGGCTCCCGACCCTAAGCGGCCGCTCGTCGAGCTGTCCAGGTCAGCGTGGAAGAGTCCAAGGGTCCGGCGGTCGCGCGGGGTTGTGCGCGGACCACCGGCGCGATGGGATGGACTCCGGACAGAAAGCGCTTTCTGTCTCACTGGGCTCCCCTTCCTCTCCCTCACTCCGTCAGGAGGACCATGTCCGACCTGCCCTGGTACGAAGACGTCTCCCCCGGCCGCGGCACGCTGCCGCCCCGGGCCTGGTACGCGGGCTCCGACGCCGCCACCCTCTCCCTGAACGGCTCGTGGGGCTTCCGCCTCTCCCCCGCCGCCGACACCGAGGACGCCTCCTTCGCGGCCCCGGGCTTCGACGCGAGCGCCTGGGGCGCCGTCACGGTCCCGGGCCACTGGGTGCTCCAGGGCAAGGAGAAGGAGTACGGCGGCCCCGTCTACACCAACGTCCGGTACCCCTTCCCCGTCGACCCGCCCCGCGTTCCCACCGAGAACCCGACCGGCGACCATCTGCGCCGCTTCGACCTGCCAGCCGACTGGCCTGCGGACGGCGGGGCCGTCCTCCGCCTCGACGGGGTCGAGTCCTGCGCCCGGGTCTGGCTCAACGGCACGGAGCTCGGCGACTTCAAGGGCTCCCGGCTGGCCCACGAGTTCGCCGTCGGCCACCTCCTGAAGGCCCGGGACAACGTCCTCGCGCTCCGCGTCCACCAGTGGTCCTCCGGCTCCTACCTGGAGGACCAGGACCAGTGGTGGCTGCCGGGCGTGTTCCGGGACGTGACCCTGCTGCACCGGCCGGAGGGCGCCCCCGGCGACTTCTTCACGCACGCCTCGTACGACCACACCACCGCCACGGGCACCCTGCGCGTGGAGTGCGACGTGCCCGGCCGGGTCACCGTGCCCGAGCTGGGTCTCGACCTCGCCACCGGGGAGTCGGCGACGGTGCCGGCCGAACCGTGGAGCGCCGAGACGCCCCGGCTGTACGAGGGCGAGCTCATGGCCGGCGGCGAGCGGGTCCCGCTGCGGATCGGCTTCCGGACCGTGGCCGTCGAGAACGGGGTCCTCACGGTGAACGGCCGCCGGATCCTCTTCCGCGGGGTGAACCGCCACGAGTTCCACCCGGAGCACGGCCGGAGCCTGGACCTCGCGACGATGCGCGCGGACGTGGAGCTGATGAAGCGGCACAACATCAACGCCGTCCGCACCTCGCACTACCCGCCGCACCCCGCCTTCCTCGACCTGTGCGACACGTACGGGCTGTGGGTGATCGACGAGGGCGACCTGGAGACGCACGGCTTCGAGGACCTGGAATGGCGGGGCAATCCGGTCGACGACGAGCGCTGGACCCCGGCGCTTCTCGACCGGGCCGCCCGGCTCGTGGAGCGGGACAAGAACCACCCCTCGGTGGTCGTCTGGTCGCTCGGCAACGAGTGCGGGGTCGGCGCGGGACTCACCGCGGTGGCCCGGTGGATCCGCGACCGCGACCCGTCCCGCGCCCTCCACTACGAGGGCGACCGCTCCTGCGCGGACACCGACGTCTACTCGCGGATGTACCCGCCGCACGCCGAGGTCGAGGAGATCGGCCGCAGGGCCGACGAAGGCCCGGAGGCCAGGCGTCGACTCCCCTTCATCCTCTGCGAGTACGCGCACGCGATGGGCAACGGACCGGGCGGACTCTCCGAGTACCAGCGGCTGTTCGAGACGTACGAGCGCTGCCAGGGCGGCTTCGTCTGGGAGTGGATCGACCACGGTCTCGCCCACCCGGTGTACGGCCACGGCTACGGCGGCGACTTCGGGGAGGAGGTGCACGACGGGAACTTCGTCTGCGACGGTCTGCTCTTCCCCGACCGGACGCCGTCGCCGGGGCTCCTGGAGTACAAGAAGGTGATCGAGCCGGTACGGATCGCGCCCGACGGTCCGGGCTCGGTCCTGGTGGGCAACGGCCACGACGTCGTCGATCTCACGCATCTCGCCTTCACCTGGTCCTTCCTGGCCGACGGCGAGACCCTCGCCACCGGCCCGCTCGACGTCCCGCCGCTCGCCGCCGGAGAGAGCGCACGGGTGACGCTGCCTTCCGCGCCCGCGCACCCGGCCGGGGCCGAAACCCTGTGGACGGTACGGGCGTTGCTCGCCCAGGACACCGCCTGGGCGCCCGCCGGGCACGAGGTGGCCTGGGGGCAGGTCCCGGTCTCCGCAGCCACCCCCGCGCCACGAGAGGCGACCGACGTACGGCCCGTCCGCGCGGCCGGCCGGATCAGCCTCGGCCCCGGGTCCTTCGACCCCCGCACCGGCGAACCCCTCGCTATCGGCTCCCTCCCTGTCACCGGCCTCCGGCTCGACGTCTGGCGGGCGCCGACGGACAACGACGAGGGCGCGCCCTGGCAGCCCGACGAGCGCCACGGGCCGCTCTGGCGCGAACTCGGCCTGCACCGGATGCGCCACCGCGTCGACGACGTCGCCCTGGAGGACGACTCCTTGACCGTACGGACCCGGGTGGCGCCGGCCGCCCGGGACGTCGGCCTGCGCACCACGTACCGCTGGACCTCGGACGGCGCCGCGTTGCGGCTCCGGGTCGAGGTGGTCCCCGAGGGCGAGTGGCGGGTGCCGCTCCCCCGGCTCGGGGTCGGGCTCGGGCTCCCGGCCGCCCTGGACCGGGCCGTCTGGTACGGCGCCGGGCCCGGCGAGGCGTACCCCGACACCCGGGCCGCCGCGCGGCTCGGCCGCTGGGAGGCCGCGGTGGACGCGCTCCGGACCCCGTACCTGCGACCGCAGGAGAACGGGGCCCGGATCGACACCCGGTGGCTGGTCCTGACGGACTCCACCGGGGCCGGTCCCGGCGTACGGGTGGAGGGCGACCCGGCGTTCTCGTTCACGGCCCGCCCCTGGACCACCGCGCAGCTGGAGGCTGCCGCCCACCCCACCGATCTGGTGGCGGGCGACACGCTCCGGCTGCACCTGGACCACGCCCAGCACGGCATCGGCTCCCAGTCCTGCGGACCGGGTGTGCTGCCCGCGTACCGGCTGGACGCGGCCCCGGCCACGTTCAGCCTGACCTTCACCCCGATGGAGGGCCGGTGACGGACTGACGGGCCGACGGGCCGACGGATCAGCGGGCCGACGGATCAGCGGAGCAGCCGGTCCGGGACGATGTCCCGGGCCCGCAGCTCCTCGGCGACGAGGGCCGCGTACTCCGTGGCCCCGCGCACCGAGGTGTGGGTGTTGTCCCGCTTCTCGGTCGTCAGGTAGAGGGCCTTGGAGGCCTCGGGACCCAGCTGTTCGACGCGCGCCTTCGTGAGGGCGGTGAGGTCGATCAGTGGGGTGCCGAGGGCACCGGCGAGGGCGCGGATCTCGGCGGGGTGGTCGACGCCGAGGCCGTTGACGAGCAGCGCGATGCCGTTGTCGAGCGTGCCGTCGGCGTTGAACCAGCGGCGGACGATCGGGGTGACGAGGACGGGTTCGCCGCCCCGGGCCCGTACCCGCTCGACCAGGCTCGTCAGGTTGGCGCGGTACGTGGCCGCGTCCGTCTGCTTGTCGTTGTGGGCGAGCTGGATCAGGACGGGGTCGCCGGGGCGGATCGCCGCCTCGACCGTGTCGAAGAGCGCCGGGTTCGCCAGGAAGGTGACGGTGCTCTCGCCCGAGTCGGCGTGGTTGGCGACCGCGATGCCCCGCCGGAGGTGGGCGGGCAGCTGCTGGCCCCAGCCGGTGTACGGGGCACCCGGCTGGTCGCAGACGGTGGAGTCGCCGACGAGGAAGAGACGCGGGGCGACGGGGGCGGGCGTGACCCGGAGCGCGGTGACGCGCGGGGCCGCGCCGCCGAGGACGAGGTCGAGGCCGGGGCTGCCGGCGGCCCCGGTGGGCTCGCCCTCCGGGTCGCGGACGTCCACGGTGAACGAGCGCCGGACGCGCTGTCCCGCCTCGGTGGCGGTCTCGGCGAGCAGCGCCCGCCTGGTCTCACCCGTGACGGCGGTGGATCCGGCCTCGTCACCGCCGAGGACGACGGAGACGTCGTACGTGCCGGGGGCGACGTCGAAGTGGCAGACGAGCTCGCCCGTGCCGGCGCCCGTGGTGGTGGCGGCACAGTGGTCGAGACCCTGGCCGTAGGGGCCGTCGGCGCGGGCGGCGGGTGCGGCGGCGAGCGACCCGAGGAGGGTCGCGGCGGCGGCGAGGAGTGCGGTCCTTCGCATGGTGGTCCTCTCGGTTCCGGTCGGCGGGGTCACGCGGGGAGGTGGTCGCCGACCAGGGCGAGGTTCTGGATGGCGGCCAGGCCGTACAGGGCGGTGGTGTTGGTGCTGATCCAGAGGTGCTCGTAGCCGGGTTCGAGGGCGGCGGAGCCCTGGACGGGGGTCTTGTCCCACACCATGGCCGCCGTGTAGCCGTCGCTCTTGTCGAACTTGGCCCAGGCGCGCTGGGCGAGCTTGGCGTCGTTCAACTGGGCCGCCGCGTAGGCGTCCTGGCGCGAGTGGCCCTGGAAGAGCAGGAGGGTGCCGAAGTTCTTGCCGTAGCGGGCGGCCTGTTCGGTCTTGGAGGCGTTGAAGTAGCGGCAGTAGTCGAGCCAGGCCGTCTTGAACTGCGGCATGTCGACGAGGTCGATGAGCTCGGCGCACATCTCGACCAGGCCGAACATGGCGGAGAGGTGCGAGACGCCGACGACGGGCTCGGTCGCCACGGCGAAGCGGCCGGTGTCGAGGTCGTAGAGGCCTGTGCCCTGGACGAAGCCGTTGGGCTGTGCGGCGATGGTCTCCATGGTCGAGCGCAGCCGGGCCTCCGCCTTGGCGGCCTTGGGACCGCCGCGCTCCCACTCGGTGAGCCAGGCGGCGGCGAGGCCGCTCCAGTCGGTGCCGAAGCCGATGGAGAGTGCGTGCCTGTCGGGGGTGTAGGGCTCGGTGCGGATCTTGCGGATGGGGTCGAGGACGAGGAAGGTCTCGTCGGAGTCGACGAGGTCGTGCATGAGGTCCCCGACGCGTTCGTCGGCGGTGAGGAAGTAGTAGGGGCGCCGGTAGACGGCGGTGGAGATGCGCTGCTGCTTGGCACTGCAGGCGAAGTGCTGGACGCCGTGCCGGGTGCCGAGTCCGGCCCAGGTGCCGAGGTGGTAGACGTCGACCTCGCCGGTGTGGCGGGTCATGGCCTCGGCGAAGCGGAAGACGTCGGCGCGGCCGGAGCGCAGATAGGCATACCAGAGCCACAGGTCGGGCGAGAGTTCGGAGTTGTCCCAGGCGTAGCCGCCGACGTCGTACCGCCACTGGTGACGGTCCTCGTCGTAGGTGTGCATGATGTCGCCATAGTCCCAGAAGCCGTACCAACGGCGCTGCTCCGCCTGGTCCTTGTAGTAGCCGAACAGGTAGTCGAGGTGGTCCTCGATCCTGGCCTTGGCGGGGGTCGTACGGTCGACGGGCGAGAAGAGTCCGCCGAACACCCGGGCCCGGACGAGGTCTTCGGGGCTGACGGCGAGCTGCGGCGGGGTGCGGACGGCTGCCGCCTGGGCGACGAGGGTCTCGGCGGTGGGGGTGGCGGCGTTGGCCCAGAACATCAGCTCGCTGGTGCGGGCGATGCCGTAGGGGGTGCCGAAGCCGGGCTCGTAGTCCTCGTAGGTGATGTTGAGGCCTTCGAGCTGCTCGGGGAAGGCGTCCTGGCCCATGCCGTCGTGGTAGAAGCGCAGGTCCATGGGCTGGGCCTCGGGCGACCAGAGCCAGAGGGTGACCTCGGCCTCGTCGCCGGCCGCGCCCCGGATGTCGAGCTGGGCGGGGTGCTTCTGCCAGAAGTCCCGCAGGCCGAAGGAGAGTCCGCCGGTGACGCCGCCGACGTAGCCGAAGCCGCTCGCGCGGCGGCCGCCGCCGGCCGGGATCCAGCCGTGGCCGGGCTTGGTGCGCTTGCGCAGGGCGAAGCCGTCGGCGGAGAGCTGGGAGAGGGTGTAGTCGCCCCAGGTGGGGACGTACTGCATACGGGTCGTGACGCGCTGGTCCCAGGTGGCGGGGTCGGGCAGCTTCTCGCCCTTGACCTGGGCGGTGCGGACGGCGGCGCCGGGGTCGCGGCGCAGGCCGGTGACGCCCTGGACGGCCTCGGTGAGGAAGCCCGCGCCCTCGCCGGCGATCCGGACGTGCCGGTCGTAGGCGGCGTCCCGCATCGGGACGGTGAAGCGGACACCGAGGCCGCGGATGAAGTCCTTGGCCTGGTCGCCGTCATAGGTGATGGTGTGGACCATCCGGAAGGACTCGGAGCCCGCGTAGAAGTAGAGGCGCACGGAGAACGGCAGCCAACTGCGGCTGCCCTTGCGGTGCTTGCCGTCGATGCGGACCACAGCCCGGACGGGGCCGCTCTGTTCGACGGTGGCGCCGGAGATCTCGCCGTCGAACCGCTCCCACTTGGCGTTGCCCTGGTCGCCGTCGTCGAGGTCGCTCTGGCGGAGCAGGACGAGCCGGCCGTCGGTGGCGATCTTCACTCCGTCGCGGGTGACGGA
The DNA here is from genome assembly GCF_026343125.1 of Streptomyces sp. NBC_00094. Classification (NCBI taxonomy): domain Bacteria; kingdom Bacillati; phylum Actinomycetota; class Actinomycetes; order Kitasatosporales; family Streptomycetaceae; genus Streptomyces; species Streptomyces sp. NBC_00094. The sequence goes on along the minus strand of NZ_JAPEMB010000001.1, from coordinate 7,048,919 downwards.
TTCGACGAGCTTCCCGCCGTCCTTCCGGATGACGGCGCGGACGGTGCCGGTGTCGACGGTGATCCGGCGGTCGGTCTCGGTGACGGAGACGGTCCGCGCGGCGGTGGCGGGAGCTCCGGGCGTGAGGGTGAAGCGCTCGGCCCCGGCGGCCCCGGGTCCGACGGCGTGCGCGGTCCACTTGAGGGAGCCGTCGGGCCAGCGGGCGGTGGTCCAGGTCTGGACGGGGACGTCGGCGCCGTCGGCGGTGGTGAGCGCGAAGGCCTGGTCTCCGGGGTGGACGCCCTTGGGCCATGCGGCGCCGAAGGTCGAGCCGGCGGCGGCCCCGAGACCGCCGGGCTCCAGCCAGGTGACGGTGGCGGGCCGGTCGGCCGCCGGGGTCTCGGCGGGCGCGGCGGCCTGGGCCTCCCCGCGTCCGAGCACCCAGCTGAACTGTGCGGCGGCCCCGGCGACGGCGGCGGCCTTCAGGAGGTTGCGGCGAGGTATCGCGGACATCGGAATCCCTTCATGCGCATGACGGAGAGCGCTGTCGCGGCGGAGCGCGGGGACAGCGGAGGAACAGAAGAAGAGGAGGAGGAAGCGGGAGGGGCGCGCCCCGGCGACCCGACTACCCGGTCACCGGAGCGGGCTACCCGGTCACCGGAGCCGACCGCGCGGTCGCCGGAGCCGTGGCCCGGCGCTCGACCGCCAGCGCGGCGGCGACGACGATGCCGAGGGCGGGCACGGCCAGCGGGGCCGAGAACCAGGCGGAGGCCGCGATGACGGCGAAGCCGCAGACGACGAGCAGGGAACCGGCCGGGTCCCCCAGGGTCCGGCGGGCCGCCGGGGCGAGGAGTTCGCGCCAGCGGGCGTCCGGGCGCCAGGCCGCGCAGGCCCGCAGCAGGGTGACCGCGAGCCCGAGGGCCACCAGGACCCCGACCGCGCCGACGAACCGGGCGCCGGGCAGGACCCCCGCCCGTACGACGGCGAGGTCCGCCCACAGCAGGGCGAGGGCCGCCCAGACGGCGAGGCCCACGCGCCAGCCCCGGCGCACGGCGGCGCGCAGGTCGGCGGCGAAGAACCGCAGACCGGCCTCCTCGTCGCCCGTCCAGCGCCGCAGGTGCGCGGCGCCGGCCGCGAGCGCCGCCGGCAGCGTCACGAGCGGGAGCGCGGCGACGGCGATCCACACCCCCACGAGGAGGCATTCCGCGAAGACCCCGAAGCGGGCCAGGAAACGTGCTCTCATCCCGTCGGCCATCCCCTCAGCCCTTGAGGCCCGAGGTGGCCATGCCGTCGATGAGGTACCGCTGGAAGGCGAGGAAGAAGGCGACCACCGGGAGCAGTGCCACGAGCGACATCGCGATCATTCCGCCGTAGTTGGCGACGCCGTCCTGGTCGACGAACATCTTCAGGCCGAGCGAGACCGTGTACTTCTCGGGTTCGTTGAGGTAGATCAGCGGGCCCATGAAGTCGTTCCACGCGTTGATGAACGTGAAGATCGCGCTGGTGATGAGCGCGGGCCGGCAGAGCGGCAGCACGATCGACCAGTACGTCCTCAGGTGCCCGCAGCCGTCGAGGCGGGCGGCCTCGTCCAGCTCCTTCGGCAGTCCGCGCATGAACTGGAGCATCAGGAAGACGAAGAAGGCGTCCGTGGCCAGGTACTTGCCGAGCAGCAACGGCGTGTACGTGTTGATCAGTTCGAGCTTCTGGAAGAGCACGTACTGCGGGATGAGCAGCACGTGGTACGGCAGGAGCAGGGTGCCGATCATCAGGGTGAAGAGCACTCCGCGTCCGGCGAAGCCGATCTTGGCGAAGGCGTAGGCGGAGAGCGAGCTGGAGATCAGCACGCCCACCACCGAACCGACGGCCAGGAAGAGGGAGTTGCCGAAGAAGGTGGAGATGGGGATGTCGGCGATGCCGTCGGCGAGCCGCCGGTAGTTGTCGGTGATGGGGGCGGCGGGGAAGAGGGTCAGGCTGCCGACGATCTCGTCGTTCGGCTTGAAGGAGCCGCCGATCACCCACACCACGGGGTAGAGGATGACCGCGAGCACGGCCAGGGCCCCGAGGTGCCAGGCGACCGATCCCGCCGTGCGTGTCCCACGGGTGCCGGTCGCGCCTGCGCCGGTGCGTGCGAGGCTCATCGGCCCCCCTCCTCGTAGTGCACCCAGCGCCGCTGGGACCAGAACAGCACCGCCGTGACCAGGCCGACGGCGAGCAGCAGCATCCAGGCCATCGCCGAGGCGAGTCCCATCCGGCCGTTCTCGAAGCCCTGGATGTAGAGGTAGCAGGTGTAGACGAGCGTGCCGTCGGCCGGGCCGCAGGCGTTGCCCTGGCTGCCGATGATGTAGGCGGAGCCGAAGATCTGGAAGGAGTGGATGGTCTCCAGGAGCACGTTGAAGAAGAGCACCGGGGAGATCATCGGCAGCGTGATGTGCCAGAACCTCCGCCACGGGCTCGCCCCGTCGACCTGGGCCGCCTCGTACAGCTCCCGTGGCACCTGCTTGAGTCCGGCGAGGAAGATGACCATCGGGGCGCCGAACTGCCAGACGGTCAGCGCGACCAGGGCGTAGATGATGCGGTCGGGGTCGCCGATCCAGCCTCCGGCTTCCATGCCGAAGAGCTGCTGGGTGCGGTCGACTGCGGCGCCGTCGGAGAAGATCGCGCGCCAGACGATGGCGACGGAGACGCTGGCCCCGATGAGCGAGGGCGCGTAGAACGCGGCCCGGTAGAAGCCCTGGCCGCGTCGGCTCTGGTTGAGCAGCAGGGCGACGCCGAGTGCGGCGGCCAGTTTCAGCGGGGTGCCGATCACCACGTACCAGCCGGTGATCTCGACCGAGGTGCGCCAGCGGGGGTCGCCGAACATCTCGGTGAAGTTGTCGAGGCCGATCCACTGCGGGGCGTCGAAGAGGTTGTAGTCGGTGAAGGCGAAGTAGAGCGAGGCCACCATGGGTCCCGCGGTGAGCAGGAGGAAGCCCGCGATCCAGGGGGACATGAAGAGGTAGCCGGCGAGGTTCTCGCGGCGGGCCCTGCGCGGGCGGGCGGAGCGGCCCGCCGCCCGGGGCGGGCGCCCCTCGCCGGACGGGGAGTCCGCGGGTGCGGTCCCCCCGTCCGGGCGGGGCGCCCGCTCGGGGTGCGGTGCGGAGGTCGGTGCGGAGGTCACGGCGGCGTCCATCAGGAGGAGAGCGCCGTCTTCGCCTCGGTGAAGTACTGCTTCACCGCGTCCGCGACCGGGCGCTTGCCCAGGGACATCTCCTCGGCGAGCCGCATGAAGGCGGCCTCGCAGACGTCGGCGCCGGCCGGGTGCGGTGTGATCGGCTCCAGGACGCGGGACTCGACGAGCTGCTTCTCGTACGCGGCGATCTGCTTGCCGACCTCGTCCGTCGGCACGTACGCCTGGTACTGGGCCTCGGTGGCCGGGACGCCCCGGTCGTAGCCCATGATCCTGCCGACCTCGGGGTCGTGGACCATGAAGTCGATGAACTGGGCGGCCTCCTTGGGGTGCTTGGTGCGCTTGGAGGCGCTGAGCATGAGGGAGCCGAGGTACTGGCCGGTCTTGCGGCCGTCCGTCGTGGGGATGGGGGCGAGCCCGTACCGGCTCTTGCCCTCGGAGCTGTAGCGGACGGCGAAGTTGTCCCAGGTGAACTCGCAGCCGGCGAGTTCGGCGGTGACCGCCGACTTGGGCTTGGCCGGGATGGTCTTCTTGGGGTCGGCGTAGACGCCGGACTTCACCCGCTCGAAGGCCTTGGTCCACCAGTCCGTCAGGTCCGTCTCGGTGAAGCCGAGGCCGGAGGCGGTGAAGAACGCCTTGCCGTGCTGGCGCAGGTAGAGGTCGTACAGGTACATGATCCCGTACGGCCCCGCGTCGCCCGCCCGGCCCTGGGTCTCCTGGATCTTCGCGAGGGCCGCGTGGTACTCGTCCCAGGTCCAGCCCGGCTTCGGGGTGACGCCGGCCTTGGTGAAGACGGCCTGGTCGACGACGAGGGCCATCGAGTTGCTGCCGACGGGTATGCCGAGGAGCTTGCCGTCGACCTCGCCGAACTTCTCCAGGCCGGCCCGGAACCCGTCGAGGCGGAGGTTCCCCGCCCCGGCCTGCTCGCGCAGGTCGAGGAGGACGTTCTTCGCGTCGTACTTGCGCAGGAAGCCGATGGCGTTCTGGAAGACGTCCGGCGCGTTGCCGCCGGACGCCTGGGTGTTGAACTTCTTCCAGAAGTCGGCGTACGGCTGGAAGTCGGTCTTGACCTTGATCTTCGGAAACTTCTTCTCGAAGAGCGCGATCGACTGGTTGATCCGCTTGGCCCGGTCCTCCGAGCCCCACCAGCTGTACCGAATGGTGACCGTGCCGTCTCCGGAGTCCGAGCCGGTGCCACAGCCCGCCGCAGTCAGGCCGAGAGCCGCCAGCGAGCCGCCGGCGACCTTGAGCATGCTCCGACGGTCAACAGTGCCTTGAGTGCGCACAGTTCGTCCTCCGCGCGTTAATGGAACGTTTCAGGAAAGCGCTTGCTGGGACAAAGTAGGGTTGTCCGTCAGCCACGTCAACGCTTCGGACAGGATCTTTCGAAGCGCTTCGAAGGGCGGGCCGCGAGGGCCCCTGTGAAAGGATTCAACAACGAGGCTGTCAGGCCAGCCGGATGACGTTCCAGGACATCGGCTCGAGGACGGCCCGCAGAAGCCCGTCGTCGAGCGTCGAGCCGTCCACCGGGTGCGGGACGACCCGCTCCGGCTCGTCGAGCGTGTTGCGGGCCTCGGGGTCCGCGTCGGCGAGCGCGCTGTGCTCGACGACCCGGTCGAGACCGAGTCCACACAGCGTCACCCGCAACGGCAGGGGCGCGTTCCGGTCACGGTTGACCGCGAAGACCGTCACCGAGCCGTCCTCGCCGCGTACGGCCGTGGCGTGCAGCAGGGGCACGTCCCCGAACCTCGCCGTGGGGTACGAGGGCGCGTCCACGCGGACGTCGAGGACGGTGCCGCGGCCGTGCCGGGACGCCTGCGCGAAGGGGAAGAAGGTCGTCTGGCGCCAGGCGGGGCCGCCGGGCTCCGTCATGATCGGGGCGATCACGTTGACGAGCTGGGCGAGACAGGCCACCGCGACCCGGTCGGCATGGCGCAGCAGGGTGATCAGGAGGGTGCCGAAGACGACGGCGTCGGTGACGGTGTAGACGTCCTCCAGGATGCGCGGGGCCTCCTGCCAGTCCTCCACCGCGTGCGGGTTGGGCCGGCGCTGGTACCAGACGTTCCACTCGTCGAAGGAGAGCGTGAGCCGCTTCGGGGACTTCAGCCGGGCGCCCACGTGGTCGCAGGTGGCGACCACCTCCTCGATGAAGGCCTCCATGTCGACGGCGGAGGCGAGGAAGGAGTCGCGGTCGCCGTCCTCCTCCTCGTAGTAGGCGTGCAGCGAGACGTGGTCGACGACCTCGTACGTCTCCGCGAGGACCGTGGCCTCCCAGGCGGCGAAGGTCGGCAGCCCGCGCGCCGAGCTGCCGCAGGCGACGAGTTCGAGGCCGGGGTCGATGCTCCGCAGGGCGCGGGCCGTCTGCGCGGCGAGCCTGCCGTACTCCTCTGCGGTCTTCTGGCCGGTCTGCCAGGTGCCGTCCATCTCGTTGCCCAGGCACCACAGCCGGATCCCGAAGGGGTCCTTGTCGCCGTGGGCGACGCGGCGGTCGGAGAGCTCGGTGCCGCCGGGGTGATTGGCGTACTCGACGAGGTCCATGGCCTCGGTGATGCCGCGGGTGCCGAGGTTGAGCGCCATCATCGGCTCGGCCTCGGGTCCGGCCTTCCGCACGAAGGTCATGAACTCGCTCAGGCCGAAGCGGTTGGTCTCGGTGGACCGCCAGGCGACGTCGAGCCGGCGCGGCCGCTCCCCGACCGGGCCGACGCCGTCCTCCCAGCGGTACCCGGAGACGAAGTTGCCGCCGGGGTAGCGGATCGCGGTGACGCCCAGCTCACGGACGAGCTCCAGGACGTCGGCGCGCAGACCGTCCTCGTCGGCGGCCGGGTGGCCGGGCTCGTGGATGCCGGTGTAGACGCAGCGCCCGAGATGCTCGACGAAGGAGCCGAAGAGGCGGGGGTCGACGGGGCCGACGGTGAAGTCGGGGTCGAGGGTGAAACGAGCGGTGTGGGTGGTGTGTTCGGTGTGGGACACGCGATTCCCTCTCGTTCGGATTGTTCGATATATCGACCAACGGTCGGATGTCCGAACGAGAACGTAGGAGCGGAGCTCGCGCGCGTCAATGGATCTCCGCGGCGGTACCGGAGCGGGCGGGGCGACGGTCGCCGCGGCCTGGAGGGCGGCGGCGCCGTGGCTCAGCCCAGGACCAGCAGCACCGCCAGGGCGACGAGGAGGGAGTCGATCCGGTCCAGCAGACCGCCGGAGCCGGGCAGCCAACGGCCGGCGTCCTTCGCACGGGCGCCCCGCTTGACCATCGACTCCAGCAGGTCCCCGAGCGGGCCGCCGACCGCCACGGCCACCGCCGTCTGCCACGTCAGGCACGACAGCACGGCGAGCACGCAGAGACCGGCAGCCGCCCCGGCCAGCGTTCCGCTCCACCGCTTGGCGGGCGACAGCGGGGAGAGCCGGGGGCCGCCGAGACGGCGGCCCGCCCCGTACGCGACGATGTCGGCGATCGACACGGCCACGAACAGGACGAGGCCGAGGGCACCCGACGGCACGAGACCGGCCAGGGCGCCCAGCCACACGAGCCCGAGCAGGCCCGCCCCCAGCCGGCGGAGCCCGTGCTCCGCGTCGCCCGACAGCAGGGGCACCCCGGCGATCGCGAGCGCCCCGACCGCCGCCACCCGGAGCACCTCGCCGGGTGCGAGCCAGGCGGTCAGGACGAGCCCGACGACCGCCGTGCCCAACACCGCCCGGTCCACCGGGCCCAGCCGCAGCAGCCCGCCGAACTCCGCCACCGCGACCACCGCGACCACGGTCGCGAGCACCGCGATCCCCGGCGGACCGAGCCAGAACGCGGCGGTGACCAGGGGAACTCCGAGCGCCCACACGCACCAGCGGACCATCAGCTCACGCCGCCTGGTCGCCGCCACCGCGAGCCCTCCGACCGCCAGTGCCCCGCCGAGGTAGGGCACGAGAGCGGGGACCGTCGTCACCGGGAGACCCGCCCGTCCGGGACGCCCGACGCCACCGCCACCGACACCGGCACCGGCACCGGTGCGCGCAGCGCCTCCAGGGCGCTCCGGCACGCCGCCACGATCCGCGCGTTCTCCGCCGTGTCACGGACGGCGACGCGGACGGTCCGCCCCTCGTACGCCGGGGACATCGGCGACAGGTCCCGCAGGTACACGTCGTGGCGGCGGCACTCGCGCACCAGCCGGGCCGCGCTCGGCCCGTCCGGCGGCAGGGTCACCGTGAGGAAGTTCGCCACCCCCTCGTCGACCGCGCAGAACCCGTCGAGCTCCGCGAGCCCGGCGGCGAGCCCCCGGCGCAGCACGGCGGTGCGCGCCCAGCGTTCCGCGTAGTACTCGGGGTCGCGCAGCGCTGTCACGGCGGCCAACTGGGCCGGCAGGCTCACGGGCCACGGCGGCGTCCAGCGGCGCAGCTCACCGGCCGTGTCCGGGTCCGCCACCAGATACGCGGCCCGCATCCCCGACAGCGCGTACATCTTCGACAGCGAGGTGCAGACCACGACCCGGGGGTCGACCGAGGCGAGCCCGGCCAGCGAGTCCGCCGGATCGACATAGCCCAGGTACGCCTCGTCGATCCACCACCGGGTCCGCGCGGGCGAGGCCTCGATCACCGCGCGCAGCGCGTCGGCGGGAGCGTGGCGGCCGGTCGGGTTGTTCGGATTGACCACCACCACGAGGTCGTAACCGACACTCCGGGTCGCGGCGGCGAGCCGGGCCGGATCGAGCAGCCAGCCGTCCTCCCGGCGCAGCCGGAGCCGGTCGACCCGGCAGCCGATCACCCGCTCGGTGACATGGGCGTACTCCCCGTAGCCCGGATCCACCAGGAGCACCCGGCTCCCCGGCGTCAGCCACCGGCCGAACGCCCGGAAGATCAGGTCGGACGAGCCCGCCCCGACGACCAGCGACTCCGCCGGCAGCCCACGGACGCCGGCGATCTCCGCGAGCAGCCCTTCCGCGCCCGTCGGCGGCGAGGTCCTCGCCGCCCACCCCGGATCCTCCGACAGGACCGCGCGGACGGCGGGGGACGGCGGGAACCAGGCGTCCAGCACATCGGCCGCGACGACCTCGTGACGTCGGGTCAGCGTACGGAAGTCCGTACCGATCGCCGAGAAGAAGGCGCCGCCGTGCTCACAGCCGTCCGCGCGCGGGGCGAACTCCACGTCCAACTGCCAGTCCAGGCCCGCCCGCAGCCGTTCCAGGGTCCGGCCGTGGCGCTCCCCGACCGTCCTCGTCAGCTCGGCCACGGATCCGCTCAGCACCTCGAACGACACGGCGCCCGAGCGGACCGTACGTCCCACCGGCCGCAGCCCGGTGGCGAGGTACATGTCGAGCAGGTCCGTGCGTCCCATCGCCACCACCCGGCGACCGCCCCGCGCCGCGATCCAGCGCAGCGCCGCGTACATGAGGAGCGGCGCCGCCGCGGTGGACCGCCAGCGCTCCTCGACGGTCAGGACCCGGATCTCGAACGGCGCCTCGTCCGTCAGGACCGGCAGCTCCTCGCGCGTCAGGTACTTGTCCAGGCCATAGCGGCCGACCCAGGGCGGGGTGAGACTGACGAAGCCGATCCGCGTCTCCCCGCGCGCGGCCACGAGATACACGTTGTCGCCGTCGAGCCCGTCGCTCAGCCGCCCCGACGGATCCACCGGATGCTGGCCCAACTCCTCCGCGTACACGCGATGGCGCAGCTCGTGGATCCAGTCGTGATCGCTGGGCGTGGCAGCGCGCAGCTGCAAGGCGTGGTCCATAGGTGTCCCCCTGAGACGGTCCGGCATGCGCGCACCAGCATGGAGGAGTCCGGGCGACGGCACCTGAGTACGCGTACTCACCCCGGTGACGGGGAGGTCGAGCGCGGTCCGGAGGTCTCTTCTCGAATCCACGAAAACGGCCGAAGGCCGGGCGGGCCCCCTGTGGGGTCCACCCGGCCTCGTCGTACGCGGAGCCGTCTCCATGCGGGGCGGGCTGCTATTCGAGAAGCTCCGCGTACGAGCCCATGGCCAGGGCGATGTCCGCCTGGGCCCAGAACCGGTGGTAGGTGAAGACGGGGGCGGCGCCGCCCGCCAGGTAGGCCTCGATCTTCGGCCAGGCCGGGTCGTCCTGGTAGAAGGTGCGCATCGAGGCGAAGGTGGAGGTGTTGTTCACCGTGTCGCCGTTCGGCATGACGCCGGTCCAGCCGCTCGGTACGTACACCGGGTCGTCGAAGCGGTTGTAGTCGGCGCGGGTCTCCGCGACGGCGATGCCCAGCGGGTCCTGGTGGTGGTCCCACATGCCGTCGAGCAGGGCCTTGGCGACGCGCTTGGCCTCGGCGTGGCCGGACTTGGCCGCGTAGTACGTCAGGGTCTTGGCGTAGGCGGCGGCCACCCCGACGTCGTTCGTGTAGTCGGCGACGGTGACGTGCAGACCGGCGTTGGCGCCGGGGGTCGTCGCGTTCCAGGTGTCGGGCGCGCCGGACCACTGGAGGGTGGAGGGGATGCGGAAGGTGCCGTCCGGGTTGACCGTGGTCTTCGAGAGTGCCCAGGAGACCCACTTGTCGAGGACCGTCTTGGCCTCGGCGTCACCGGTCTGCTGGTAGTACTCGGCGACCCGCTCCATGGACCAGGCCTGGAAGCCGAACCACTGGTTGGACGCGGGGTCGTGGTAGACGGGCTTCTCGTCGTAGAAGAGGCCGTGGAAGGTGGGCGTCCCGGCCGGCGGGGTGGCGTAGCGGCCCTGCCAGCTGTTGGTGGCGCCGCCCGCGATGGCGCCCTCGTCGGACTGGAGCCAGCGGTAGAACTCCAGCTGCCGGTCGAGGCTGGTCGCCCAGTCCGCCGCGCCCGTCGTCGACTTGGGCTTGAGCGGGGCGTAGGAGCTGAGCGCGTAGGCGGCGAGGGGGTTCTGGTAGCCGCCGTGGGCGTGGCTGGAGCCGATCCGCCAGGACCAGCCCGCCGAGGTGTCGGTGGCGCCGCCCCAGGCGTAGTACCAGGACATCAGGTAGTGGGCGCTGTCCTTGCCGGTGCCGGCCGGGCAGGCGGTCGGGCCGACGCAGTTCCCGGCCTTCTTGAAGTACTTGTCGAACATCGCGTACCGCAGGTAGTCGCCCATCTTGGCGGCCTTGCCGACGGTCGTGGCGACCTGGGTGCCCTTGCCCTGGCCCTTGGCCCAGAGGTCGGCCCAGTAGGCGGCCTGGACGGCGCGGGCGTCGGCGTCGGGGGCGTTGGTGTACTTCCACTGCTTGGCGTAGGAGGCGTCCCCGGTGAAGAGGTCCAGGTAGCCGTTCTTCCCGCCGTAGGTGAAGTTGTCACAGGTGGGGTGGGTGACGGTCTCCCAGACGGACTCCTGCGGGCCGCGCTGGAAGGTGTTGATGTACGAGGGGCCGGTCGCCGTCGGTCCGGCGGAGCACTTCCCCGGCTCGTTGCCGAAGCCGTAGACGTTGTCGACGTCCTGGAGCCAGTGCATGCCGTAGACGTCGTCGGTTCCGTAGGCGCTCTTGAGCTCGGCGGCGATCGGGTCGGAGCCCGAGGTGACGCCGGAGTCGAGCTTCGCCGGGTACTGCGACGGCAGGTCCCACTCGGGGGCGTAGGTGGCCGGCTTCGCGGCGTTGTAGGAGGAGCCGGTCGGCTGGTCGGCGTGGGTGGGGATCATGAATTTCTCCATGGTCTCCCAGGCGCCGTTGAACTTGGTCCAGTCGCCGGTGATCTTCCCGTACATGGCCTGGAGCCAGATGAGATAGCTGTACGCCTCCGAGGTCGTCTCGTGCCCGTGGTCGGGGGCCTCGACGATCAGGGTCTCCACGGAGTGGTACGGGATGCCCTCGGGCGAGAAGTAGCCGTTGGCCGGGTTGGTGATCTTCCCGTGCAGGTCGAGGAAGCGGGCGTCGTACGTGGAGTCGGCGGCCAGCTGCGCGACCGTGACCTCGGCCTTGGTGTGGCCGGGGGCGGTGGCCGTGAAGACGGCGGAGCCGGTACCGGTGGCCGCGGCGGCGACGGTCACCTTCTGGGCGGTGTTCCAGTTCGCCGGGGTGAAGGTGAGCGTGGCCGGGGTCACGGTGAGGTTGGTGTTGCCCGAGGTACGGGCGACGCCCACCGTGACGTTGGCGGTGGGGGCGGTGGAGAGCTTCAGGTCGAAGGTGCCGGTGGCGCCCTGGCGGACCCCGAGCTGGCTCGGGGAGGCGACCAGCGCGGCTCCGGCGGCGACGGTGATGCCGACGGGCGCCGACTCGGCGGAGGCGCCGAGGCTGTCGTACGCCTTGGCGTAGAGGGAGTGCGCCCCGGTGGCGAGGCCGGCCGCGCTGAAGGCGAAGGGCGCGGTGGTGTCGGTGCCGAGGAGCGTGGTGTCGCTGTAGAACTCCACCTTGCCGACGGTGGCGCCGTCCGCCGCGGCGGCGGTGGCGGCGAGCGGCACGGCGTCGCCCGCGGTGAAGACGGCGCCCGCGGTCGGGCTGGTCAGGACGGCGACCGGCGGCTGGTGGGCGCCGGTGCAGGGGGTGCCGTTGACCGCGAAGGAGGTCGGGGCGGCGTTGGCCCCGCTGTAGGTGAACTGGGCGCCGGTGGTGACGGCGGCGCCCGCGGCGAGCGTGCCGTTCCAGGAGGCGTTGGTCACCGTGACGTTCTTGCCGGACTGGGACCAGGTGCCGCTCCAGCCGTTGGTGAGCTTCTGGTCACCGGCGTAGGAGTAGGTCAGCGCCCAGCCGTTGAGGGCTTCGGCGGCCCGGTTGGTGAGCGTGAGTTCGGCGGTGAAGCCCGAACCCCAGTCGTTCGTCTTGTAGTCGACGCTGCACTGCACGGAGGCGGCCTGGGCCGTGGTGGCGCCGACGGCCGTGAGGCCGAGGGGGAGGGACAGCGCCGCGGCCAGCGCGGTCAGCTGCCGGCGTGAGCGATGTGCGGGGGATCGTCTTGCCGGTGGTCGGGACATGCGGGTGGTTCTCCTCGCGGCTCGGGAGGATGGGGGTGCGAAGAGCGGGATGAGCTCGTGGGGACAAGCTGTGAACCAGTGGGAGCGCTCCCACTGTGCAGTTGGGGCGCATCGGCGTCAAGGTGTGTGAAGAGTCGAAGGCAGCTGACGGGGAAATTTACTCAACCCCTCTTTTGCTTGGCGTCTGTTGACGCTACGGTCTGCCCGACCAGTGGGAGCGATTCCGTCCAGTCGGCACATCGTCACGATGTGCCCTCGCTGTCAGGACTCGCTCATGCGACATCCCCCACGTCTGTCCGCGCTGCTCGCAGGAGCAGCGCTCACGATGGCGAGCACCTCGCTCGCCGTTCTGGGTGCGGCCTCAGGAGCCGCGGCCGCACCCGTCTGCACGGTGGAGTACTCGGTCGTCGGCCAGTGGGCCGGCGGCTACCAGGGTGCCGTCACCGTCACCAACAACAGTTCCGCGCTGAGTAGTTGGAGCATCGGCTTCGACTTCCCGGCCGGCCAGGTCGTCAGCCAGGGCTGGGGCGGCAAGTGGTCCCAGTCCGGGACCGCCGTCACGGTCGTCAACGAGAGCTGGAACGCGGCGCTCGGCACGGGCGCGAAGGTGACGGGCGGCTTCATCGCCTCCTGGACGGGTGCCAACACCGCACCCACCGCCTTCACGCTCAACGGAACGCCCTGCAACACGGACGTGCCGCCGACGCCGACCCCCACGCCGACGCCGACGGCCACGACACCCACCCCCGCACCCACCGACCCGACGACTCCCCCGACCACACCTCCGACGCTGCCTCCCCCCACACCGGTCTCCGGCGCGCCCGAACTCGGCGTCACGGGCAACAAGTTCACCGACCAGAACGGCGCGGTCCGCCGTCTCCTCGGCGTCAACCGCTCCGGCGGCGAGTTCATGTGCGTCCAGGGCTACGGCTTCTTCGACGGTCCCGTCGACGACGCCTCGGTCAAGGCCATCGCCGACTGGAAGGCCAACACGGTCCGCATCCCCCTCAACGAGGAGTGCTGGCTCGGCCTGGACAACATCAAGCCCGAGTACCGGGGCACGAACTACATCAACGCGGTCAAGGACCTGGTGACCAAGGTCCTCGCCCACGGCATGACCCCGGTCGTCGAACTCCACTGGACGCACGGGCAGTACACGGGTAACTCCGCGGGCTGCGCCGACGTGCACGCCTCCTGCCAGAAGCCCATGCCGGGCGCCCAGTACACCCCGGCCTTCTGGACCTCGGTGGCGAACACCTTCAAGAACGACAAGCGGGTCGTGTTCGACCTGTTCAACGAGCCCTATCCGGACCGGGCCACCTCCACCGCGACGCAGGCCTGGTCCTGCTGGCGCGACGGCGGTACCTGCCCCGGCATCGGCTACGAGGTCGCCGGCATGCAGGACCTGGTGGACGCGGTCCGCGCCACGGGGGCGAAGAACCTGGTTCTCGTCCCGGGCATCGCGTACTCCAACGACCTGAGCCAGTGGCTGACGTACAAGCCCACAGACCCGGCGGGCAATCTGGCCGCCGCCTGGCACGTCTACAACTTCAACACCTGTGCCGACGAGACGTGCTGGAACAACACCCTCGCCCCGGTAGCCGCCGGCGTTCCGCTCCTCGCGGGCGAGATCGGTGAGAACACCTGCGGACACGCGTTCATCGACCGCGTCATGAAGTGGTTCGACGACCGCGGCCTCTCGTACCTGGGCTGGACCTGGAACACCTGGAACTGCAACTCCGGCCCGGCCCTGATCAGTTCGTACGACGGCACCCCCACCGCATTCGGCATCGGGCTGCGCGATCACCTGCGCAGCCTCACCCCCTGAAAGGAATCCCCACCCGCATGAGCCGCACCAGAAGCACCAGCCGCACCGCCCTCCTGGCGGCGCTCGGCCTCATCACGGCCACCGGCGCCACCGCCACCGTCTTCGGCACCGCCACCGCCGGCGCCGCCACCCCCGGCTGCAAGGTCGACTACCAGGTCACCAACCAGTGGAGCACCGGCTTCGGCGCCAACGTGACCGTCACCAACACCGGTGACCCCGTGGCCTCCTGGACCGTCGAGTGGTCCTACGCCGGAAACCAGCAGGTCACGCAGGGCTGGAACGCGACCATCACCCAGTCGAGCGCCGCCGTCACCGCCAAGAACGTCTCGTACAACGGGACCCTCGCCACCGGCGGCTCGACCTCCTTCGGCTTCAACGGCTCGTACAGCGGTACGAACGCGGTGCCGGCCACCTTCACGCTGAACGGGGTCGTCTGCAACGGCGCGACTCCGACGACGCCGCCCACCACCCCGCCCACCACTCCCCCGACCACCCCGCCGACGACGCCCCCCACCACGCCGCCGCCGGCCGGGACCAAGGCCGACAACCCGTACGCCGGTGCCAAGGTGTACGTGAACCCGGAGTGGTCCGCGAAGGCCGCGGCCGAGCCGGGCGGCACCAAGGTGTCGAACCAGCCGACCGGTGTCTGGCTGGACCGGATCGCCGCCATCAACGGCTCCGCCACCTCGATGGGCCTGCGCGCCCACCTCGACAAGGCCCTGGAGCAGAAGGGCTCCGGCGAGCTCGTCGTCCAGCTGGTCATCTACAACCTGCCCGGCCGCGACTGTGCCGCGCTCGCCTCCAACGGCGAGCTGGGCCCGACCGAGATCAACCGTTACAAGACCGAGTACATCGACCCGATCGCCGCGATCCTCGGCGACGCGAAGTACGCGGGCCTGCGGATCGTCACCACGGTCGAGATCGACTCGCTGCCCAACCTGGTCACCAACGTCTCCGGGCGTCCCACGGGAACCGCCAACTGTGACGTCATGAAGGCCAACGGCAACTACATCACCGGCGTCGGCTACGCCCTCAACAAGCTGGGCTCGATCGGCAACGTCTACAACTACGTCGACGCCGGCCACCACGGCTGGCTGGGCTGGGACAGCAACTTCGGCCCCTCCGCCGAGCTGTTCAAGCAGGCCGCCACGGCCGAGGGCTCCACGGTCGCCAACGTGCACGGCTTCATCGTCAACACCGCCAACTACAGCGCGCTGAAGGAGGACCACTTCAAGATCGGGGACTCCGTCAACGGCACGTCCGTGCGCACGTCGAAGTGGATCGACTGGAACCAGTACACCGACGAGCTGTCCTACGCCCAGGCGATGCGCGCCAAGCTGGTCTCGATCGGCTTCGACAGCAACCTCGGCATGCTGATCGACACCTCCCGCAACGGCTGGGGCGGCACCCAGCGGCCCACCGGCCCGGGCGCGCTGACCAGCGTCGACACGTACGTCAACGGAGGCAAGTACGACCGCCGCATCCACCTCGGCAACTGGTGCAACCAGTCCGGTGCCGGACTCGGCGAGCGGCCCCAGGCGGCGCCCGCCGCGGGCATCGACGCGTACGTCTGGGTGAAGCCCCCGGGCGAGTCCGACGGCGCCAGCAAGGAGATCCCGAACAACGACGGCAAGGGCTTCGACCGGATGTGCGACCCGACCTACACGGGCAACGCCCGGAACGGGAACAGCATGTCGGGCTCGCTGCCGGACGCCCCGCTCTCGGGCGCGTGGTTCTCGGCCCAGTTCCAGGAGCTCCTGAAGAACGCCTACCCGGCGCTGTAACACCCCTCTGAGGGGATACCGCAAGATGGCCGGACGGGGTCCGAGAACCCCGTCCGGCCTTTCCCTCTGCGCGACCTCCCCGGCCGGCCGCCGCCCACCGGTCCCGAACGGTGGGGCGATCACCGCTCCCTTACGCTGTGCGCCGTTCGATCGATACCAGGGGTGGGGATCCGTATGGCGGGGCGAGACGACGAGCAACGGAGCGGCGGGTCGACGACGGCGATGTCCTCGCCTTCGGACCGGACGGCCGCTCCGCCCGGCGCCGCCTGAGCCGGGGGCCGTCAGCAGGAGCCCCGGACCACCAGTTCCGTGGGCAGGACCCGCTTCGGGGCGCCCTCGGGGCCGCCCGCGATGTGCTGGAGCAGCATCCGGGCCATGGTGCGGCCCATCTCCTCGATGGGCTGCCGGACACTCGTCAGCGGCGGGTCCATCAGCCGGGCCACCGCCGAGTCGTCGACGCCCACGAGCGCCACGTCCTCGGGGACCCGCCGGCCGACCTCCCGCAGCACCCCGCGCGCCCCGGCCGCCATCACGTCGGAGGCGACGAAGACGGCGTCCAGGTCCGGCCTGCGGTCGAGCAGCAGCCGCATGGCCCGCCTGCCGCCCTCCTCGGTGAAGTCGCCGGCCGAGACGAGGTCCTCGTCCGGGGCGTGCCCGGCCTCGGCAAGCCCGGCGCGGTAGCCGCCGAGGCGGGCGCGGGCCACGTACATGTCGAGCGGCCCGGTGACGGTCGCGATCCGGCTCCGGCCGCCTCCCACGAGGTGCGCGACGGCGGCGCGACCGGCCCCGATGTTGTCGGAGTCGACGTACGGCACGGGCTCGGCCTCCGAGCGGCGGCCGTTCATGACGACCGGGAGGCCCAGCTCGCGGATGCGTTCGGGCAGCGGGTCGTCGCCGTGGACGGAGGCGAGCAGCACCCCGTCGACGCGCTGGGCGGCGAGGTACTGCTCGAAGCGCTGCCGCTCCTGCTCGCTGCGGACCAGGGTGAGCAGCAGCTGTTTGTCGGCGTCGGCCAGTTCGGCGCTGACGCCGCGGATGAGGTCGAGGAAGTACGGCTCCGCGAAGAGGCGGGCCTCGACCTCGGGGATGACGAGCGCGATCGCGTCGGTGCGGCTGCCGGCGAGGGCGCGGGCGGCCTGGTTGGGTACGTAGCCGAGTTCGGCGACGGCTCTGGCGACGGCCGTTCTGGTCTGTTCGCTCACCCGGGGGGAGCCGTTGATCACCCGGGAGACCGTTCCCCGGCCGACTCCGGCCCTGGCCGCGACCTGTTCCAGGGTCGGTCTGCCGCTCTGCCGTCCATTCACAACCGCCGAACTCCCCTCGTAGGACATCGCGCTGCTCACTCGTGTCGACGGACATCGCACTGTTCGTCCATGTCGTCGGAGCATCGTGTTGCTCACCCATGCCACGACAGGGATGGGAGCGCTCCCACACTAGTCCACGCGCATCACTCCACGCCACGAGCGTGCGTTCAGGAGATGACGGCCCCGACCCCGCGAGGCCCCGGCGAAACCCCCGGAAAACCTTCCGGTAACGAATCCGCGTTCATGTCTTGACACCCGTACCCGCCAGGCAGCAACCTTCCGGCAACGACGTGGGAGCGCTCCCATCGGGGCGCACACAGCCTGCACGAGGTCCTGGCGGGCAGCCGCCGAGCCGCGATCAGCCGGCCGGACCTCCTGGCGCACAACGAGCACCACCTTGGACGAGGAGAGTGGAATGCGCACTTCCATCAGCAGACGCGGACGCCGTGCGGCGATCGCGGCGGTCGCCGTCGTCGTGACCGGTACGACCCTGCTCACCGGTTGCGGCAGCGACAGCGACGACACGGGCGGCGATGCCCAGGGCGGCGGCACGATCACCCTGCGGGTCGGGACCTTCGGTTCCTTCGGGTACGACAACAAGACCGGCGCCAAGCTCTACGCCGAGTACGAGAAGGCCCACCCGAACATCAAGATCGAGGAGACGAACGTCTCCGACGGCCAGAAGTACTGGGACACGCTCAAGCTGCGCCTCGCCCAGAACAACGGTCTCGCCGACATCCAGGCCGTCGAGGTCGGCTACGTCGCCGAGGCGACCGGCGAGAGCATGGCCGACAAGTGGGTCGACCTGAGCAAGGAGGGCGGCGCGGACATCGGTGCCTTCCTCGACTGGAAGGTCAAGCAGGCGTCGACCGCCGACGGCAAGGTCATCGGCCTCGGTACCGACATCGGCCCGATGGCCATCTGCTACAACAAGGACCTCTTCGCCAAGGCCAAGCTGCCCACCGCCCGCGAGGAAGTCGCCAAGCTGTGGTCCGGCGACTGGTCCAAGTTCATCGAGGCCGGCGCGACGTACAAGAAGAACGCGCCCGCCGGCACCGCCTTCCACGACTCGGCGAGCGGCCTGTTCAACGCCGTCATCTCCAGCGACCCCGTCCAGTACGCCGACGCGAGCGGCAAGCTCGACTGGGAGAACAGCCCCGGCGTGAAGAAGGCCTGGGAGACCGCCGTCGCGGCGAGCAAGGGCGGACTCACCGCCAAGCTCCGCCAGTTCGACGAGAAGGGCACCTGGAACGCCGCCTTCAAGAACTCCAAGTTCGCCACCGTCGCCTGCCCGAGCTGGATGACCGGCATCATCAAGGACCAGGCCGGCCCCGCCAACCAGGGCAAGTGGGACATCGCCGCACCGCCGGTCGCCGGTAACTGGGGCGGCGCCTTCCTCGCCGTGCCGAAGTCCGGCAAGCACACCAAGGAGGCGGCCGAGCTCGCCGCCTGGCTGACCGCCCCCGAGCAGCACGCCAAGGTCTTCGCGGTCAACGGCAACATCCCCTCGTCCAAGGACACGCTCACCTCCTCGGCGGTCCAGGACGCCAAGCTTCCGTACTTCGGCGACACCCCGGTCGGCAAGATCTTCTCGTCCGCCGCCGCCGGGATCACGCCCGCGGTCATCAGCCGCTGGGACGGCCAGGTGAAGACCTTCCTCACCGACAACGGCATCCTCGACATCGAGCAGCGCGGCACCGACCCGGCCAAGGCCTGGGAGAACGTCAAGAAGCTGGTCAACGACAAGATCGACCAGTAGCGGGGGCCGTGTGCCGGTCCGCCGCCGCCTGCGGGCGGCGGCGGACCGGCACCGTCCGCACCACCGCACGCATCGACCTGGAAGGACGCCCCCGTGGCCACCTCCGTTCGGGCGAGGCCTGACGGCTCCCCGCCGCCCGCCGCACCGCCCTCCTCCACCGGCCCCCGGAACCACCGCTCCACCTCGGGCGGCTGGCGCAGCACGCTCTACCGCTGGGACATCAAGGCGATCCCGTACGTCTTCATCGCCCCCTTCTTCCTCACCTTCGCCGCCTTCGGCCTCTTCCCGCTGATCTACACGGGCTGGCTCTCGCTCAACCGGGTCGAGCTCGGCGGAGACCCGCAGTGGAAGGGCCTGGAGAACTACACCGACCTCGCGACCAGCGAGTTCTTCTGGAACGCGCTCTTCAACACCTTCACCATCGGGATCATCGCGACCGTTCCCCAGCTGCTCATCGCCCTGGGCCTGGCGCACCTGCTCAACTACAAGCTCCGCGGCCGCGGCTTCTTCCGGATCGCGATCCTCGCTCCGTACGCCACGTCGATCGCGGCGGCGACCCTGGTCTTCGCCCAGCTGTTCAACACCGACTACGGGATGATCAACACCATCCTCGACTGGATCGGCGTCGGACCTGTCCACTGGGAGTCGTCCAAGTGGCCGGCGCAGATCGCCATCTCGGTGATCGTCACCTGGCGCTGGACCGGCTACAACGCGCTGATCTACCTGGCCGCCATGCAGGCCGTCCCCCAGGACCTGTACGAGGCCGCCTCGCTCGACGGGGCCTCGCGCTGGCGCCAGTTCATCAGCGTCACCATCCCGTCGATCCGGCCGACGATCCTCTTCACCGTCGTCGTCTCCACCATCGGCGCGACCCAGCTCTTCGGCGAGCCGATGCTCTACGGCGGCAGCGTCGGCATCAGCGGTGGCAGCGGCAACCAGTTCCAGACGCTGAGCCTGCTGATGTACGAGAAGGGGTGGGTGAACAACTCGCTGGGCCAGGCCTCCGCCATCGCCTGGATCATGCTCCTGCTGCTCCTGCTCATCGGCGGCGTCCAGGCGCTCGTCTCCCGTCACAACCGCAAGAAGCTGGGAGGCTGACCTCATGGCCCGCACTCTCGACACGACGACCGCCGAGGCCGCAGTCCCGCATCAGCCGGGGACACCTCGGTCCGGTCACCGGTCAGGCCGTCGTTTCCGCCAGACCGCCGGCCGCCAGCACCACGCCGGGCCGCTGACCTACGTCCTGCTGGCCGTGGCCGCCGTGGTCTCGCTCTTCCCGCTGTACTGGAACCTGGTCGCCGCCTCCCACAGCGGCGAGCGCGTGGTCCAGGCGCCGGCGCCGCTGCTGCCGGGTCCCCGTCTCCTGGACAACCTCAGCTTCGCCTGGAACCAGGTCCACATGGGCGAGGCGCTGATCAACACCACGGTCGTGGCCGGTCTGGTGGCCGTGTCCACCGTCGTCTTCTCCACGCTCGCCGGCTTCGCCTTCGCCAAGCTGCCCTTCCGGGGGCGCGGCATGCTGCTCTCGCTCGTGGTCGCCACGATGACGATCCCGCCGCAGCTCAGCGTCATCCCGCTGTACCAGATCATCACCGACCTCGGCTGGTTCGACCAGCTCCAGTCGGTCGTCCTGCCCTCGCTGGTCGCCGCCTTCGGCGTGTTCTTCATGCGCCAGTTCCTCCTCGAGGCCCTGCCGATCGAGCTCGTGGAGGCGGCCCGGATGGACGGGGCGCACAGTCTCCGGGTGATCTGGCACGTGGTCTTCCCGGTGGCCAGGCCCGCCATGGCCGTGCTCGGCATGCTCGTCTTCGTCCAGGCGTGGAACGACTTCTTCTGGCCGTTCATCGCACTCACCCAGGACGGCAACCCCACCCTCCAGGTGGCCCTCGCCGGCCTCGGAGCGGGAAACCACACCGTGGACCACGCCGTCGTCCTGACGGGCGCCCTGATATCCACCGTGCCGCTGCTGCTCGTCTTCGCCTTCCTGGGCAAGCACATCGTGGGCGGCATCACGGCCGGCGCCGTCAAGAGCTGACCGGCCGCCGCACCCCACGCGGCACCGCCCGCACTCGCACATACCCGAACGTACCTACCCCGTATACGCGTTGGGAGCGCTCTCCTATGACCGCGTCCGAAACCCGGCCGCTCACCGCCATCCGCTCGTTCCCGTCCGACTTCCTCTGGGGCGCCGCCACCGCCGCCTACCAGATCGAAGGGGCGGCAGCGGAGGACGGTCGCACGCCGTCCATCTGGGACACCTTCTCGCACACCCCCGGCAAGGTCTTCGACGGCCACACCGGTGACGTGGCCGTGGACCACTACCACCGGTTCCGCGAAGACGTCGGCATCATGTCCGAACTGGGCCTGAACGCCTACCGGTTCTCCGTCTCCTGGTCCCGGGTCCAGCCCACCGGCCGGGGCCCGGCCGTCCAGCAGGGCCTGGACTTCTACCGGCGCCTCGTCGACGAGCTGCTCGCCGCCGGGATCGAGCCGGCCCTGACGCTCTACCACTGGGACCTGCCCCAGGAGCTGGAGGACGCCGGCGGCTGGCCGGAGCGGGCGACCGCCGAACGGTTCGCCGAGTACGCCGGGATCGTCGCGGGCGCCCTCGGCGACCGGGTCACCCGGTGGACCACCCTCAACGAGCCCTGGTGCAGCGCCTTCCTGGGATACGGCTCCGGGGTCCACGCCCCGGGCCGCACCCACCCCGTCGACGCGCTGCGCGCCGCGCACCACCTCAACCTCGGGCACGGCCTCGCCGTGCAGGCCCTGCGGTCGGCGCTGCCGGCGGACCGGCAGCTCGCGGTCTCCCTCAACCTGCACGAGGTGCGCCCGCTGACGGCTTCGGCCGAGGACCGGGACGCGGCCCGCCGTATCGACGCCGTCGGCAACCGGATCTGGCTGGGTCCGATGCTGGAGGGCGCCTACCCGGAGGACCTGCTCGCCGACACCGCGCACCTCACCGACTGGTCCTTCGTCCGGGACGGCGACACCGCCGCGGCGAAGCAGCCGCTGGACCTGCTCGCCATCAACTACTACACGCCGACGCTGGTCTCGCACGTCCCGGAGGGGGCGGAGAAGCCGCAGGACGACGGCCATGGCAACAGCGAGCACTCCCCGTGGCCCGGCGCGGACTCCGTCGCCTTCCACCGCGCGCCCGGCGAGCGGACGGCGATGGGCTGGCCGGTCGACGCGAGCGCCCTGTACGACCTGCTGACCCGGGTCTCCGCCGCGTACCCCGGACTCCCGCTGGTGATCAGCGAGAACGGCGCCGCGTACGAGGACGAGGTCGGCGAGGACGGCTCGGTGCACGACCCGGAGCGCGCCGCCTACGTGCACGCGCACCTGGAGGCCGTGCACCGCGCGCTCACCGACGGCGTCGACGTGCGCGGGTACTTCCTCTGGTCGCTGCTCGACAACTTCGAGTGGGCGTACGGCTACGCGAAGCGGTTCGGCGCGGTCCGGGTGGACTACGACACCCTGGAGCGCACCCCGAAGTCCAGCGCTCGCTGGTACGCGCGGGTGGCGCGGTCGGGCGAGCTGCGGGCCCCGGAAGGCGACTGAGCCGGGAGCGTGGGGAAGGGCCGTGCCGGTGTTCCGGCACGGCCCTTCCCCACGTCCTGGGGATGCGTCAGATGTCGATCACCCGGTAGGCGATGGTGTACACGCCGCCGGAGCCCTCCAGGGAGCGCCACTGCGTCTCGGCGCCGGCCAGCTCGGTGACTCCGGCCTCGTCGCCGTTCCGGCGCAGGGCGTCGAGGAGGGCGAACGCCCCTTCCAGGACGCCTCGCCCACGCTCGGGCCCCTTGCGCGTGTGCGTTGCCGTGCCCTTGGCCGTGGCGGTGGCCGTGCCCATGCCCGTGGCCGTGCCCATGTCGGTATCCATGCCCGCGCCCGCGTCCGTACCCGTACTCATGTCCGTTTTCATGAGTCCCCCGACTCCTCACGCCCGGCCGTGGTCCCCCGATGGCACGGCTGCGGGCACACCTCACACCATGCCGCAGACGGGCGTTGCGGCGAAGTCGTTGCGCAGCGCGTCGCCGTCGCATCGGTGGCGCCACCGATTCGTCACCTGCCGTCCGGTGTGTGATCCATGCGGCGTCACTCCGCGTACCTAAGCTCTGACTTCATGAAGCACGCACCGTCGACCGCTCCCCGATCGTGGCACCCCCGGCGCATCGCCTACGGCTCGACGGCGCTCGCCGCCGTTCTGCTGGTGGCCGCTCCCCCCACGCCCCTCGCCGCCGAACCGGCGACCCCGCGCGGCGCCGCCCCGAACCCGTGGATCCGGAACGCCGCGGCGGCGCCGACGGTCCTCGCCCACCGGGGCGCTTCCTCCGCCGCTCCCGAGAACACCCTGGTCTCCGACGAGGTGGCCAGACGCGGCGGGGCCACCTGGATCGAGAACGACGTCCAGCCGAGCAAGGACGGCGTGCCGTACGTCCTGCACGACCCGACCGTCGACCGGACCACCGACGGCACCGGCCCGATCCGCTCCCTGACGGCCGACCAGCTCGACGCGCTGGACGCCGGCTCGTGGTTCGCGCCCGCGTACGCCGGGACCCGGATCCCCACGCTCGCCGCCCAGTTGGCGGATCTCCGCGAGCGCGGCGGGAACCTGCTCCTGGAGATCAAGGGCCGGCACGGTCACGCCGAGGTGGCCCGGATCGTCCAGGACATCCGGGAACAGTCCATGAGCGGCCGGGTCTTCGTGCAGAGCTTCGAGATCCCGTCCCTGCGGTACGTCCACGAGCTGGCGCCCGACCTGCCGATCGGGCTGCTGCGCTCGAGCCTCGACGCGGACCCGGTCGCCCTCGCCCAGGAGTTGGGCCTCACGGCGTACAACGTCTCGGACACCGCGCTCGCCGCCCGCCCACACGTCGTCCGGGACCTGCACGCGGCGGGCGTGGCCGTGAACGTGTGGACGGTCGACAAGCCCGACCGCTGGAAGGCGCTGGACTCCCTCGGGGTGGACGGGATCATCACCAACCGGCCGACCGAGCTGGCCGGTTGGATCGCCGGAACGACCCCTACGGGGTGACCTTCATGTCGTCGACGAAGGCCCTCACCACGATCGCGTTGGTGGAGACGACGGTTCCGGGCTCGATCAGCCCGCCGTCGCCTCCCGCACCCTCGACCTGGACCGTGCGCTCGCCCAGGAAGGTGAAGGTCTTGCTGTCGAAGATCCACTCGGTGCGCTGGCCGCCGGTCTCGTCGAGTCGCGCGATCGCGACGCCCTTGCGGCCGATGGCATCGGTCGCGCTGTCCACCATGACCACACCGGGGATCTTCGCGGCGGCCCGGTAGAGCGCGGCGGTGAGCCGGGGCGACGGCCAGCTCTCGATGAGCAGGTCGCCGATGGTCGTGAAGGCCTGCTGGTCGGGGCCGTTGCCCTGGCCCTCGGTCTCCTTGTAGATCTTCCGCAGCAGCGCGTCGGGGTCGGTGGGGAGCGCGGCGAGGTAGTCGTGCGAGGGCGCGCCGAGGTGCGGCTCCGGGACGTTGCCCTGCTCGTCGAGACCCGACAGGGTGATGCCCTCGGGTCCGGTGCCGCCGTCGATCAGCCAGCCCTCGCGGCCGTCGGGGGAACGCCAGGACTGCCGGGTCTGCAGGGGGTCGCTGACGAGGGTGCGCACGTCGCCGTCGGTCCTGACGTGCGTGTTCGCGCCCCGGGTCTCGATGTAGACGTACTGGCCGGCGCGGCCCTGCGGGGCGTTCGCCTCGGCCGCGGCGAGGGAGATGCGGTCCAGGAGCTGGGGAGTTCCCTTCGCGTCGACGGCACCGATCCGGGTGGTGAGGGCGGGGCCGGTGGCGCGGTCGTCCCGGGTGCCGGACGGGTCTCCCGGCGTGAGGACGAGGACGCCGACGGCGAGGGCTCCGGCGAGCGCCGTCGCGGCCGGCAGGAGGAACACCTTCCGGAGGAAGGGGTTGCGCTTGCCCGGGGCGCTCGCGGTGGCGGTGGCGAGGCGGTCGTCGTGGATCTGGCTCATCAGGCGCTCCTTGTGGAACTGGTGACGGCCCGGAGGAAGTTCGCGCTCCTCGATCGCCGGGAGGTCACCGGCTTCGTGCCGGGGTGCCGTGTGGGGCTCGGTCGGGTCGAGGTTCATCGGGTTCCCTCCTGTGCGGGCCGGACCGCGTTCATGCGATCACCTGTTGTCTGTCGGGTACGAGCGGCGGGTTCCCGGATTTCCCGGGCCGGTTTCCGGAAGTCCGGGCGGGCTTCACGGATCTCCCGCGCCAGTTCCTCTTCCGCTCCCGTACGGAGCTTGGCGCGGGCGCGCGAGAGCCGGGAGCGGACGGTGCCGACCGGGACGTTCAGGGCCACGGCGGCCTCGGTGTAGGCGAGGCCCTCCCAGAGGCAGAGCACGAGGACTTCGCGCTCGGTGCGGCGGAGCGTGCCGAGCGCCCGCAGGGTGGCCGCGATACGGCGCCGGTCGTCGAGCCGTCCCGCGACCTCGGCGGCGTGGTCGGGCATCGGGACCCCGGCGGCACCGGCCGCGGCGTACGCGGCGGCGGCCGCCCGGTAACGCCGGTTCCCCCGGCAGTGGTTGCGGGCGACGTTGGTGGCGACGCCCAGGAGCCAGGGCCGGAGCGATCCCCCTTCGGGGTCGACCTTGTGCCGCAGCCGCCAGGCCTCCAGGTAGGTCGCCGACATGACGTCCTCGGCGACCGACCAGTCGCCGGTCAGCCGGAAGGCGTGGTTGTAGACGCTCCGGGCGTGGGAGTCGAAGAGTTCGGCGAAGGCCGAGGGGTCCCCGGCCCGGATCCGTGCGCGCGTGTCGTTGTTCACGACTGTCGTCTGTCCGGCTCACGGGGCGGGTTCCCGTGAGCCGGGTCACATCCGATGGGCGGGGTCACCTCCGCGGAGCGGTCCCGTCGCGCAGTTCCGTCAGGAGGGCCGGGTTGACCACCGTCAGGATCGACGCGATCCGCTCGGGATCGACTCCCGCCCACAGGATGTCCCGCGCGCCTCGGTATTTGGCGGCGAGCCGCTCGCGCCGGGCGGGAGGAAGTTCCGCGGCCCGGTCCCGGCGGCTGTTGTGCGCGTTGTCGGCGATCTTCACGAGGGTGGCGTCGGGGTCCTCGGCGATGCGGTGGATCTTGGCCTCGTACGAGACCCCCGGCTGGTTGGTGACGGCTTCGACGACGGCGACGACCCGGTCCGGGACGCCTGCGGCCCTGAGCCGCTCGGCCGTCCAGTCGGTGTCCTCGATGACGTCGTGGAGGAGTCCGGCCATCACGAGCTCCTCGCCGAAGGGTTCGAGCCCCGCGGCGACGGCCCGGACGTGCTCGACGTAGGGCACCCCGATCAGGTCGACCTGGCCGGCGTGCGCGTCCGCGGCGAGTGCGTCGACCTCCGCGAGCGTTCTCACCGCTCGCCCATGAACAGCTTCGGGAGCTGCAGGGTGCGGTTCTGGTCGCCGGGGAGCGCCTGCGGGCCGTTGGCCCACTCCATGGTGACCATGGGGGTCGCGCCGCTGCCCGCGTCGACGGTGGCTCCCGCGAACCGCTCACCGGAGGCGGCGGTCGCGCGCAGCCTGTCGGCCGTGCGTGCGGCGCCCTCGGGAGAGCTGGTCAGCGCGCAGAGCCGCTCGCGTGACGTGCCGTCGGCCTGGACGGTGGCCCCGATGGCGTACAGGGTGACGTCCGGTGTCCGGCTCTTCTGAGCCTCGCCGTAGAAGGTCGCGTAGTACGTGCTGTCGCCGACGCAGCGGGCGACGGCCTGGTAGGAGGGGTCGTCCGCGACCGACGCCTTCGGCGTGGCGAGCGCGGGCGGGGGCGTGTCCGGCGACAGGGACAGGGAGCGTACGGACGCCGAGACGGCGACCTGTCCGCCGTTGCGGTCCTTCAGGAGCGCGCCGTCGTCGTTCGCGCTCTCGGCGAACCCGAGCTTCTTCAGGCCGTCGGTGACCGCGTTCACGTCGAAGCGGCCGGTGAGGCGCCAGCGGTCGGAGCCGATCTGGAGCGAGGTGTCGACGTCGTTCTCGTCGAACCCGTGCGTCTCCTTGAGGGGGCGGTTCTCGTAGCCCGCCTGCGCCACCTCGGGGATTCCGTACGTGGCGAGGCCGCCGTACAGTGCCTTGTCCTGCTTCACCAGCCGTCGGGTCGCGGTCACGTCCGTGTAGGTGAGGGTCTGGCCCGCGTCCTCCTCGGGGGCGGTACCGAGCGCGGCGGTGAGGCCGATGGCCGAGCCGCCGGCCGCGTCCTCGGAGCCGCCGCCGCAGGCAGCGGCTCCGACGCCCAGGACGCCGACGAGCGCCGTCGCGGCGCAGCCTCGCAGAAGCCTTCGTCCGTTCCCCGTCATGCCCGTCCTCCGGTGTCGACGCCCGCTGCCTGGGTGGTACGGATCGCCCCAGAAGGGTAGTGGGTCAGCCTGGCGGCCCGTACGGAGGCCGGACGGTGCGGCGAAGGGAAGCGGTGTGCGGGAACACGGTGCGGAGCAGAGGGCCTTGTCGGCGGCGGAGCTCTTCGACGATCTGGGGCTCGGCTACGAGCGGGCCTTCGGGCATCTCCCGGAGCAGCTCGCGGCGATCGACTGGCTCACCGGCCGGCTGGGTGCGGGGGCCCGGGTCCTCGACGTCGGCAGCGGCACCGGCCGGCCGGTCGCCGACCGGCTGACCCGGGCCGGGTTCGCGGTGACGGGGATCGACGTCTCCCGCACGATGGTCGAGCTGGCCCGGTCGCAGGTGCCGGGGGCGCGGTTCGAGCAGTGCGGCGTCCATGACTTCGACGCGCCCGAGGGCGGCTTCGACGCCGTGTGCGCGTTCTTCCCGCTGCTCGTCATGGGCAGGGACGAGGTGTCGGCCGCGCTGCGGCGGATGGCCGGCTGGCTGGCACCCGGCGGCTACCTCGTGACGGCCACCGTCCCGGCCGACGTCGAGGACGTGGAGATCGAGTGGATGGGACGCCGGGTCAGGGTCTCCAGCTTCTCGGCCGAGGAGTACGTGCGGCAGATCCGCGAGGAGTGCGGGCTCGACGTCCTCCACCACGCCGTCTCCGTCTTCCAGCCGGACGACGAACAGGCCGGGCCGGAGGACCACGTCTTCTGCTACGCCCGCCGGGCGAAGGAACTGCCCGGCGGGTGACCCCGGGTCCGGCGTGCGGCCCCCGGTCCGGGTGAGGTGTCACTCGTCCCAGGGCGGCTCGAACTCGTCCATGTCGGCGGGCGGCTCCTCCAGCTCGAAGGGCGGCTCGTCCTCGTACCGTGCCTGCGGTCGGGCCGCCGTCGCGCGAGTCGCGACGGCCGGACCGGCGGAGCCCCCGAGGGCGGGGGCCGGACCGGTGGCGGGGGCCGGACCGGTGGCGAGGGCTGGGCCGGTGGCGAGGGCGGGCTCACCGGCCGGGGCGGGCGCCCCGCACTCCGCCAGGGTGGCGAGGACACCCTCGGCGTACTTGGTGAGTTTGGCCTCGCCGACCCCGCCGATGGTGCCGAGCTCCGCGACCGTGGCCGGGACCAGCGTCGCGATCTCCCGCAGTGTCGCGTCGTGGAAGACGACGTACGCGGGAACGCCCTGCTCGCGGGCGGTCGCGGCCCGCCAGGCGCGGAGGGCCTCGAAGACCGGCACGGCGGCGGCCGGCAGGTCCACCGGCACGCGGGCACCCTTCCCCGAGCGGGACCCGGACTCCTTCCGTGCCGGGCCCGCGGGGGCCTTCTCCTTCCGCATCGGGACGCTGCGGCGGCCTCCCAGCACCTCGGCGCTGTCCTCCGTCAGTACGAGCGTCCCGTAGTCGCCCTCCACCGTGAGCAGGCCCTGCGCGAGGAGCTGGCGGACGACCCCGCGCCACTCGGCGGTGCCGAGGTCCGACCCGACGCCGAAGACCGAGAGCCCGTCGTGGTCGAACTGGATGACCTTGGCCGTCTTCTTGCCCTGCAGGATGTCGATGATCTGACCGGCGCCGAACTTCTGTCGCCGCTCCTTGGCCAGCCGCCACACCGTGGACAGCAGCTTCTGCGCGGCGACCGTGCCGTCCCAGGACTCCGCCGGGGTCAGACAGGTGTCGCAGTTGCCGCACGGCTGACCCGACTGCCCGAAGTACGCGAGGAGGCGTACGCGGCGGCAGTCGACCGTCTCACAGAGCGCGAGCATGGCGTCCAGGTGCATGCCCAGGGCCCGGCGGTGCGCCTCGTCGCCCTCGGAGCCGTCGATGAGCTTGCGCTGCTGGACCACGTCCTGGAGGCCGTACGCCAGCCAGGCCGTGGCCGGCTCCCCGTCGCGGCCGGCGCGGCCGGTCTCCTGGTAGTAGCCCTCGACCGACTTCGGCAGGTCGAGGTGGGCGACGAAGCGCACGTCCGGCTTGTCGATGCCCATGCCGAAGGCGATGGTCGCCACCACCACGACCCCGTCCTCGCGGAGGAAGCGGGACTGGTTCGCGGCACGCGCGCGGGCGTCCATGCCCGCGTGGTACGGCACGGCGTCGATCCCGTGCTCCACGAGCGCGGCGGCCGTCTTCTCCACCGACGACCGCGAGAGGCAGTAGACGACCCCTGCGTCCCCCTCGTGCTCGGTCCTGATCAGTTCGAGGAGCTGCTTGAGCGGGTTGTTCTTGGGGACGATCCGGTACTGGATGTTCGGCCGGTCGAAGCCCGCGACGAAGTGCCGGGCGTCCTCAAGACCCAGGCGCGCCGCGATCTCGGCGTGGGTGGCCTCGGTGGCCGTCGCGGTCAGAGCGATCCGCGGCACCTTGGGCCACCGCTCGTGCAGCATGGACAGCGCGAGGTAGTCGGGCCGGAAGTCGTGGCCCCACTGGGCGACGCAGTGCGCCTCGTCGATCGCGAAGAGCGAGACCGTGCCCCGGTCGAGCAGCCGCTGCGTGCCCTCGGTCCGAAGCCGCTCGGGAGCCAGGTAGAGCAGGTCCAGCTCGTCCGCGAGGAACGCCTGCTCGACGGCCTGACGCTCGTACGGATCCTGGGTCGAGTTGAGGAATCCGGCCCGCACGCCGAGGGCCCTGAGGGCGTCGACCTGGTCCTGCATCAGCGCGATGAGCGGCGAGATCACGACGCCCGTGCCTTCTCTGACGAGCGCCGGGATCTGGTAGCACAGCGACTTGCCGCCACCGGTCGGCATCAGCACGAGTGCGTCGCCGCCACCGACGACCTGCTCGATGATCTCCTGCTGCTCGCCGCGGAAGGAGCTGTAGCCGAAGACGCGGTTCAGCACCTGCGAGGCGTCGGAGACCTGGGCGGATTCGTCGGAAAGGACCATTCGTGAAGCCTAGCGGCCCCCACGGACACCCCGGCCCGGTCCGCCGCAACCTGTGGACAACCCGGAGGCCGGAAGAAGGGGAAGCCGACGAGGGAGGGGGAAGGGGCGTGGCCTCAGGGTCTGCCGGCGCGCGCCCTCGCGGAGGCGTTGGCCGAGGCTTCCGCCGGGTCGTTCCGGCCGCCGCTCCGGGCTCCGGCTCCCGGTCCCGCGTCGTGGCCCGGCGGCGGATCCGCACGGCAGAAGGCGGGCCCGGCCGTCTCCACGGCCTTCTCCCGGCCCTCCGTGCCCCGGGCGAGGCAGCGCGCCTCGCGGGTCGCGGCGGGTGGCGTCGGACCGAACCGGTCCGGTCCGTCCGGCCCGAAGGGGGTGCCGGCGAGCGGCGGCCCGGGCAGATCCGGGGCGACCAGGACCGGGGCCGACGTCGGGCCGGGCCCCTGGTCGGGCGTCCGGTCGGGCGCGGAGGTGCCGGGTTCCGGTGCGGGGGCCGGGGAAGGCGTGCCCAGGAGGTGTCCGGGAAGGTCTGCGGTGGCGACGGCGACACCGCCGAGCGTCACGCTCGCGACCAGCACGGCGACGGTGGTCCTGAGAGAACGTCTCGGGAGCCGTCGCGCGCCGGACGGAGTCCAGTCGTCGCGGTCGCGCGTGGGCCGGGACGTGTGCAGGCCCGCGTCGCGGGCGGCCCGGAAGGCGGCGAGGGCGCTCTCCTCCGCCTCGCGGCCGGTGCGCTCCGCACGCGCGTGGTCATGGCCTTCCCGGAGCGCGCCCAGGGTGGCCCCGCCGCGGGTGACGTCACCCAGCGCGGCCCGCAGCGACTCCTCGAGCCCGCCGTTCCGCCGGTCGTCAGGCATCCGTCACCTCCTTTTCCCCTTCAGTTGCCTCGCGAGTCGCTTCAGACCTCTGTGCGCGGCGGAACGTACCGCACCGGGCCGCTTGCCCAGAACCCGGGCGGCCGTCGGTCCGTCGAGGCCGACGACGACGCGCAGCAGGACCGCCTCGGCCTGGTCCCGGGGCAGGCTCGCGACGAGCGCCAGCGCGCGCTCGGTCGACAGGGCGTCCAGGGCCTCCCCGGCCGCGTCCCCCGCCGCCGGGAGGTCCAGTACGTCCTGTTCGAGACCGGTGGGGCGGGGCCGTGACCGGGCGCGCCTCAGATGGTCCAGGGCCCGGTGCCGGGCGATGGTCGCGGTCCAGCCGCGGAAGCCCGCGCCGTCGCCCCGGAACCGGCCGAGGTCCCGCGCTATCTCCAGCCACGCCTCGGAGGCCACGTCCTCGGCGTCCTCGCCGACGATCCCCCGCAGGTAGCCGAGGAGTCCGGGGTGCACGATCCGGTAGGCCTCCGCGAACGCCGCCTCGTCGCCGCCCCGTGCCCGCTCGACGGCGGTGCCGAGATCCGGGTCGTGTGCCGCGGTGAGCGGCCGCCCCGTTCCCTCGCTCACACGCCCCTCTTCACGACCCGTCCGCCACGTCACCCCCGGCTCCCGTCAGGAAGCGGGAGGCGTTCATCCTGCCAGACCGTCAGACGGCGCCGTCCGACGGCCTGTCGGCGGTCCGGTCCCCGCTCCGGTCCCGGCGTCGAGGCCGGATCGCGGACCGCCGTCCGTGCAGGGTGAGGTAGTACGTGTGCAGGGACTCCCGGGGTCCGATCTCGAAGCGGTTGACGGTCCGGCCGAGCGGGTTCCACACCCGGCCGTCCGGCATCCGCGCCCCGACGGAGTGCGTGAACACGGACCGCAGCAGGTGCCCCGGAGGCAGGTCCACCCAGATCGCGCCGGCCTCGCGCACCAGCACTTCGCCGACGTACGCGCCGAGGCCGAGCAGGGGCCCGGCCATCTCCTCGCGGCCCGCCCCGCCCTGCCGCAGGCCGTCGATGAGCCGGTCGGCGACGCGCAGGCTGGCCGGGCTGTAGTCCAGCGGCAGCCGCGCCTTCGCGGTGACGCGGTCGACGAAATCGGACGCGTGACGTCTCATGTCCGCCGCGTACAGCGGCTGTTCCTCGCGATCCACGGGTGACCACCCTTCTCCTCGAAGCGACTGGGTCCGCCGGATGATCAAGCGGATCCGGCCCCGGAAACATCACGGCGCGCGGGCGTGACGCTGATCACAGGACGAAGGGAGGTCACGTGTCATGTCCCCCGGGGCACCATCCCCTCACCGACGACGAGGGGGAACCGGGCATGACCACGGACAGCGCGAAGGCGGCGGGGGAAGCAGGCCTACGGACACGGGACGCGCCCGACACGCAGCGAGGTGACGGGGCGGCCGCCGGAGCCTTCTTCCACCGTTTCGGGGGCGAGTTGCACCCCCAGCCCGCGGCCCGGGGCTACTGGTCGGCCTCCCGGATCCACGGTCGGCTGTTCGGCGGGCTCGCCGCCCGGGCCGTCGAGCGGGAACACCTGGAGGGCGGTCTCGTGCCGGCCCGCCTGACCCTCGACCTCTTCCGGAGCGCGCCGATGACCCCGGTGACGGTCTCGTCGGAGCGCGTACGGGACGGTCGACGCATCCGGGTCGTCGACGTGGGGATCCGTACGGGAGGCGAGCTGGTCGCGCGCGCCCAGGTGGTGCTGCTCCAGGCGGGAGGCCGGGCCGTCGGCGAGGTGTGGTCCCCGCCCGCCTGGGTGCCACCGCCGGTCGACACGCTCGGCCCGCCGCACCGCACGTCCAGACCGGGGGAGTTCGTCCCGCCGTTCGACCTGTGGCGCGTCGACCCGGACGAGCGCTCCTCCCCCGGCAGCGGCGCGGTCCGGCGCCGGGCCGTGCTGCGCGAGACCCGGCAGCTGGTCCTCGGCGAGGCCCTGGGCCCGCTGGTCCGCCTCGGTCTCGCCGCCGACTACGCGAGCCCGCTCGCCAACTCCGGCACGAGCGGCCTGGAGTTCATCAACGCCGACTTCACGCTCCGGCTGTGCCGGATGCCAGCGGACGAGGCGATCGGGATGGAGAGCAGCGGGCACATGGCGTCGGACGGCATCGCCGTCGGGCAGGCCACGCTCTTCGACGGCCTCGGCGCCTTCGGCACCTGTGGGGTGAGCGCGCTCGCCAACGTTCGCCGACAGGGCGGGGCGCCGGGCGATCCGGGGGCGCCGTCCATCGGGCCGTAACCCCTCGGCCATGCGCGGCTGCGAGGCTCACGCCCGAACGAAAGTTGTCTGTACAACTTGGAGACCCTTGATGGTGCCACTCGCCTCCGCCCCGCCCCTCTGGCTGCGCGACAACTGCCCCTGCGCGGACTGCCGCGACCCCCGCAACGGCCAGAAGCTGTTCCAGATCACCGAGCTCCCCGGCGCGCTCGCCGTCGGCGCCGTCCACGACGCCCGCACTTCCGACGGCGCGCCCGCGCGCGAGGTCGTCTGGGCCCCCGACGGGCACCGGTCCGTGTACCCCGAGACCTGGCTCGGCGCCCACCTCCCCGACGCCGTCGGCTCCCCCGCCTTCCTCGGGGACGGCCGTACGGAGGACGACAAGGAGCTGTGGGCCGCGCGCCGCTTCGACAGCGGCCTCCCGGAGGCCGACTGGGAGGCCTACGGCACCGACCCCGACGTCCGGGCCGGCGCGCTCGCGTCCGTCCTGCGCCTCGGCTTCGTCCTGCTGCGCGGAGTCCCCGTCCGCGACCGCCAGGTCCTCGACGTGGCACGGACCTTCGGCTACGTACGCGAGACCAACTACGGCGAGCTCTTCGAGGTACGGGTCGAGGCCGACCCCAACAACCTCGCCTTCACGGGCGCCCGCATCACGCCGCACACCGACAACCCCTACCGCGACCCCGTCCCCACCCTCCAGCTGCTGCACTGCCTCGTCAACGCGGCCCAGGGCGGCGACTCGGGCCTCGTGGACGGCTTCCACGCGGCGGCACTGCTGCGCGCCGAGGACCCGAAGTCGTACGAGATCCTCACCCGTGTCCCGGTGCCCTTCGCGTTCGCCGACGACCGCACCGAACTCCGCGCCCACCGGCCGCTGATCGGGACCGACCCGGAAGGCCGCGTCCGCGAGATCCGCTTCAACAACCGGTCCATCGGCACACTGCGACTGCCCGCCGGCCCCCTCGACGCCTTCTACTCCGCCTACCGGCGCTTCGGCGAACTGCTGCTCCGTCCCGAGCTCCAGCTCGACTTCCGCCTGACCCCCGGCGACTGCCTCGTCTTCGACAACACCCGTCTGCTGCACGCCCGGACGGCCTTCGCGGAGTCCGGCGCCCGCCACCTCCAGGGCGCCTACGCCGACATCGACGGACTCGCCTCCACCCTCGCCGTGCTGCGCCGGGAGGCGAAGTGACCCCGCCCCACCCGGACCCGCCCCACCCGGACCCGCTCGGCCCGGACCCGCTCGGCCCGGACCCGCTCGGCCCGGACCAGCCCCGCCCGAACTCTCTCGCCCCGGACCCCCTCGACGTCCTCGCCGGGCTCTTCGACGGCGCGGGCAACGCCGAGTACCTCGGCGAGGCCGTCACCCAGGCCGAGCACATGCTCCAGGCCGGCGCCCTGGCCGAGGCGGCCGGCGCCGCGCCGCACCTGGTCGCCGCCGCGCTCCTGCACGACGTCGGCCACTTCCAGGGCGCGGTCACCGGCCGCGACCTGATGGAGGACGGCACCGACAACCGGCACAGCCACACCGGCGCCGACTGGCTCGGCCGGTGGTTCGGGCCCGATGTCACCGATCCCGTACGGCTGCACGTCGCCGCCAAGCGCTACCTCTGCGCCGTGGAGCCCGGCTACGCCGACCTGCTCTCCGAGGCGTCCGTCCACACCCTCGCCGTCCAGGGCGGGCCGATGACCGCGGCGCAGGCACGCGCCTTCGAGGCGCACCCGGGGGCCGCCGACGCCGTCGCCGTGCGCCGCTGGGACGAGCAGGCGAAGGACCCGCACAGGGACACCCCCGGCTTCGCGCACTTCCGACCGCTTCTTGCGGGACTGCTCACCCTCGG
The DNA here is from genome assembly GCF_026343125.1 of Streptomyces sp. NBC_00094. Classification (NCBI taxonomy): domain Bacteria; kingdom Bacillati; phylum Actinomycetota; class Actinomycetes; order Kitasatosporales; family Streptomycetaceae; genus Streptomyces; species Streptomyces sp. NBC_00094. Next base: position 7,014,128 of record NZ_JAPEMB010000001.1, on the reverse strand, counting down.
AGCCGGATGATCAGCGCCGCTGCCGTGCTGTCGACTCCGACGCTGTGTCGATATTTGTGCAGACCTGTTGCTTCCTGTGGCCACAAGGTCCAAGCTTCCCCATATCCACACACCCACAGGCCGGGCAGGAGAAGCGGCCCGAGGCTGCCCTGCATGTTCACGTGAACATGCAGGGCGGGGCGGGCGATCGTTCCACCACGACCACGTGACACGGCTCGACCGTGCACGCCGTCATCTCCCGCCTCCCCCCGCTCAGCCGACCACGGCCGTCGGACCCTCGCCCCCGGAGGCCACGTTGCACGTCCGCACCTCGGCGAGGGCGGCCCTCGCCGCCGCCCTCGCCTTCTCCGCCCTTCCGCTCGCAGGCGCCGCACCCGCCATCGCCACCACCGTGTCGGCGTACGAAGGACTCCCTGACGGCACCAGGCAGAAGAAATCCCTGGTCATCGGCATCGACGGCGCGACCTTCGCCACGTTCGGCTCCTTCGACCTGCCCAGCATCGAGCTGTTGATGGCCCAGGGCATGACCGCCACCGGCAATCTCTACGCCGCACCCATGTCCGACACGTGGTCGGGGCCCGGCTGGGCCACCGTCGCCACCGGCGTCTGGCCGGACAAGCACCTGGCGAAGGACAACTCCTTCAGCGGCGCGGACTTCACCCGGTACCCGGACTACCAGACCCGCCTGGAGAGCGCCGACCCCACCGCCTCGACCCTCGTCGTGGGAACCTGGCCATCGATCACCTCGACCATCTTCACCATGGCCGATGTACGCAAGGCCGGCACCAGCGACGACGACACCACCGCTCAGGCCGCCGATTACCTCGCCCACGGCAACCCCGACAGTGTCTTCGTCCACCTCGACGACGTCGACCACGCCGGCCACGACCACGGTGCCGCGAGCCTCGAATACCGAGCGGCGCTCGAAGCGACCGACGCACGCATCGGCGAGATCCTCAAGGCGGTCACCTCCCGGCCGACGTACGCCGACGAGGACTGGCAGATCATTCTCACCACCGACCACGGCCACACCGACGCCGGCGGACACGGCGGCGACTCCCCCCAGGAGCGCCAGACGTTCGTGATCGCCAAGGGCTCGGGCCACGCGGCCGGTTCGATACGGAACGACGTCAAACTCACCGACATCGCGCCCACCGTCCTCGCCCACGAGGGCGTGGCCGCTTCGCCGTCCTGGGAACTCGACGGCACACCGGTCCACGACATCGCCGCCGACGCCTTCGACGGTCTGCGCCCCTCCCTGAAGCCCCGTGTCGACGAGACCTCGCTGTCGACCTCGGTCAAGGGCTGGACCACCACCGCTCCCGCCGGCTGGAGAGTCGACAGCTCCAAGATGCCCACCGGGGGCACCACCGAGTGGCGTGGCTGGTCGTTCACCACCGACGAGTTCTGGAGCAACACCGACCGCGGTCAGGGCCGTGAGACCAACGTCCGCGCCCGGAACGTCTTCGCCGTCGCCGACTCCGACGAGTGGGACGACAAGGACCATGGCACGGGACAGTTCGACTCCACGTTGATCAGCCCTTCGTACGGAGTCCCCGCCGACAGGACCGTCGAGATCCGGTACGCGACGAACTACAAGATCGACGGCCCCCAGACCGGAGACGTCTACGTGTCGTGGGACAACGGCACACCGCGGCTCATCACGTCCTACCGCGCCGACGTCAACACAGTGGAGCGGCTGCCCGTGACGGCGCCGGCCGGAGCGAAGACCTTCAAGCTCCGGTTCCGCTACACCGGCACGAACAGCGCCTTCTGGAGCGTGGACCAGGTCAGGGTCTCCGGCTGACCGCGCCGCGCCCCGATCCTCGATGAGGACCGCTACGAGGGACGGAACGCCGCGCGTCCCAGCGCGCTCGTCGCCGTCGAGCTCTGCATCGTGAAGGCCACGGTCCCCGGCAGGTAGCGGTCCTGCGACCACTCCACCGGGTTCCCCGCCGGGTCGGTGGAGTGCCGCCGCTCCCGCAGCAGCGACTCCCCGATCCGGCAGCCGAGCAGTTCCGCGTCGTCGGCGTCGGCCGGCACGAGGTCGATGGTGTGCCGCGCGTCGGCGAACAGGACACCGTGCAGCTCGAGTTGTTCCGAGTGCGAGACCGAGTCCCGCGGCATCGCGGCGACGAGCTCTCCGATCCGCTCCGGGTACGTCGTCCGCTCCACCATCACCGGCGTGCCCGCGAGCGTACGCAGCCGCCGCACCCGGTAGACCGGCGCGCCCTCGGCGACGCGCAGCTTCCCGGCCTCCTCCGCGTCCGCCGGGACCCGGTCGACGGCCACGATCCGGCCCCCTGGCTCCTCGCCGAGCGAGCGGGCCCAGCGGGTGAACGAGCGGAGCTCGCCGAAACTGTGGAGCCTGGGGCCGCCGAGCACCACCCGGCGCGCACCGCGGCGCGAGGTGATCAGTCCGTCGGTGCGCAGTGCGGCCAGCGCCTGCCGGACCGTCCCCCTGGACACGCCGTACCGGCGGGCCAGTTCGTCCTCGGCGGGCAGTTTCGCCCCCGAGCCGTACGCGCCCGCGGCGATGGCGGTCCGCAGGTCGGCGGCGACCTTCAGATACAGCGGTGTCCTGGCCAGTCCCTCACTCACACGCCCACCCTGTCACGTCCCCGGCTCAACCGACCAGGGAGACCAGCAGATCGGCGTCCACGTCGGTCAACGAGTGTGCGAGCGTGACGCCTTCGGTGCCGGCGAACTCCGCCAGCGGCTCCGTCGACGGCACGGCGAGCACCCGGCAGCCCGCGGCGACCGCCGACGCGACCCCCGTCGGGCTGTCCTCGACGGCCACGCACCGGGCCGGTTCGACGCCGAGCGCCGCCGCGGCCGCCAGGTACGGATCGGGTTCCGGCTTGGTGCGTACGGTGTCCTCCGCTCCGAACAGCGCGTCGAAGCGGTGTCCGTCCAAGGTGCCGGCGACCTGGGCGACGACCGCCCGCGGGGAGGCCGACACGAGCGCCGTCGGCACCCGGCGCGCGCGCAGCGCGGCGAGGAGCCGCAGCGCGCCCGGCCGGGGCGCAACGGTCACCGCGAGCCTCGCGGCGAAGTCCGCGCCGAGTTCGGCGGCGAGCTCCGCTGCCGAAGCGTCGAGGTACTCCCGGAGCAGGGCGGCGGCGTCCTCCACCGAGCGCCCGGTCACCGCGGTACGGCGCTCGGCGTCCAGGGTGCGGCCCCGGCGGCCGGCCGCCGCCTCGACCACGTCCAGCCAGACGCCCTCGGTGTCGACGAGGGTGCCGTCCATGTCGAAGAGGACGGCCTGCAGACCCGTCACGCGGCACCGTCCCAGGAGGCGAGGAGCACGGGGCGCCGCAGCGGGGTCACCGCGACGTCCGTGCCCGGAGTGAAGCCGGTCGCCGCGTACGTGGGGACGTCCGCCGTGACGTCCGTACCGTCGGGCAGGGTGATCCGCAGCCGGGTCGTCGGGCCGTGGAACGCGGTGCCCGTGACGCGGGCGGGGCCGCCGGCCGTCACCTCCAGCGCCTCGGGCCGCAGGAGTACCCGCACGTCCCCCGTGCCGTCCGGCCCGTCGACGGGCAGTCGTACGCCGAGGACCTCCACGCGGCCGCCACCGACGGCACGCCCCGGGACCCGGTTCATGGTGCCGACGAACTCGGCGACGAAGCCGGTCGCGGGGCGCTCGTACAACTCCGTGGGGGTGGCGCACTGTTCCAGCCTGCCGCCGTTCATCACCGCGACCCGGTCGGCCATCGACAGCGCCTCCTCCTGGTCGTGGGTGACGAACACGGTGGTGATGCCCAGCTCCAGTTGGAGTCGCCGGATCTCCTCGCGCAGTGTCAGTCGTACGCGGGCGTCGAGCGCCGACAGCGGTTCGTCGAGGAGCAGGAGCCGGGGCCGGAGCGCGAGCGCGCGGGCCAGCGCGACCCGCTGCTGCTGGCCGCCGGAGAGCTGATGCGGGAAGCGGTCGCCGTAACCGGCCAGACCGACGAGTTCGAGCAACTCACCGGCGCGTGCACGCCGTTCGGCAGTGCGCACCTTGCGCATCCGCAGCCCGAAGGCCACGTTGTCGGCGGCCGTGAGGTGCGGGAAGAGGCTGTACGACTGGAACACCATCGCCGTGTCGCGGCGGTCGGCGGAGACCGGGACGATGTCCTGGCCGTCGAGCAGCACCTGGCCCGCATCGGGGCGTTCGAATCCGGCGAGGACGCGCAGTGCGGTGCTCTTTCCACAGCCGGACGGGCCGAGCAGCGCGAGGAGTTCGCCGGGGGCCACGTCGAGATCGAGACCGTCGAGGGCGACGGCGGAGCCGAAGGACCGGCGCAGGCCACGGATACGGAGGGCGGCGCCGGTGCGCACCGGCTGGTCGAGCACGGTCATCGGGTTGTCTTTCCTTCGAGAGCCACGGAGGCGCGGTCGGGCGTACGGCCGGACGTGCGCGGTGTACGGCGGCGGTTGCCCACGGTGGTCAGCGCGAGCAGCAGGACCCAGGTCAGCAGCAGGCTCAGGAGGGACACGGCCACCGAGAGCCGGGCGTCCGAGCCGGACGCCTGCACGATCCACACCGCGAAGGGCTGGAAGCCGAGCAGCGAGGCGACGGTGAACTCGCCGAGCACGAGCGCGAGCGTCAGGAACGAGGCGTTCAGCAACGCGCCGCGCAGATTGGGGAGTACGGCCGAGACGAGCGCCCGTGGCCAGGAGGCCCCGCAGTCCCGCGCGGCCTCCACCAGTGTGCGCACGTCGACGGAGCGCAGCCCCGCGTCGAGCGCCCGGTGGACGAAGGGCAGCGCCATCACGGCGTACGCGAGGACCAGGACGAGGGGGAAGTCCGGGTTCTGCACGGCCACGAAGGTCTGGTAGAGCGGGGTCGTGGACAGCTTCTCCGGCCCCCAGCGCAGGACGGTGCCGAGCCCGGCGGTGAGCGCCACCGGCGGCACCACGAGCGGCAGCGTGCACACGACCTCCAGGACCGGGCGCAGCCGGGGCGCCGAGAGCCGGGCCGCGACCGCCGCGGGGACGGTGACCAGGAGGACGAGGGCGACGGTGGCCACCGCGAGCCCCAGCGAGAGCAGCAGGCTGCCGGTGAAGCCGGGCGCGGTGAAGATCCGGGTGTACGAGGAGAGGGTGAGCCCCTGCCCGGGGATGTCCACGGTGAACACCACGGAGGCGAGCAGCGGCACGAGGAAGTAGACCCCGGCGAGAAGCAGCACCAGGGGGCGTCCTAGGCGAGCCATCGGGTGCTCCTTCGCTGGAGGGGGAGGTGGACGGCCATCACGAGCGCGGCGACGACGACCATGTCGAGGCTGAGCGCGAGGGCCACGTTCTCCTGGCCGACCAGGACGTTCCCGGAGAGCGCGTCCGCGATCTGGAGGGTGACCAGGGGGACGGAGCTGCCGACCATCGCGGCGGCCGTGGCGTACGCGGCGAACGCGCTGCCGAAGAGCAGGACGAACCCTCCGAGGAGGGACGGCAGCAGCACCGGCAGGCCGACGTGGCACCAGTACCGCCAGGTCGAGGCACCGCAGTCGCGGGCGGCCTCCCGCCACTGGACGCGCAGCCCGTCGAGGGCGGGCGCCACGGTCAGCACCATGAGCGGCACCAGGAAGTAGAGGTAGGTGAGGGCGAGTCCCCAGAAGCTGTACAGCGACCATCCTCGGTCGCCGAGGCCCAGGCTCGTGGTGAGGACGCCGGCGTTGCCGAGGGTCGCGACGAACGCGAAGGCGAGGGGTACGCCGCCGAAGTTGGCGAGCACGCCGGAGGCGGTGAGGACGGCCTCCCGCAGGGCCCGGCCACGGGAGGAGACGACGGCCTGGGCGAGGAGCAGCCCGACGAGGGTGCCGGCGGCCGCGGTGAGCGCGGACAGCTCGATGCTGCCGAGCAGCGCGGTGCGGTAGGCGCCGTCCACGGACCGGGTCACGTTGTCGAGGCCGTACGAGCCGTCGGCGACGGTGAAGGCGCCGTCGGCCATGGCGAGGGCGGGCAGCCCGAAGGCGAGGCCGACGACGAGGAAGAGGGGCAGCGCGGCGAGCCAGGCGCCCGCGCGCGGACGCCGGCGGACCGGGTGCGGGGCGGGGCCGTCGGTCATGGGGGAACCGAGGGTCCGGCGGGCCGCGGCCGACGATGCCGGCGCGGTCGTTTCCGGGCCGGCGCCCGCCGGGGCCACCCGCGCGTCATCTGCGCGGACGGCCCCGGTCGAGGCGGTGGAGGAGTGCGGGGTCATCGACGTGTCACCCGGAGACGGCCGCGGCCCAGCCCTGCGACAGGGTCTCCTTGGCCTGGGACGTCTGCTGCTCGGTGGGGAACTTCGGCGTGCCCGTGACCTTCGGCAGCGCGGCCGCGGCCGTCTTGTCGAGGGTGCCGTCCGCCTCCATGGCCGGCATCAGCACGGGCCGGGCGTAGCCCTTGAGCCAGAGGTTCTGGCCCTCGGCGCTGTACAGGTACTCCTGCCAGAGCCGGGCGGCGGCCGGGTGCGGGGCGTCCTTGTTGACGGCCTGGGAGTAGAACTGGGCGTAGACGCCGTCCGTGGGGACGGCCACCTTCCAGTCGACGCCCTTGGACGCGAACTGCTCCGCGTACCCGGCGTTCAGGTAGTCCCAGTCGATGGAGATGGGCGTCTCGCCCTTCTCGACGGTGGCGGGGGTCGACTCGACCGGGTTGTAGTTGCCGTTCTTCTTGAGCTTGCCGAAGAAGTCGATGCCCGGCTTGATGTCGTCGAACGAGCCGCCGTTGGCCAGCGCGGCCGCGTACACGCCGCCGAAGGCGGAGCCCGACTTGGTGGGGTTGCCGTTGAGGGCGACCTGGCCCTTGTACTCGGGCTTGAGCAGATCGGCGAAGGTCTGCGGGCAGACCTTGACGCGCTTGGCGTCGCAGCCGATGGAGACGTAGCCGCCGTAGTCGTTGAACCAGCGGCCCTGGGGGTCGCGCTGGGTCTCGGGGATCCGGTCGAAGGCGACGACCTTGTACGGCGCGGTGAGGCCCTGCTCGCCGGCGGCCTGGGCGAAGGAGGCGCCGAGGTCGAGGACGTCGGGCGCGCGGTCCTGTCCCTTGCGGGACTTCACGGCGTTGATCTCGTCCTGGCTGGAGCCGTCGGGGTTCTCGACGTTCACCTTGATGCCGTACTTCGCGGTGAAGCCGTCGATGAGGGCGCCGTAGTTGGCCCAGTCCCGGGGGATGGCGATCGCGTTGAGCGTGCCCTCCTTCTTCGCGGCGGCGACCAGGGCGTCCATGCCGCCGGCGTCGGCGGCGGAGGCCGCGGCGGCGAGGTTCTTGCCGTCGGCGCCGGCGGCGCCGTTCGTGGGGGCGGCGCCGCAGGCGGTGAGGGACAGGGCGGTCAGGCCGAGGGCACCGACGAGGATCGCGGCGCGGGCAGCGGAGGTCACGCGTACTCCATGGGGGGAAGGGGCGAAGCCAAGCTGTATGGACAACTGTTGTCCATACAACTCCTGCATTACGGAGGCTCACGATGTCCCGTCGGTGAACACGAGACGGCGCGCGCCCTTCCATTCCCCGGCGGATCAGGGTGCGGCCGCCCGCACACCCGCCCGACCCCCACTGCCCGCACGCCACCCCCGGCGGAGGCGGGTCGCGTCCGGCCCTCCGCCCGTCGGCCCCTCAGCCCGTCAAGCGCGGTGACCCGTCAGGCGCGGCAGCGCAGCAGTTCCAGTGGCGGGTTCGAGAGGAGGTCCTCCCAGAACTCCTCGCCGAACTCCCGGATACCGCCTTCGGACACCTGCAGCGGGACCCACTCCGGCTCACCGAACCCGGCCGCCCCCAGGCACTCCTCGTAGACCTCGCGGCGCGGAGCCGTCGAGACGATGGTGATCGGCTGCGGGTCGAGGAGAGCCGTGACCCGTCCCCGTACGCCCGTCTCGATCTTCTCGTCGGTCAGCTCGCAGCGGAACCCGTACTTGTCCAGCGGCGGACCGTCGAACCGGTAGTCGGGCTTCTGCGCGAGCAGGAAGAACTCGCCGCCCGGGACCAGGCTCCGGTGGATGTTGCGGCACATCCGCTCCATCTCCGCGATGCTCCGGGCGTAGTTGAGACACTGGACCCCCAGCGCGATGTCGAAGCTCCGGTCGAAGGACCGCAGTTCGGCGACGTCGCCGACCTCGTAGCTCACGCCCAGCGGTTCGCGCTGCTCGAAGTCCCGCGCGGCGGCGACCATCTCGACGGAGATGTCGACACCCAGGACGTCCGTGGCGCCGCGCCGCCGGAGCTCCCTGCTGTAGAAGCCGGTGCCGCACGCCAGGTCGAGAACCGACTTGCCGGCCACCTCCCCGACCATGCCGAGGAAGCTCGGCACCTCGCCGTACCGCATCAGCGGAAGAGACTTGAACCCCTCGAAGGCCTCGCCGATCTCGTCGTACTGCTGCACGCTCACGTGCCGCCCCCTTCTGTACGTCATCCTGTACACGGCCACGCCGACCCTCCGGCTACGGAAGATCACCGCGTCCCGGTCGTGACAGTGAGTCTGCTCCGCCCCGCCCGGCCCGCCGTACTGGCGAATGACACGAAGAAGCCGACCGGAGGAACCTCCGATCGCCCAACAGCGACCGCCTCCGACGGGCCGCGAGCCGCCTCGGCTTCGTTGATACCTTTCGTTTGTCGAGTGAAAGATGACACCTTCACTCGTGACGCGAGACGAGAGGGGTACGGGGTGCTGACGGAAGAGCGGCGTGAGGCGATCCTGCGCATGGTGGAGCGCCAGGGGACGATCACGGTCAAGGAGACGGCGGCGGAGATGGGCGTCTCCGCCGTCACCGTGCGCCAGGACGTGCGGGACCTGGCGAGCCGTGGGCTCGTCGTCCGTGTGCACGGCGGCGCGATGTCTCCGGCCGCGGCCCAGCAGGCCGACACCCCCGGCCCGTCGGCACCCCGGGCCGGCCGTCAGGAGTGCGCGCTCGGGCTGGTCGTCCCGCCGGGCGACTACTACTACCCCGAGATCATCCGAGGGGTCCAGGACGCGGCGCGCGCGCACGGGGTACGGATCGTGCTCGCGATCTCCGGCGAGACGCTGGCCGAGAACCAGGAGCAGGCGCGGCGGCTCGTCGCGGCGGGCGCCGACGGCCTGCTGCTCATGCCCCGCGCCGGACTCGAGCCCGTGGACGCCGCCGCGCAGTGGCCGGCCGACCTCGACGTACCGGTCGTCCTGGTGGACCGCCGGGCCGGCGCTCGGGCCGGGCGGCTGGAGCGGGTGGCGTCCGACCACGCCCACGGCGCGGGCCTGGCCGTCCGGCACCTGGCGGAGCTCGGGCATCGCCGGATCGCCCTGGTCGCCAGGGTCGACAGCCCCAACACCCCGCTGATCCGGGAGGGTTACACGGCGGCCTGTGCGGACCTGGGTCTGACGGCGGGCCCGGAGTACCGCATCGGCCCGGCCGAGGGGCCGACGCCCGCCGAGTGGTCCGACGAGCTCCTGCGGGCGGTCGAGTCGGGTGACGTCCGGGCGGCCCTGGTGCACAACGACCTCGACGCCGTCACCCTCGTCGGTCTCCTCCAGGCACGCGGCCTGCGCGTTCCCGAGGACCTGGCCATCGTGACGTACGACGACGAGGTCGCCGAGCTGAGCGATGTGCCGCTGACGGCCGTGGCGCCCCCGAAGAGGGCCGTGGGGGCATGGGCCGTCGACCTCATGAGGCGGCGGCTCGCCGACCCCTCCGCGCCTCTGGCCGAGCTGCTGCTCCGCCCGGAGCTGCGGGTACGGGACTCCAGCGGAGCCTCCGGCAGGACCTCCGGAGGGACGTCCGGCGGGCGCTCGTAGCGCCCGCCGCGGGGATCCCGACACCACGCCGCGAGCGGAGGCGGCGGGGCTCGCCGTGAGCGTCGGCGGGCATGCGGTCAGACGGCGTCCCGCACGGTCCACTGCTGGTTGTTCCCGGAACCGCAGGTCCACTGGATGATCGGGGCCCCGTCCATGGGGGAGTTCCCCTGGACGTCGAGGCACTTGCCGCTGTGGCGGTTGACCAGCCTGACGTGACCGTCCCCCACGTCGGAGACGGTGAACTGCTGGTTGTGCTGGCTGCCGCACGCGTACTGGATGACCGCCGCCCCGTCGGCGAGCGAGGCGTCCGCGACGTCGAGGCACTTGCCGCTGTAGCGGTTGACCAGCCTGACGTGGCCGTCGCCCAGGGCCGAGACGGTGAACTGCTGGTTGTGCTGGCTGCCGCACGCGTACTGGATGACCGCCGCGCCGTCGGCGAGCGAGGCGGCGGTGACGTCGAGGCACTTGCCGCTGCTTCCGGAGATCAGCGTGTCGTAGTTCGGGGGGACAGAGGTGCAGCCGGCGAAGTCGCAGCCGGGGATCCAGGGCGTCTGACCGCTCTCGTACGCGCCCTGGTCGGGCGCGGCGCCGGCGTACCCGTCCGTCAGACCGGCGACCGGGATGCCCGCGTCGACCGCCGGCGAGGTCGGCTGCAGGCTGTGGTCGGCCCGCGCGGCGGACACGTAGCGCGGGTCCGGTCCTGCACCGTCCTTGCTGCGGGTGGTGACCAGGTCGTTGCTCTGGTCCGGGACGCCTCCCGGTATGTAGTCGAACGTCTGGCCGTCCGGGTGTCCGCCGTCGAGGATGTTGTTGCGCAGCACGGTGTTGGAGACGTGGGACGCGTCGGCGTAGTAGGTGAAGATCGGCTGGCCGGGCCCGGTGACGAGGGTGTTATTGGTGAGGGTTCCCTTCAGGTAGGGCAACGGCCGGCCCGACTGGACGAACCCGCCGAAGTTGATGCCGTTGCCGCCGAGCAGGTTCCAGATCACGTTGTGGTCGACGTTCACGTCGTAGCTGCCGTTGTCGAAGTGGAAGCCGTTGCCGATCTGGGCCGGGTCGTGCATCCAGTTGTGGTCCATGCGGGTGCCGGTGTAGGCGGTGTTGCAGCAGGTGTAGACGGCGCCCAGGTCGTAGTTGATCTTGGCGTAGTCGTACATGTCGTTGTAGGCGATGCGCAGGTTCGTGTATCCGGCGTTCGGATAGGCGTTGGTGTTCATGTTGATGACGTCACGGCCGGTGGAGCGCAGGGTGTTGCGCATGATCGTCACGTCGCTCGCGCCCACCTCCAGTGCCACGGCCGCGGTGTAGGTGCCGCCGTACGCCACGTCGGTGATGAGGTTGTTGCTGATGTCGTGGCCGGATCCCTTGACCGAGACGCCGTTGCCCATGGAGAAGCGCAGGGTGCTGTTGCGCAGCGCGTTGTCGGTTCCGTGGAGCAGGATGCCGCTGTCGGAGTGGTGGTTGGCGTCGTACACCCCGGCGTAGGGGAGGTTCGTGTCGTACTGGGCGGTCTGCCAGGTCGAGGTGTACGTGGCGGTGATGCCGTCCAGGACGTTGTGGGCGCTGTCGTCGTCGGTGGTGACCGAGGTGGCGAACAGGTTGATCCCGCGCACGGTGACGTGGTGGCGGCCGTCGAGGTCGAAGCCGTAGTTCCGTTTCTTGGCGGTGATGCCGGTGGGGACTCCCCCTCCGGGCGCCCACAGGTACAGGTCGCGCGTACCGGGGTCGTAGTACCAGGCGTTCGGGCCGGTGAGCAGGGACTTCTTGCCGACCAGCCGGAACTTCGTCGAGTTTCCGCCCGGCGTGACGTGGCCGTCGCTGCCCGGGAAGGCGAGGTCGAGGACCTTGCCGGTGCCGTTCAGGTCGCCGCCGGTGACCGTCGCCGAGTTGGCCACCCAGGAGCCGGCCAGGTAGACGGTGGCGCCGGTCATGTCTCCCAGGGCCGGGAAGCCTCCGTAGGTCAGGGTGCCGGTGAGGACCGACGTGCACGGAGGGGTGGCGCAGGTGGCGCCCGAGCCGGAGCGGGTGGAGGACCACCCGCTGGTGACGAAGGACTGTTCCCACGGGTCGGCGGCGGCCGGCGGGTAGGCCGCCTCGGGCACCAGGGCGCCGGAGGTGAAGACCTGGTTGGCCCACAGGTCGGTGTTGGACGGGTACGGCGTGGAACCGTACGGCGCGGCGGCGGTGCCGGACAGGGTGACGCGCGCCTTGTAGATGCTGCCGGTGTCGCGTGTCCACCCCGACACGACGTCGGTCCCGTCGACGGTGACCGTCGCCCCGGGCGCCGACGCGAAGGTGACGGGCGCCCCGGCGCTGCCCGAGGCACGCGGGGTGACCGTCTCCCGGTACGTACCGCCGCCGATGAGGCAGGTGTCCCCGCCGACGGCGACGTCGGCGCATTTCTGGATCGTCCGGAACGGGCTGGTCGACGAACCCGCGTTGGAGTCCCGGCCCTTGGTCGAGACGTGGTACGTCGTCCCGGTGACGGCGGTGGCCGGAACGGCCGCCAGGCCGACGGCCGCGGTGGCGAGCGCGGCGATGCCCGCGATCGTCCTCGCGGCCGCGGATCTGTACGGACGGTGCATGGTTTTCCTCCGGGGAACGGGTGGGCGTGTCGACGGGGCTACGGAACGACGGGGCTACGGGCTACGGGCTACGGGCTACGGGCTACGGGCTACGGGCTACGGGCTACGGGCTACGGGCTACGGATCAACGCCAGGCGGCTTCGCGCTGGGGCTCCCAGGTCCAGGACGGCAGCCCGGGGACGGTGCCGGAGGGCCGGGCGACGCCTCGGATCGCGTCGTCCCACGCGGAGACCTCCAGGACGAGATCGGCGCGCGCGGCGTCGTCGAGGTACCTGAGGTCGATCGACCAGGTCTCCCCGTGGTACAGGTCGTTCGTGAGCGGTGTCCCCGCGCCGATCAGCGTCGCGTCGCCGCCTCGGTAGTCGAGGACCAGACGCGCCTCGGCGAGGCCGGCGAGCGTCGACGCACTGCTGCTGATGCGCCATCGGCCCGCTCCGAGGGACGTGACGCGCGGGGCGGCCGGGCCGGTGGCGAGCTGGTAGGTGTAGCGCGTGAAGGGGGCGGTGGCCTGGGCCGCCTTCCAGCCGGTGGCCGGTGCCAGGCCGGCGGCAGGGAAGACGTCGGCGGTGATCTTGCTGCCCGCCGGGGCGCTGAACCGTACGGTCGGCTGGACGCCGGTCAGCGTGGCCGTGCCGGTGAGCACCAGCCGGTCGCGGCCGTCGAGCGGAGCGACCACGGCGCTCAGTGACTCGGCCTCGGTCAGCACGATGATCCTGGCGGCGGGGGCCGTGGCGCCGGCCGCGCGCACCAGCAGCGAGGTGCGCTGCCCGGCCGGGAGCGTCACGACGCGCTCGTTCCCGGTCACCGTCTGGGTGAGGGTCCCCAGTTCGCCCGTGACGACGGTGGCGCTGTCGAAGGCGAGCGCGCGGTCCGTCCAGTCCGGGGCCCAGTAGACCCAGGTGGGGACCGAGTCGCCGGCGAGCTTCGCGAGCGGTTCGACGGTGGCCCAACGCAGGTCGACGCCGTTCAGGTCGGTCATGACGGGGAACACGTTGCAGCGGTCCGCCGGCATCGTCAGGGGCGTGGCGGGCAGCGTGACGGTGCCGCCGGCCGTGTCGACGCGGATCTGGACGTCGGACCGGGTGGGCAGGACGGCGTTGCGCTGGGTGTTGTTGACGAAGACGTAGCCGCGTCCTGCGGTGTCGAAGCGGCCGATGTACCGCAGGCGGCGGGTCTGCGTCGGATCCATGATCTGTCCGGGGTCGCGGGCGATCCGCGTCCTGACCAGTTCGTCGGCGCAGGTCGTGACGAAGGTGTGCAGGCGCCGGTAGTGCCGGTAGGAGTCCCTCGTCCGGCCGAACTCGCCCAGCGGTGCCTGGAAGTCGTAGGTGAGGGGCCAGCCCGCGCTCAGACCCGGCTCCTGGGTGCCGCCGTGGAACATGTAGTAGCCCAGGTAGTTCGCCCCGCGCCCCACGCTGTCGTAGGCGTGCGCCGCCACGTACCGGCGTTCGACGAGGAAGCGGTCGTTGCCGCGCATCGGGCTGCCCGTGCCCAACTCGCAGAAGCCGCGCGGATAGTCGAGCGTGTCGTACAACGCCCCGCCGATGTCGGTGTTGGCGGTCCACTCGTCGGTGCCGTAGATGAACCCGGACGTGGCGGAGGTGCCGGCCCCGTACTCCCAGCCCCGGTAGGTGTAGGCGCCCTGGAGGGGGATCGCGGTGTCCTTGTCGAACCGGGAGTTGGCGGTGACCGTGTAGTACGGCACCACCATCCCGTGGTCGGTGCACATCTGCCGCAAGGTGGTGATGTGGGCCGGGTCGCCGGAGGCGAACTCGTTCTCCAGCTGGATGCCGACGATCGGTCCGCCGTCCTTGGCCCACATGCCGCCGAGTTGGGCAGCGATCCGAGCGAAGTACGTGTCGACCTTGGCCAGGTAGCCGGCGTCGTCGGAGCGTGAGCCGGAGAGGGCGTGGGAGGGGATGCCGCCGTCCGTCGCCTCGGCGTTGATGTACGGGCCCACCCGCAGCCAGACCAGCATTCCCTGCCGCTGCGCGGCGGCCATGAAGGCCCGCAGGTCCTTGCGTCCCGTCCAGTCCCAGGTGCCCTCGGTCTGCTCGTGGTGGTTCCAGAACACGTAGGTGGCCACGATGCCCACGCCGCCGGCGCGCATCCTGCCCAGCTCGCGCTCCCAGTGCTGGGCGGGATGGCGGACGTAGTGGAACTCGCCGCTCACCGGGTACCAGGGGGCCCCGTCACGGGACCAGCCGTTGCGGGTGACGCCGTAGGCGACCCCGCCCGCGACGGCACCGGCGTTGGCCAGCGGGGTGTCGGGCCGGGCCTCGGTGGCCATGGCGTCCAGCCGGTACGGCGCGACCGAGGCCGTCCACAGCTGGCTCGGGTCCCCGGTGTCGGACCGGATCTCGATCGCGGCTCCGGCGGAGGCGGACGAGTCGACGACCGAGAGCAGTTTGCCGCTCGCCCTGCCGACGATCCTCACCCTGCCCTGTCCGGCGTCGACGAGCTGCCACTGCTGGTTGGCGGCGCCGTTCGCGTACCACTGGATGACCCGCGCGCCGTCGTCGGTGCGGCCGTCGGCCACGTCGAGCACCTTGCCCGAGTTCATCGAGGTGATCGTCACCCAGCCGTCGCCCTGCTCGACGGGGGTCCACTCCTGGTTCGGGCCGCCGGTGGCCGTCCACTGGATGATCTCCGCGCCGTCACCCTGAGCACCGCCGTAGACGTCGAGTCGGCAGCCGCTGCGCACGTTCGTGAGGGTCAGCGGGGTTCCGGCGACGCCGGTCGCCGCGTACGCCCGCGACGGCCAGATCAGGCCGCCGAGTACGGGACCGGCGGCGAGCGCCACCGCCCCGGCTCCCAGCAGCCTCAGCACGGCGCGCCGGTTCGGGCCGGGACGGCCCGCGCCGCTGTGCCCGTTGTCGCTGTTGTCCCCGTTGTCCGTCCGGATGTCCATGTCGGCTCCCGTGCTGTTCCGGCTGTCGCGTGTGGTGTGGCGGCGCGCGTCCCGCGCTCCGTTGTCGTACGGGGTCACAGGACCCACCTCTGGGCGGAGCCGCCGTCGCACGGCCACAGCCGCAGCCTGCTGCCGGCCGCGGTGGCGCCGTCGGTGACGTCGAGGCAGCTGCCTCCGACGCCGGTGAGGGCGCCGCCGGCGGTGAGGGTCCAGTCCTGGCCGGCGCCTCCGCCGCAGGGCGCGACGACGACCTGAGTGCCGTGGGCCGAACCGCCGCCGGCGGTGTCCAGGCACATGCCGTTGCCGGCGGTGACAGGTGCGGAGGTACCGCTCGGCGTCCAGCGCTGTCGGGCGCCGCGATCGCAGTCCTCCAGGGTCACCGGGGCTCCGCTGCCGGCGGCGGCGGTGAGGCAGCGGGCCGAGGCGGGGTTGACCAGGGCGACGGCCCAGGTCTGGGACGGGGAGCCCGGGACGCAGGTGCCCAGCTGCAGGGCGGTGCCCCCGGCGGTGCCTCCGTCGGCGGCGGTGACACAGGTGCCGCCGACGCCGGTGAGAGTGCCTTCGGGGGTGAGGGTCCATCGCTGGTTGTCGTCACCGCTGCACGTCCAGCCGATCAGCCGGGTGCCGTCGGCGGAGCCGCCGCCCGCCGCGTCCAGGCAGAGACCGCCCTTGCCGACCAGCGTGCGGGCGACCGGGTCGTAGGCCCAGTCCTGGCCCTCGCTCGCGTTGCAGTCCCACAGCTGTACGGGGGTGCCGGGCGCCGTCGCCCCGTTCGCCAGGTCGGCGCACCGGCCGGAGGCGGGGTGGTGCAGCGGGTTCGCGCTCTGGGGGCCGGCCGGGACCGGGACCGGAACGTTTCCGGTGATCGTGTAGAGGTGGCCGGCGGTGCCGGTGAAGGTGGCCCGGTCACCGTCGAGCGCGGGGGTGACGCTCTGGCCGGTCGTGGTGTCCCGCACCGTGTGCGTACCGGTGAACAGGGGGCTGCGGACGGCGAGCTGTCCGGACCTGTTCGGCACGAGGGTGAACGCGTCGGTGCCGGTGGCGGACCAGGTCCCGCCGACCGTGACGTCCCCGCGGGCCTTCAGTCCGGCGAACGATCCCGTGCGCCAGTGCCACGGCAGGGCGGGCAGGAGCCGGATCTCGCCGTTCTGGCTCTGCAGCAGCATCTCGGTCATGCCGGCGGTGGCGCCGAAGTTGCCGTCGATCTGGAAGGGCGGGTGAGTGTCGAAGAGGTTGGCGAGGGTGCTCCCCTTGAGCTGCTCCGCGAGCATCTTCTGGGCGTGGTCGCCGTCCAGCAGCCGGGCCCAGAAGTTGATCTTCCAGGCCTTGCTCCAGCCGGTGCCTCCGTCGCCGCGCGCGGTGAGGGAGACCTCGGCCGCCCGGGCGAGGGCGGGATCGGTCGCCGGGGCGATCTGGTTCCCGGGGTGCAGGGCGTACAGGTGCGAGACGTGCCGGTGGGTGTCGCCGGAGTCGTCCAGGTCGGCCTTCCACTCCTGGAGCTGGCCCCAGGAACCGACCCTCAGGCCCGGGTCGAGCCGGTCGAGCGCGCTCCGCAGCTGACCCTGGAGGGTGGCGTCGGTGCCCAGTTCGCCGGCGGCGGCGAGGGTGTCGGTGAACAGGCCGTGGACGATCTGCTGGGACATCGCCGCACCGGCGGTGAACTCGCCGTGCTCGGGCGAGTAGCTGGGGGTGACGACGAGCCGGCCGTCCCGGGGGTCGGTGCGGAGGTTGTCCAGCCAGAACTCGGCCGCGCCCTTGAGCAGGGGGTAGGCGCGGTCGCGCAGGAAGGCGGGGTCCTTGTCGAACTCGTACAGGTCGTAGACCTGGGACGCGAGCCAGCCGTTGGCCTCGGGGAACCAGAAGGCGGTGGCCCAGTCGTGGACTCCGGTGTAGCCGAAGGGGTTGGTCTCGTTGTGGACCACCCAGCCCCTGGAGCCGAACATCCGGGTGGCGGTGGCGGTGCCGGCCTTCCTCAGGTCCTCGACGAAGGCGGTGAACGGCGCCGCCGTCTCGGCGAGGTTGGTCTGCGCCGCGAGCCAGTAGTTCATCTGGAGGTTGATGTTGGTGTGGTAGTCGGCGCTCCAGGCCGGCGAGATGGAGTCGTTCCACACGCCCTGGAGGTTGGCGGGCAGCGAGCCGGGCCGCGAGGAGGCGATCAGCAGGTAGCGCCCGTACTGGTAGAACAGCGCCTCCAGCGCCCGGTCCTCGGGTGACGCGCCACCGGTGTAGTCGGCGCGGAGCCTGTCCGTCGGCTTGTCCGGCATCACCTGGCCCACGTTCAGGTTCACCCGGTCGAACAGGGCGCGGTGGTCGGCGACATGGGCCGCCCTGAGGGTGCTGTGGGTCTTGGCGGACGCCGCGTCCACCGCGCCCTTCACGGCCGTGCGCGGGTCGGCTCCGCGGTAGGTCGGGTAGCTCTGCGCGTAGGCGGTGCCCGCGCTCATGACGAGGGTGGCGCTGTCGGCGCCGTTCACGGTCACCTTGCCGCCGCCGCTGGTCACGGTCCCGCCGACGGCCTTGACCTGGATCTGCGACTCGAAGGCGAGGCCGTTGTCGGCGAGCGAGCCGCGGACGGTGAGGCGGCCCTTGGAGGCGGTGGCGGTGAAGTCGTTGCGGGGAGAGGTGTAGCGCAGGGTGAAGGAGATCCTCCCGGGCCGGTCGGCGGCCAGCCGGCCGACGACGACCTTGTCGGGGTAGCTGGCGAAGAACTCACGCTCGACGACGGCGTCGCCGGTGGTGTACGAGACCCGTGCCGTGGCGTCGCGCAGGTCGAGGGACCGCCGGTAGCCGGAGTACGCCGACGCCTGCCCGGTCATGTCCAGGTGGAGGTCGCCGAAGGTCTGGTGGGCTCCGAAGCCGGTGCGGGGCTGTCCCAGCTTGCTCGCGACCCAGGACGGGTCGGCCGACCCCTGGGCGTCGATGGCGTCGGTGACCTCCTGGAGGGCGGTCGGGCGCGGTGCCGTCCAGTTGCCGGAGTCGTACCCCGCCGTGCCCGGTCCGCCGGTCCACAGGGTCTTCTCGTTGAACTGCAGGTGCTCCGACTGCACGCCGCCGAACACCATGGCTCCCATGGCGCCGTTGCCGAGGGGCAGGGCCTCCGACTCCCAGTCGGAGGCGGGCCGGTCGTACCACAGGGTGTGGGGGTCCGGTGTGGCGACGGCGGCCAGGGCCTGACCGGACATGCCGGCCGGTGCGGCGGTCGGGGCTTCCCGGGGAGCGCCGGTCCCGGCGAGGGCCGGGGCCGTCGTGGACGCCGCGCACAGCAGCAGTACGGCCGAGAGGGCGGCCAGGGCCGCTCGCGGACCGAGGAGACGCCTGCTCATGTCACATCCTTCGACGGGGGGTGAGGTGGGGGCGAGGCGGGAGCGCTGTCGGGTCACCACTCGGAGGTGAAGGAGACCGGCGAGCCGTTGACGGTGAAGCCGGTGAAGCGGAACGGGACGTCGGTGCCGGAGGCGCTCTCCACCTCGGCGAGCACGCCGAAGCGGGCGCCCTGGAGCCAGGAGGCGTCGATCGGGTCCCCGAGGCGGGTGAAGGCGGTGCCGTCGAGGGAGTACGAGGCGGTGACGCTGTCGCCGGTGCGCTGCAGGCGCAGCCACAGGTCCTGCTGTCCGGGATCGGGGGCGCGATGCGGTTCCTCGGCCCAGCCGCCCCGCTCCGAGGAGAGGGTGAGGGTGGGACTGCCCGCGTTGTGCTTGCGCTGGAGGGCGATGTAGTCGTCGTCGCCGCGGTGGAGGATGAGTCCGGCCTCCATGTAGCCGCGCTGGGTGCGGCCGCTCATCCTGACCGTCGCGGTGCCCGAGCCGTTCCCGATGGCGGTGAGGACGAGGTTGTGGGCGCTGTTGGCGCCGGCCCACAGGAATCCGCGGCCGCTGGGGGTGAGCTGGAGGGTGTCTCCGGGCAGGATGGCGCGGTGGTCGGGGAGGTCGCGGATCACGGTCCACGCGTCGGTGTTCAGGTGGAGGGGCTTGGCGCAGGCGGGCGAGGTGGGGTTTCCGCCGACGGTCAGGGTGACGGGTACGCCGGTGGTGTCCCCGAGCTGGCTGTGGGTGACCGGCGTGATGACGGCCGTCCCGACGGACCTGGCCGTGACCTTGCCGTTCGCGTCGACCCTGGCGACGGTCCCGTTGCTGCTCGTGTAGCTCGTCGTCGGCAGCAGGGGCAGGACGCGGTCGCCGTTCTCGACGACCTCGTCGCTGGTGACCTGGGCCGGGTCGGTGGCGTCGAGGTCGGCGCGGAGGTTGAGGCCGTTGTCGAGGGCGTTGCCGCTGATGACGGCCCCGGAGGAGCCGCGGTAGGCGAACAGCGAGGTGGTGTACGGCGAGGCGGTGGTGACGGTGCGCACGGAGGTGGTGGTGCCCTTCGCCGGGCAGAGGTTCTTCGCCTGGGCGGCGAAGGCGGTGTGGCGGTCGAGTCGGGCGACCCGGTTCGACGTGAAGGTGACGCCGCTGACGCTCTTGGCGTCGAGCAGGCGTACGTCGCCGGTCTCGAAGCCGTTGTCCTCGACCCGGATGCCGTGGTGCACGGGGCGGGCCGGGTCGACGACCTGGTTGGTCGGCTCGACGAGGATGACGGGGCTCGCCGGCCGCCGGAAGGTGTTGAGGCGGATGAGGACGTCGGTGACCGGTCCCGACTCGTACCACTGGTAGGCGTCGGAGGAGAGGAAGACGCTGGCCATCCCCATGCCGTCGAAGAGGTTGTTCTCGATGACGACCGGCTTGCGGGTGGTGACGAGGACTCCGCGGGTGGGGATGTCGCGGAAGGTGTTCCCGCTGATCCGGACCGTCGGCGTGTACGTGGTGTTCTCCACCACGAAGTCCCAGGGGCGGACCGAGTCCGGGAGCGGCCGGTCGAAGGTGACCGTCATGCTCGTGAGCGGCTTGTCGTGGTCCTGGCCCGAGGGTCCGTCGACCGAGGCGACCTGCGCGGTCACACCGGGGACGGCCACCATGGTGCGCTTGTCCACGATCTCCACGGTGTCGCCGGGGTGGAACTGGGGGAAGCCCGCCGTCTCGTGGTGCCGGTACTCCAGGGTGAGGGTGTCGGGCGCGGGGCGTCCGGTGACCTCCAGGTACGTGCCGTGGATGTTGATCGCGTCGTCGTGCGCGCCGTCGAAGACGTTGCCCGTGATGTTCACGGTGCCCTTGACGCCGGACATCTGGACGAAGTCGGCGAAGCCGGCGGTGGTGCGTCCGGAGGCGGGGTCGGTGCGGAACTCGTTGCCGTCGAGGGTGATGTTCTCGCTGAGCTGCCCGACGAGGCCGAAGCCGTGCAGGTAGCGGGCCTTGAGTCCCTGGACGGTGACGTCCCGCGACTCCCAGATGAAGGCGGAGGGGGTGTCCCGGGTGGTCTGCCGCATCTGGTAGACGAGCCCGCGGTCCTTGGGGGCGGTGCCCGTGGTGTAGTCGATGCGCAGTCGGTGGCCGCCGAGGTCGGTCATGGCGGCGACGTCGTCGAACAGCGGGTTGGCGCCGCGCCAGGTGCGTTGCGCGGCCGGGTCGTGGACCTGGGTGTACTGCATGCCGTCGACGCCCGACCAGTACGGCTGGCCGGTGGCCGGGCTCGTCTCGCCCAGCCAGGTCACGCGCCGGTCGTTCACGGCGAAGTCGCTGCCCGGCGGGAGGGTGAGCACGCGGTAGGCCCGGCCGTCGGCCACCCCCGAGTCGCTGACCGTGGCGTCGACGACCTTGGGGGCGGTGTAGTCGAAGCTGAGGTTCCTGACGGTGACGCCGTGGGAGCGGATCGCCGCGAAGGTGGTCATCAGCCCGTGGAACTGGAGGTGTGATCCGTCGCCGTCGACGGTGACGTCGTCCATGTCCTCCAGGAGGATGCCGATCCGCTTGTCCTTGTGGGCCTGGTCGGCGCCGACGGTGTTGGAGACGTACAGCTCGCGGACCTCGGCCTGTTCCGGATAGAGCTGGTAGGTGCCCCGGGGGAAGAGGATCCGTACCGGCCCGTCGATCGTCTTGGCGTGCCGTACGGCCTCCGCCACGCCGGCGGCGCTGTCGTCACGGCCCGTCGGGTCGGCGCCGAACGCCGTCACGTCGACCACGGTCTCGGTGGCGGCGGTCTCGGTGGCGGCGGTCTCCGTGGCGGCCTGGACGGTTCCCACGGGCAGGGGCCCGATCAGTGCCGCGACGACGGTCGCGGTCAAGAGGCCCAGAGCGGGCGCGCGCCGACGGGGGAAGGGCTGCATGACGGAACTCCTGCGGCTGAGGGGGAGCAGCCAGTCGGATCCGAGCGGACCGGGCGGTGCGCGCCCCGCGCGGCGTCCCGACCGCGAGAGGCACATCACGCTTGGGAACGTAAACATTCCCGAGTGTGAGATGACTGGGTACGTGAGCCAGTCCAGCACGCCCCTCAAAAGGGCGTCAATATCTGTGCAGTTATGTTGTTCCTTGTTGGAACCAAGTAACCACCGGCCCCCCAACGGCCGGAAGCTTGCCATCCTCGTTGTGTTTACGTAAACATACCCATGACAGGCCCTTCCCCGGCCGCGACAGCGCGCGCCCCACCATCTCCATCACAGGAGCACCCGCACATGCCCCTTCTCCAGATCGACGACGGCGGCTTCACCCTCGACGGCGAACCGTTCCGGCTCCTGTCCGGCGGGCTGCACTACTTCCGCGTGCACCCCGACCAGTGGCGGGACCGGCTGCGCAAGGCCCGGCTCATGGGCCTCAACACCGTCGAGACCTACGTGCCCTGGAACCTCCACCAACCGCGGCCCGACGAGTTCAGGACCGACGGCGGACTGGACATAGCCGCGTTCCTCGACCTCGCCGCCGCCGAGGGACTGCACGTGCTGCTCCGCCCCGGCCCGTACATCTGCGCCGAGTGGGAGGGCGGCGGCCTGCCGTCCTGGCTCCTGGCCGAGGAGGACATGCGCCTGCGGACCCGCGACCCGCGCTTCCTCGCCGCCGTCGACACCTACTTCGACCAGCTCCTCACCCCGTTGCTGCCCTACCTGGCCACGCGGGGCGGCCCGGTCATCGCCGTCCAGGTGGAGAACGAGTACGGGGCGTACGGCGACGACACCGCCTACCTGGAGCACCTCGCGGACTCGCTGCGCCGCTACGGGGTGGACGTACCGCTGTTCACCTCCGACCAGCCCGTCGACCTGGCGCGCGGACGCCTGCCCGGCGTGCTGGCCACGGCCAACTTCGGCAGCCGCTCCGCGCAGAGCCTCGCCGAGCTGCGCACCCAGCAGCCGAAGGGGCCGCTGATGTGCACCGAGTTCTGGATCGGCTGGTTCGACCGCTGGGGCAGCCGCCACATGGTCCGGGACGCCGGCCACGCGGCACAGGAGCTGGACGAGCTGCTGGCCGCCGGGGCCTCGGTCAACTTCTACATGTTCCACGGCGGCACGAACTTCGGCTTCACCAACGGCGCCAACGACAAGCACACCTACCGCCCCACCGTCACGTCGTACGACTACGACGCCCCGCTCGACGAGGCCGGCGACCCGACGGAGAAGTACACCGCCTTCCGCGACGTGATCGCCAAGTACGCGCCCGTCCCGGCCGGACCCGTCCCCGCGCGCGGCCCCAGGCTCGCCCCGACGACCGTGCCGCTCACCGAGAGCGCGGGCCTTCTGACCTGCGCCGACGTGCTCGGCACGGCCGTCGACGCACCGCGGCCGCTCACCATGGAGCAGCTCGGGCAGGACTTCGGGTTCGTCCTGTACGAGACCACCCTGGCGTCCGAGGGACCGGCCCTGCTGGAGGTGGAGCAGGTCCGGGACCGCGCCCAGGCCTTCGTCGACGGAGTCCCGGCCGGCGTACTGGAGCGGGAGAGCCACGAGCACGCCCTGACCGTCACCGCGCCCCGCGCGGGCAGCGTCCTCGGTGTGCTGGTGGAGAACCAGGGGCGCGTCAACTACGGGCCGGGCATCCACGACCGCAAGGGCCTGCTGGGCCGGGTCCTCGTGGACGGCGAGGAGCCCACCGCGTGGACGAGCCGGCCGCTGCCGCTGACCGACCTGACGGCGCTGCCGTTCTCGGCGGACGCGGCGGCCCTGTCCGGGCCGACGTTCCACCGCGGGTCCTTCGAGGTCGACGAGCCGGCGGACACGTTCCTCCACCTCGACGGCTGGACGAAGGGCAGCGTGTGGATCAACGGGTTCGCGCTGGGCCGGTTCTGGTCGCGCGGTCCCCAGCGTTCCCTCTACGTCCCGGCGCCCGTCCTGCGCACCGGTGCCAACGAGATCGTCGTCCTGGAGCTGCACGCCTGCCACCGCGCCCGGACCGTCGAGCTCCGCGAGAGCGCCGACCTCGGGCCCACCGACGAGTAGGGCCTGTCCGGCGGTGACGCGCGAGGAGCCGGGCTCCGACCGGAGGGTCGGAGCCCGGCTCTTTCCGCGTCGGCCCGGGCGTACTGCTCTTTCCGCGTCAGCCCGGGCGAGCCGCTCGTGCCACGTCAGCCCAGGCGGAGCTGCTGGCTCGTGCCGCCGTCACAGGTCCGCTGCGCGACGGGCGCCCCGGCGGCGGTGGAGCCGCCGCTCACGCCCAGGCACTTGGCGCTGTGCCGGGCGGTCAGCGTGAGGTACCCGTCGCCCGTGCTGCGCGCCGCCCACTCCTGGTTGCGGCCGCCGTTGCAGGCGTACTGGAAGACCTCGGCGCCGTCGGCCGTGGACTCGCCGCTCACGTCGAGGCACTTGCCGCTGTGGCGGGCGACGACGGTCACGTAGCCGCCGCCGGTGGGGCGCAGCGACCACAGCTGGTTCGTGCCGGTGCCGCAGCCGTACTGGACGACGGCCGCGCCGTCGGCGGTCGAGGCGTTGACGACGTCGAGGCACTGGGAGCTGTGCCGGAGGGAGAGCGTCTTCCAGACGTCGGGTGCCGTGCCGGCGAAGGTCCAGGACTGGTTGGCGCCGGTCGTGGGCTGGTAGACGCCGACGGGCGCGCCGTCGGCGGTCGAGGCGCCCATGACGTCGAGGAGTTTCCCGGTGGCGCTGTTGATCAGGGTGCTGTGGCCGTCGCCCGTGGTCGAGCGGATCCACTGCTGGGCGGTGGACGATCCGGTCGAGGCGAGGACGAGGGCGCCGCCGGATACGGAGAGCGCCTTGCCGGACTTGACGTGGGTGAGGCGGTAGGCGGCGGTGTTGCCCCAGTCGCCGGCGGAGAGCTTGGTGAAGGTCCACTGCTGTCCGGTGTCGGCCGGTGCGGGGGTCTGCTGCACGACGGTGCTCTTGCCGCCCACGGTGGCGACGGCGAGGGCCTTGCCGCTGTTGTCGTTGAGCAGTCGGCGCGGTGTGCCGGTGGGGGCCGTGGTCGCCGTGGTGTTCACGCCGGTGACCGTGGGCAGGACGAACGTGGTCACGGAGCCGGGGCCGACGGTGGCCTTGAACGTCCGGCCGGTCACCGCCGCGTCGCCCTCGCGCTGGAGGTTCTTGTCGGCGTCGGTGGTCCAGCGCTCGACGGGGCCGTCGGCGGCCGTCTGGAAGCCGTCCAGGTTCAGGGTGACCTCGCGTGCCTCACCGCTGGGGTTGGTGTGGACGACGACCACACCGCCCTCCGGCCGGACCGCCGCCAGGGTCTGCGGGTCGTCGGTGTTCATGACCCGTGCGCCGGGCCGGACGAAGCGGCTGTAGTTCGCCATCGCCCAGTACTTCTTGTTCTTGCGCAGGGGCTCGGTCGCCGCGTCCTCGGGGGTGAAGTCCGTCTGGATCAGACCCCAGTTGGAGTTCTCGCGGGACGGCGTCATGTTCTCGTAGTCCTCGACGGCCTGCCACAGGACCCAGGCGCGCGGCTCCAGCTCGCGCACGTCGTCGTTGATGCGCTGGGCGAGGTCGAGTGCGGGACTCATCGAGGTGAAGCTCTGCGCGACGCTGCCGCCGAGGTCCACCTCGGACATCCACAGGGGGGTGGCCTCGCCCTTGGCGATGTCCCGCACCCCGGTGCGGCCGTTCGTCCCGTACGTGTGCGTGTTGAGCCGTCCCACCGCGTCACGGACGGTGGGGGCGTACGACTCCCAGTCGTACCGGAACTTCTCCGGGTTGGTCTCGTCCATGGAGGCGATCGGGGTCGTCACGCCCTTGGCGTCGAGCGCGGCGCGCAGGGTGCTGATCATGCGGGCCTGGGAGGCCTTGTCCCAGTGCGAGCCCTCCTGGCGGCCGCCGGCGCGCCAGTAGTCGGTGTCGGGCTCGTTGATCGGTGAGACGGAGTCGAAGGTGACGCCGGTGGCGGACTGGGCCCGCTGCAGCGAGCCGGTGAGGTAGGCGGCGAAGCGGTCGTACTGGTCGGAGCGGAGGTTGTCCTCCCAGGCGTTGTACGCGCCGGAGACCAGGCCGCTGTTGGTCATGAAGTAGGGCGCGGAGTTGGAGAACGCCTCGAAGGTGGTCGCGCCGCGCGCCTTGGCCGCCGAGACCCACCACTGCTGGTTCGCGTCGGCGGTGGCGTTCCAGTGGTCCGGCCGGGTCGGGTCCCACCAGTCGGGGGCCTCGGCACCGGGCCGGTTCCAGTAGCCGGGGACGGCGGCGCCGGCCCGCATGTAGGGGGTGGTCTCGGGGCTGTCGCCGCCGCCGATGTTGTAGCGGGCGATGGTGAAACCGAGGCCGTTCGCGCCGTACAGGTCGTCCGCCAGGCGGTTGCGCTGGGCGTCCGGCCATCCGCCGGTGACGTGGGCGAACCAGGCCAGGGCGGTGCCCCAGCCCTGGAAGGACGGGTGCTGGTAGCTCGGGTCGAGGCGGACGGTCAGCGCGGCGGACGGCGACTCCACGGCGACCGCCGGGGACGAGGCGGGCCCGACGGCCGTGAGGGCCGTGGTCGCGAGGACCGTGACGGCGCCGAGCGCGGCGAGCCGGCCGGACGGGCGGGCGGGACGGGAGGCGCGTGACCGGGCCCGGGGCGACGCCGGTCGGTTGCGGGTGGGGAACACGGACTGCTCCTTGAGGACTGGGAGGGTACGCGGCCGGGCGGGAGCCGCCGGCATGGGAGCGCCTGGAAGGGGGAGGCGCGGGAGGCCCTGACCTGCGAGGGGTCGGGCTCTGGAGCATCTGACCTGCGAGAGGTCGGGCTCGGAAGGCCCTGGCCTGCGAGGGGTCGGGCTCTGGAGCATCTGACCTGCGAGAGGTCGGGCTTGGAAGGCCCTGGCCTGCGAGGGGTCGGGCTCGGGAGCCTCTGACCTGCGAGGGGTCAGGCTCGGGAGGCGCGGAGCAGCCCGGGACGTGGCCGCTCCGCGCCGGTCTCGCGGCGGACGGTGCACGGGCCGGCGGTGGCAGCACCGCCGGCCCGGCCGTTTGCGGGCGGTCAGGCCGCCGCGCGCCGCCACTTCTGGTTGTCGCCCGAGTTGCAGGTCCACTGGTCGAGGGCGGTGCCGTCGCCGGTCGACCAGTTCACGACGTCGAGGCACTTACCGCTGTGCCGGGCGACGAGTTCGACGTAGCCGGCCACGTCGGTCGTCCGGACCTTCCACTGCTGGGAGGTGGAGCCGTTGCAGGTGTTCTGCACCGCCGAGGCCCCGTCCGCGGTCGAGGAACCGGCGATGTCGAGGCACTTTCCGCTGTTCCGGGCCATGATCTGGACGTACCCGGTGCCCAGCTTCTTGATCCAGAAGTGCTGGTTGACGCCTCCGCCGCAGCCCCACTGGATCAGCGCGGCGCCGTCGGCCGAGTCGAAGTTCGCCACGTCGGCGCACTTGCCGCTGTGGCGGGCGCTCAGCGTCTCCCAGGGGCCGCTCATCCCGGTCACGGTCCCGGCGGCGGTGTCGATGGTGAGCTGCGGGGAGTACTCCATCGTCATGGAGGTGTTCGTGGGGAAGGTCAGCGGCAGCCAGACGTACTGGGAGTCGTTGACCATGCCGCCCATGGAGTTGCCCCAGCGGTCGCCCATGTAGAGGAAGCTGGTGCCCTTGGTGCCCTGGACCGGCAGGACGTAGGCGGTCTGGCTGCGGTAGGTCGTGGAGTCGCCCACGTCCTTCAGGTCGGTCCAGGAACCGGTGATGCTGCTCGCGGTGGCGTACTTCTGCTGGTTCGGGGACCAGCCGGTGGCACCGGAGGTGAGGAGGAAGTAGACGCCGTTGCGCTTGAACATGGCGGGCGCCTCACGCCACTGGCCCGACCACAGCTTCTGGACCTGGGACTCGATCCCGGTGTAGTCGGCGGTCAGCCGGTACACGTGCAGGTCCGCGTTCTCGTTGGCGGCCGAGATCATGTAGCCGGTGCCGTCGGTGTCGACGAAGGTCGTGATGTCCCGGGACATGTGGCCGAGGGGCCGGAAGCTGCCGCGCCAGGTGTAGTCGCCGTCCACCGTGGACGAGACGGCGACGGCGGCGCGCGCCTCCCCGTAGTCCGAGCCGTTCTCCTTGTGCATCCACATCACGAACTGCCCGGTGGCGTTGTTGTACACAACCTTCGGGCGCTCGATGTTGGCCCAGTCCAGCTCCGGGTCCGACGCCTCGGTCAGGACGTGGTTGCGGAACTCCCAGGTCTTCAGGTCGGTGGAGCGGTAGGCGGAGACGTACCGGAAGGTGTTGTCGGCGTTCCGGTTCTCGCCGAACCAGTAGTAGTACTCGCCGACCTTGACCACGCCACCACCGTGGGCGTGCACGGGGCTGCCGTCGGGAGCGGTGAACTGCGTCCCGTTGGCGATGGTCACCGGGGCGGCATAGGCGGTGCCCACGGCGGCGAGGAGGGAGAGGAGGAGGGCGGAAAGGGCGGAGAGGAGTGCCGCCGTTCCGGAGATCTTGAGTCGCATGTCGCGATACCTCGTGGTGTTCGTCGGACCGGGCGCTCCGCGCCGGCAGCGCGGGCTCGGACCACTGGGGGTCCGGAGCAGGGGGGCGCCCGGGAGAGATGGCCGACCGTTGGGGACGAGCGGTCGGACTCTGGGAGGGGGTGGCCGGTCGATCCGGACCGTCCTGATCATCGGATCTACGTAATGTTTTCGTAAACACGATGTAGCCGGAAGTGTGTGAGGCCCGCGGGACGCTGTCAAGGAGTTGGGCGGAGACGGGCCGGGTTTTTGACCCGCCGACGTGTTTGCGTCAACATTGCAGAGCGGGGGCGCATCAACGCGCGCACGCGCCAGGCCTCGGGAAAAGGCGGTCGACAGTGGCGGAGAAGGCGACGAGAGCACCTCGCTCGCGCACACCCCGGAAATGGCCCTCCATGGCCGAGGTCGCGGCGAAGGCGGGGGTCTCCTCCCAGACCGTCTCCCGCGTGGCCAACAACCACGACAACGTGGACGAGACGACCCGCGCCAAGGTGCTGGAGGCCATGCAGGCCCTCGGATACCGCCCCAACGCGGCGGCCCGGGCGCTGGTCACCGGCAAGTTCGGGGCACTGGGTGTGGTCAGCTTCGACGTCGGGGCCCACGGCAACGCCCGGACGCTGGCGGCCATCGCCGACGCGGCGCGCGAGGCCGGCTTCTCGGTCAACTTCATGGGCATACGCGCACAGACCGAAGCCGCCGTACAGCAGGCCTTCCGGCACCTCATGCTGCAGTCGGTCGACGGCATCGTGCTCATCGAGTCGCAGATGCTCGACACGCCGTCACTGCGCCTGCCGCCCACGATGCCGGTGGTCGTGGCCGACGGCGACACCGGGCACCGCTACCCCAACGTCGACTTCGACCAGGCCCGCGGCACCCAGAGCGTGGTCAGCCACCTCCTCGAGCTGGGCCACCGCACGGTGCACCACGTCAGCGGCCCGCGCGACTCCTTCGCGGCCCGGCGGCGCTCCGAGGCCTGGGAGCGCACCCTGGTCGCGGCCGGAGCCCCCGTACCGCCGACCCTGTACGGAGACTGGAGCGCCGAGTCCGGCTATCTGGCCGGCCGTACGCTCGCCGAGGCGCCGGGCGTCACGGCGGTGTTCGCGGCGAACGACCAGATGGCGCTGGGCGTGCTGCGCGCCATGCGCGAGGCGGGGCGGAAGGTGCCGGACGAGGTCAGCGTGGCGGGCTTCGACGACGTCCCCGAGGCCCCGTACTTCGAACCGCCGCTCACCACGGTCCACCAGGACTTCGACGTGGTGGGCCGGCACTGCGTGACCCTGCTCCTGGAGCAGATCGAGCACCGCGCCAACGGCCCGCACCGGCTCGCCGTGGAACCCACCCTCGTGGTCCGGGGCAGCACCGCGCCCCCGCCCGCCTGACGGACGCGAGCACGACCGCACCCTGACCCGACCCACGACCGCACCCTGACCCGACCGAAGGACGCGAGCACCGCCGCGGCCCGCCCACATACCCGTGGGCGGGCCTTCCCGCGTTGTCCACGACGGCGTCCCGAAACACTCCGACCGGCCATCGTGTCCCCGATCGTCATCTGAATCGCCTCTGTTCGCTACCGCGCCGTGCTTGACGCCCGTCTCGGGGTGGTGCCACCATCAGGCCATCGATGATTACGTAAACATGGTTCATCGGATCAGTCTTCTTCCGGCCTGTCGGCCCTGAGGCCGTTGCCTCCGACACTTCCGCTCCCGACCGGTCGGTCAACGACGCAAGGAACCACCATGACGCTCCTGTCGACGTCCGCTCAGGCAGTTCCACCACCCCGGCCACGACGCCGGCGCCCCCTGAGTCGGCACGCCCTCACCGGATGGGGATTCGCCGGGCCGTTCGTCGCGGTCTTCGCACTCGTCTTCCTCGCACCGATCGGGTACGCCGCCTACCTGAGCCTCTTCCGGGACCGGTTGATCGGCGGCAGGTCGTTCGTGGGCGCGGACAACTACCTGCAGGCCCTGACCGACCCGCGGTTCTGGGACGGTCTCGCCCGGGTCGGCCTGTTCCTGGCGATCCAGGTGCCGGTCATGCTGGGCATCGCGCTGCTGGTCGCCCTGGCGGTCGACAGCGGCAGGCTCTACGGGAAGACGTTCTTCCGCGTCGGCGTCTTCCTGCCCTACGCCGTCCCGGCCGTCGTCGCGAGCCTCATGTGGGGCTTCATCTACGGCACCCAGTTCGGTCTGGTCGGCAACATCAACGACGCGTTCGGCCTGGCGCTGCCCGACCCGCTCTCTCCCGCGCTCGTGCTGGCCTCGATCGGCAACATCGTGACCTGGGAGTTCGTCGGCTACAACATGCTGATCTTCTACTCGGCCCTCAAGGTCGTACCCCGCTCGCTCTACGAGGCCGCGGCCATCGACGGAGCCGGGGAATGGCGGATCATCACCTCGATCAAGCTCCCGGCGATCCGCAGCGCCCTCGTCATCGCCACGATCTTCTCGATCATCGGCAGCTTCCAGCTCTTCAACGAGCCCAGCATCCTGCAGAAGCTCGCACCCAACGCGATCACCAACGACTTCACCCCCAACCTGTACACGTACTCACTGTCCTTCGCCGGACAGCAGCACAACTACGCCGCGACCGTGGCCATCGTGATGGGCGTGATCACCGCGATCATCGCCTACACGGTCCAGCTGCGCGGCATGCGGAAGGGCTGAGCCGATGACCACCTCCCTCACCACCGCGGCATCCGACTCCGCCACCCCCTCCCCCGACCGGCGCGCCGCCGCCGCTCCGGCCACCGCACAACGGTCCAGGACCGGCACGGCGAAGCGCCGTGGGCGACTCCCCCACACGCCGCTCCACCCCCGCCCCAGCCTGCCGCTCACCCTCGTGACCGGCCTGGTCCTCCTCTACACCCTGCTCCCGCTCGCCTGGCTGGTCATCAACGCCACCAAGGACCAGAACGGACTGTTCGACTCCTTCGGGCTCTGGTTCGCCGACGAGACGCACTTCTGGGACAACATCACCCGCACGCTCACGTACGACGACGGCGTCTTCGTCCGCTGGCTGCTCAACACCCTGCTGTACGTCGTCGCCGGCGCGGGCGGCGCCACGGTCCTCGCCGTCCTCGGCGGCTACGCACTCGCCAAGTACGAGTTCCCCGGCCGCCGCGCGGTCTTCGCGGTGGTCATCGGGGCCGTGGCCGTGCCCGGCACCGCCCTCGCCGTCCCGACCTTCCTGATGTTCAGCAACATGGGGTTGACGAACACCCCGTGGGCGGTGATCATCCCGTCCCTGATCTCGCCCTTCGGGCTCTACCTCATGTGGGTCTTCGCCGCCGAGGCCGTACCCACCGAGCTCTTGGAGGCCGCGCGCATCGACGGCTCCGGCGAGCTGCGCACCTTCTTCACGATCGCGCTGCCGCTGCTGATGCCGGGGACCGTCACCGTGCTCCTGTTCTCGATGGTCGCGACCTGGAACAACTACTTCCTGCCGCTGATCATGATCAAGGATCCCGACTGGTACCCGCTGACGCTCGGCCTGAACGCCTGGAACGCGCAGGCCCAGACGGCGGGCGGCGAGGCCGTGTTCGACCTCATCATCACCGGCTCCCTGCTGACGATCGTGCCGATCGTGGCCGTCTTCCTGCTGCTCCAGCGCTACTGGCAATCGGGCCTGGCCGCGGGCAGCGTCAAGGAATGACCCCGCCACTCCCCCTTTCTCCTCCTTCTCCTTCCTCCTCACCGCATCACCGACCAGGAGCACAGCCCATGCGCACTCACTCCTCCACCCGCAGACTGCTCGGCGCGCTCGCCGTACTCGCCACGCTCGCGCTGACCGCCACGGCCTGTGGATCCGACGATTCGAACGCCGGCACGGGCGAGAGCTCTCCGAAGGACGTCCAGGCGGCGCTCGACAAGGGCGGCAAGGTGACCGTGTGGGCCTGGGAGCCCACCCTCAAGAAGGTGGCCGAGGACTTCGAGAAGAAGTACCCCAAGGTCGACATCGAACTGATCAACGCCGGCACCGGCGACAAGCAGTACACCGCCCTGCAGAACGCCATGACGGCCGGCTCCGGCGCACCCGACGTCGCGCAGATCGAGTACTACGCCCTCGGCCAGTTCGCCATCGGCAAGTCGATAGAGAACCTCTCCGCCTACGGCGCCCAGAAGTACGGCACGACCTTCACCCCCGGCCCCTGGAACGCCGTCACCCAGGGCGGCGAGGCCATCCACGCCCTGCCCATGGACTCCGGCCCCATGGCCTTCTTCTACAACAAGAAGGTCTTCGACAAGCACGGCATCGCCGTGCCCACCACCTGGGACGAGTACGTGGACGCGGCCCGCGCCCTCCACAAGGCCGACCCGAAGATCTTCATCACCAACGACACCGGCGACGCCGGCGCCACCACCAGCCTCATCTGGCAGGCCGGCGGCCGCCCCTACAAGACCGACGGCACCGACGTCACCATCGACTTCACCGACAAGGGCACCAAGCAGTACACCGCCACCTGGCAGAAGCTCCTCGACGAAAAGCTCCTCGCACCCGTCTCCTCATGGAGCGACGCCTGGTACAAGGGCCTCGCCGACGGCTCCCTCGCCACCCTCTCCATCGGCGCCTGGATGCCCGCCAACCTCACCTCCGGCGTCGCCGCCGCCTCCGGCGACTGGCGCGTCGCCCCCCTGCCCCAGTGGACCAAGGGCGACAAGACCAGCGCCGAGAACGGCGGCAGCTCCCTCGCCGTCCCCAAGGCCGCCAAGAACAAGGAACTCGCCTACGCCTTCACCGAGTTCGCCACCACCGGCACCGGAGCCAGCACCCGCGTCACCGAAGGCGCCTTCCCCGCCACCCGCGCCGACCTCGAATCCAAGGCCTTCCTCGACACCACGTTCCCCTACTTCGGCGGCCAGCAGGCCAACCGCATCTTCGCCGAATCCGCCCGCAACGTCGGCGCCAACTGGTCCTACCTCCCCTACCAGGTCTACGCCAACTCCATCTTCAACGACACCGTCGGCAAGGCCTACGTCTCCCCCACCACCCTCACCGACGGCCTCAAGGCCTGGCAGGACGCCAGCATCACCTACGGCAAGGACCAGGGCTTCACCGTCAACAAGTAGCCCTACCTCCACCCCCTCCAGCTGTTTGATTCTGTTACGCCCCCAGTGCGCCCGCGCGTGCCATCGGAACCGATGGCACGCCGGATGAACTGGGGGCTTTCTGCTGCCATTTCACGATCAAGACATCCAAACATCACAGACTCGTCTCGACCTGTCACATCTCTTGACGCCTTCGTCATCGCGTTGTGTTATGTAGCTAAACGTTGGAACCTGTTCGATTTCGAGGAATCCAGGGTTCCCTGCCGAGGCGCGCGCCCAGCCCGCGCGGCCTCTCCCTCCTCTTCTCCAACCGACCTCCGCACGCCTCCGAAGCGGCGGTCGCTCCCGGCACCAAGGAGCCCCCGATGTTCCGTTCCCCCTCCCGTCGCACCGTCGCCGCCGCCACCGGCCTGCTGCTGACCCTCGGCCTGAGCACCGCGTGCTCCTCGGGCAAGGAGGCCGCCACCGACGACCAGGCCGGCACGATCGGCAAGGTCGACGGCGCGATCTCGATCACGTACCTGCAGAAGCAGGGCGACCAGGAGTACTTCATCGGCGAGGCCGCGGGAGCGAAGGAGAAGGCCAAGGAGCTCGGCATCGACCTCAAGGTCGTCAACCTCGGCAACGACGCCAACAAGACGGTCAGCGAGGTGCAGTCGGCGATCGCGCAGAAGACGAACGGCGTCATCATCGTCGTGCCCGACCCGGCCGTCGGCCCGCAGGTCGTCCAGACCGCGAAGGACGGCAAGGTCGCGCTGCTGACCTCCGACGACCAGATCTGCACCACCGGCCCGGACCCGGCCGCCTGCGGCAAGGACGACCTCGTGCCGCGGATCGGCTTCAGTGGGGCCCAGATGGGCGAGGAGGTCGGCAAGCGTGCCGCCGCCGAGTACGCGAAGGCCGGCTGGACGGCCGCCGACACCCGGGTCATCTCGGCATGGAAGCAGGACGTCACCGTCTGCGGCGACCGGGTCGCCGGTGCCAAGAAGGCGTTCGAGGCGGCCGTTCCCGGCGTGAAGACCATCGACGTCCCCACCGACAACACGCCCACCGGCGCCCAGGACAAGATCGCCGCGACCGTCACCGCCAACTCCGGCGTCAAGAACTGGGTGATCTGGGGCTGCAACGACGAGAACGTCATGGGCGGCGTGACCGCGCTCGCCAACGCCGGCATCAGCCCGGACAAGGTCATCGGTGTCGGCCTCGGCGCGTACCTCGCCTGCAAGGAGTGGCAGTCGGACAAGCCGACCGGCATGAAGGCCGCGCTGTTCATCAACGGCAAGGACGTCGGCGCCCTGGCCGTCCAGACGATGTACGACAAGCTCAAGAACGGCAAGGACTTCCCCGCGGAGGCCTTCGCCCCGACCACCATGGTCGACCGCGCCTCGTGGAAGAGCGCCGGAGTCACCTGCGCCTGAGTACTCCCGGCCGGCGGCCGCCACGGACGACCGCCGGCCGGTGACCCACCCCGTACCCACGCACCTGTCCACGCCTGCACCACGCCTTCGAGGTGAACCGACCCATGACCCCAGCCCATCACCCGGCCACCGCCCCGGGATCCCCCGGCGGCCCGCCCCCCGCGGCATCCCACCCCCGGCCCGTCGGAGTGTCGGGCGTCACCAAGCGCTTCGGCGCGGTGCAGGCGCTCGGCGGCATCACGCTCGACTTCCCCGCCGGACAGGTCACCGCGCTGATGGGCGAGAACGGCGCCGGCAAGTCCACGCTCCTGAAGATCCTCACCGGCGACCACCAGCCCACCGAGGGACACGTCGTCGTGGACGGCGAACACGTCGCACTCGACTCCCCCGCCCGCGCACGGGCCGCCGGAATCCGGATCATCCCGCAGGAACCCGAGATCATCCCCCACATCTCCGTGGCGGAGAACGTCTACGCCGGCGCCCTGCCCCGCCGGTCCGGGCGGGTGCTGGACCGGGCCGAGCTGAACCGGCGTATCAGAGCCGACCTGGACCGGCTGGGCTTCGCCCACGTCCTCGACCCGGACCTTCTCGGCTCACAACTCACTCCGGCCCAACGGCAGTTGGTGGAGATCATGCGCGCGCTGACCGGCGGCACGACCGCACGGCTGATCGCGTTCGACGAGCCGACGTCCTCGCTGTCGGAACACGAGGTCGACGCCCTGTTCGCGCTCATCAGGCGGCTGCGCGACGAGGGCATCGCGGTCGTGTACGTGTCGCACCGCATGCAGGAGATCTTCCAACTCGCGGACCGCATCGCGGTGTTGCGTGACGGAAGCCTCGTCGGCGTACAGGAGGCCCGCGCCACGAACGAACGTGAGCTCGTACGCCAGATGGTGGGCCGCGACCTGTCCGCCACGTTCGTACGGCAGCGCGTGTCCACCGACCGGCTGGTCCTCGACGTCCGGAACCTCACGACCGACGACGTCACCGACATCTCCCTGCAGGTACGTGCCGGCGAAGTCGTGGGCCTCGCGGGCCTGATCGGGGCCGGCCGCTCGGAACTCGCCCTCGCGCTCGCGGGTGATCTGCCCGTCCGCGGCGGCACGGTCACGCTCGACGGCACACCGCTGCGCAGCGGCCGGCCGGGCGAGGTGATCGCCGCCGGACTCGGCCTCGCACCCGAGGAACGCAAGGCCCAGGCGTTGTTCCTGCAGCAGTCCGTCAAGGACAACACCTCGCTGGTGGTGCTGGACCGGCTGCGGCGTTTCCGCTTCGTCCGACGCACGGCCGAACGCAGGCTCGCGCAGGAGTACTCGGACCGGCTGCGGGTCCGTACCCCGTCGATCGACCACGAGGTGCGCAAGCTCTCCGGCGGCAACCAGCAGAAGGTGGTCCTGGCCCGCTGGCTGGCCCGCAAGCCGAAGGTCCTGATCCTCGACGAGCCGACCCGCGGCATCGACGTCGGCGCGAAGGCGGAGATCTACCAGATCATCGCCGATCTCGCCGCCGAGGGAGTCGCGTTGCTCGTCATCTCCTCCGAGCTCCCCGAGCTCCTCGGTCTCGCCGACCGTGTCGTCGTCATGCAGAGCGGCCGGATCACGGGCGAACTCGACCGCAGCGAAGCCACCGAAGAATCCGTCCTCCAACTCGCCATGGCCGATGACATCGTCGGCACCGCCCCCGGAGCCACATCATGACCATCACCAGCACTTCCTCCCCGGCCGTGAAGGGATCCCCGGGCGACGGCCCCGCCCGCCGCCGGTCGAACCTCCTCGCGGGCATCGGCGGCCAGAACATCAGCCTGATCGGCGCGCTCGCCGTCGTCCTCGTCCTGTTCGGCGTCCTGAACGACAACTACCTCAGTCTGTCGAACATGCAGGTCATCGCCGAAGCGGCGACCATCACCGGGCTGCTCGCGATCGTGCAGACCGTGGTCATCATCTGCGGTGGCCTCGACATCTCCGTCGGCTCCCAGGTCGGCGTCGCCTCGGTCGTCAGCGCCATGGCCTTCACCGCCACCGGCTCGGGCGCCTTCCTCGGCATGGCCGCCGCCGTCGGCGTCGGGGTGCTCATCGGCGCGCTGAACGGCCTCGTCATCGTCTACGGCCGGGTCAACCCCACCATCGCCACGCTCGCCGGCCTCGCCGCGTACAAGGGACTCGCCCAGCTCCTGTCCGACGGACGCGCCCAGGGGTACGTCCTCAACAACGACGTCTTCGTCTTCCTCGGGCGCGGCAAGCTGGCCGGGCTGCCGGTCATGGTCTGGATCCTGATCGTCGTGGCCGTCACCGTCCACCTGCTGCTCAAGTACACCGACATCGGACGCAACCTGTACGCGATCGGCGGCAACGACACCGCCGCGCGCCTCGCGGG
This sequence comes from Streptomyces sp. NBC_00094, assembly GCF_026343125.1. Lineage (NCBI taxonomy): Bacteria > Bacillati > Actinomycetota > Actinomycetes > Kitasatosporales > Streptomycetaceae > Streptomyces > Streptomyces sp. NBC_00094. Next base: position 6,977,359 of record NZ_JAPEMB010000001.1, on the reverse strand, counting down.
CATCAACATCAACAAGTACCTGATCTGCGTCTACGCGCTGATCGGCGTCGTCGCGGCGCTCGCCGGCATCCTGCTGACCGCCCGCACGGGCTCGGGCCAGCCCGTCTCCGGCAGCGAGGGCCTCGAACTCAAGGCCATCACCGCGGCCGCCCTGGGCGGCGCCGCCCTCAAGGGAGGCAAGGGAGGCATCGGCGGCACCCTGCTCGCCGTCGCGCTCCTCGGGTGCCTGGAGAACGGCCTCACCGTCGAAGGCATCAACACCTTCTGGCAGAACGTCGCCCAGGGCGCGCTCCTCGTCATCGCGGTCGTGATCCAGCAGCGCCGCAGCGGCGAGAGGGCCGTCGGCCTGCCCCACTGACCGTCCCCCGGAAACGCTCGTGGGGCCGTTCCGGATCACTCCGGAACGGCCCCACGATCCGGTGTCACGATGCCGACTTCCCCGCCTGTCCGAGGAGGCCGGCCTGCGCGTCGAGGAAGCGGTGTCCCGCGGCGAGGCCCCGGTCGTAGGCGCTGGTCAGGCCTTCGGGGGTGGCTGCCGCGTAGTCGACGCCCAGGGTCTTGAGGTCCTCGTCCGGCTTGATCACGTGGACCGTGGCCCCGTCGATCGTGGAGCCGTCGACGATCTCCTCCGAGGCGTAGATGTCGCGGAAGACGGGGAAGGGGTCGGCGCCGATCGCGATCAGTACGCTCACGCCGGTGGCCGCGACCTCGCGTGCGGGGCAGGCGCAGGTGTACGAGGCGTCGACGTAGGCCTCGCCGTCGACTTCGGCCGGTACGGCCCAGGCGTGCAGCATGCGGGTGGAGGCGTAGGACACGGCGTCGAAGTTCTCCGGAGTCAGCTTCGGCCCCTCGCCCGCGGTGTCGGGTTGTGAGGAGAACACCGTGGTCGCCAGGTTCTTCTCGACCCAGCCGCGGTCCCCGGTGAAGATGTTCCGCAGCAGCTGTCTGCCGAGCTCCTTGGCCCCCGGCCCCTGGGTGACCTCGGCGGCCTCGGGGTCGGTGACCTTGCTGGTGGCGAGCAGGAACGCGGGGGCCCCGGCGCGGAAGAGCCCTGCCCGCAGGGTCGGGCCGTACTCCTCGATGCTGCCGAGGACGACCTGGCTCATGCCCGTACCGGCGGCTCCCGCGGCGGCCTTGTGCCAGTAGGCGACGCCCGTCTCGCGCGCCCGGCCCACCGCGGCGAGCCCGCCGGAGAGGACGGAGGACGAGGCCGTGCCGTACACCCGCGCACGCAGTCCGCGCTCCTCGAACGCGGACAGCACGCCGTGCCCGAAAACGCCCTTGAGCATCCCGGAGGCGATGGCGATGCCGATGTGCTCGCCCGTGCCGGTGGAGGTCATAGCAGTCCCTTCTCGAACTGTTCAGCCATGTGGGTACGGGCCGGTTTGCCGCTGGCCGTACGGATGATCGCGCTGTGCGGGACCTCGATCACGGAGTGCGGTGCGAGTCCGAAGTCGGTGGCGATCAGGGTCGCGACCCGCGCACCGTCGACGGTCGCCGCACGCTCGGGCACGACGAGCACGGCGAAGGATTCGCCGTGCGGCAGGACCACGGCCTCGGCCACCGGATCCAGGGCCGTCACCACCTGCTCGATGTCGGTGGCGAACACGTTCACCCCGTTCACGGAGATCCGGTCACCGCGCCGGCCGCTCAGATGGAGCCGGCCGGCGCGCAGGTGTCCCAGGTCGCCGGTGTCGAACCAGGCCGTGCGGTGGTCGGTCGCCCCGTCGTAGCCGTCGAACAGGGTGGGCCCGCGCAGCTGCACCGCACCCGTCGCGCCCTCCGGGCGACCCCGCCCCGACTCGTCGACGATCCGCAGGTCGAGGCCGGGGACGGGTACACCGAGGCAGGCCGCCTCCACGGCCCCGTGGGCCGAGAAGCTGGTGGCGGTGTCCACGTAACGGTGCGAGGTGGCCATCAGGGTCGCTTCGGCGAGTCCGTAGCAGAACACCAGGGAGGTCGGGTCGAACCCCCAGGGCCGGACCGATTCCAGGAAGGTGTCGACGGACCGTCTGCGGATCGGCTCCGCCCCGCAGAAGACCGTGCGCCAGGCACTGAACAGCCGGGGGTCGTGCGTGCCCTGCGCGGCCGCTTCGCCGATCCGCGCCGAGAGGTACCTCAGCATGAAGTCGGGCAGGGCGCTGTGGACGCTCTCGGCGTCGCGCAGCAGCCGCAGCGCCGCCATGGGCCGGCGCAGGAACGTGCCGGGGTCCTCGACGACCAGGTCGATGCCGTACACGAGCGAGGTCAGTACCCCGACGAGGCCCATGTCGTGGTGGAGCGGCAGGGCGATGAGCCCGGCGTGTCCGTGCTTCATCCCGGCGACGCCGCGGATGGCTTCGATGTTGCCGAGCAGGGCCCGGTGGCTGAGCGGAATCGGCCGGGGCATGCCGGTGGAGCCACTGGTGTACTGGACCAGCGCGAGGCCCTCCGGGTCCGCGGGGGCCGCCTCGCGCACCACGCCGGGACGCGGTACGAGGTCGAGTTCGCGCAGCCCCAGCCCCTGTCCGGGGATCCTGAACGTGTGCCGGATGCCCTGCTGCCGTACCACCATGGCGAAGTACTGGCGGGTGATGGCACCGGGCACCTTCGGCTTCACCGAGACGGGCACGGCCCCCAGATGGAGCAGGCCGAGCAGCGCGAGGACTCCCTCGCGCGTGCTGCCGATCCGGATCATCACCCGGTCCGTGGGCCGTACGCCCTGTTCGGCGAAGCCACCCGCGACCGCCGCGATCTGCTCGGAGAACTCCGGGTAGCCGATCGTCTCCCGCTTGGCGGAGGTGCCGAAGACGACGTGCGCTTCGGTGCGGCCGGCCTGTTCGGCGATGGCCTCGCCCAGGGTGCGCGCGGTCATGCGGCCCGTCCCCGGACGTTCAGCAGGGCCCGTAGGTCGGCGCGGTGGATCGCCTTGGTCTCCCGGTCGACCAGACCGAGGCGCACCCTGCCACGGGCCGCCACGGTCCCGTCGGCCAGCTCGATGTCCTGGGCGAGGGTGAAGCTGTACGCGGTCTGCCCCGCGAGCGAGGTGCGCACGAAGAGGCGGCCCACCGGGTCCCAGTCGACGGCCTTCAGGTAGTCGAGCTGGAGCTGGAGGACCACCGCGACGAGGGTGCTGTCCCGCAGGTCGACCTTGTTGGCGAGTCCCCACTCCCAGCGTCCGGTCTCCAGGAGCTGGGGGAAGACGCTGTTGTTCAGGTGACCGGCCCAGTCGAAGTCGTTGGGGCGCAGGCCCACTTCGGTTCTGTGCTCCACGAGTTCGGGCGGTGCGCCGTCGCTCGTGTCATGGCGGTCCGTGCCGTCGCTCACCATGACTCCGACTCCTCTTCTCTCCCTGGCCCCTCCGTGGGAGCGGAGAGGAGTACGACGACGGCGCCGGCCATGTCGCCGGTGTGGCTGATCGACAGTTCGACGGCGAGGCGTCGCTCGCGCGCCCACCGACCGAGGCGTCCGTGCGGCCTGATCCGCGGCTGGCCCGCGGGGCCGTGCTCCACCTCGATGTCGGGGAAGGTGTGGTCGGGTGCTCCGCCCAGGGAGCTCAGCGCCTTCACGCAGGCCTCCTTGGCCGAGAGAAGGCCGGCCAGGGAGGCGTACGGGTCGGGCCGGGTGCGGACGTACGACCGTTCGGCGGCGGTGAACAGCGCACCGCTATCGAGCAAGTGCGGCTTCCTTTTCAGCTCCGCGACGGACTGCAGATCGAATCCGGTCGACATCGTTCGTCCGGAGGCTGGCGAAGTAGGCACGCTTGAGGTCCTCATACGATGTGGTGTGGATCCCGGTGGCCTCGCGTACCAGCGCGAAGACGCTGCTGAGCTTCTTGGAGTGCACCGAGCCCTCGTGCAGCGCGTCGTCGCCGAGACCGAACTCCTCCTCGCCGCTGCGCGTGTGCTCCCACCAGTTGACGTAGCCCTGCCGGTCGGTCTGGGCCTCGCGGGCGGAGCCGTACGTCTCGCCGCCGTCGGGACGGACCCAGGTGTACGCCATGGAGAGGACGTCCTTGATGGGGTACACCCCGGACTCGACGAGGGCCTTGGCGAAGGACACGAAGTACTGCCGGTGCTGCACCTCGTCCTTCATGATCGTGTGGAAGACGTCGCGGACCAGGCCGTCGTCGGTGGTGCGGGAGACGAATCCGTAGCTGACGCAGGCCTCGATCTCCACACAGGCCTGCAGGACGCAGACCCGGGCGTAGTTGTCGGTGGGGAACGGTCCCCGGTGCTCGACGACCTCGTCGTGGCCGATGGGGTCGACGCCGGCCATCTCCATGAGGCGGCCGAAGGAGACCTCGTGGTGGGCCTCCTCCTCCAGCCAGTAGCGGGCCGACCAGGCCGCGGCGATGTGCAGGACGTCGGCGCCGAGCGGGTTGGACTCGCGGATCTCCTGGGCGAGCTTGATCCCGTCGACGGCCAGCCGGATACCGGCGGGCTGGGTGGTCAGCTCGGCTCGGGCCGCGTGCCACAGGGCGGCCTTGTCGCGGGGTGCCGGCCGGTCGAGCCGGCGGCCGTCGAAGAGCTTGTCGGAGGACCAGCGGCGCTGCTCGTGATAGCTCTGCTGGACGCGCAGGACATCGCTGATGGTCGCTCCGGCGCGGAGCTCCTTGACGATGTCGGTCATGATCAGCACAGGTCACGCCTTCCGTTCAGGAGGAGGTGGCGGAGTCGAGCTGCCCGGCCAGGGCTGCCACGACGTCGCCGGCGGTGTGGTCCAGGGTCATCGTCGGCAGTTCCACGTCGTCGTCGAGGCCGACGTCGGCGAGGGCGCCCGCGAACGCGTCCAGCAGGTCGATGGAGTTGATGGCCACCGGCGAGGCGACGAGGACGGCGGACAGGGTGCGGCCGTCGAACACCTCCTCCTCGGTGAGCTCCAGCCGGCGGGCGATGTGCGCTCGGAGGTCAGCGGTCACGGTGGTGCTCCTGAAGGGTGCGAGGGGGCGGTACGGCCCCGGTGGCGTGCCAGTCGGTCGATCTGCCGAGCGCGGCGAGGATGAGGTCGAGCGACCCCTTCCCCGCGCCGGCCGGCAGGGAGGGCGCGAACTGCGCCTCGGGTCCCAGGCGTCGTTCGTCGTCGGGGACCCGCAGGGCGAAGAGCAGTGCGGCCTCCGCGGTCTTCTCGGACAGGTTCAGCTCCACGCCGAGGGCCTGGGCCACGTCCCAGCCGTGGACGACGTAGTCCAGGAAGTGGAATCCGATGGCGACGGTGGCGGGGAACCTGAGCTCGGTGCTGATCTCCGGAAGCGAGAACTCCCGCGTCAGGACGCCCTGTTCGGCGAACGTGCCGAGGACGATCTCGGTCGACGCGCGGTAGGTGGCGAGGCCGTGGTCGCCGAGGGGCCGGTCCTGCCAGGCGGCGAGGTCCGAGCCGCCTCCGGCGGCGGCGGCCGCGAATCCGTGGTGCTGGCCGGCCATGTGGGCCACGAGTCGGCGGAGGTCCCAGCCCGCGCACGGGGTGGGGCGTTCCCAGTCTTCGGGTGTGGCGTGCTCCAGGAGACGGACGGTCTCCAGAACGGCTGTGCGGTCGAGCTCCAGGATGTCCATGCGGCTCCTTTCGGCGGGTGCCGTCAGCCGTTGCCCTGCGCGTGGGGCCGGGCGGCGGAGGGCAGGGCGGGCCCGTGGGACGGGCGATGCGTGTGGTCCGGGTCGGACGGCAGCAGCAACTCGTCGATCAGACGGTCGAGGTCGTCCTTGATTCGCTGATTGGGGCCGGGATAGCGGTCCTGGGCGCCGGGCGCGGGTGAGACAGGCATGTCATCCTCCGGAACGCGAGTGCGGACGATTAAACAATAGCACGACCGTACGTTTACTTTTAGGGCCAGGGATCCCGGCCCGCCAGGATCCGGTGCACCGACTCCCAGACCGGGTCCGGGCGGGATTCGGCCGAGTTCCAGGTGGCGGAGCGCAACTCGCCCTTGCCGCGGAAGGCCCGCACGATCCGGAGGTGGTCCGGCCGGGCGACGAAGTCCTGCAGCCGCTCGCGATCCCACCAGATGGAGACCGAACCCGAGCGGGGCCGCAGCGAACCGGCCTCCATCCAGAGCCACATGCCGACGGCTCCCGCAGTCCGGGGCCAGCTCCGGCGGAGCATGACCCCCGCGACGAAGACCTTGGCAGCGTCCAGCGAGCGATGGGCCGTGAACTCGGTGATGTTCACGACCACCGGGCCCCCGTCGCCGGACGGCGCCGCGGGCCCGGGCTGCCAGGGGGTGCTCCAGATGGGGCGGGACACGGCTTGCTGCCTCCTGGTCGTGGCCTGGAACGGTTTCACCGGATGAATATACGCGAACGATCGTGCTAGATTCTCCAGCATTCCTGGCAGAACCAGAAGGGCGCGTGACATGGATCGCTCTACGGCAGTTGTACGTGCAGCCCTGAACAGCACGTCCTACGCCTCGGGCAAGCTGGCCGGCCGAGGGGCGTTCAGCCTCTTCCGGATGCCCAAGGGCCGCAGCAGGCCCAGGCCCGACGAAGCCCCGGTGTTCGACACCGCCCGGCGCGGTGAAATCCCGTTCGGCGACACGACCGTGGTGACCTACCAGTGGGGCGACGGGAAGCGCAAGGTGCTCGTCGTACACGGCTGGGAGTCGCGCGCGTCGCGCTTCGCGAAGATCATCGGCGGACTCGTCGAGCTCGGCTACAGCCCGATCAGCTTCGATGCCCCCGGCCACGGCGAATCCACGGGCCGCACCACCAACATCGCCGAGTACCTGAAGATCCTCACGCTGCTCCACCGCGAGCACGGGGACTTCGAGGCGGTCGTCGCCCACTCCCTCGGCGTCACCGCGACGTTCCTCTCGATGCAGCACGGGCTGCGTACGGGACGGATCGCCGCCATCAGCCCCGTACCGGAATTCGCCTTCCTGGTCGACAAGTTCTGCGAGCAGTTGGGACTGCGCGACAAGCTGAAGGACGAGCTGCGGGGGCGCATCGAGCGGGAGATGTTCCCGGGCGAGGAGGACATCTGGCACCGGTTCTCGGTGTTCGCCGGGTCCGAGAAGGTGGACGTGCCGATCCTGGTGATCCACGACGACGACGACGACATGGTCGACCCCCCGCACGCCCGCCGGGTCCTGGCGGCCTTCGGCGACCACGCACGGCTGGTGACCACGAAGCGACTGGGACACCGCCGGATCATCGGAGCGCCCCAAGTCGTCCAGCAGGTCGTGGACTTCGTGTCCACGGACGCCGGCAGGCAGGCCGGCGGGACCGAGAACCGGATCGGGACGACGGCCCAGTGAGCGGAATCCTCGCGGGCAAGCGCATCCTGGTGACCGGGGTCCTCATGGAGTCCTCGATCGCCTTCCACACCGCCAGACTCGCCCAGGAGCAGGGCGCCGAGGTCGTCCTCACGGGCTACGGCCGCCTCAGCCTGGTGGAGCGCATCGCCAAGCGCCTGCCGGAGCCGGCGCCGGTGCTCGAACTCGACGTCCAGAACCCGGAGCACCTGGCGAGCCTCGCCGACCGGATCAGACAGGAGGTCGGCGGCGACGCGCGGCTCGACGGCGTGGTGCACTCCATCGCCTTCGCTCCGCAGGACGCCCTGGGCGGGAACTTCCTGACGGCCGGCTGGGAGTCCGTGGCGACCGCGGTCGAGGTGTCCGCGTACTCCCTCAAGTCCCTTGCCGTGGCCTGCCTTCCGCTCATGGAGGAGCAGGGCGGCGCCGTCGTCGGCCTGGACTTCGACGCCCAGGTGGCCTGGCCGGCGTACGACTGGATGGGGGTGGCCAAGGCGGCGCTCGAGTCCACCTCCCGCTATCTCGCCCGGGACCTCGGCCCCCACGGCATCCGCTGCAACCTGGTCGCGGCCGGGCCCGTCAAGACGATGGCCGCCAAGTCCATCCCCGGCTTCGAGACGTTCCGCGAGGTGTGGACCACGCGCGCCCCGCTCGGCTGGGACCTCTCCGATCCCGAGCCCACGGCGCGCGCCGTGGTCGCCCTGCTCTCCCCCTGGTTCCCCAAGACGACGGGCGAGATCGTGCATGTCGACGGCGGAGTCCACGCCATCGGCGCCTGAGCGCCGGAACGCCTTGGCGTCATGGCGTCTTGGCGTCATGGCGTCTTGGACACCACGAAGGGGGAGGGGGCCCATACGGCCCCCTCCCCCTTCGCACGCCCAGCCCTACTCCCCCGACTCGGCGATCTGCGCGTCGATGAACGCGGCCAGCCGGGCGATGCCGTCGACGATCCCCTCCGGCAGCAGAGCGCTGCAGGAGAGGCGGAGCTGGCGGACGCCGCCCCCGTCGAGGTAGAAGTCGCTCATCGGGGTCCAGAGCACGCCGAACTCCCGGGCGGAGCGCTCCAGCGCCTTGTGGTCGGCGCGGAACGGGACGTTCACCACGAGGAAGAAGCCGCCGTCCGGCTCGTTCCAGTCGATGCCGAGGGCCTCCCGGCGGCCGGCGGGGAAATGCCGGTCCAGCTCGCCGAGCAGCGTGTCCAGATTGCTCCGGTAGAAGGCGATCGCCTCGGCGTTCGCCTCCCGCAGGCGGCAGCCGGACTCCACGAGCAGTCCGCCGATGACGGCCTGGCCCACCGCCGAGGTGTTGACCGTGGTCATGCTCTTGATCTTGGAGAGCTCGTCGGCGAGCAGCGAGGACCGGCCGTCGGGACCGATGACCTCCTGGTCGGCGATGACGTAGCCGACGCGTGCCCCGGGCAGGGCGGTCTTGGCGAAGGAACCGAGGTGGATCACCCGGCGGTCCCGGTCGAGCGCCTTCAGCGTGGGCCGGGCCGTACCGGTACGCACGAAGAAGCCGTACGGATCGTCCTCCAGGATCAGCAGATCCTCCTCGGCCGCGATCTCCAGGAGCCGCTCACGGGCCGCCACGGTCATGCTCGCGCCCGACGGGTTGGCGAAGTCCGGTACGACGTACAGGGCACGCGGCCGCCCGCCGGCCTCCCGGGTCCGGCGGATCGCCTCCAGGACCGCCGCGGGGTCGGGGCCCGAAGGACCTTCCGGGACGGGTCGCAGCGGGATGTCCAGCAGCCGTGCCGCGCCGGTGATCCCCACGTAGCAGGGCGAGCTGACGAGCAGGGTGTCCTCCGGGGCGGCGAACAGCGCCCGCAGGGTGAGCAGCATCGCCTCCTGGCAGCCGGTGGTGACCACCACGGCCTCCGGCGGGACGTGGATGTCCTCGTCGTTGGCGACCGTGCGGGCGATCAGCTCGTGGATGATGCCGTTGGTGCGCCCGTACTGGAACAGCTGGGTGCGGACCCGCTCGGGCGTCCAGCCCAGTTCCTGCTCCAAGTAGTCGGTGTACGTGCGCAGATGGCGGATCAGGTCCTCGGTGGCGAAGCCGCCCTCGGACGGCCTGCCGGGGGCGAAGGAGATCGCCTCCGGGAAGCGGTTGACGACCTCGTTGAGGAAGTTCATCGCGTCGAGGAGCGGATCGGAGAGCGAGGCGTGCAACTCGCCGAGCGGCAGGGCGGGTACGGGTCGTCCCGTGGTGTCCGGCATCGTTCAGGCTCCCGTCGTGTCGGTGGCGAAGACCGCGCGGAGGTGACCGGCCGCGTGGGCCAGGGCCCGCCGACTGGCGTCGAGAGTACCCGCCATGGTGAAGAACCCGTGGGTGACGCCGGGGTAGCGCACCGACTCGACCGCGACGCCGCTCTCCCGCAGGCGTTCGGCGTACTGCTCGCCCTCGTCGCGCAACGGATCGTACTCGGCGGTGATCACCAGGGCGGGCGGCAGCCCGGAGTGGTCGGCGGCGCGCAGCGGGGAGGCGAGCGGGTGCGCGCCGTCTTCGGCGGTGGCGAGGTAGTTGTCCCAATACCAGTGCACGGACTTGTCGTTGAAGAGGAGCGGGTCGGTGTTCTCCCGGCGGGAGTCCGTGTCCGCGAGGTAGTCCGTGTTCGGGTAGACGAGCAGCTGGGCGACGAGGGCGGGGCCGTCGGCGTCCCGGTTCCTGAGCGTGACGGCCGCGGCGAGGTTGCCGCCCGCGCTGTCGCCCGCGACGGCGATCCGCGAGGTGTCGCCGCCGTACCGGCCCACGTGTTCGGCCGCCCACAGCACGCCCGCGTAGCAGTCGTCGACGGCGGCGGGGAACTTGTGCTCGGGCGCGAGGCGGTAGCCGACCGCGATGGTCAGGCAGCCGGCCGCGTTGGCGAGGCTGCGGCAGATCGCGTCGCTGGTCTCGATGCTGCCCAGGGTCCAGCCGCCGCCGAAGAAGTAGACGAGGACGGGCAACGGCCCCTCGACGGCGGGCCGGTAGACACGGATGGGCAGCGGGCCGTCCGGGCCGGGGACGGTCGTGTCGAGGACCTCCGCCACCGGCTCGGGCTCGCCCGCGTCGGCCTGGATCGCGGCGAGGTCAGCGGCCCTCGCCTCTTCCAGGGTCATGCTGTAGAGCGGCCGGCCGCCCTGTGCGGCGCGCTGGTCGTACAGGGCTTGGAACTGTGGATCGAATGGCATGGTGTCTCCGGTCCGGGGCCCGCGACCGTGTGGGCGGCGGCGGGCGGAGTCAGGGTGTGTCGGGTAGCAGCGCCGGGTCGGTCGCCGCGCCGCGCAGGCGGGACAGAATGCCCTTGGCGGCCTTTTCGTAACAGGTGAAGTCGTCGTGCAGGACCGATTCGGCGTTGGCCGTCTCGAGCAGTGCGACGATCTCGAAGACGAGCTGGGGGATGTCGATCCCCTCCTGGGCTTCGCCCGCCCTCTGGGCCTCCTCGAAGGTCTGGCCGAGGAAGGAGAACCAGTTGGCGCGCGCCGAGGCGATCGTGTCGTGCACCTTGCCCTCGCGGGCGTCGTACTCGGCCGACACCGAGTAGAAGAAGCAGCCTCCGGGGAAGACCCGCTGTTCGGAGTAGGTGAGCCAGGCGGTACAGACGCCCCACAACCGCCGGATGCCGGGCGGGATTTCGCGGGTCGGCTGCACCACGTGTTCGAGGTAGACCTTGATGGCGGCGCGGACGGTGGCGAGCTGCAGTTCCTCCTTGGAGCCGAACAGGGCGAAGACCCCGCTCTTGCTGAGCTTGAGCTCGGTCGCCAGGCGTCCCAGGGAGAGCCCTTCGAGGCCTTCCACCGAAGCGATCTCGACGGTGCGCTTGAGGACCAGCTGGCGGGTCTGGTTCCCGCGTGCGATCCGCCCGTCGGCGTGCGTCGCTGTCGTCCCTGTCATCGTTCCGCCTCTTCTCGCTCTGTGAGCTTTCGGGTCCCCCAGACATCACTTCGTACGGCATCTCCCCCGATGCCGTAGGCGCCCAAGCATACTAAGAAAGTGGACGACCGTGCGGTCAGTATGCGAGAGTGACAGGACGGTCGTGCGGTTGGTTGGCAAGACCGAAGCAGATCAAGGGGGTTGAACTGCGGTGAGACTGATGCTGCACGAGTACGAGGCGATGGCCAGGGAACGGCTGTCCGCCCCGGTGTGGGACTTCCTCGAAGGGGGGAGCGGCACCGAGTCGATGCTCTCGGCAGGCCGAGAGGCGCTGGACCGGATCACGTTGCGTCCACGCTGCCTTGTCGACGTGTCCCACCGCGACCCACGCACGACCCTGCTGGGAGCAGCGCTGGCGGCCCCGCTCGGCATCGCCCCCATGGCCTACCACCAACTGGCCCACCCCGAGGGCGAGGTGGCGACCGCGCGGGCGGCCGGGGAAGCCGGCGCCCTGTTCACGGTCAGCATGTTCGCGAGCCGCTCACTGGAGGACATCGCCGCCGCGGCGAGCGGACCCCTGTGGCTGCAGCTCTACTGGCTCAGGAGCCGTGAGCAGCTGGCGGTTCTGGCCCGGCGCGCGGAGGCGGCCGGCTACCAGGCGTTGGTCCTGACGGTCGACGCCCCCCGAGTGGCCCATCGCCCACGGGACGCGCGCAACGGCTTCGGCATCCCGCCGGACATCCGCGCGGTGAACGTGGACCCGGCGATGATGACGGCCTCACACGGACACAGACCCGGCGAGTCCGCGATCGCGCGCCACTCGAAGGAACAGTTCGACTCCTCCATCACCTGGGAGGACCTGGCATGGCTGCGGGAGCAGACATCGCTTCCCCTGGTACTCAAGGGAGTCCTCACCGCGGAGGATTCCGAATGCGCCGTCAAGTACGGTGTGGACGGAATCATCGTCTCCAATCACGGTGGCCGTCAGCTCGATTTCGCGAGAGCGGCCCCGGATTGTCTGCCCGAAATAGCAGAAGCGGCTTCCGGTCGTTGTGCGATCATCCTGGACGGCGGAATTAGACACGGTGCCGATATAGCGAAAGCTCTATGCCTGGGCGCCGACGCGGTATTCGTCGGCCGTCCGGTCCTCTGGGGCCTCGCACACTCCGGCAGCGACGGCACCGCAGGTGTACTGCGGCTTCTCATGGATGAATTCGACGAGGTCATGGCCCTGATGGGGGCGCCCACACCGAGAGACTTCACGCCATCCGGAATTAGCCGGTCCGTAATCCCCGGCATGCATTTCTAGCCACTACTCGGCACTACCAAAGACCCCGCACGCCCAGATCACCACAGGTGCGCGGGGCATTTGGCATGCCCTACAACGGCTCCGGATAGGACACTATTCAGCCACCATCGCATTGTTGCGGGGATCACATTTGTTCACTTGCTTACTCATGAGTACTAGGACATGGTGAATCTGTCGCCGCCAAGCGAAAGAGCGACACACTTACCCGACCGTTTCTGAACGGTTCAGTTCTGAATTACTGCCGGGTACTCAAGAATTGGGATAGGTGGGGATTTCAGTGGGGGAAACGGTGCCGCACCGGCCCGTTTGCGTCGACGGCGCCTGGGTCGACGAGATTCTGCTTCGAGGGGACGGCCGTGACGTCGTCCTGCACCTGGATGCGCCGGTGACCCGCGCGACGCTCCGGGACCTGGTCGCGGCCCAGCGGACCGCGTACGAAGCAGCCGGACTGACCGTCGGGGGTTCCCTCGCCGTACGTCTGCCACCGTCGCTGAGCTGTATCGTCGCCATGCTCGCCGGCTGGCGGACCGGCGCCCAGGTGATCCTGCTCGACTACCGGCTGACCTCGCACGAGGTCGGCCAGGCGATCGCGCGGCTCAATCCCCAACTCGTCGTCGAGCCCACGGAGAAGGTCGCCGGGGCACTGACCGGCTTCTTCCAGGTGGACGTCCACATCAATCCGCTGCGGGGCGGCCGCCCGGCCGCCACCGATCACGCCCTGCTCCAGCTGAGCTCGGGCTCGACCGGCCCGTCCAAGGTGATCGGCCGCACCGTCGCGAGCCTCCTGGCGGAGATCGACAGGTACGGACAGCTGGAAGGCTTTCCCCGCCGGGGCGAGCGGACCGTCGTCCTGGCCTCCATCGTCCATGTCCTCGGGCTGGTCGGCGGGCTGCTGTACGGGCTCGCCAGCGGGACCCAGGTGGTGCTGCCCACCAGCCAGACCCTGGACGGAATCCTCAGGGCCGTCGCGGCCGGACCGGAACCGACGACGATCCTCGGGGTCCCCTCCCAGGCGGCCCTCCTGGCCGCATCCCAGTCACCGTCCCGCCCTCCGCAGCTCCGCCGGATGATCACCGGAGGCGAGCTGATCAAGCCGTCCGTCCGGGAGCGGTTCACCGACCGCTACAACGCCGGCCTCGGCGTCATGTACGGCATGACCGAGACCGGTGTGATCGCCGTCGACCTCACCGGTACCGCCGCAGGGCTGACCCCGGTGCCCGGTATGCGGGTCCGCATCGAGGACGAGCAGATCCTGCTGGGGCTGCCCACGTCCCCGTACGTCGGAAGGATCGACCCCTCCCGGTACGTCGACGGGTGGCTGTACACCAAGGACGCCGGCCACTTCGACGCGGAGAACGGCCTGCTGACCGTGCACGGACGGCTCGACTCGCAGGTCTCCGTCGGCGGGCTCAAGGTGGACCTCTCCGAGGTCGAGGCCTCGATCGCCGCACTGCCCGGCATCACGGACGCGGTGGTGGTGCACGGCACCGGCATCGAGGCGTACGTGACGGTCACGGACCAGTCCGTGACCGACGGGCTCGCCGCGTGTCTGGCCTCGCGGCTGGCCCCGTACAAGCGACCCAGAACCGTGCACGTCCTGACCGAACTCCCCCGCACGGCCACCGGAAAGCCCGTACGGAACGCGCAGACGCTCCGTACGGCGGCCCGCGCCACGGCTACCGCCGGGGCAGGGGCCGGACCGGCCTAGCCGGGCAGGCCGGGCGGATCGTCCACCCGGCGCACCAGGACGGACACGCCGCAGTCGCCGTGCTCGCCCTGGGTCGCGACACCGAGGACGAAGCGTCCCCCGCCGACGAGAACGGCCGCCGACCGGATGTCCGGCGCGCCGGGCAGCCGGCGAGGCACCGGCGGCGCCGTGTCGCCGGGCGGCCAGTTCTCCGGCAGCGGTACCCGGCGGCTCATGCCGCCGTCACGCAGGCCCTGACCGAGCGCCTTGCCGACCGACTCCTTCTGCGTCCAGAGCCAGAGGAAGCCCGTCGCCCGCTCGGCCTCGGGCAGCGCGCACACCCAGTCCGTCTCCACAGGATCCAGGTAGGCCCGTGCCAACGCGCCTGCGTTCAACCGACGTACGACTTCCACATCGACCCCCACGGGGCAGCTGCCGCTCAACACCAGGGCCAGCACCCCGCGGGCGTGGCTGACGCTGACCATCAGCCCCTTGCCGGCGCCGCCCAGGAACGGGCGCCCGCTCGGCTCGTGTTCCACCCAGATCTCGGACGCCGGGACATCGAGGAGCGCGGCCGCACCCTGCAACAGCAGCCGGTGCGCCTTCGTGCGCTCGTCCCCGTCCGTGGTGCACCACAGCACCGTCACTCTGTCCGGGTCCACTCCCGGCCGCCGTTCCATGAAGAGGAGTCAATCAAATGTCCGCCGAGGTCACCCAGTTTGTCATCGAGGCTCTCCAGAACATGAACTACGACGTCACGGATGTCACCGGCGAGACCCCCCTCGGTCCGGCCGGCCTCGACCTCGAGTCGCTCTCCGTCGCGGAGATCGCCATCCAGGTCGAGGACACCTACGGCGTCAAGTTCGAAGAGGACGAGATGGAGACGGTCGCGCTGCTCACCGTCGCCGGCCTGGTCCAGGAGATCGTCAAGCGCGCCGCCGCCTCCGTCTCGGTGTCGTAGACCGCTCCGTGCCCGGCGCCGCCTCACAGGAGAGCGCACCCCAGTCCGCCCGTCTGCCGCGGCAGCGGGCGGCGGGTGCCGCGGGCGCCCGGGCCGGGCGCGTACGAGAGGCACCGACCAGGACGCACGGCCGCCAAGGACGCACGGCCGCCCGGGACGCACAACCTCCCAGGGCGCACGACCGGCCAGGTCGGACAACCGGCCGGACCAGTACTCAGAATGTGGAGACACCGGGGAATGAATCCCAAGAACGAGCGCGCGGAACTCGCCGCCGACCAAGCGGTGGGCATCGGCAATCTACTGACCACCCTCCTCGCTCGGGGCGACGGGCTCGACCAGCCGACCCTGACCTTCGACACCGAGGTGGACGGGCATCCCGCCTGGCAGGCCCTCACCCTGGCGGAGCTGGGCGAGCGGGTCGCCGCACGGGCGGCCACCCTGCACTCGCTGGGCATCAAGCCCCGGGACCCGGTCGCCGTCTTCGTGTCGTCGGCCGCGGACCAGGTGCTCTCCTACCTCGCGCTGACCCGTCTCGGCGCGATCCCGGCCCTCGTCAACGGCAAGGTCCCCGCCGAGTCGGCGGCCGAGTACATCAAGCGGCTCCGTGCGGTCGGCGTCATCACGGACGCGGCCCACCGGGCGACGCTGGACGGCCGCGACTTCCGTACGCCGCTGCTGCCCGACGTGTCCGAGCTCGGCGCCTCGGACCCGGCCACGGCCCCCAAGCCCTACCGCCACCACGGCAACGAGCCCGTGGTCATCACGCACTCGTCCGGCACCACCGGTCTGCCCAAGGCGGTGGCCCACTCCCACCACAGCCTGTTCGCCTCCATCCGGCACCGGCTGTCCCTCCCGAAGGCCCAGGGCCTGAGCCGGATGCTCGGCGCGCTCCCCTCGGCCCACGCCGCCACCGTCATCGCGGTCAACCTCGCACTGGCCAACAGGGTCGAGCTCGCCCTGGTGTCGGACCAGAGCGGCACCACCGTGCTCGACGCCATCGAGAGCTGGCAGCCGCACAGCGTGCTCGGCTTCGCCGCGACGTGGTCGGAGCTGGCCGGCGAGGACCTCGCGGCCCGAAGCCTCGACTCCGTGAGCGTCTGGTGGAACACCGGCGACTGCGCGCACGAGGCGCACGTACGCAAGCTCATCGCCGTCGGCAGCCGGGCCTCCGCCGGCGCGAACGGCCGTACCAACCGCCCGGGTTCGTACTTCGTCGACGGTCTCGGCTCCACCGAGATGGGCCACTCGCAGTTCTTCATCACCCACACCCCGGAGACCAACCGGTACGGGCGCTGCATCGGCAAGCCGCACGCCTTCACCGACGCCGCGATCTTCGACCTGGACGGGGAGAAGCTCGGTCCGGGCCAGGTCGGCGAGCTCGCCATCGCCGCGCCCACCCTCGCCCTCGGGTACTGGAACGACTCGGTCACCACCTACCGCACCCGCAGGGACGGCTACTTCCTCACCGGTGACCTCGTCTTCCGCGACGAGGCCGGGTACTTCTACCACGTCGACCGGGCGGTGGACGCGGTGAACCTCGGCAACGGCCGGAGGCTGTTCACCGCGCTGTCCGAGGAGCGCATCCTCGCGGCCTGCCCCGAGATCCGGGAGTGCACCGTCGTCGCCGTGGAGGCCGACGGCACGGTCACCTCCTCGGTGCTGCTCGTCCTCGACGAGCAGGCCGACCCGCAGGCCGACCGCAGCGCCGAGGTGCTGGCCGCGCTCGAACCGCATGTCGCCGAGACCGTCGACCGCGTGATCGTCGTCGACCCGGCCCTGATCCCGCTCGGGCCGACCGGCAAGGTCCGCAAGGTGCTGCTGCGCAGCCGCTTCCTCGCCGGCGAGCTGCTCGGCACGGACGCCGCGACGGTCGCCGCGTGAGCGGGCGCGGCGCGGCCCCGGCCGCCGTCGTCACGGGCATCGGCACCTTCACCCCGCTCGGCCGGGGCGCGGGCGAGACCTTCGACGCGCTCTGCCACGGCAAGTCCGGGCTGCGCAGGCCGCCCGAGGGCCATCTGCTCGCCGGCACGGTGGACGCGGCGGGCATCGCACCCGACATCGCCGCCGGTGACGTCCTGCCGCCGAGTGAGGGCCGGCTGGTCGACCGGTACGCCCTGATGGCGCTGGCCGCCGCGGACGACGCCCTGGCCGACTCGGGCATCGTCGTCGGCCGTGACGTCGACCCGTACCGGGTCGCGGTGGTCGTCTCCAGCGGTGCCGGTGGCCTGACCACGTACGAGGCACAGTCGCTGGCCCGGGTCGAGCGCGGCCCGACCGCGGTGAGCCCGTACCTGCTGCCCGGCATGCTGCCGAACATGGCGGCAGCCCGTATCGCCATCAAGTACGGGATACGCGGCTGGAGTTCGGCGATCGCCACGGCGTGCGCCGCCGGCGCCCACGCCGTCGCGGAGGCCGCCCGGCTGATCCGCTACGGCGAGGCCGACGTGGTGGTCTGCGGCGGCGCCGAGGCACCGCTCAACCCGACCTCCGCGCTGGCGTTCAGTCACGCCAGGGCGCTGGCCACGCGCTGGGAGGACCCGGAGGCCGCCAGCCGCCCGTTCGACCGCCGCCGCAACGGCTTCGTGCTGTCCGAGGGCGCGGGTGTCCTGGTCGTGGAACGTGCCGGTCTTGCGGACGCCCGGGGCGCCGCCGGGTACGCCGACCTGCTGGGCTGGGGCGCCACCACCGACGCGTTCCGTCCCACGGCGCCGCGGCCGGACGGCGAGGGGGCCGCGGCCAGTATGCGCGGGGCGCTCGCGACGGCCGGGCTCGTGCCCGACGACATCGACTACATCAACGCGCACGGCACCTCGACCAAGCTGGGCGACGTCGCCGAGACCAAGGCCGTCCGGGCCGTCTTCGGCGACCGGTCCCCGGCCGTCAGCAGTACGAAGTCGATGACCGGCCACCTCCTGGGTGGATCCGGCGCGGTCGAGGCGGCCTTCTGCGCGCTCGCGATCTCGCGCGGGCAGCTCCCGCCGACCCACAACCTCGACGAGATCGACCCGGCCTGCGACCTGGACCACGTCCGCGGCGGAGCCCGTGAGCAGCAGGTCCGCGCCGTGATCTCCAACTCGTTCGCCTTCGGCGGCCACAACGTCAGCCTGCTGCTCGGCGCGCCGACCACGCGCAAGAAGCGCTAGAAGCGCCAGAGGCGCCAGAAGAAAGGGGACTCCGTGAATATCGGGGCCGTTGACCATGTCGAGTTCTATGTCGGGGACGCCCAGCAGTCGGCGTTCTTCCTCTGCACCGCGTTCGGCTTCCGTCTGTGCGGCCAGGCCGGCCCCGAGACGGGCCGGCACGACCGGCGCTCCCTGCTGCTGCGCCAGGGCGGCATCTCCGTCGTCCTCACCTCCGCGCTGACCCCCGAGCACCCGGCGGCCGGTTACGTGGCGCTGCACGGCGACGGCGTGGCCAACATCGCCTTCGAGGTGACCGATGCCGCGAAGGCGTTCGCGACGGCCGTCGAGCGCGGTGCCACCGCGGTCGAGGAGGTCACGGTGCACAGCCGGGGCGGCACCGAGGTCGTCACGGCCTCCGTGCTCGGCTTCGGCGACGTCGCGCACCGGTTCGTGCAGCGGACCGGGGACCGCGACGACTTCCTGCCCGGAGTCATGGACATCTTCGCCCCGGACCCCGACGAGCCCGAGCAGGTGCTGACCACCGTGGACCACGCGGCGATCTGCCTTCCCGCGGGTCAGCTGCGCGACACGGTGGCCTTCTACGAGAAGGTCTTCGGCTTCGAGCAGATCTTCGAGGAGTTCATCGAGGTCGGCGAGCAGGCCATGGACTCCAAGGTGGTCCAGAGCCCGTCCGGGCAGGTCACCTTCACCCTGATCGAGCCGGTGACCGACCGCAAGCCCGGTCAGATCGACGGCTTCCTGGCCCGCCACGGCGGTGCCGGCGTGCAGCACCTGGCCCTGCTCTCCGACGACATCGTCTCGGCCGTCGGGACCCTGGAGAGCCGGGGCGTGCGGTTCCTGGAGACGCCGGACACGTACTACTCCGAGCTGGAGGAGCGTCTCGGCAGCCCGGACCTGAAGATCGCGGACCTGCGGCGCACCAACGTCCTGGTCGACCAGGACCACTGGGGCCAGGTCTTCCAGATCTTCACCCAGTCCCTGCACGTCCGCCGGACCTTCTTCTGGGAGGTCATCGACCGGCACGGGGCCCGCACGTTCGGCAGCGGCAACATCAAGGCCCTCTACGAGGCCGTGGCCCGTGAGAAGGCCACCGCCTGACCGGCGTCTCCCCCGCCCCACCCACCATCAGCGCAGCGTCGAACCATCCGAAGGAACATCGTGACTGTCCAGGAATCCGAGCTGTTCACCCTGACCGAGGAGGAGCGGGCGCTCCTCCCCACCGACGAGGACGTCGCGTTCTACGCGGAGCACGGCTGGTACCTGTCGAAGAAGCTGTTCACCGACGAGGAGATCGACCTCCTCGAGTCGGCCAGTGAGAACTTCTACGCCGGCCACCGCGATCGCACGCTGCCCGTGCGGCCGCCCAAGCTCGCGTACTGGACGCCCGAGCGCGGCCAGGTGCAGCGGCACAACGACTACATCCACTACGAGGACGACACGATCGGCCGCATCCTGCGCAAGCCGCTGCTCGGCGCGGTGGCCGCGCGGCTCGCCGAGGCCGACGAGATACGGGTCTTCCAGTCCACCCTCATCCTCAAGCCGCCGGTCGCCCAGGAGCAGTCGAACATCGTGCCCTGGCACTTCGACCGGCACTACTGGTCGACGTCCACCTCCGAGCGGATGCTGACCGCGTTCATCCCCTTCCACGACTGTGGCGAGGAGATGGGCACCATCACCATGGTCGACGGCAGTCACCGCTGGCAGGAGACCGCCGAGAACGACGCGACGTCGCTGCACTTCGCGGAGCGCGACCGCAGCGAGCTCGACGTCATGCTGGAGGAGAACGCGGCGCACAACGGCTCCGAGGTCGTGAAGATCCCGGTCCACATCCCCAAGGGCCACGTCAACTTCCACCACTGCCGCACCTATCACGGCAGCGGGGCCAACGTCAGCGACCGGCCGCGCCGGGCCATCTCCTTCCACCTGCAGGACGGCGACAACCGGTACCGGGACTTCACCCGCTCGGACGGCACGCCGGTCGCGTACAACCACGACGTGCTGGTGCGCCGGACCGCCGAGGGAACCCCCGACTACAGCGACCCCGAGTACTGCCCTGTGTTGTGGAGCAGCCGCTGATGTTCAGCGCGGCAGTGGTCGGAACCGGCCTGATCGGTACGTCGATCGCGCTGGCCCTGCGGGACCAGGGTGTGGTCCCCCACCTGCTGGACAGGGATCCCGAGTCGGCGCGCACCGCGGCCGATCTCGGCGCGGGCGTCGTGGGGTTCCCTCGCGAGCCGGTCGACCTGGCCGTCATCGCGGTTCCGCCGCAGCATGTCGCCCTGGTGCTCAAGGAGCACCAACTGCTGGGCCTGGCCCACGATTTCACGGATGTGGCGAGCGTCAAGGATCGGCCGCAGCGGGAGGCGGCCGAGCTGGGATGCGACCTGTCCCGTTTCGTGGGCGGGCACCCCATGGGGGGCCGGGAGCAGTCGGGGCCGCTGGCGGCCCAGCGGGGTCTGTTCCACGGCCGGCCGTGGGTGCTCACCCCCTCGGCGGCCAGCCGCGAGTCGGCCGTCGACCGCGTCAAGGAGCTCGCCGAGCTCTGCGGTGCCCACCCGGTCGTGATGACGCAGAGTGATCACGACCGGGCCGTGGCCCTCACCTCGCACGCACCGCACGTGGTGGCGACCCTGCTCGCGGCCCGCCTGCTGTCGGGGGACGACTGTCAACTCCGGCTCTCCGGGCAGGGGTTGCGCGACACCACCCGGATCGCCTCCGGCGACCCGGGGCTGTGGACCGACATCCTCGGCTCCAACGCCGGCGCCGTGGCGGATGTCCTCACGGAGTTCGCCTCGGACCTGCAGGTGGTGGTCGAGGCCCTGCGGGACCTGGGAACCCGGGTCCCGGAACAGCCCCACACCAGCACGGCTCAGCTCACCTCGGCACTGGTCCGGGGCGTGCAGGGCCGGGCCCGCGTCCCGGCTCCGGCCTCCGGCGGGCTCCACCTCAGCGGTGCGGCCGCCCACGGCTGACCGGTGCGGGTCCACATCGACTTTCGAACGACTGGAGAGACCATGGCCACCCGACGGCTCGACGTCTGCCTCATTGGTGCCGGGCCCCGCGGGCTCTCGCTCCTGGAGCGGATCTGTGCGAATGCCGCGTCGCACCCCGACGAGGACCGGATCACCGTGCACGTGGTCGATCCGCACCCGCCGGGAGCGGGCCAGGTGTGGCGCACCGACCAGTCCGAGCACCTGCTGATGAACACGGTGGCCTCCCAGGTCACCATGTTCACCGACGAGAGCGTGGAGATCGAGGGGCCGCTGGTTCCGGGACCGAGCCTGTACGAGTGGGCGCGGTTCCTCGTCCTGATCGGCCCCATGGACGACCGGCGTTACGAGGAGAAGGTGATGGCCGAGGCCCGCTCGCTGGGCCCCGACTCCTATCCGTCCCGCGCGTTCTACGGCCACTACCTGGAGTGGGTCTTCGCCCGGGTCACCAAGACGGCGCCGGACCGGTTGACGACCGTCGTGCACCGGGCGCGCGCGGTGGCCCTGCGGGAGGAGCCGGGCGGCGCCACACGGACCGTCCTGCTCGACGACGGCACGGCGATCGACCGGCTGGACGCCGTGGTGCTCGCCCAGGGTCACCTGCCGGTACGCCGCTCCCGCCGCCAGCGCGAACTGGCGGACTTCGCCGCGGCGTACGGCCTGCGCTACATCGCCCCGGCCAACCCCGCGGACGTGGACCTGTCCCGGGTGCGGCCTGGCGAGACGGTGGCCCTGCTCGGTCTGGGCCTGAACTTCTTCGACTACATGTCGCTGCTGACGCACGGCCGGGGCGGCCGGTACTCCCGGGTCTCGGGGCGCCTCGTGTACGAGCCGTCCGGACGTGAGCCGCGGATGGTCGCGGGCTCCCGCCGTGGGCTGCCCTTCCACTCGCGCGGTGACAACCAGAAGGGCGCCCACGGCCGTCACTGGCCGGCCGTCCTGACCCCCGACGTGATCGCGGAGCTCCAGGAGCAGTCCCGGCAGCACGGTGGCATCGACTTCCGTACGACGCTGTGGCCGCTGGTCTCCAAGGAGGTGGAGACCGTCTACTACGCGGCGCTGCTCTCCTCCGCCGGCCGGCCCGCGGAGGCCGAGGCGCTACGCACCGCCTATCTGGAGGCCAAGCCGGGCAGCGACCGGGAGCGGGAGGTGCTGGACGCCTTCGGGGTCGAGGAGCGGGACCGCTGGGACTGGGCCCGGATCGCCCAGCCGTGCGCGGACCGGGACTTCACGTCCGTCGAGGACTTCACCGGCTGGCTCCTCGACCACCTGCACGAGGATCTGCGGGCGGCCCGGAACGGCAACGTCGACGGCCCGCTCAAGGCGGCGCTCGACGTCCTGCGCGACCTGCGCAACGAGCTGCGGATGATCGTCGACCACGGCGGGTTGGCGGGTCGGTCGCACCGCGAGGACCTGGACGGCTGGTACACGCCGCTGAACGCCTTCCTGTCCATCGGCCCGCCGGCGCGGCGCGTCGAGGAGGCCATCGCCCTGATCGAGGCCGGAGTGCTGCGCGTGCTCGGCCCCGACGTCGTGTCCGCCGTGGACGCGGCCTCGGGGGTGTTCACCGTCGAGTCCGCCGCGGTGCCCGGTTCGGCGGCCACGGCGACCACCCTGATCGAGGCACGGCTCCCGGAGATCGACCTGAGGACGACCGCCGACCCGCTGCTGCGTCAGCTCCTCGAGGCGGGGAAGTGCCGCCCGTACGAGGTCAGCGACCCGGACGGTACGGTGTACCAGACGGGCGGACTGGCCGTCACCGGCGCGCCGTTCCATCTGATCGACGCCGAGGGCCGCCCGAACCCGCGCTGCTTCGCCTTCGGGGTGCCCACCGAGTCCGTGCACTGGGCGACGGCGGCGGGGATCCGTCCCGGGGTGAACTCGGTGACGCTGCAGGACTCGGACGCCATGGCCCGCGCCGTACTGGACCTGTCCGGGAAGCTGGGCGCGGACAGCGAGATGATCGGAGAGCTGGCCCGATGACCGCCGAAGACACTGCCGACGGAACCACCGACGGAACCACCGGTGGAATCGTTCCGCCCGTGGACCACGTACTGGATGCCGGCCTGCTCAGCCCGGTGCGGGCCGGTACCCCCGCGGAAGCGGCCACCTCCGACGGCGCCTGGTTGCAGGCGATGCTGGACGCCGAGGCGGCGCTGGTCCGCGCTCAGGCGCGGCTCGGCAACGTGCCGGAGGCGGCGGCCCGGACGATCGGGGAGCTGGCCCGGGCCGATCGCCTGGATCTGCGGGCTCTCGCCGTCCGGAGCCGTGGTGCGGCGAACCCGGTCGTGGCCCTGGTGCAGGCGTTCACCGAACTGGTGGCGGAGAAGGACCCGGCGGCCGCGGACTACGTGCACCGGGGTTCCACCAGCCAGGACATCTTCGACACGGCGCTGATGCTGGTGGCCGGCCGAACCCTGGACCTGCTGGTGGCCGATCTGGACCACATCGCCGGTTCGCTGGGCCGGCTGGCCGGCGAGCACGCGCACACCCTGATGGCCGGCCGCACCCTCGCGCTGCACGCCGTACCGACGACCTTCGGCCTCAAGGCCGCCGGATGGCTGTCCGCGGTACGCGCGGCGGCGGACCGGCTGCGGGAGCTGCGGGCCCACGGGCTGCCCGTTCAACTGGGCGGCGCTGCAGGCACGTTGGCCGGGTACGTCGAGTACGAGCGGCTGCACCGCGGCGCCGATTCGCCGGGCTACGCGAAGCGGCTCACGGAGCTGTTCGCGGCGGAGACGGGGCTGGTCGCGCCGGCGCTGCCCTGGCACAGTCACCGACTGCCGATCGCCGCGCTGGCCGGTGAACTAGCCCTGGCCACCGGGGTCCTGGGGAAGGTCGCGGTGGACGTGCAGTCGCTGGCCCGGACCGAGACCGCCGAGGTCTCGGAGCCGGCCGCGGCCGGCCGGGGGGTCTCCTCGGCGATGCCGCAGAAGCGCAACCCCGCCCTGGCCACCTTGATCCGCTCGGCCGCGCTGCAGGTTCCCGCCTACGCGAGCGTCCTGACACACACGATGCTGTCCGAGGACGAGCGCTCGGCCGGCGCCTGGCACGCGGAGTGGCAGCCGCTGCGCGAGTGTCTGCGCCTGGCCGGCGGCGCCGCGCACACCGCGCGTGAACTGGTGGCCGGCCTGGAGGTCCATCCCGAACGCATGCGGGCCAACCTGAATCTGACGGGTGGTCTGATCGTCTCGGAGCGGCTGGCCGCGGTGCTGGCACCCGTACTCGGCAAGACCGCCGCGAAGGACGTGATGAGCCGCGCGTCGGCGCAGGCGGCGGCTTCGGGCCGGCCGCTCGGGGACGTCCTGGCGGGGATGGCGGAGATCGGCGGACGGTTCTCGGACGAGGACCTCGCGCGCCTGCTCGACCCCGCGGGCTACACGGGAGCCGCCGGCGAACTGGTCGAGCGGACGCTGGAGCGATAGGCGGCCTTCACCCGCCGCGGCCGCCGACCCTGCGGCGGCCGCCCCCGCGGCCGTCACCCTTGCGGCCACCGGCCCCATATCCGTCACCCCTGCGGCAACACCCGCATGGACACGCCTTGTTCTCCGACAGGACTTTTAAAAGCACGGCCGGTCGTTTAGTTTTAGTTCGGCGGATCGGCCGACGGAGGGAACCACCATGACAACCGCGTCACCACAATCACCCAGCGAGGGCACCGCGACCCTGGACACGGGGAGCGGGCAGCAGACGCCCGACGGCTCCGTGGCGGCGTCGGCCACCGCGCGGCTGGCGCTGCTCGTGGCCTCCGGCGCCACCTTCCTCGCGGTGCTCGACACCACGGTCGTGAACATCGCCTTCTCCGACCTGCGCACCGACTTCCCCGCCGCCTCGCTGTCCGAGCTGACCTGGGTCGTCACGGCGTACACCGTCGTCTTCGCCGCGCTGCTCGCCGTGGCCGGGCGCGTCGCCGACGTCGTCGGACGCCGCCGGCTCTTCCTCTGGTCCACGGTCCTCTTCACCATCGCCTCGGTGCTGAGCGGACTCGCGCCCGGCGTGGGCGTACTCGTCGCCGCCCGCGCGCTCCAGGGGGTGGCGGCGGCCGGCATGATCCCCTCCGCCCTCGGCCTGGTGCTCCAGCACACGCCCGCCGCCCGCAGGTCGGCCGCGGTCGGCGTCTGGGGAGCGGTCGGCAGCATGGCCGCCGCGGTGGGCCCCAGCCTCGGCGGTCTCCTGGTGGACGTGTGGGGCTGGCGCAGCGTGTTCCTGATCAACCTGCCGATCGGCCTCGCCGTCGCACTGATCGCGGCCCGGGGCCTCGCCGGTGACACGCCGAGCGGGCGGAAGATGCCCGACCCGGTGGGCACCCTCGCCCTGGCCCTCGGCGTGGGCGGTCTCGTCTTCGGCGTCACCCAGGGTACGGACTGGGGCTGGGGCAGCCGTCGGGTCCTCGCCCTCCTGATCGGCGGCGCGGTGCTCGCCGCGGCCGCGCTGCTGCGCTCCCGGAGGCACGCCGCGCCCGCCATCGAGTGGGACCTGTGGCGCAGCCGTACCTTCGCCGCGAGCAACATCGCCTCACTGCTGTTCGGCGCGGCCATGTACGCGTACCTCCTCAGCACGCTCCTCTACCTCAACGCGGTATGGGGCTACTCCGAGTTGAAGGCCGGACTCGCGGTCACCCCCGGAGCCTTCAGTGCGGCGATCGGCGCCATGGTCGTCGGCAAGCGGGTCGGACCGCGGGGGCAGTGGGCCGGAGTGTTCATCGGCTCCTTGCTCTTCGGGGCGTCCTGCGCCGCGATGTACCTGCTGCTCGACAGCGAACCCCAGTACCTCGCGGTCTGGCTGCCCATCGGGATCGTGGCCGGAGTGGGCATCGGGGCGGCCCTCACCGGCATCTCCAACGCGGCCACCATGGCGCTCGAACCGCAGCGGTTCGCCTCCGGCACCGGCCTGCTGATGACGATGCGCCAGATCGGCGGCGCCCTCGGCATCGCGGTCCTGGCGGCGATCCTCGGACGTCACAGCATCGTCGACGACCAGGGCTACCTGCAGGTGTTCCTGGCGTGCGCGATCGGCTCGGTCGCGGCCGCGGCGGCGGCCCCGGCGATCCGCGCCCGCGTCCGGGCGGCCTGACCTACCGCCCCCCAAGGCCCTGCCGTGCCGGGTCGACCCGGCACGGTCCACCCGGCCGGGCCCTCCCCGCACGGCAGGGTCCTCCCCGCCCGGCAGGGCACCCGTCCCGACGATCCACCTCGACGCGAAGAGTGGCATGACATGGCACCGATCGACCGTTCCGACCGTTCTGCCGTACGTGCGGAATTCTCCCTGCTCGCCGAGCTCCAGCCGGTGGTGGAGGACAACCTCCACCGTCATCTGGAGGTCACCAAGGAGTGGTTCCCGCACGAGTACATCCCCTGGGGTGAAGGCCGGGACTTCGAGGGACCGCTCGGCGGTACGGCATGGACGCCCGACGAGGCGACCCTGCCGGACGTGGCGCGCACCTCGCTCGTGGTGAACCTGCTGACCGAGGACAACCTTCCCGGCTACCACTTCGCGGTCGCGCAGTTCGGCAAGGACGGGGCCTGGGGCAACTGGGTCAATCGCTGGACGGCAGAGGAGGCCAGGCACGGCATCGCCCTGCGCGACTACCTGCTGGTCACGCGGGCCGTGGACCCCCGGGCCCTGGAGCGCGCCCGGATGGTCCACATGTCGACGGGGTACGAGCGCCCGGACGGGTTCAGCGCGCTGCACGCGATCGCGTACGCGGCCTTCCAGGAGCTCGCCACCCGCATCTCGCACCGCAACACCGGCCACGCCAGCGCCGATCCGGTGTGCGACGCGCTGCTCGCGCGCATCGCGGCGGACGAGAACCTCCACATGGTCTTCTACCGGAACCTGGTCGAGGCCGCGTTCGAGCTGGCTCCGGACACGACGATGGAAGCCGTCCGCGACGTCGTGACCGGCTTCGAGATGCCCGGCTCGACCATCAGGGACTTCGGGCGCAAGTCCGCGGAGATCGCCATCGCGGGCATCTACGACCTGCGGCTGCACCACGACAGCGTGGTCATGCCGATCCTGCGCAAGCTGCGCGTCTTCGAGCGGGAGGGTTTCGGCCCCGCCGGCGAGCAGGCTCGTACCGAACTCGCATCTTTCGTAGGGCAGTTGGATACCCAGGCGACGTCCTTCACGGACCGGCGCGAGGGTATCCGGGCGTCTCGCGCCAAGCGGGCGGCCGCGATCGCGGCCACGGCCCGGGCCGACGCCCCGGCCAGGACCTCGGCCGCCTGAACAGGCTTCCGTCACGTACTCGTTCACTTCTTCAGATCGGTGGGCACCGACGCATGGCTCGATCATTGGTCGACGTACTGTCCTCCCACGCCTCGGCGCGGCCCGACACGACCGCCTACCGGTTCATGACCACGGGCGAGCGCGACGGGGACGTCGAGGAGCTGACGTACGCCCGGCTGGGCCGGCGCGCCCGGGCCATCGGCGCCCACCTGCAGGAGCGGGGGCTCTCCGGATCCCGGGCCATGCTGCTCTACCCGCCCGGCGTGGAGTTCGTGTCCGGGTTCATGGGCTGCCTCTCGGCCGGGGTCATCGCGGTGCCCAGCGTGCCGCCACAGGGCCGGGTGCAGAACCTCCGGACCCTGTCGCGGATGAGGAGGATGATCGCCGACGCGGACGTCAAGGTCATCCTGGCCACCCGCCAGGTCCTCGCGGGCCTGGAATCCGTGTCGGGGCAGCACTTCCCCGAGTTGTCCTCCATGACGTGCGTGGCCACGGAGGAGATCCCCGACACGGCGGGCGACTCCTGGCGCGAGCCCGAACTCGCACCGGATTCCGTGGCGTTCCTCCAGTACACGTCCGGGTCCACCTCCGCGCCGCGCGGGGTGATGGTGACCCACGGCAACCTGATGCACAACCAGCTGGCCCTGACCGAGCGGATGGGGCACACCCCCGAGGTGCTGGAGCGGTGGGACGGGGAGCTGTACGTCAGCTGGCTCCCGCTCTACCACGACCTGGGGCTCATCACCCCCGTACTCAACAACCTCTACGTGGGCGGCACTTCCACGCTCTTCTCCCCGCTGCACTTCCTGCAGCAGCCCGAGCGCTGGCTGGACGCGATCTCGCACTACCGTCCGCACACCAGCGGGGGTCCCAACTTCGCCTACGAGCTGTGCCTGCGCCGGGCTACGCCCGAGCTGCTGGACCGCCTCGACCTGAGCCGGTGGCGGGTGGCGCTCAACGGGGCCGAGCCGGTGCGGGCCACCACGATGCGGCGGTTCGCCGACGCGTTCGCCGCGGCCGGGTTCCGGCGGGAGTCGCACTTCCCCTGTTACGGGCTCGCCGAGGCGACGCTGATGGTGACGGGCAGCTCGGTGGACCGGGCGCCGACGCTGGTGGACCGGTCCGAGGTCGGGTCGATGTCAGGGACGGTGAAGGACCGGGAACTGGTGAGTTCCGGCCGTCCGGGAATCGGCATCACGGTGGTGATCGCCGACCCCGAGCGGCACGCGGAGTGCCCCGAGGGCGAGGTCGGAGAGATCTGGGTCGCCGGGGAGAGCGTCACCCACGGCTACTGGCGCAACGTACGGGCCACCCGGGAGGTGTTCCGGGCGTCCTTGACGGACGGCAGGGGCGGCTTCCTGCGGACCGGAGACCTGGGGTTCATGCGGGACGGCGAGGTGTTCGTCACCGGCCGGCTCAAGGACCTGCTGGTCATCGGCGGACGCAACCACTACCCGCAGGATCTCGAACTGACGGTCGAGATGGCCGATCCCGGGGTGCGGCCGGGGTGCATCGCGGCGTTCTCGGTCGACGACGACACGGCCGGCGAACAGCCGGTCGTCGTCGCCGAGGTGGCACAGGAGGCGGCGCACCGGTCCGACGAGATCGAGGCCGCGATCCGCGGCGCCGTCGGTGAGGCCCACGGCCTCTCCCTGCGGGACGTCGTACTGATCGGCCGGGGCACCATCGCCAAGACCTCCAGCGGGAAGATCCAGCGCAAGGCCACCCGGGCGGCGTACCTGGAGGGGACCCTCTCCGCGATCGACCGGACCGCCCTCGCCGCCGGCACCGCCGCACAGTAGAGCTCCCTCCTGTACGAAGCGCGAGCGCGCCGGCCGAGAGTGCGGACGCGAGCGTGAGCGCGCCATCGACGTGCCATCGACGTGCCAATGCCGCGCCATTGCCACGCCATTGCCACGCCGGCGAAGCACGATCGCGTCGATCGCGAGCGCCGATCGCGCGCGAAAGCACACGGTCCGCCGCGGGAGCCGGCGCAGACGAAGCCCGCCGACGAGCCCGAGGAGACGGTTCCGACATGGTTGCGAAGAAGTCCGGCGACATCTCCGCCGAAGCGCTGCGAGCGTGGCTGGTGGAGGCCGTCTCCGGCAGCGCAGGACTGGCCCCTGACCAGATCGGGGTGGACCGGCCGATCGCCGAATTCGGGCTTGGCTCGCTCCAGTTGGTGGCTCTGGCCGCCGGCCTCTCCGAGCGGCTCGACCGGCAGCTGGACCCGACCCTCGCCTACGACCACCCCACCATCGCGTCGATGGCCGAGGCCCTGTCCTCCGGCGCCGCCGACCGGCCCGCCGCCCCCGTGACACGGGAGAGCCGGGAGAGCCGGGAGAGCCGGGAAAGCCGGGAAAGCCGGGAAAGCCGGGGGAAGGGGACACGGTCGGAGTCGGACTCGGAGTCGGAGTACGGGAGCGCGGTGGGTCCTGACGAGGTGGCGATCATCTCGATGGCCTGCCGCTTCCCCGGCGGCGCGGACGATCCGCAGGGACTGTGGCGGCTGCTGGTCGGGGGCGAGGACGCCGTGTCCGAGGTCCCCGACGGCCGCTGGGACACCGAGGGACTCCTGGACCCCGACCCGGAGGCCGTCGGCAAGGCGTACACGCTACGGGGCGGGTTCCTCAAGGACATCGACCGCTTCGACGCGTCGTTCTTCGGGATCACGCCCCGGGAGGCCGCGGCGATGGATCCGCAGCAGCGGCTGCTGCTGCAGACCTGCTGGGAGGCGATCGAGCGGGCCGGGCTGGTGCCCGAGGAGCTCGACGGCAGCGCCACCGGCGTCTACATCGGCCTGTACGAGAGCGGCTACCTGAGCGCGGCCCCGCTGGAGATGCTGGACGGGCACGTCGGCACGGGTGCGGCGGCGAGCGTGGCCTCCGGCCGGCTCGCCTACACGCTGGGTCTGGAGGGACCCGCCGTGACCGTCGACACCGCCTGCTCCTCCTCACTGGTCGCACTGCACCTGGCCGCGCAGGCGCTGAGGAGCGGCGAGTGCGACCTCGCCGTGACCGGCGGCGCGACGGTGATGGTCGGCCCGCGCGGTCACGTCGAGTTCAGCAGGCTCCGCGGACTGTCGAGGTCCGGGCAGTGCAGGCCGTTCGCCGATGACGCGGACGGCGTGGTGTGGGCCGAGGGCTGCGGCCTGGTGGTGCTGAAGCGGCTCCGTGACGCGCGCCGGGACGGCGACCGGGTCCTCGCGGTCGTCAAGGGCTCCGCGATCAACCAGGACGGCCGCAGCCAGGGCCTGTCCGCCCCGAGCGGACGGGCGCAGGAGCGCGTCGTGCGCTCCGCGCTGGACGCGGCCGGACTCCGGCCGGACGACCTGGACTACGTGGAGGCGCACGGTACGGGCACGACGCTCGGCGACCCCATCGAAGGGCGGGCGCTGGCCCACGTCTTCGGCCCGGACCGCCCGGCGGACCGGCCGCTCTCCGTGGGGTCGCTGAAGTCGAACATCGGCCACACGCAGGCCGCGGCGGGTATCGGCGGCGTCATCAAGACGGTGCTGTCCCTGGAGCACGAACTCCTTCCGGCCTCGCTGCACGCCGAGAATCCGACCGAGCACGTCGACTGGACCGCCGGCGGACTGGAGGTGTGCGGAGGTCCCCGGGCGTGGCCGCGCGGCGCCCGCGTGCGCCGCGCGGGGGTGAGCGCCTTCGGGATCAGCGGCACCAACGCGCACGTGATCCTGGAGGAGGCGCCGCAGGACCCGGCGGCCTCGGGTAGGGGGCACGGGACACCGGAGCGGACGGGGCAGACGGAGGTCGCGACGCTGTTCCCGCTCTCGGCCCGCGGTCTTCCGGCGCTGCGGGAACAGGCCGGCCGGCTGCTCGACGCACTGACGAGCAATCAACAGCGGTCACAGTCACAGTCGTTGTCATCATCAGAGCCGACGACGCTGCCACTTTCACTTCCACTGCCACTGCCACTGCCACTGCCACTGCCGGACGTGGCCCGGACGCTGGCGCGCCACCGTACGCACTTCGAGCACCGCGCCGCCGTGGTGGCGGCGCACCGCGAGGACCTGCTGACCGGGCTGCGCGCCCTCGCCTCCGGGCGGAGCGCGCCGGGCCTCGTCGTGGGACCCCGACAGGTGATCCCCTCGGGGAAGCTGGCCTTCGTACTCCCCGGGCAGGGGTCGCAGTGGGCCGGGATGGGCCGCGAACTGCTCGCGGATTCACCGGTGTTCGCGGACGAGATCGATCGCTGCGACGCGGCGCTGCGCCCGTACACCGGATGGTCGGTGCACGCGGTTCTGCGCGGCGACGCCGGCGCCCCGCCCCTGGAGCGCGTCGATGTGGTGCAACCCGTGCTGTTCGCCGTCATGGTGGCCCTCGCGGCGGTGTGGCGTTCCCACGGTGTGGTGCCGGACGCCGTGGTGGGCCACAGCCAGGGCGAGGTCGC
Source organism: Streptomyces sp. NBC_00094 (assembly GCF_026343125.1). Lineage (NCBI taxonomy): Bacteria > Bacillati > Actinomycetota > Actinomycetes > Kitasatosporales > Streptomycetaceae > Streptomyces > Streptomyces sp. NBC_00094. The sequence continues at coordinate 6,945,548 of NZ_JAPEMB010000001.1, read as the reverse complement.
CGCGGCCTGCATCGCCGGTGCGCTCAGCCTCAACGACGCGGCCGCCGTGGTCGCGCTGCGCAGCCAGGCCCTGAAGGAGATCACCGGGACCGGGGGGATGGCCGTGGCGGCGCTGCCGCTCGAAGAGGTCGAGGCGAGGCTCGCGGCGCTGGGCACGGGACTGTCCGTCGCCGCGGTCAACAGCGGCATGTCGACGGTGGTGGCCGGTGAGGTGGAGCCGCTGGAGGCCCTCCTGGCCGGCCTGGAGCGGGACGAGGTGTTCAACCGGCGCATCCCGGTCGACTACGCCTCCCACAGCGCGCAGGTCGAGCCCGTACGCGAGACGATCCTGGCCGAGCTGGACGGCATCGTCACGTATCCGACCTCCGTCGCCTGGTACTCGACGGTCTCCTGCGAGCCGGTCCACGAGGAGTCGCTGGAAGCCGACTACTGGTACCGCAACCTGCGCGAACCCGTGCGCTTCGCCGACACCGTGCGGCGGATGCTGGACGACGGCATCCGGTACTTCGTCGAGCCGAGCCCGCACCCGTCGCTGGTCCAGTCGATCGAGTCCATCGCCGCGGAAGCCCGCGTCGACATCGCGACCGTCGGCTCGCTGAGCCGGGACGAGGGCGGCCACGACGTCCTGCTGGAGCGGCTCGGGCAGCTGTACGGCGCGGGCCGCACTCCCCACTGGCCGGCACTGTTCCCGGCGGGCACCCCGGCCGATCTGCCCACCTACGCCTTCTCCCGGGAACGCCACTGGCTGTCTCCCGCTGCCGTACGCCCGGCCGGGCGGGACGGGGCGCCTCTCGTCGGCACGCACGTCGAATCCAGCGACGACCCCGGTCGGCACGTCTTCCAGACCGACATCGACCTCGCCGACGGCCGGTTCGCCTACCTGCTCGACCACCGGGTCGCCGGGGAGGTCTGGCTGCCCGCCGCCGCGTTCCTGGAGATGGCTCTCGAAGCGGTCACCGCACTCGCGGCGGCCGGGGAGGTCCAGCTGACGGGGGTCCGGTTCGAGCAGCCGCTCCGGCTGGACGCCGACACTCCGGTCCGGCTGCAACTGGTCCTGCGGACCGGCGGCGAGGACGGGGACGGGCGCTTCGCCATCGCGTCGAGAACGCCCGGCGCCCGGCCGACGCCATGGGTACGGCACGTGATCGGGAGCGTCGCCGCCGCCGTACCAGGGACGGCGCCCGAGTCCGAGTCCGGCACCGAGTCCGGGACCGGGACCGGGACCGGGACCGACAAGACCACCCCGGGCGGGACGCCGGCCGCGCTCCGGGAGCGCTGCACCGAGCCGGCCGACATGGCCGCCGTCTACGCCGCGCTGGCCGCGGCGGGCATCGACTACGGGCCGGCCTTCCGCGGCCTGACCGAGGGCCTGCGCGGGCCGTCCGAAGCACTGGGCAGGCTGGCGCGCGTGCCCGGCGCCGGGCACCTGCTGCACCCCGCGGTCCTGGACTCCGCCTTCCACACGGGCGCGCTCCCGGGCGGCTCCCCCACCGGCAAGGCGTTCGTGCCCGCCGGGATCGGCCGGCTGCGCCTCACCGGGCTGCGCACGGCCCCGGTCTGGGTCACCTGCGCCCTGCGGGAGCCGGCCGGGGACACCGTCACCCTGGACCTGCGTCTCCTCGACGAGGAGGAACGGCCGGTCGCCGAGATCGAGGGGCTCGAACTGGCCGCTCTGTCACCGCTGGACTCGGCGCTGTACGAGGTGCGTTGGCAGCCCCGGCCGTCCGCCGGTGAACCGCCGGCCCGCGGCAGGTGGCTGATCCTGGCCGACGACGCGGGCGTGGGAGACGAGATCGGTCGCCGGCTCGGTTCGGTGCCGTACGTGCTCGCCCGGAAGGGAGACGCGTTCGCCGCCGAGGAGCCCGGGCGTTACGTGATCGACCCACGGGATCCGCGGCACCTGGAGCGCCTGTTCGAGGAGGCGTTCACGGAGGAGCCTCCCGAGCGGGTGGTCCACCTGTTCGGCCTGGACGCCCCGGCCGTCGACTCGGCCGAATCGGCCGAGGAAGCCGCCCTGCTGTGCTGCCTGAGCACCCTGAACCTGGTACGCGTGCTCGCCGGCCGTCCCCAGGGTCCGAGCCCTCGCCTGTTCCTCGTGACCCGCGGCAGTCAGCCGGCCGGGGGCAGCACGGAGGTGACCCACCCCCAGCAGGCGCTCGGCTGGGGATTCGGCAACGCGGTGGCCCTGGAGTACCCGGAACTGCGGACCACCCTGGTCGACCTGCCGTCCGGCGGCGGGACGGACGCGCTGTGGACCCAGCTGCGGCACGCGGACGACGAACGGCTGGTCGCGCTGCGCGGCACGGGCCGGCTCGTACCGCGGCTCGCGCCCACCCGGCCGGACCACGGCGGCGACGCGGGGATCCGCCCCGACGGCACGTACCTGATCACCGGCGGTCTCGGTGGCCTCGGCCGGGTCGTCGCCGACCGGCTGGTGCGGCAGGGGGCGGGCCGGCTGGCCCTGATGAGCCGCGGCGCACCCTCGGTGGACGCGGCGCGGTGGGTCGACGGCCTGCGCGAACGCGGTGTCACCGTCCACCTCGCCCAGGCCGATGTCGCCGACCGGGACGGCCTCGCGGCGGCGCTGGACCTGCTGCGGCAGGAGCTGCCCGGCGGCATCACCGGCGTCGTCCACGCCGCGGGCGTCCTCGACGACGCGACCCTCCCGAACCTGACACCGGAGCGGGTGCGCGGCGTCCTGGCCCCCAAGGTGCTCGGTACGGCGCTGCTCACGGAACTGGTGCCGGAGGCGGAGTCCCTGGTCCTGTTCTCGTCGGCCGCGGGCCTGCTGGGCTCGGCCGGGCAGAGCCCGTACTGCGCGGCGAACGCCTTCATGGACGCCTGGGCGCACCACCTCTCGCTCACCGGCCGGCCCGCCCTCAGCCTCGACTGGGGTGCCTGGGCGGAGGTCGGCATGGTCACCGAGTCCGACACCCGGATCACCGGCACGGCGCGGTCGGGCCTCCTCGACTTCTCGGCGGAGGAGGGAGGAGAGCTGTTCGAGCGGGTGCTGTCCTCGGGGCGTCGACAGCTCGCGCCCCTCGCGCTGGACCGGCGGGCGCTCGCGCTCGACGCGGACGCACGGTCGCGCCCGCTCCTGCGCGAGCTCGTCCCCGCCACGGCCGGTGCCCCGGTCGCCGACGGACTCGCCGCCCGGGTGCTCGCCCTGCCGACGCCGGAGGAGCAGACCGACCTGATCGAATCGTACGTACGGGCGACGGTCGAGGACGTGGCCGGAGGCGCCGTCACGGGCCTCACCCCGGCCACCTCCCTGAAGCAGCTCGGCTTCGACTCCTTGATGCTCGTCAGACTGCGCAACGCCTTCGTCCGTGAGCTCGGCGTCGAACTGGCGGCGTCGGCGGTGTTCTCGGCGGCGGACCTCCGCGGCCTCGCGAGCGACCTGCGCGACGCGCTGGTCGAGCAGGCGGGCACCGCGGAGGGCGGCACCGCGAAGGGCGGCGGAGCGGCCGGCGGCGGCGTAGAGAGCGGCAGCATGGAGGCCGGCGGCTCGGAGGCCGGCGGCGCGCCCGGCGAGCGGCAGCCGGTACCGGCCGCGACGCCGCACACCGGCACCGGCACCGGCACCGGCACCGACACGGGCACCGCCACTGCCACCGCCTCCGACGTGCCCGCGTACGAGCTCCGGCCGGCGACCCGTGACGTGGTGCGTCTGCTGCGCAGCGCGCAGCCGGGCGCACCGAGCGCGGCCCACGCCATCGGGCTCGCGGTACGACTCACGGTGCCCGCCACGCGCCGGCAACTGACCGACGTCCTCACCCGGCTGGCCGGACGGCACGCGGCCCTGCGTACGGCGATCCTCACGGGCACCGGGCAGGAGCGGCGACTGCGGGTCCAGCGGGACCTGGACGTCCCCCTGCTGCGGTGGTCGGAGCTCGGCGACGCCGCGGACCCCGACATCGACCGGCGGCTCCGCGAGCTCCTGGAGCCGCCGTTCGACCTCGCCGTCGCACCGCTGTGGCGGTTCGAGCTGCTCGACTGCGGCGCCCGGGGCAAGACCCTGCTCTTCGGCGCCCACCACGGCGTGGGTGACCTGCAGTCACTGCTGCTGGTGGCGGCCGAGATCGATGCCGAGCTGTCCGGCACGCCGCTCGGCGACACCGTCTCCAACCGCGACATCGATCTCCTCCTCCAGTCGCAGACGGCGCGACCGGTCGGCGGCCGGGACGGCGCGGCGGCGGCCTGGCGGGAGGAGTTCACCGGCAGTCGGAGGCTGGACCTGACGCTCACGAGGCCTCGCCCCGAGGCGCGCTCGTTCCGGGCGGGCAGCGTGACGCTGGAGATCCCCGACGGGCTCATGGAGCGGGTGGCGTCCCGGGCGAGCCTGCTGGCCATCACGCCGGCGGCCTTCTGCCTGGGCACCCTGACGGTACTCCTCGCCCGGCTGCGGGAGCGCGACCGGTTCGTGCTCGCCGTCCCGGTGGACACCCGTATCCACGTCGACGCGTTCGACGCGGTGGGCTTCTTCGGCGTGCCGGTGCCGTTCCCTGCCCAGGCGGCGCGGGGTGAGCGGATCGACGAGGTGCTGCGCCGCACCGACGACCGCTTCGACCGGCTGCTGACCAAGGGCGCCATGTTCTCCGACACCCTGTCCGCGCTCGCCGCCCAGGGGCTGTACCGGAAGAACGCGCCGCTGGTCGAGGTCTACTTCAACTACATGCGGTCCTCGAAGGCCGGACTCGGCGCACTGGAGTTCCTTCCGTCCGGGACCGGGTACTCCGACGTCGATCTGATGGTCACCATGACGCCGGGCATCGGCTGGCTGCGGCTGGACCACAACCTCGACATCATGGACGAGACGGCCGCCACCGGGATCGGGGAGGAGTACCTGCGCCTGCTCGCCGAGGTGGCCGACGAGCCCGGCACCCCGGCCCGCCCCTCGGCCCAGGCCGAAGGTGTACCGGTACCGGTACCGGCGGCCGAACCCACACCCGTACCCACACCCGAACCCACACCCATCCTCACCCTCCCTCCCACCCCCACCCCCACCCCCACGCCCACGCCCACGCCCGTCCCGGCATCGACGCCCGAGGGCTCGCTCGCCCTAGCCGCCACCTTCGCCCTGGGCGACCTGCCCCTGATGTGCGAGGCGGCGCTGGGCGACGGCCCCTCACACGAGGCGGGGAACCCCGGGACGGGCGTCGTGGAGGCCCCGTACCATCACGTGCCGGCCGCCCTGCGGGATCCCGCCGGGGTCTTCTCGCGGCCCTCGACGGCGATCGGTGCCGTCCTGCTGCGGGCCACCGACCTGGAGCGGTTCGGGCCGGTGACCGACGAGCTGCTCGACGAACTCCGCACGGAGTACCCCGCGGCCCTGCGCGCACTGTCCGAGCGGACCCGGACGCCGCTGATCGTCGGGATCCTGCCGTCCGCCCGCCGCGACGCGCGCCTGGAGCGGTGGGAGCGGGACGTGGCCGCGCAGCTGTCGGAACTCCCCGGCATCGCCCTCCTGCGCCCCGCCGACTGGACCCGGTGGCATGCCGTCGACGAGCCCTTCGACGGCAGGACCGAGGAGCTCGCCCACCTGCCGTTCACCCCCCAGTTCCAGGCCGCCGTGGCACTCACCCTGGCCGATGTCGTACGGACCGTCCGCCGCACCCCGCCGAAGGTGATCGCCGTCGACGGCGACGAGACGCTGTGGAGCGGCGTGGCGGGAGAGAGCGGCCCGGACGACGTGGACCTCGGCGGTCCCCGCGCGCTGCTCGCCCGGCGCCTCCTCCAGTGGCGTGCCGCCGGCACCCTGCTGGTCCTGGTCAGCAACAACGACGAGGCCACGGTGCGGGCCGTCCTGGAGCGCCCGGACAGCGTCCTGCGGGCCGAGCACTTCAGCGTGGTCTCGGCTGCCTGGGGCCGCAAGGCCGAGCGGCTGGAGGCAGCGGCGCGGACGCTCGGCCTCGGGCCGGACAGCTTCCTCTTCCTCGACGACAACCCGGTCGAGGTCGCCTCCATGAGGTCCGCGCTGCCCGAGGTGCTGTCCGTGACCTGCCCCGCCGCCGGGGAACTGGAGTCCTTCCTGGACCGGTTGTGGCCGCTGGTCCCCCTGGCGGCGACGGCCGAGGACGCCCTGCGGTCGGAGTTCTACCGGCAGGAGCAGGTACGGGACGTCGTACGCGAGCGGACCGGCTTCGAGGAGTTCCTCGACCAGCTGAAGCTCGAGGTCGACATCAGGCCCGTGTCCGAGGACGACATGCCTCGGTGCACCCAACTCGTGCGGCGCACCAACCAGTTCACCCTTCGCGCACGGTCGGCCGACGGCGGCGACGTGGAGCGGTGGCTGCGGCGGGGTGAGGTGTGGACGGCTTCGGCCCGCGACCGGTTCGGTGACTACGGCCAGATCGGGCTGCTGGCGGTCCGCCGGGACGGCGACCGGTTGGACGTCCTGGGCTGGGCGCTCAGCTGCCGTGCGCTCGGCCGCGGGGTGGAGGAACGGCTGCTCCAGTGGCTGGCCGACCGCTCCGAGGCGCTCGGCTGCACGGCGGTGCGGATCACGGCGGAGCACACGCCGCGCAATGTGCCGGCCCGTCGGCTGGTGGCCGCGCTCGGTGGCGGCGACCCGGACGACGAGCGGCTGGAGCTCGTGACGACACCGGAGCGCCTGCGGGCGTTCCGGTCCTGGGAGCAGTGATGGCGAAGGAGAGAGCACACGGTGAGAGGCACCCCATGGGTGAGGTGAACGCGGACGAGCCGGTCGGCGCCCCCGGCAACGGGCAGCGCCTGACAGGGGAGTCGATCGAGCGGGGCGGCGGACGGCTCAACGTGGCCGATCTGCTGGCCCTGGTCCGGCCGAAGACCACGACCACGCCGAAGGCCGCGACCGCGCGGGAGACCACGACCGCGCCGACGGACGGGACCACGCCGAGGGCCGCGACCACGTCGAAGCCCACCGCCGCCATGGCCACGACGGCGGCCACGACGGCGAGCCATGACACGGCAGGCCATGCAACGGCAGGCCATGCCACGGCCGGCCACGACGCGACAGGGGACGTCGACAGCCTCGCGGCGGCCATCGCCACCGAAGCCGCCCGCTTCCTTCCGGACGGCGCGATGGGGCCCGAGACCGACTTCTTCGACGCCGGGGGAACGTCGGTCAACGCGGTCGAACTCATCGCCGCACTGGCCCGCGAGCTCGGCGTGGAGGTCGGTCTGGACGACGTGTTCGCCGACGCCAGGCCGCGCCGTATCGCCGAACGCTGGCTCTCGGCCGCCGGAACCCGGCCGGCGCAGGCCCCGCTGCCGGCCCCCGGGACCGGCCCCGCGACCGCCTCCTCCGCCGTCCTCTCCGCCGCCCCCTCCGCCGTCCCCGCATCGGCCGCGCGAGCCGTTCCGGCGGGAGCCGCAGACGAGGACCTCGGTGCGATCCTGGCCGACCTCGCCCGCGCCGACACCCTGCCGTGGGCCGGCCCGCCGGAGGCCGTGGTCCCGCGCCGGATCCTGCTCACCGGGGCCACCGGCTTCCTCGGCAGCCACATGCTGCTGGACCTGCTGCGGCACAGCGACGCGCACGTCCTGTGCCTGGTGCGTGCGGCGGACGTGGAGGAGGGAACGAAGCGACTGGGTGCCGCACTGTCCACGTACGCCCTGCCCTGGTCCTCCGAGATACGACGGCGCGTGACGGTCCTCACCGGCGACATCCGGCAGCCACGGCTGGGACTGTCGGACGACCGCTGGGACGCGCTCGCCCAGGAGGTGGACTCCATCGTCAGCGTGGCCGCGGCGGTGGACTTCCTGCGCGGCTACCCGTCGCTGCGGCAGAGCAACGTCATCGGTCCGCTGACGCTGGCGGAACTGGCGGCGACGGGACGGCCGAAGCCGCTGCACCACGTCTCGTCGGTCGCGGTCTTCAACGAGGTCGGCATCGCCTCCATGGGCGAGGACGACCCGGTCGCGCACATCGACCGGCTGGTCGCCGGATACGACAAGTCGAAGTGGGCCGCCGAGGCCCTGCTCCGGCGGGCCCGTGACCACGGCCTCGTCGTCACGGTGCTGCGCCCCGGAGGCATCGCCGGACACACCAGGACGGGGGCCTACAACGCCCAGGACCTCAGCAGCGGTCTGACCTCGGCGATCGCCCGCTTCCGCAGGGTGCCCGCGTTCCGCTACCTCAACAGCGCCCCGGTGGACTGGGTGAGCCGGGTGGCGGTGGGCGTGGTCCTGGAACCCGGCGCCTGGGGCTACAACTACAACCTGACCGGCAAGCCCAACACCCTGCCGGACCTGGTGCGCGAGATGGCGCTCGGCGGCATGAACGTCCGCGTGCAGGACTGGGAGGAGTGGCGCACCGACACCGTGGCCCGCCTGCGCGCCGAGCCGATCCCCGAACTGGACTTCCTCACCAGGGTGTTGGAGAGCCCCACGGCCGTGAAGCTGTGCGAGGCAACGCTCAAGGGACCTGCCTGCACCAGCGAGCGTACGGACGCGTTCGTCGCCGCGCACGATCTGCCGCCCGCGGCCCGCTACGACGCTCAGGCGCAGCTCAAGACCTTCGAGAAGCTGGCACGGGACGGCCTCGGCCGCCTCCCCGAGCTGGACGATCAGCCGTACCTGTGGTTCCCGGAGACGATGGAGGGGGCTCTGGGCCCGGTCGGCGGGCCCGCCGGCACCGCGTGCACGCTGAAGCTCACCCTGTCGATCGCGAGCATGTACCAGCTGCTGCAGGAGCGCCGCGTCGACATCCGCGGAGAACTCTCCTGTGCCCTGCTGCACCCCGAACCTCTCGTGGTCGAGCAGGGCGACCTGTGGGTCCGCCCGCAGGAGGGCATACCGGAGGCGCACGGTCTGCGCCACACGCTGCTGCGCTACCGGCTGCGCCTGCGCGACGGCGACGGACGGTTGTGGTGGCTGGAGGGCCGCAAGTTCGCCCGGGCGCGGCGCGATCTGTGGCGGCAGACGCGCACGCTGACGGTCACACTCGGCCGCGAGGGCGAGCCGGCGTGCCTGGAGGGCGAGGTCGTCGTCCCCGGTGACAGCTACGTGCGCGAACAGATCGACGGCATCCGCGTCGATCCGCGACTGTCCGGTCAGGAGAAGCGGGCCGCCAAGCTGACCTGGCTCGCCTGGTTCGGCATGGAGGTGGGCCGTGGCCTGCTCGGCCCGTTCGCCCGCGTCGGCGCGGACCTCCTCGACCTACGCCGGACCCCGACACCGACGGAGCGCGACCGATGATTCGGCGACCCATGGCCCTGCGACCGACGGCCTCGCGAGCGACGACCGCGCGAGCCACGACCCTGCGACCCCTCCACGCCCGCCTCGACGGCGCGACCGTCGAGGAGATCGCCCTCCGCGCCGGGGACGGCACCCGGATCGGCCTGACCAGGGTCGCCGGGGGTGCCGACGACCGGCCCGCGGTGCTGCTCCTGCACGGCCACACGGCCTCCTCGGACATGTTCGTGCAGCCCGAGACCCGCAACCTGGTCGACGTGCTGCTCGACGAGGGCTACGAGCCGTGGCTGCTGGACTGGCGGGGCAGCTGCCGCCTGCCGTACAACGCGACCGGCCGCCGGTACACGTACGACGACGTCGCCCTGTACGACATCCCCGAGGCGGTGGCGCGCATCCGGCAACGGATCGGCGACCGGCCGTTGTTCGTCGTCGCGCACTGCGTGGGCGCGATGACGCTGTCGATGAGCATGGCCGCGGGCCTGGTGCCGGGGCTGGCCGGTGTGGTCGCGCAGGGCGCCTTCCTGACGCCCAGGTTCGCGGGCACGACCTCGCTGCGGATCACCCTGGGCGGCGAACTGCTCCGGTCCCGCATCGACCACATCCCGGTGGACTTCCGCACGGTCGGGCTCTGGTCGAAGTACACCCCGCTGTTCGCCCTGGCCTCCAGGAAGGCGAGCTGCCCCGACCCGACCTGCCAGATCCTCCACAACTCGGCCTGGGGCATGGGCGCTTCGCTGTACGTGCACGACCACCTGTCCGACGCGACGCACAACCGCCTGGCGGAGCTGTTCGGCCCCGCGCCCACGTGGATCGTTCCGCACCTGCGGCGGATCGACCTGGCGCGCAGCGTGGTGCGCTGGAACCACGGCGACGACCGCTACAAGGCGCTGCCGGAGAACGCCCTGGACCAGGCCGGGCGGATCGACTGCCCGGTGCTGCTGATGTCCGGCAGCGAGAACGCGATGTGGATGGACTCCCAGAAGCTCTGCCACGAGGTCCTCGCGGCCCGGCAGCCTCAACTGGACGTCCGGTACGCCGAGATCCCCGGCTACGGCCACGCGGACATGTTCATCGGCCGGGCGGCCGCGCTGGACGTGTTCGGCCACATCCTGGACTTCCTCGGCGAACAGCTCTGACGCGCCGCCCGAAGCGGCGCGAGGAAATCGATCGACCAAGCACAAGAATCCTTCAGGGGGCGGTGTTCGACCATGTCGACAACGGAAGCGACGAATTCACCTCAGGCATCCACACCTGCCGGAAAGGACGTCCCTCGACTCGCGGGTGTCCCACTGCTCGGCTCGCTCTTCGACTTGAAGTCGGACTCACTCGGCACGTACGTGCGCGCGATGCACGCGCACGGCGACGTCGTGCGGATCACCGCGGGCCCGCCCGGGCTGCGCGCCGAGATGCACTGCGTGTTCTCCGCGGAGGGCGTGCACAAGGTCCTGGGGTCCGAGGCGGCCAACTTCCGCAAGGACAACCACTTCTACCAGGAGATACGGGACTCTTTCGGCAACGGTCTGCTGACCAGCCAGGACGACGACTACCTGCGCCAACGGCGCTTGGTGCAGCCGCTGTTCACCAAGCGACGGGTGGACGGATACGCGGGCGCCGTCGTCACCGAGACCGAAGCCACCCTCGCCTCCTGGGAGCGGGCGCCGGACGGCGTCGTCGAGCTCTCCCACGAGATGATGCGGCTGGCGCTGCGCGCGGTCGCCCGCATCCTCTTCGGCACCGACGTGGAGGCCACCATCGACGTGGTGGACCGGTGCTTCCCGGTCATCACCGAGTACACGATGCGCCGCGGGTACTCCCCCGCGAACCTCCCCCGCGACTGGCCCACCCCGGGCAACAAGCGGGCGGCCGCCGCGGTGAACGAGTTGTACGGGGTGTGCGACAGGATCGTCGCCGAGCGGCGCAGCGGCACGGTTCCCCAGGGGGACGATCTGCTGTCGCTGCTCGCGGCCGCGACGAACGCGGAGGACGGGGAGCTCGACGCCACCGAACTGCGCGACCAGATGCTGATCTTCCTGCTCGCCGGCCACGAGTCGACGGCGACGTCGATGGCCTTCACCCTCCACCTGCTGGCCACCCACCCGGAGATCCAGACCCGGGCCCGCGAGGAGATCGACCGCGTCCTGGGCGACCGTACGCCCGAGGCAGCCGACTTCGACCGGCTCCCGTACCTCATGCGCGTGCTCAAGGAGGCGATGCGGCTCTACCCGGCGGCTCCCGTCACCGGCCGGCGCGCGGTCGCCGCGAGCGAGGTCGACGGCCACACCATCCCGGCGGGCGCCGACGTGATGCTGGTCCCGTGGGCGACGCACCGCCACCCCCGCTACTGGCCGGACCCGGAGCGCTTCGACCCCGACCGCTTCACCCCGGAAGCGGAGGCGGCCCGCCCGCGCTACGCCTACTTCCCCTTCGGCGGAGGCCCGCGCGCCTGCATCGGTCAGCACTTCTCGATGCTGGAGGCGGTGATCGCCCTGGCGATGGTCCTGCGGACGTACGAGTTCGAAGCCGTGGACACCGATCTCGCGGTCGCCGCCGGAATCAGCCTGCGCGTCGCCGGCACGGCCCGCTGCCGGATCCGCCGCGTGAACTCCTGACGGACCCCACGGCCGGGTGAGCGGTTCCCCCGGGTACGACCGAGGGGCCGTTCCAGATCACTCTGGAACGGCCCTGCCCGGCCCTCGTCCTCGGGTGGGTCAGCTGTTCGCGGCGTACACCTGCCGGCCTTCGACGTCTGTGCGTATGACCTCGGTGGTGCCGATCTCCTCGGGCGGCCCGGAGAACGGGTCGCGGTCGAGGACGGCGAGGTCGGCGTACGTGCCCGGCTCGATGGTCCCGGTGACGTCGTCGAGGTGGTTCGCCCAGGCGCTGCCCGCCGTGTAGGCGGTCAGCGCCTCGACGAGGGTGCGGGCCTGCTCGGGCAGGAACGGTGCCGGGTCCTCGGCTCGGCGGGTGCCGGCTCGAGACGAACGGGTCGGGGTGACCGGCCGATCCGCGACTGCGCGCTATCAGACGGGTCTGACAAACGAACGGGACGGCCGCCAAGTTTCCGCCGCGTTCCGCGGGCGACGGCGTGAGGCGCTCGGGCCGTCCGTCTGGAACGAAGCCCTGTAAAGGGACACGCACCCCTCGATCGGCTGCCAGGGGGATTGACCTGAAGACGACGTGTGTGACCCGCAGGTACCCACGGACCCGCGACGCTTGTCAGACTCATGGGCGTCCGCACCATGGCCGTGGCCTCCACGGTCTACGAGTGGCCTTCGGTGGACTGGCACGTCGTTTCTTACGGCGGGCTGCAGCGGCGAGGGAGGGCGATCGGTTCGTCGGACGCGGCTGCTCCGGTCAGCGGGGCATGCGCCGCCCCAGCTCCCGTGCCTTCTCCCGCAGGCCTGCAGCCCAGGCTGCGCCTTCCGCGGGGGCGGACATCCCAGTGACGGTGGAGACCTGCACGTCTTCGAGTGGGGCTTCCGGGGCGGCTCCGTGCCGTGCCCAGTCCACCTTGATCGCGGCGCGTTCTGCAAGAACGAGCACGGTGGCAGTGAAGCCTTCGGAGAGCGCGAGCCAGATGGCGTGGCTCGTTCTTCGGTGCTTCGCCAGGAGGGCGTCGACGAAGGTTTCGAAGGTGTCGGGGCTGATCTGGCATTCGTCGTTCTCCATCGGCCCGATGCCTGAGGGGAGTTCCAGCTCCGCTTCGAAGACCGCCACCTGGCGCTGGAACATGCGGGAAGCTCCATTGGAGGGGTTCCACAGTGTCTCGTCGCCGATGTCGAAGTACTGGCTCATCGCGGCACCTTTCAGATGGTCATGACAGACCAGCGTATCCAGCCGGATCGTCGGTATGGCCGGCGCGCCGAGCGGCTGCGTTCCACCCTGGCCTCAGCCGGTCTTGCCCTGGCCGGGCGAGCGGGCGCCCGCTTGGCTGCCGTGCCCATCAGCCGGAGTGTCGTCGACGACCACGACGAGCTGGTGGGTGATGGCAGGATGCCTCGTCATGGCAACGAGAGACGGCAGCGACGAGACGTACGTCATCGGGTTGTGCGACCGGATCCTCGGGGAAACGGCCCTGACGCAGCACAGGTTCGACTGGCTGCTGGGGGATCCCGGAGCAGGCGGCCGACGAGTCAGGCTTCCGGTCGACGCCTACTGGCCGGGTCATCAGCTGGTGGTCGAGTACCGCGAACTGCAGCATGACCTGCCGATGCCTCATTTCGACAAGCCGGACCGCCTCACGGTCAGCGGTGTCCACCGTGGCGAGCAGCGAGCCCTGTACGACGCCCGACGCGATGAACGGATTCCCGCGCACGGGCTGCGCCTCGTCGTCATCCGCCCCGCCGACCTGGATGCGGACAGTCGCGGACGACTGCGCCGCAATGCAGAGGCCGACCTCGCGGCACTGCAGAAGGTCCTGGCCCGCGATAGTGACGAGGACCGGGTCACCGACACCTTCCGCACCTGGCTACTGGCCGAAGGGTGGACACCCGTCGACCCGACCGACCGCTGGACCGACCTGGAAGCTGTACGCGGCGAGGAACGGCTGATCTGCGAGGCCAAGGGCCGCACCAGCGAGAAGGGCGTCGATGCCGACATCGCCTACGGCCAACTACTGCGCCGCATGACGAGCCAGGACGCACACACACGCTACGCCCTCGTCGTGCCGTCCTCCTCCGCCAAAGCCGCCGCACGCGTCCCCGCACATGTCCGACAGCTCCTGCGCATCGACGTGTACGAGGTGACGGACGACGACCGGGTATGCCTGCTGACCGACTGATCGTCACTGGGTGCTACGCCGGTTTCGGCTTCACCATGTACGTGTCCTCCGGAGCCCACGCACCGCGTCGCCACCTCCTCGCACGAACCGAACACCCTGCTCTGCGGCACGGAGTCGCCATCCAGGACCGTCACGGCGAGATCCGTCCGCGTGCTGGAGATCGCATCCCGCGCGCCCTGGCCGAATGCGAGAATGCGGGTCCTGGCCGAAGCGTGCGACAGCTCGAAGCCGGGCTCCAGCACCGACGAAGCGGGGGGGGTAGCCATGGCGTTGGCCATGTGTCCACTGTGCAGCGACGACGAGGACATCGAGGCGGTCCGCCCGCTCGACGGCGGAGGCCGGCTCGTGAAGCACCGGTGCGGCTTCGAATGGGAGCACAGGGAGCCCGTGATCCCGCAGAGGAACCCGCTCCGCTCCTTCAGCGAGCTCAAGTCCCGTTTCCCGAAAGCCGAGGATGTCGATCCCGAGCAGTGGGAACACGTGACCCGGCTGAAAGAGCAGTACCTCACCGTCAAACCGGACCTCGACCCCAACGTGGCGGACTACTGGGCGAAGTACCAGCGAATCTTCTCCCCGGACGGGCTGTGGACGTGCGACCCCAGAGCCCTCAAGGACTTCGCCAACTCCGAGGTCGGAGCCCGCCCCGGCAATCAGGCCACCTTCAACTCCGCGTGGAACGACATGGGCGACGCCGCAGCCGGGAAGGCGACCCGCCAGACGATCGAGTACCTCCTGCGCGGGCCCGACGACGTGCCGGTCGAAGACCGACTCGAGCACCTGCTGGCCGGCACCAAGCCGTTCGGCATGACCGGCTTCAAGGAAGCCCTCCTCACGAGGGTCCTCTGTGTGATGCACCCCGACCGCTTCCTGACGATCCTGAAGTACACGACCGAGGCCGGCGGCAAGCGTGAGATCGCGCGGATGGTCTACGGACTGGAGCTGCCGGCACCCGAGTCGGTGAACTGGACCCTCGGCCGGCTCATCCTGTGGAGCAACAACCTCCTGCTCGACCTCGCCGGCGAGGGCTTCGCCAACCGACAGCACGCCGCTGCGTTCCTGTGGTGGGCCAAGGATCGGCTCGGAGCGCGACGGGCGGCTTGAAGCGAAATCAGCGCCCGCCCACCGCCCTGGCCTGGGGTGCGCGCTGCCGCCACCAGCTGGTGACCGGCGCGTACGCCGTGCTCGTCACCGAGGGCACGTGGGACGCAGCCGACTGGGCCGTCTTGGAAGAGAAGGGCCGGGCCATCACGCAGGCGGGCTGGTGGATTGACCAGCGCGAAGCCGAGGCCCGCGACCTGCCCGAACTCCTCGACGCCGCCGAAGACGATGACCGGGGTGCTCACCACACCCAGCGGTACCTGCACCCCGACGAACACAAGACCACCGCCGTCGGCGCCGCACTCTCCGCGCTCCGCGGTCACTGCCGAACCCGATCGCGGTCGCCCGCTGAGCGGTCAAGGCGAGTTGGTCCCCAAGCGGTCCCCAAAAACGAGTCAGAGGCCGTTTCAGATTTCTCTGAAACAGCCTCTGACCTGCGACTCTTTCGAGTCGGGACGACAGGATTTGAACCTGCGACCCCTTGACCCCCAGTCAAGTGCGCTACCAAGCTGCGCCACGTCCCGATGCGCGTCTCCGTGAGGAGTTCCCCTCGTCGGCGTGCAGGAGAAACACTACCTCACTCCCGGGGGCGGAATGACGCACGGGCAGTGACCTCGGTGGCCGCGAGGGTGTCTGCGCCGCAGGTGGCGGCCAGGGTGGTCGCTTCGGCGAGGGCCGAGGGGGAGCCGGTGGCGTGGGCGAGGTCGACGCGGGCCCGGGCTTCCTCGTAGCGGGAGGGGGAGGCCGCGAGGTGCGCGACGGCCCGGGTCAGGAGGGTGCGGGCCTCCGGCGGGTCGGCGAAGAGGGCGGCGCAGCGGAGCGCCTCGCCCAAGGCCGTCGGGGTCCCGAGGCGTTCGGCGTGGGTCAGGGCCTCGGCGGCGATGCCGGCCGCGCGGTCCGGGTCGCCCGGCGCGAGTGCCCGGGCCAGGTCGAAGGGCCACGGGGCCCAGACCACGTGGTGGCGGCCCCGGACGGTCAGTGCGTCGGCCGCCTCTTCGAGGGTACGGATCGCCTCCTCGTCGCGGCCTTCGGCGAGCAGCAGCCGGCCGAGGACGCTGGGGCCGTCGGGCAGCACGATCGCGCCGGGCCAGGGCGGGCCGAAGCCGTAGCGGTCGGCGACGCTCCGGGCCTCGGCGGTACGGCCCCGGGCGAGGAGGGTGTCGACGAGGAGGCACGCGGTGTCCCAGTGGACGGGGAGCCCGTCGCCGACCCGATCGGCCAGGCGCAGCCCCTCCTCCAGGTGGTGCTGGGCACGGGGCAGGTCGCCGCGCCGCCGGTGGACCAGGCCGAGGAGGGCGTGGGCGAAGGCGAGGTGGGCGCCGCTCCAGCCGGAGATCTCGAAGGCCCTGACCGCCTCGGTGAAGAGCGTCCGCGCCCGGTCGGGGCGGTCGGCGAACACGTACGCGATGCCGGTCAGGGCCGGGATCTCGAAGCCCCACGTGGGGTCCGTCCAGCCGAGGCCGCGGGCGGGCAGTCCGTCGACGAGGGCGCGGTCGCAGAGACGTACGACCTCGTCGGCGGGTTCGCCGCGGAGCATCGCGTCGAAGCCCCGGACGGAGACGAGGGCCCGTTCGGAGTTGTCGGCGCCGGTGAAGCCCGCGGTGAGCTCGGCGAGGCGGCGGGAGCGGCGCGGGCCGTCCTCCTCGGCCGCCTGGAACCCCTCGTACATGAAGCGGGCGGCCTGCAGCCGGCGTCGTCCGATGCCGGGCGGGGTCCTGGCGGCTTCGACGGCGACGGCCCGCGCGGCCTCCTGGAGCTGGTTGTTGTGGGCGAGGGCCTGCGCGAGCCGGTAGGTCGCGTCGATGCGCAGGGCGTCGTCGAGGCCCGGCAGCTCCAGCGCGGAGCGCAGGTGGAGCACGGTGGCGGCGGGTGCCGTGAGCAGGGACGCGCAGCCGAGTTCGTACAGGACCGTGGCGTACGTGTCGGGGCCGGGCGGCTCCACGAGGGCCCGTTCCAGGCAGCGGCGGGCCGCGTCCGGGGCTCCGACGGCCAGGTGCTCGACGGCGGCGGCCCGCAGCCGGCGGACGACGTCCTGGTCGTCGTCCGGGTGCACTTCGAGGAGGTGGCGGGAGGTGGCCGCCGGGCCGTGGCCCGCTTCGGCGAGCGCCCAGGCGGCGCGCCCGTGCAGGGCGGTACGGACGGCCTGCGGCACCGAGCCGTGGACGGCCGTTCCGATGAGGGGGTGCGCGAACTCCAGCGAGGGGGGTGTCGCCGTCACGATTCTCGCCTCACGGAGGCGTTCCGTGTGTGCGGCGACCTCCGCCGCGTCCATGCTCGTGAGCTTCGCGAGGAGGTCCGGCGTGCTGTCCGCGCCGAGGACCGCGACCGCCCAGGCCAGGCGTGTCGGGCCGCTGCCGAGCGCTTCGAGGCGGGTGACGAGGCCGCCGCCCCGGGCGCCCGCGCCGAGGCCCCGGAGGAGGCCGGCCGAGCCCGCGACGGGTTCGAGCATCCGGTCGCCGGCCTTGGCGAGGAGTTCGACCGTCTCGTACGGGTTCCCCTCGGTCACCGTCCACAGCTCCCGGCAGAACGGCTCGTCCGCGTGGGCGCCGAGCGCGTCGCGGGCGAGCGCGGCCGTGGCCTCGGGGGTGAGGGCGTGCAGGCCGAACGTCAGGACGGCGCGCTCGGCCAGCCCGGCGAGCAGCCCGGGGCCGTGCGGGGCGGCCGCGGCGGTGCGCTCGCCCCCGCCCGGCAGGGGGCGGTGCGCGAGGACGACGAGGACCGGGAGGGCATGGCCCGGCCGCGTACCCGTGAAGGCGTCGAGCCAGGCCAGGGTCTCTGCGTCGGCCCAGTGGGCGTCGTCCACGAGCAGCACCGGCGGCCGGTGCCGCAGGCCGTCGGCGAGGCGGCCGAGGAGCCGGGCCAGGCCGTCCCGTACGCCCTGGGGGTCGGCGGGCGCGGCGGAGGACGGGGGCGGCGGGGCGAGGCCCAGCGCGGGGGCGAGGAGGTCGAAGTGGTCGCCGAAGAGACGGCGGACGTCCTCGGGGCCGGAGCCGTAGCCGTCCAGGGCGGGCTGGAGCAGTTGTCGGGTGAGGTGGAAGGGGACCGAGGTGAGGGTCTCGCCGCCGCGGGCGGTCAGGACGGTGCACCGGTCCCGCGCGATGCGGTGGATCTCGGCGAGGAGGGTCGTCTTGCCGACGCCCGGGTCTCCCCGGTAGACGAGGACGCCGCCCCGGGCGGGCCCGCCGGGGGACGCCCCGGCGACCAGCGCGTCGACGGCGTGGGCGGCCGCGGCGAGCTCCGGGTCGCGTTCGAGCAGGGCGCCCCGCTCCGGACCGGCCGGATCGGACGAGCCGGATGGATCGGACGAGCCCGCCGGGCCGGACGAGCCCGCCGGATCGGACGAGCCCGCCGGGTCCGTGAACGAACTGGCGGGCGAAGGCAGTTCTCGTTCCGACGGCACCGGCGACTCACTCCCCCACAAGAGCAACGGGCATGACGCGACCCGAGCGGTCCGTGCGACCCACACGGACCCGACCCGGGAAACGTCGGACCGACGAGTCTAGGGGGTGTCCGGCGGATCAAGGGAGAGCCGGCCCTGGGGATGTCTTGCGGCTCAGGGGCGGGCAGGACTGGGGAGGCCTTGCGGCTCAGGGGCGGGCAGGACTGGGGAGGCCTTGCGGCTCAGGGGCGGGCAGGACTGGGGAGGCCTTGCGGCTCAGGCCGGGCTCGTGGTGCCCGGCACCGCGTCCTGATCGCTCCCGGGGCGACAATGGGCGGGTGAACCGGACTTCGAGGGATCGCGACGAGGAGGGCCGCGCGCGGAGCGCACGCCCCCGTGACGGGCTCGGCCGACCGCTGCCGTACGGGGCGGAGGGAGTTCCGCGGCAGCCCGAGGGTGTCGTGCGCGACCCCGACGAGACGCTGCGCGAGGCGCAGCGTCTGCTGGACGCCGGGATGCCGTTCCACGCGCACGAGGTCTTCGAGGACGCCTGGAAGTCGGGTCCGGAGGCGGAGCGCGACCTGTGGCAGGGGCTCGCGCAGCTCGCCGTGGGCCTGACGCACGCGGCGCGCGGGAACGCGGAGGGCGGGGCGCGGCTGCTCCGCCGGGGCGCCGACCGTCTCGCGGCCGTGCCCGGGGAGCGGGATTCCGGTCCTTACGGGATCGACGTGGGCGGACTCGTGGCGTGGGCGCGCGAGTTGGCCGATCGGGCCGAGGCGTACCGATCCGGGACATATCCGTCCGAGACGTATCGGGCCGAGGCGTACGGAGCGGCAGGCCGGGTGGATGAGGTCGGCGACGGCGGCGCGGCCCGTGGACGCGTCGATGCCGCCACCGAGGCGCCGCGGTTGCGGCGCGTCGGGTCCTGACCCCCGCTACTCCCCCGGCTTCGAGGCGAGTTCACGCCGCAGTACCGACGTGTGGCTGACCGACGGGTCCTTCGCCGCCGTGAGCAGGGTGACCGTCTCCCGGTCCGCGAGGTCCCTGAGCCGGTCGAGCGCCGCGGCGGCCTCGGGGGCGGCGAGCTCGGCCTCGTACCGCCGGCGGAACTCCTCGTACTCCCCCTCCGGTCCGTGGTACCAGCGGCGCAGCTCCGTGGAGGGGGTCAGCACCTTGGGCCACTCGTCGATGCGGGCGTCCGTCTTCGCGAGTCCGCGCGGCCAGAGCCGGTCGACGAGGACACGTACCCCGTCGTCGGGCGACGGCGTCTCGTAGATCCGGCGGACTCGGACGTCGGGGGTGCTCGCGCGCATGAGCCCAGGGTGCCCGACGGGCCGGGAGCTCACCCCTCGACGCGCAGTGCCGGAAGGAGGACGGCGTCCACGAAGCCGCTCATCGTCGAGGTCTCCGCGAACCGCTCCTCGAAGATCCGCTCGATGCGGAGCATCCCCATGAAGCAGGGCGCGACGAACGCGATCGCGGGGTTGTCGGCGGCGACCTCGCCCCGCTCGACCGCACGCGCCACCACCGCGTCGATGGCCGCGATCTCGGGGGCGATGACGGTCTCGCGGAGCGCGGCACGCAGGTCGGGGTGCTGGATGTAGGCCTGGGCGACGGCCTCCATGAGCTCGGCGTCGCGGTCGCGGTGGGAGGCCGCGATACGGGCGGCCTCGCGCAGGTCACCGGCGAGGGAGCCGGTGTCGATCCCGGCGAAGACGGTGCAGCGGCGCTGGGCGAGGGCGGCGGTGACGAGCTGCGGCTTGGTGCCCCACTGACGGTAGAGGGTGGCCTTGCCGCACTTGGTGCGGGCCGCGACGCCCTCCATGGTCACCGAGTCGTAGCCACCCTCCCTGAGCAGGCAGATCACCGCGTCGTACAGCTCCGTCTCGCGCTCCGGCGTGATCTTGCTGCGACGGGCTGCGGCGGTCGCGGCCTGTGTGGACATCGAATCCTCCCGGACACCTCTGTCTCTGCACATACGAGAGTAGGGGGTGCACAATCGAGACGCAAACGTATCGAGACGTTTGCGTCTCGATGAAATCGGATCTAGGCTCACCCCGTTTGCTGCCGATTTGACGGATCAGAGGGGCCTCGCGATGGCTGCCGGGATACGCGGGACACGAGGACCACGTCCTCAAGGACCGGGGGCGACGGCTACCCCCGGCCCCGGTCACCCCGAAGGTCACGAGGGTGTCGCGAGACCGCCGCTCCTGCGCGAGCTCGTGCTGGTCACCGCGCTCTTCCTCGTCTACAAGTGCGGCCGGCTCGTCGCCAACGGCCACGAGGCCCGCGCCTTCCGCAACGCCGACCGCGTCTGGGACGCCGAGCGCGCGCTCCACCTCCCGGGCGAGGGAACGATCCAGCACCTGCTGATGCACGGCGAGCCGCTCATCCGGGCCGCCAACACCTACTACGCCGCCGTGCACTTTCCGGCCACGATCGCCTTCCTCGTCTGGCTGTACTGGCGCCACCCGGCCCACTACCTGTGGTCGCGCCGGGTCCTCGCGCTCCTCACCGGCGCCGCGCTCGCCCTGCACCTCCTGTTGCCGCTCGCCCCGCCGCGGATGCTCGCCGCCACCGGCCTCGTCGACACGGCTCGGGTCTACGGCCCGTCCGTGTACGGGGCCACCCCGGAGACGGACTCGATGGCGAACCAGTTCGCCGCCATGCCGTCGCTGCACTTCGGCTGGGCCCTGATGGTCGCGATCGGCCTCATCGTCGCCACCCGCTCCCGCTGGCGGGCCCTGTGGTTGCTGCACCCGCTGCTCACCCTGCTCGTCATCGTCGGCACCGCGAACCACTACTGGTTCGACGCACTCGCCGCCGCCGCGCTCCTCGGCCTCGCACTGCTCGCCGTCCGCGCCCCGGCCCGCGGCGACGCGGAGCCACCATCCGCGCCCCACGCGATCGGTACGACCGTCCGACCGGCCGGAGCCCTGCGATGAACCCCGTCGCCGGCACCGTGCTCGCGGTGCTCCTCTCCCTCGTCTCCGCCGCCGGCTACGCGCTCGCCGCCGTCGCCCAGTCACGACTGGCGGCCTCCCCCTCCCCCTCTCCCGACGGGCGCGGGGCGCTGCGCGCGCTGCTCGCCCGCGGTCAGTGGTGGTGGGCGGTCGGCCTCAACGCCGCCGGGGCCCTCGCCCACGTGGCCGCCCTGCACTACGGGCCGCTGACCCTGGTCCAGCCGCTCGGCGCGCTGACGCTCGTGGCGGCGCTGCCGCTCGGCGCCTACTGCGCACGCCGGCGGGTGTCCCGTACCGAGTGGCGCGGAGCGCTGTGGACCCTGGGCGGGCTCGTCGGCCTGGTCGCGATGACCGGCCCGGCCGCGCCCGGCGAGGCGCTCAGCCTGCGCGAGTCCCTGATCGTCGCCGCCGCGACGGCGCTCCTCATCGCCGCGCTCGCCTCGGGCCGCGTGGCACGGAGTCGCGGCGGCGCGGGCGGCAAGGGAGGCCGCGGGCTCGGGCACGCGACCGCCTCCGGGATCGCGTCCGGCGTCGGCTCCGCCCTGACGCAGACGCTGACGGCCGCGCTCGCGCTCGAACTCCCCGGCGGGGAACCCGCCTGGTGGCAGACCGCCCTCCTCGCGGTCCTCATCTCGGGCTTCGCCGTGGGCGGACTGCTGCTCTCGCAGGCGGCCTACCGGGGCGGGCTCGCGGCACCCCTGGCCGTCGTCAACCTCTCCAACCCCGCGGCCGCCGCGATCATCGGCGTGGCCCTGCTCGGCGAGACCTTCCGGGCCGGCGCCTGGGGCTGGCCGATCGCGGCCCTGGCGTCCCTGGTCGCGGCGCGGGGCGTGGTCCTGCTGACGAAGGGCGACATCCCGGCTCCCGACGGGTCCGCGGGGGCGCCGACTCGGGTGGCCTCCACGGTCGTCGCGGGGTCCCGGCCGGTGCCGGTGCCAGTGCCGGCGCCAACGCCAGTGCCGGTGCCACCCCGCGTCGCCGACGCCCACGCGCCCGCACCCATACCCTCGCCCGTATCCCTATCGGAGGCGCAGCCCGCGCCGCTCGCCGGTTGATCACTTTCGTCATATTGACGAAAAACCAGGAAGCCCTCTATCGTCAACATGACGACAAGGGGGTTTCATGGCTGACATCACCCGGCGGTCCGGCTGGCGCCATCTGCGCTCCGCGCCCACCGCCCACATCCGCCACCAGCGCCGCGGACAGCTCGTCCACGACGGTGAGGGGCTGAGCTTCTGGTTCCGGCCGCGTACCGCCGCCCTCTCCGAGGTGCCCGTGAACGACCGGGAACTCGCGATGGCGTTCCACGCCCGCACGGCCGACTTCCAGGACGTGAGCGTGCAGTCCACCGTCACGTACCGGATCGGCGACCCGGGCGCGGCCGCCACCCGGCTCGACTTCTCGATCGACCCCGACACCGGCGCCTGGCGCGGGACGCCTCTGGAGCAGATCGCCACGCTCCTCACCGAGACCGCCCAGCAGCACGCCCTCGACGTCCTCGCCCGCACCACGCTCGCGGCGGCCCTCGTCGACGGGGTGGCGGCGGTACGCGACCGGATCTCGGCGGGCCTCGCGGCCGAACCGCGCCTTCCGGACACGGGCATCGAGCTGGTCGCGGTCCGGGTGGTGGCGATCCGCCCCGAACCGGAGGTCGAGCGCGCCCTGCGCACCCCCGCTCGCGAGCAGATCCAGCAGGAGGCCGACCGCGCCACGTACGAGCGCCGGGCCGTGGCGGTCGAGCGCGAGCGCACCATCGCCGAGAACGAGCTCGCCAGCAAGATCGAGCTGGCCCGCCAGGAGGAGCGGCTCGTCGAGCAGCGCGGCACCAACGCCCGTCGCGAGGCCGAGGAGAGCGCCGCCGCCGACGCGGTACGGGCCGAGGCCGAGGCCGTACGGAAGGTCCGGCTCGCCCGGGCCGAGGCCGAGGCGGCGCAGCTGGTCGGCGAGGCGCGCGCCGGCGCGCAGTCCGCGTGGCTGCGGGCGCACGCGGAGGCGGAGCCGGCGACCCTGCACGCCCTCGCCGTGCACCGGGCCGCGGAGAACCTGCCCCGCATCGAGCACCTGACGCTCTCCCCCGACGTGCTGACCGGGCTCCTCGCGAAGCTGGGCGGCGAGGGCGGGGCCCGGTCGTGAGTCTCGCGCCGCGCGCGGTGCTCGTGCACCGGACCACGGAGTACGAGGAGCTGCTCGCCCGGCACGGCACCCACGGCCAGGCCGCGTTCTTCCTCTCCGCGCGCGGCCGCTCGGTCGAGGAGGTGCGGGAACGGCACGAGCGCGTCCACCGCGCGCTCGCCGAGGTGGCGGGCGCGGTTCCGCTGTCGTGGCGGCAGACCCGGGTGGAGCGCGCCGATCTGGACCGGTTCCTGTTCGGTCCCGAGGACGTGGTCGTCGTGGTCGGCCAGGACGGTCTCGTCGCCAACGCGGCGAAGTACCTGACGGGTCAGCCGGTCATCGGGATCGACGCGGACCCCGGGCGCAACGCGGGCGTTCTCGTACGGCACCGCGCGGCGCACGCGCGACGGCTGCTCCCGTACGCGGCGGGCGACGGGGCGACGGTCGACGAGCTGACGATGGTGGAGGCGGTCACCGACGACGCGCAGCGGCTCCTCGCGCTGAACGAGATCTACGTCGGCCCGCCCGGCCACCAGACCGCGCGGTACTCCCTGGGGCTCGACGGTCCCGACGCCCCGCCGGAGCCCGAGCCCCAAGCCTCCTCGGGTGTCCTGGTCGGCACCGGCACGGGGGCCACGGGGTGGCTGCGCTCCCTGTGGGAACAGCGCTCCAGCACGCTCGCCCTGCCCGCGCCGGCGGACGCGCGGCTCGCCTGGTTCGTCCGCGAGGCCTGGCCGTCACCGACGACCGGTACCCACCGCGTCGAGGGGCTCCTCGACGCGGGCCAGGGCCTGCGCCTCACCGTCGAATCGGACCGCCTGGTCGCCTTCGGCGACGGTGTCGAGTCGGACGCGCTGCACCTGACGTGGGGCCAGACCATCCGCCTCACGGCGGCGAAGCCGCGCCTGCGGCTGGTGGGCTGACCGGGGCGGGGCGCTGTTCGCGGCCGTGGTCAAGACACCCTCTGGGCCCGCGACGGTCGGCGACGGTCGGCGCCCGCGGGCCGGTTCCGTCCGGTGTCCTCGGCCCCGTGGCGGTCGGTACGCGAGGGGGCGGGACGGCGGAGCGGCGCGGGGCGGAAGCGCTCGCGGGGCGGTGGAGCTGCCGCGCCACGGAGCGGCGGAGCCACCCCGCTGCGGAGCAGAAGCACGCGGCCGGAATCGACCGGTGGGCGGTCGACGTGTCGTACGGCGGCACTATGCTCGGCGCGCTCCGCCCCCGTCCCGTCGTGCACCCGACCGCTCCGCCGCCCCGCCCGGCTCCGGCTGTTGAAGGAACCCCATGGCCCACGCCTCCTCCGGTTCGCTGTCCGTCGCCCCCGCCATGCCCGAGGACTGGGCTCTCGTGCGCTCCTGGGCGGCCGAGGAGGGGTGGAACCCCGGGCTCTCCGACGTCCCCGCCTTCTTCGCGCAGGACCCCGGCGGCTTCTTCCTCGGCAGGGTCGACGGGGAGCCGGTCTCCGCCATCTCGGTCGTCAACTACAGCGACGCCTACGCCTTCCTCGGCTTCTACCTCGTCCGTCCCGAACGCCGTGGGCTCGGCCACGGCCTGGCCACCTGGCGGGCCGCGCTCGCCCACGCGGGTGACCGTTCCGTCGGACTCGACGGGGTGCCTGCGCAGCAGGACAACTACCGCCGCTCCGGCTTCTCCACGGCGTACCGCACGGCGCGCTTCGTGGGCGAGATCCCCGCGCCCGACCGTCCGGTGACCGGCGTGGTGCCCGCCGAGCGGGTCGACCCGGCCGTCGTCGCCGCGTACGACAGCGCCTGCCACCACGCCGACCGACCGCGTTTCCTGTCCGCCTGGCTGACCACGCCCGGGCACCGCGCGCTGGTCCGGGTCGTCGACGGTCGTCCGACCGGGTACGGGGTCGTCCGCCCCGCCCAGGACGAGGCCCGCGTCGGGCCGCTGTTCGCGGACACCCCGGCGGACGCGGCGGCCCTGCTCGACGCGCTCGCCGCCGAGGCACGGGACTTCGGCGCCGCACGGATCGCCGTGGACATGCCGGAGGCCAATCCGGCGGCGGCCCGCGTGGCGCTGGAGCGCGGCCTCGAGCCGACCTTCGAGACGGCCCGCATGTACACGGGGCCCGTCCGCCCGGTGGCGCGGGAGCGGGTCTTCGGCGTCACGACGCTCGAACTCGGCTGACGGACGAGGGACGGCCGGGCCTTCGAGCGGCGAACGGCCGGGCCGCAGACGGCCGACGTCCGACCGGCGACCCTGCGACCGGCAACCCTGCAACCGACGACGGACGACCGACTAACGTCGCGTACTCGAACTCGAACTCGAACTCGACTCACGGACGCCGCACGCCCGGCTGATGACGCTCCCCCGCCGGCCCCAGCCGTCCCGCGAACCCGTCCGCCGGGCCCCTTCGCCTGCCGAGCGGCCCCCACCCCTCGCCCCCTCGCGGCGCTCCCCTCGCCCCCTCGCGGCGCTCCCCTCGCCCCCTCGCGGTGCTCCCCTCGCCCCCCGCCACCAGCCGAAACACCAGCCAGTCGCGCCCTCACCCCCGCCGGTTCTCCGTGTCCCTCCCCCGGACCCCCGCCGCCCTGTGAGGGGTGACAAGGGTTTTCCCCGTATCGGGTTCACTCCCCCGTTCCCTACTGTCCTCCCCACCGGCAGATATCATCCCCCGAGCCGCACCTGACAGGTGCATGAGGAGGGTGGCATCCCCCGGTGACGACCTTGACCCGGGTCGTCGCGCCGGTGGCGGCGCACGGGCTCCCCAGCCCAGGGACCGACGGACAGCGACCCCACTTCGCCCCGAATCGTCCCGCGCCGCCGCCACTGCTCCGCAGTTACGTCGTACTTGAAAGGGCCACACCTTGAACGGTTCCAGGCGGAGAGTCATATCCGTGGTCGCGAGCGCCGCGATCCTCGGCGCCGCTGCCACCACCGGGGCGTTCGCCGCCGCCCCGGGCGCTGCCAGCCCGAAGCCGGCCCCGGCTTCGCAGACCATGCGGGCGCTTCCGAGCGCCCCGGTCGAGAAGGTCATCGTCACCTACAAGAGCCAGGCCGCCGAGGCCGGTTCCAACACCGCCGCGAAGAGCGACACGGCCGAGAAGGCCGCGAAGACGGGCGAGCAGCTCTCCTTCGAGCGCCGCCTCGCCGGCGGTGGCGCCCTGGTCGACCTGGGCGACAGCGCCACCAAGCAGGACCTGACGGAGGTCATGGACGCGTTCCGCGCCGACCCGTCCGTCGCCTCGGTCGAGCCCGACATCCGCGCCTACGCGATGGCTGTCACGCCGAACGACACCGACTACACCAAGCAGTGGGACCTCTTCGAGGCCACCGGTGGCATGAACGTTCCTGCGGCCTGGGACAAGACGACCGGCTCCGGCGTGACCGTCGCCGTCATCGACACCGGCTACGCGGCCCACACCGACCTGGCGACCAACGTCGTCTCCGGTTACGACTTCATCTCCACGTCCGCCGACGCCCGCGACGGCAACGGCCGTGACGCGGACCCGAAGGACGAGGGCGACTGGAACGCCACCGACGGCGAGTGCGGCACCGGCTCCAGGGCGTCCAACTCCTCCTGGCACGGCACCCACGTGGCCGGCACCATCGGCGCCGTCACGAACAACACCAAGGGCATCGCGGGCATCGCGTACAACGCGAAGATCCAGCCCGTGCGGGTGCTCGGCAAGTGCGGCGGCTCGTCCTCCGACATCGCCGACGCCATCACCTGGGCGTCCGGCGGCTCCGTGCCGGGCATCCCGGCCAACGCGAACCCGTCGAAGGTCATCAACCTCAGCCTGGGCGGCGCCAGCTCCACCTGCCCGAGCGTCTACCAGACCGCCATCAACGGCGCCGTCTCGCGCGGTACCACCGTCGTCGTCGCCGCGGGCAACAGCAACGCCAACGCCTCCGGCTTCACCCCCGCGAACTGCTCGAACGTCATCACCGTGGCGTCGACCAGCCGTGAGGGCAACCGGTCGTACTACTCCAACTACGGCACCATCGTGGACGTGGCCGCGCCCGGTGGCGAGACCCGCCGCTCCACCGACACGCCCGGCACCGTCACCACCCCCGAGAACGGCATCTACTCCACGCTGAACTCGGGCACGACGACCCAGTCGGCCGAGAACTACAAGCCCTACCAGGGCACCTCGATGGCCGCGCCGCACATCGCCGGCCTGGCCGCCCTGCTGAAGTCGGCCAAGAGCACCCTCACCCCGGCCGAGATCGAGTCCGCGATCAAGACCAACGCCCGCCCGCTGCCCGGCACCTGCACCGGCGGCTGCGGCACCGGTATCGCCGACTCCGCGAAGACCGTGGACGCCGTCACCACCACCACCCCGCCGACGGGCACCGTCTTCACGAACGCGACGGACGTGACGATCTCCGACAACACCACCGTGTCGTCCTCGATCGCCGTGACCGGCCGCACCGGCAACGCCCCCGCCGCCCTCAAGGTCGGCGTGGACATCAAGCACAGCTGGCGCGGGGACCTGGTCATCGACCTGATCGCCCCCGACGGCACCGTGCGCAACCTGAAGGCGTCCTCCTCCTCGGACAGCGCCGACAACGTCCTGGCGACGTACACGGTCGACGCGTCGAGCGAGGTCGCGAACGGCACCTGGAAGCTCCAGGTCCGCGATGTGGCATCGGGTGACACCGGCTACATCGACTCGTGGACGCTCACCTTCTGATCCACCGCTCAACCTCTTCTGAACCACCCCCCACATCAGCATCCTTGCTGGTCAGCGACGCGCCCGTGGTCTACACCACGGGCGCGTCCTGGCGTGTGCGGAGGGAGCCCGGCGGAGAGACTCCGTCCGTATGCCGGACAAGGGGCCTGGACTCCGCCCGTGGGCTCCGTATTCTCTGCCCACGGGGCTCATGGGCCGGGGCCCGAGCGCCGGAGGTGGTGGACAGTGACGACAGCACCGCACCGCCCCTTGCGTCCCACCGGCGCGGGGGCACCGCCGGCGCCGGTCGGGCGCGAGGAACTCCTCGCCCGGCTCGAACGCGTCCTGCACGCGCGCGGCCGCGCCCTGCTCACCGGACCCGCGGGCGTCGGCAAGACCGAGCTCGCCCTCGCGGAGGCCGCCCGCGCGGAGGCCCGCGGCGAGACCGTGCTGTGGCTCGCGACCCTGCCGTCCGACCGTGAGATACCCGGAGCCGCGGCGGCCGCGCTGGTGGCCTCCGTGGCGGCGACGGTGAACTGGCCGGGACTCGGCGCCGCCGTCCCCGACCCGCCCGCCGCGGACCTGCCTCCGGCCGGGCCGCCGCCGCACGGGTCGCCGCACCCCGGATCGTCGCCCCCTGGGGCGCCGTCCTCCGGGCTGCCCACCCCCAGGACGTCCTCTCACGGACTGCCCGCCACCGGTCCGTCCTCCACCGGACCTCTCGCTTCCGGACAGTCCACGCCCGGACAGTCCACGTCCGGGCCGTCCGCGCCCGCACCGTTCGTGCCCGGGCAGCTCGCGCCCGGCCGGACGGCCCACGCCCAGACCTCCTCCGGCCAGTTCGCGCCCGGCGTGCTCGCCTCCGGGATCTTCGACGAACTGCCCGGCCCCCAGCGCACCGCCGTCGCCATGCTCTGCCGCGAGGCGCCGCTCGACGCGGGCGGCTGGGACCCGATCGCCCTGCGGCTCGGCATCGCCCGGATCCTGCGCGCCCTCGCCTGCCGCGGCCCCGTGCTGCTGGTCGTGGACGGTGTGCAGCACATCGACGCGGACAGCGCCGACCTGCTGCGGTTCGCCCTCCACCTGGCGCCGCCCGCGCTGCGGGTGGTGGCCGTGGAGACCCCCGAGCCGTACGGCGAGACCTACGAGTCGTCCCGCCACCGCGAGACCTCCCGCCCCGAGGACCCGCACGCCACACACCTCTGGGTGCCGTCGGAGGCGGACGTCCTGCTCGTCCCCCCGCTGCACGCCGACGAGATCGCCGAACTCCTCATCCACCACCGGCTGCCCTCCCGCATGGCCGGGCGCATCCACCGCGCGAGCGGCGGCAATCCACGGCTCGCGCTCGCCGTGGGCCGTTCCCTCGCCGACGCCCGCACCCCGGTGCACCACGCGGAGGCGCTGACGCTCTCCGGGCGCGCCCGCGACCTCGCCCGCCAGCTGCTGGGCGCCGCGCCCCTTCCCGTACGCGAGACGCTGCTGCTCGCCGCGCTGGCGCTGCGGCCCTCGGCGACCCTGGTGCGCCGGGCCGGCCGGCCCAACGCCGAGGCGGACCTCGCGACGGCGGAGCGGGCCGACCTTGTGTCGCTCGCCGAGGACGGTTCGGTGACGTTCACCGCCGGGCTGCTGCCGTCGACCCTGGTGCACGACGCCTGCTGGGCCGAGCGGAGCGCCGGGCACGCGGCGCTCGCCGAGGTCGTGGACGACCCCGTGGAGGCGGTACGCCACCGGGCGCTCGCCACCGACATCCCCGACGAGGAGCTCGCCGCCGAGGTCGCCGCCGCAGCCGAGGTCGCCAGACGGCGCGGGAACAGCGCGCTCGCCGCCGAACTGGCCCTGCTCGCCGCCGAGTCCACGCCGGGACGGCACGGTACGCGGCGGATCGCCCGGCTCGTCGACGCCGCCGAGGAGGCCGCCCGCGCGGCCCGCGCCGACCTCGCGATCCGGGCCGCCACCGACCTCCTCGCCCGGGACGCCTCGCCCTCCGACCGGGTCAGGGCGCGCCTCGCCGTCCTCGACACGGCGGGCCAGGGGCTGACCGGGCTCGACGAGATGTACGTACACGCCATGGAGGACTCCGAGGGGAACACCGCGCTGCGGGCGGCCGTCCAGCTGCGTCTCGCCGTCAAGTACGTGCTCGCGGACGGCGATCCGCAGCGCTCCCGCACGGCCGCTGTCGAATCGGCCGCGCTGGCCGCCTCGATGGGCGATCCGCGCACGGCGGCGCAGGCGCTGACCGTACAGGCACGGATGGATCGGGCCCTCGGCTCTCCCGACGCGGAGGCCGTGCTCGCCCAGGCACGCGCGCTGGAGTTGGCCGAGCGCCCGCTCGGGATCCGCAACGCCGCACAGATCCTGACGATCCGCCACGCCCTCTTCGACGGCCGGCTGACGGACGCCCGTGACGAGCTGGGCGCCCTCCTCCCGCTGGTGCAGCGGCGCGGCTCGGTGGAGGACGCCATCGAGCTCTTCAGCACCCTCGCCGAGATCGAGTCCCGGATCGGCCCGTGCGCGGCGGCCCTCGGGCACGCCGGGCAGTCGCTCGCCCTCACCTTGGAGGCGGGACTCTCCCCCGGTCCCGCCTGGTACGCGCTCGCGCTCGCGGAGACCGCCGGCGGCAGCTTCGCGCGGGCCGCGAGCTACGCCCGCCGCAGCGTCCAGGCCTCGGAGGAGGAGGGCGACCGGGTCTTCCTCTCCCGCAGCCGGTACGCCCTCGGCAGGGTCCAGCTCATCAACGGGGACGTGGCCGCCGCACTGGAGACACTGCGGCGCGTCCAGGCCGACGAGCGGGCCCAGTCGACCGTGGACCCGTCGATGCTGCGCTGGCACGAGGAACTCGCCGAGGCGCTGCTCACCACCGACGCGGGCGACGAGGCCCTGGCGGTCCTCGCCGAGGTACGGCCGGTGGCGGAGCGGCTCGGGCGAGGCACGGTCCTGCTGGGCTGCGACCGCGTGCACGCCCTGTGTCTGGCGGCGGAGGGGCGTACGGACGCGGCGGCCGAGCTCCTCACGGGGACGGCCGAGCGCTTCGGCCGGGCCGGGCTGCCGCTGGAGCAGGGGCGCGCCCTGATCGCGCTCGCCCGGGTGGAGCGCCGCAGACGGCGCCGGTCTGCGGCGCAGAGCGCCCTGCACGAGGCCGCCTCGGTGTTCGAGCGGGTCGGGGCGGCGCCATGGCTCGCGCTGGCCGGCGAGACCCCGGCGGGCGCGGCGGGCGAGAGCTCCGGGGCGGGCTCGGGCGGCGAGGAGGCGCTGCCCGCGTTCTCCTCGCTCACGGAGGCGGAGCTGCGGCTCGCCCGGCTGGTGGGCCAGGGTGCCAGCAACCAGGAGGCGGCGGCGAAGCTGTACCTGAGCGTGAAGACGGTCGAGGCGCGGCTCACCCGGATCTATCAGAAGCTCGACGTCCGTTCGCGCGCCCAGCTGGCGACGGCCCTCAGACGGTGAACGGCCGCTGGGCCAGGAACTCCGGGTCGGGGGAGCCGGTCAGATAGAGGTTCGGGCTCTGCGTCGGGGGCAGTCCGCGCTGGATCGACCGGTGGAAGTCGCGGTAGCCGCCCTGGAAGGCGCCGTCGTCCCAGACCCGGAGCAGGGCCTCGGTGAAGGCGCCGTTGACGGGGCCGTCGGAGGCGACCTGGTTGTCCTGGCAGGCCGAGACGAGCAGCGCGTCGGGGGCCCCGTCGGCGGACCCGTCCTCGGCCAGCGAGCGGCGCAGCTCGTCGAAGAAGCCCCGGTCGCGCTCGTACAGCTGCCGCTGCTGCGGTTCGGGCAGATAGCGGCCCGAACCGTCGTCCGTACCGCCGGGGATCTCGATGCTGCTGCCGCTGTGGCAGCAGTCGAGGAGGGCGACGATCCGTACGTCGTCGGCGAAGGCGCGGAAGGCCTGCTGCACCTCGTCGTCGAGGAACTGACGGTCGTAGAGGACCAGGGTCTCGTCGAGGGCGTCCGGTTCGTCGTCCGCCCCGGAGTCGTCCGGCACCTGGCCGCCGTGGCCCGAGTAGGTGAAGAGCAGGATGTCGCCGGAGCCGAGCCGGGCGGCGGCCTCGCCGAGTGCGGCGGTGACCTGGGAGACGGTGCCGTCCGGGGTGAGCAGGACGGTGGGTTCGAAACCCGCGGCGCGGGCGAGCCGGGCCATGTCGTGGGCGTCGTTCTCGCAGGCGACCAGGGTTCCCGCCCAGCCCTCGTAGCGGGCGGGGTCGACCTCGTTGAGTCCGATGTGCAGGGAGAGTCCGGTGGTCATGAGGTGCCTCCTTGGACGGAGGGGAGGGGATACCGGGGCGCCCGCCGGGGGCGTCTGATCGAGTGGCCTGCGGTCCGGCGCCGAGCGCGACCCTCTCCACGCGGTACTTACATCGTATGAACCCTTCCGACCCCGCGTCCTCCGCTGGCGGCACAGGCGCGTCCCCCGGGACGTCTCCCGGTGCGTCTCCCGGTACGTCCTCCGCCGCCTCCTCCGGGGCTTCGTCCCGCGGCGCGCTCGCCGACCGCGCCGGCTACGACGAGACCTTCCTCGGCCCCGTCGTCCCCCTCCCGCTCCCGGTCCGCGACACGGTCAGGACGGTGATCCTGCCGTACACCCACTTCACGGTCGTCTTCCGGCCGGACCGGCGGCTCGCGGCCTCGACCGCGGTCTGCATCGAGGGGCGGGAGCTCCAGGAGGACGTACCCAGGGACGACGCCTGGGTGTTCGACCCCCGGCTGCCCGAGGAGCAGCAGGCGGGCGACGAGATCTACCGGAACAACAGCCTCGACCGAGGGCATCTCGTCCGCCGGCTCGACCCGGTCTGGGGACCGGCGGCCGTGGCGGTACGGGCGAACGCCGACACGTTCCACTTCACCAACGCCGCGCCGCAGGCGGACGTCTTCAACCAGGGCAAACAGATCTGGCAGGGCCTGGAGAACCACATCCTCGACCACGCCGCCGAGTTCGACCGCAAGCTGACCGTCCTCACGGGCCCCGTGCTGCAGGACTCCGACCCGCCGTACCGCGGGATCCAGGTGCCGATGCGGTTCTGGAAGGTGGCCGCGTTCGTCCAGGACGGGGCGCTCGCCGCCAGTGCCTACGTCCTCGACCAGAGCCCGGATCTGAGCCGGGACGCGGAGCGGGCGCTCGCGGGGGCGAAGGCGGGCGCGCCGCCGCCGCTGGGCCCGTACCGCACCTACCAGGTGCCGGTCTCGGACGTCGCGGAGCTCACCGAGCTGGAGTTCGGGCCGTTGCCCGACGTGGACGTGATGCCCCCGTCGCGCGGGCCGGAGGACCGGTGGCGGCGCCTTGAGTCGTACGGCGACATCGTTCTTCACCACTGACCGCGCGCCCCCGCGTACCACCCCCTGGCCCTCCGCGTACCACCCTCGATCCCCCGTGTGCCCGCCCGACCAGCGATTGCGGCCCTCCCTGCCCGGTGAAACGATGAGAGGGATCAGTCAGTTCACCTGATCGCCTCACCTCCGACGCCGGCGCGACCGGCGCTGCGCGAAGAGCGCCGGGCAGGTGCCGTATGCCGCTCACCGAGACGGAGTGGGGGCTCGTCGCCAGTTGGGTGCGGGCCCATCTCCTGGACACGTCCGAGCCACGGGAACGACTGCTGGGCGCGGGGCTGCCCGCCGATTTCGTCCAGGACCTGCCGCTCACCCCGGACGCGGACCGCAACGCCCTGCTGGTGGTCGGGGCCGCCCGCCGGGACATCGCCCATCAGCGTCGGCTGCTCGCGGTCCTCGCCGACCTCGACGCACTCGCGGCCATCGACGACCCGCACGCCTTCGAGCAGGGCGCCGAGGCCCGGAACCTGCTCACCCGGCTGCGGGAGGACGAGCGGCTGAGCCGTTCCCCGCAGGACCCCTTCCGCAGCATGCTCCTGAAGCACGGCACGGAGGCGTTCCTCGACCGGACCGAGCTGCGCGAGAAGCTCCGGGGGTTCCTGGCCGACCCGGAGCAGACGGTCCTGGTGGTCGACGGCCCGCCGGACAGCGGCCGCTCGTACACGTACGAGCTGATCCGCCATCTCGGCCAGCACTGCGACTTCCGGCCGGTACGGGTCACCCTGTCCCGCACCTCCACGGCCGCGCGCCTGCTGGAGCGACTGTCCGCCTTCGTGTCGGCACCGGGAGCCGACGCCGACGCCTTCCCGTTGAACCCGACACGGTTGAACGATCCACTGCCCTGCTTCGAGGACGCGGCACACCGGATCGTCGGCCGGGCGACGGCCGCCGAGGACCGGTACTGGCTCGTCCTCGACGACTGCGACCGGCTCGATCCGAACTCGGACGTGTGGGACTGCATCGGCGTCCTCGCCCGGGCGGTCTACGAGCACACCCCGGTACGGAAGGAGACCGTGCCCCGCCTGGTCCTCCTCGGCTACTCGACGACGATGCGCCAACTTCCGTACGAGATCCGGAAGAACGAGTGCCGCGACACGACCCGCCTCGTGGACGACGACGATCTCCGCGCCTTCTTCGCCGAGTTCTTCCGGGAGTTCACGAGTTCGACGGGAGACCCCGCGGACGAGGGGATCCTGAGCGACCTGACGGAGACGGCCGTCTCCGAGGTCCTCCGCGCCGTGGACCGCCCCGACGCGGAGGAGAGTTACATGCGCCGGGTGTGCACGGCGGTGGAGGATGTCGTACGCCTCCACCGGGCGTTCCCCCCACCACTGCCGCCGTCCCCCGGGGTCGCCGGCCATCAACTCCGGGACGCCCTGCGCACGAGCCTCGCCGCGACCGGCCCCGCCCTGCCCGACCTCCGCAGGTCCTACCGCGAATCGGCCTGCCTCCTGCAGGAGTTCGACCCCGCGCTGCTACGGCTCCCCGAAGAGGAGGTGGCCACAGGACGCGCGGTCCTGGAGCTCGTCGACGACTGCACGGCGGTCCCCGCCGCCGGAACCACGGTGTGGACGCTGAAGCCCGAGATCCGCGAGACGGCCCTGGAGGGCCTCGCGGGACCCGACGCCGCACTGCGCGCCCTGCGGGCCAACCTCGACCTGATCCACAACGACGCCGCGGGTCCCGTTGATCCCGCACTTCCCGTCGATCCCGGAGGCCATGGGGGTCCCGTCGATCCCGGAGGTCCCAGAGGCCCCGTCGATGTCAGCGGTCGCGGAGGCCCCGTCCATCCGGTAGGCCTCGGAGACCATGGAGACCACGGAAGCCCCGGCCCGGAGCGCGCCGCCCTCGCCCTGCTCGCGGGCGCCGGCGCCCCCCTCCCCCACGGCGACGAGGACGTCGACACGCTCACCGACACCCTCCAGGCCGTCCTCTGGCTGAGCCGGGTCCCGGGCGTCACCGGACTGCCCGCCGTCGACGACGTCCAGCACCGCCTGGAGGAGGCCCGGCTGCTCCAGCCGCTCCACCGCCTCGTCGAGGGGACCTTCCACGGCCGCACCGCCGAACTCGACGCCCTGCACGCCTACTTCGTCCTCCCCGAGGAACCGGCGGAACCCCCCTTCCTCATCCACGGCGTGGGCGGCATCGGCAAGAGCATGCTGCTCGCCCGCTTCCTCCTCGACGAGAGGTCCTCGTTCCCCACGCCGTTCCCCTTCGCCTACCTCGACTTCGAGCGTCCGACGATCTCCGTCCACGAACCCGCCACCGTCATCGCGGAGATGGCCCGGCAGCTCGGCATCCACCACCCCGGGTACCGCGCCGCCTTCGACGCGCTCGCGGACGAGTGCGAGCACACGGCGGCGGTCCAGCGCGGCGAACGCAACGAACTCGACGAGCTCCACGAACTCTCCGCCACGCGGGCGACGATCGGCCGCGACTACTCGGCGGACTTCCACGCCCGGGCCAGCGCCCGCGAGCAGGAGCTCGCCCGCAGGGTCGCGGCCCTCGTCGCCGAAGCCGTCCGGCCCCCACCCGGCCTGCCGTCCCCGCCGTTGCTGATCGTGGCCGACTCCTTCGAGGAGGCCCAGTACCGGGGTTCACCCGTGATCGGCCGCATGTGGGCGATCTGGACGGCGCTCCGGGCGGCCTACTCCCGGCTGCGCTTCGTCGTCGCCGGCCGCGCGCCCATCGACCACCCGGCCCGCGTCCTCACCCTGCGCACGATGGAGCTCGCCGAACTCGACCACCAGGCCTCCGTGGACCTGCTGACGTCGTCCGGAGTCAAGGACGAGAAGATCGCCGAGGAGCTCGCGGACCGGATCGGCGGTCATCCGCTGAGCCTCAAGCTGGCCGCCCGAGCGGCGGTGGCCCTGGGAGCCGACTCCACCTCGCTGAGCGAGCTGCTGCACGGACTCCCCTCCCGGCGCCGCTACTTCGACCGCCAGATCGACCAGATGCTCATCCAGGGCACCCTGTACGACCGCATCCTCAAGCACATCGTCGAGGACGACCTGCGGGCCCTGGTGCAGTCGGGGCTCGTGCTGCGGTACATCACCCCCGACCTGATCCGGCACGTGCTGGCCGAACCGGCGGGGCTCCGGGTCGACACGGCGGCGGATGCGCGCCGCCTCTACGGGCTGCTCAGGTCGCGGGTCGACCTCATGGAGTCGGCCGGGCCCGAGGCCATCCGGCACCGGGCCGATCTGCGGACCATCATGCTGCGCCTCTCGGACCAGTCGCGGACGGATCTGATGCGGGCCGTGGACGAGCGAGCCGTCGCGTACTACGCGGCACGCGAGGGAGCCAGGGACCGGGCCGAGGAGATCTACCACCGGCTCAGGACCAACGAGAACCCCCGTACGGTGGAAGCCCGTTGGGAGCCGGGAGTCGCCCCGTACCTGGGAGGCCTGACCTACCGCGAGATGTCGCAGCGCTCGGCCGCCTTCCTCCTCGGGAAGATCGGCGGCCACGTCCCCGACCAGATCATGACCGAGGCCGACCAGGAGACCTGGGAGCGGATCGCCACGCGCGAGGTCGAGGACCTGCTCACCCAGGGGTACGTGGAGGCCGCGGCGCAGCGGCTGACCGAGCGGCGGCCGTGGACACCGTGCAGCAGGCTCCACGCGCTGCTCGCCGAGACCCTCGCCCGCTCCGGGCGGACCGCGGAGGCGCGGGAGAGCACCGAGCGGGCCGTGGCGGGGGCGGTGGAGGCGGGCTGCGCCGAGGCCCAGCTGGAGTTGCTGCAGATGGCGGCACGGCTCGCGCAGGACGCGGGCGACTTCGAGGACGCGGACCGCGACCTCCAGGAGGCCGAGGAGATCGCCGCCGGCCTCGGCCTGCGCTACGAGTCCCTGGGCGTCCTGGTCGCCAGGTCCCGGCTCGCGACCCTGGCGCACGACGACGCCGCTCCGGCGGAGGCGCGGCTCGCGCGGACGATGCGCGGGATACCGGACGCGGAGCTGGCCCGGCAGCCGTCGCTCGCCCGCGCCGCGGCGGCCACGGCCTGCCGAGCCGATCCGCAGCTCCTCGAACACACCCTGCGCCTCGTGGGGCTGCCCGCGGACGAGGACGCGGTCGTGTCCGAGCTCGCCCACTGGTTCGACGCCACGATGACCGCCGAGCCCCGCCTCCGCGAGCCGCTCACCCACATCCTGGACACGGCCACCGGGGCCGTGTCCGGACCGCGCCCGGGCCGCGAGGGGATCGAGCTGGCCCTGCGGGAGGCACGGCGGCGCGGGACCCTGGACAGGGTCGCCCGGGAGGCGCTCACCCTCCGGGACGCCGGCGGGGACCTGCTTCTCGGGGTCGCCTCAGCGATGGACGCGGGCCCGTTCGCCCCCGGCCCCGCGCCCTCCGGCCCGGCCCCGGATCCCCCCCTGCCGCCTGGCACCACCGCACCCGCCCCGGTCGGCCCCGACTCGGCGACGGGCCGCTGGACGGGTGTCCGCCCCCGGCGCGGAGGCCCCGGGCTGTGGACCCAGCCGCCGCCCCACGCCGCCGGAGCCGCACTGCGGAAGGAACCCTTCCTGCCGCAGGAGGAGCTCGTCCGGGTCCGCAACGCCGCGATGGAGGCGGGCCTCGCCGACCGCGCCCTGCGCCCTGAACTCCTCAAGGGCATCCCGGGGCATTTCACGGCCACCCTCGAACCGCTGGGCGACCCCCTCGCCCAGGCCCACTCCGACCTCAACGCGATGAACTGGGTCGAGCGGCTGATCGACGGCCTGGTGCCGCTGGAGATCTGGCTCCACAACGCGATCGAACAGACCCGGGAACGGGGCCCGCGCGCCGTCCTGCAGGGCGCCCTCGACACGGTGGCGCGGAAGATCACCGGCGAGGCGGCGCTCCCGAGGGACCTCCTCCCGGCGGAGTTCAAGGAGGAGATCGTCCTCCAGGACGACACCGTGCCGTACGGATTCCTCCACGGCGGCATCCGGACCGGCGCCGCCGTCGCGCATCTGCGCATCCCGCCCTACGAGTCGGGCACCCCGCTCCTCCCCTCGTATCCGCACGGCGGTACGGGGTGGATGGTCGCGCCCCACCTGATGATCACCAACCACCATGTGGTGATGGCCCGTTCGGTGGACTCGGGCCTCCCGCCGTTCGTGAGCGACGAGGACCTGCGGATCCAGGTCCTCATGTCACGCTCCGTCTTCGACTTCGTCGAGAACGCGACGGTCTCCCCCGAGGTGACGGCAGACGAGCTCGTGGCCTGGGACGCGGAGCTCGACTACGCGATCGTGCGGCTCGCACCCGAGCCCTCGCCGCGGCCGATCCTCAGACTCGCCGAGCGGCCGCTGCTCGTCCGGGAGCGCCAGCGCGTACCGGTCAACATCATCCAGCACCCGAGCGGTCTGCCGAAGCGGGTCGCCCTGCGCAACAACCTGGTCTACCGGGCGGACGAGCGGGACATCATGTACTTCACCGACACCCGCGGCGGGTCCTCCGGTTCGCCCGTCTGCCTCGACGACTGGACGGTGGTGGGCCTGCACCGCGGCGCGCAGCTGGTCGACGAGGTCGAGTTCCAGGGAGCGAAGACGCGGTACGTGAACGTCGGAACCCAGATCAGCAGCATCATGAACCATCTCCGGGCGTCCCGGACCGAGTTGTACGACGAGATCATGGCCGGCCAGCGGGGCCGGCCGGCCCCGGGGGGACCGAACCACGGCAATCCGAGGTGAGTGACCATGCCGAGCGGAGCACGCAACGGGTCGCCGGTCGCGACCGGCGCCGAGCAGATCTTCGGAGACCTGCGGGAGGTCGCCGCCCGCGTGCGCGCGGACCTGGAGGCGGAGATCGCCGAGTCGTCGCTCGAACTGCCCGCGGACGTGGCGCCCGCGGCCGAGATCTCCCGCTTCGCCCGCGAGGAGCGGGCGCGCGTCCTGGAGGCCGGAGTCGTCGGTCTGGAGAAGCTGGCGGCCCACCGCGAGGACGAGATCAACAAAGACGAGT
Organism: Streptomyces sp. NBC_00094; assembly: GCF_026343125.1. Taxonomy (NCBI): domain Bacteria; kingdom Bacillati; phylum Actinomycetota; class Actinomycetes; order Kitasatosporales; family Streptomycetaceae; genus Streptomyces; species Streptomyces sp. NBC_00094. The sequence goes on along the minus strand of NZ_JAPEMB010000001.1, from coordinate 6,906,140 downwards.
CCTTCGGCGTGGAGGCGATCGTCCTCCTCCAGGGCCGGCCGGCGATCCTGGTCCAGCGTCAGGACTTCTCGCCGCAGCGGGACGAGTGGGTGGTGCTCGAAGGGCAACGGCCCGCGATCCGGGAGTCCTTGGCCCGGGTCGGCCGCGTCGAGGTCACCGGACACCCCAGCCTGGACTGGATCGGGACGGCCTTCCTCGTCGGCCCGCGCACGGTGATGACGAATCGTCACGTGGCCGTGGAGTTCAGCCGTTTCGAGGCGGATCACGACCGGTGGTCCTTCGCGTTCGGGATGTCGGCGCGGGTGGACCCGGCGGAGGAGCTCCCCCTGGACGGGGACCCGGCCACCACGTCGCTCTCGTCCCCGTACGAGATCACGGAGATCATCGGCATCCACCCGGACGTCGACATGGCCCTGCTGCGGATCGAGCCTTCGGCCTCCGACGGCCTGCCCACGCCGCTCGCGGTCGCCGCGGACGCGCCCGCGAGCGTGCCGGGCCGGCCGGTGTACGTGGTCGGCTACCCGGCCTGGGACGGCCGGCGCAACGAGCCCGAGTCGATGCGCCGGATCTTCATGGACGTGTACAACGTGAAGCGGCTCCAGCCGGGTGCGGCCACCGAGTTCACACCGGGAACCCTGGTGATGAAGCACGACTGCTCGACGCTGGGCGGCAACAGCGGCTCCCCCGTCTTCGACCTCACCGACCACCGGGTCCTCGGCCTGCACTTCGGCGGCCGCTACCGCACCGGGAACTTCGCGGTCCCTCTGTGGGAGCTGATCGACGACCCCCTGCTCGCCCGGGCGGAGGTCAACTGGGTCTAGGGAGCGTGCGGCGGCCGGTCATGGCCGGCCCGGGAGTGCCCCCGGGCGTCAGAGGACGGGCTCGACGACCGCGTAGGGGCCACGGGCGGTGCGCCCGTCCGGCAGCCGCCACTCGGCGATGACCCGCCCTAGCCCAGGGGCGTCGCCCTCGTCGGCGTCGCGCAGCACCCGCCGTACACGCAGGGCCAGTTCACCGGCCTCGCCGCCGCTCACCCGTACCACCGCGTCGGTGTGATCGGACCCTTCCACCACCCGTACGAGCTCCGCCGAGGCCGCGCCGGACACGTCACCGCCCTCGGCCGGGAAGACCGAGACCGTACGGTCCGGCGTGTCGTCGAGGGACTGGTCCTGCGCCTCGGCGCGACCGCTGAGCAGCGCGTACAACTGCCCGACGAGCACCGGGTCGTGGGCGCCGTCGTAGATCCAGCGGGTCCCCAGGACACCGTGCTCGGAGGTGCAGATCAGGGCGTGCTCGGCGCCCTCCAGCGGAGCCCCGCGGTACGTCATGGGCACGAGGTAGGCGAGGGCCCCCTCCTCCGTCCCGTCGGTGACCGTCATGAACTCGATGCCCACCTCGCCCGCGGGGTCGTTCAGCCGGAACCCCCCGGCCTTGACCGGTTCCGGCCCCTCCGTCCGGCCGGTGTACCAGTCGCGGGTGGGCAGCCACGCGGCGATCAGTTCCAGTTTGGTGGGCTGCATCGTGGTGTGGTGGATGACGGCCATCGTGCGGCTCTTCCTCTCGACCGGAGGCCCGGGGAACGGCGACTCACAGAGACCCGGAACCTAACAGACGGTCCCGGGTCGCCGTGCGAGCCCTCTCGGGCGGACCTAGCCTGGGAGGTGGAGTGTCGTCCCCGGCAGCCAGGAGGCCCGCCGTGAGGTACTCATCCAGCCGTCGGCGGCGTCTCTGCGCCGGCGTCGCGGCCCTCGGGATCTTCGCGGCCCCGCTGGGCGCGGGCACCGCCCTCGCCACCGAGCCCCCCGGCCCGGCGGCGTTCGTGACGTCGTCCGCGCCCGCGCCCGCCGCCTCGGTGGACACGGAGTTCCCGGAGCTCACCCCGGCCGTCGCCGCCAAGCTGGACACGGCGGTCCAGGACGTCATGCGGGAGGCGGCGGTGCCGGGCGTCATGGTCGCCTTGTCGGCGCCGGGCAAGGGCACGTACATCCGGTCCTTCGGAGTGGCGGACAAGGAGACCGGCGCCCCCATGAGTCCCGGCCTCTACATGCGGATCGGCAGCGAGACCAAGACGTTCACGGTGACCGCCGTGCTCGAACTGGTCGACGAGGGCAAGGTGGGTCTCGACGACCCGATCTCCGAGTACGTCGCCGGTGTGCCGAACGGCGACAAGATCACCCTGCGCGACCTCGCGAACATGCGCAGCGGCCTGTTCAGCTACACCGCGGACGAGGACTTCTTCACGGCCCTGACCTCGAACCCCGACCGTCAGTTCACCCCGCAGGAGTTGCTGGACTACTCCTTCGCGCACCCGGTGGAGTTCCAGCCCGGCGAGTCGTTCCAGTACTCGAACACGAACACGGTCCTCCTCGGTCTCGTCGTGGAGAAGGCCGGCGGCATGCCCCTGGACGAGTACATCCAGGAGAACGTCGTCGAGCCCGCGGGGCTGCGGCACACCGCCTTCCCGACGGACGCCGCGTTCCCCAGGCCGCACGCCCACGGCTACACCGAACAGACCGCCTCGGGCGACGTCGAGGACGCCACGGACTGGAATCCCTCCTGGGGCTGGGCCGCCGGGGCGATGATCTCCAACCTCCAGGACATGCGCACCTGGGCCAAGGTCGTCGCCACGGGCACACTGCTCACCGCCGAGACCCAGGCCGAACGCCTGGAGATCCCGCAGCCCGGCCCCGGTGGCTCCGGATACGGTCTCGGCATCTTCAACGCCCAGGGCTGGATCGGCCACAACGGTTCCCTGCCGGGCTACCAGTCGCTGACGATCTACCTGCCCGAGGAGCAGGCGACCCTCGTCGTCCTCCTCAACACCGACATCACCTCGGACGCCGGGACGCCCAGCACCCTCTTCGGCAAGGCCGTCACGGAGGTCGTGACCCCGGACCACGTCTTCGAGATCCCGGGCCAGTAGCCACCCCCGAGCCCTGACGCCGGAGGCCCGACGGCAGCGGGAGCAGCCCTCGACGACGTACCGCAGCACGTCGAGCAGCACCGGGGAGGGCTTGCGCCCGTACGACGTGCGCGCCCTCCGTTTCCGACCGCGCGCTCCGGCGAACGGAGCAACCGTCACTGGGACCGCACCCACCAAGATCAATAGCGTGACGTCCGGCGCGTGACCTCGCGTTCTGTCGGACAGAGAAGGCAAGCCACTCCAGTGAAACTCCCGATGCTGCACCGCATGGCCTGGCTCACCGCGGCGACCGCGCTGCTCACGACGTTCGGCACCGCCCCCGCCGGGGCCGAAGGAGAATGGCGGAAGGTCGGCGCGGACGCCCGCAGCGGGATCAGCGGCCTCGCCTTCGAGGGCCGTACCGAGGACGGGGCGGGGGTGCGGGTACTGGCCGTGCACGACAACAAGCGCTCCGGGCAGCAGCGACTGTCCCGGATCACTCACACGGAGGGCTCCGCCGTCGTCTCCCCGATCACCTGGGACGGGTCGGAGCCGGTCGACCTGGAGGCCGTCGAGGCGATCCCGGGCATCCCTGGCGAGTACCTGGCGCTCACCGGCCGCGGCATCCTCTTCCGCCTCAAGGTCGCCGGCTCCACGGCGACGGTCGTCGACTACACGCCGCTGCCGGCGATCGGCGAGGGCGACGACTTCGAGAGCTTCGCGCTCGTCGCCCAGAACGGGAAGTTCGCCGCCCTGTGGGCGGACCGTGGCGCGGGCGAGCGTCCGGCGACGCTGTACGCGGCGCCGCTGACGTTCGCCGCGTGGGGGCAGCCGCTGTTCGGCGCGGTGACGCAGCGCACCTACCGGGCCGCGTATCCGACCGAGAGCGGGACGCGGCACATCTCCGACATCGCGGTCACGGACACCGGTCGGCTCGTGGTGAGTTCGGCGTCGGACGCCGGTGACGACGGCCCGTTCGACTCCGCGGTGACCGCGGCGGGCCGGGTCACGATCTCCGCGACGGGCCGGGTGCGGGTCGCGCTGGCGGCCTCCCCGACCCTGCTGGGGACGTTCCCGCAGTACAAGATCGAGGCGGTGGAGTGCCTGCCCGGCTCCGCGGACGCCCTGCTGGGCACCGACGACGAGAACGTCGGCGGTCACGCGCGAACCCTGCCCGCCTGCGGAGCCTGATCCCTCGTCCGGCTGACCCCACCCGCCGCCTTCGTCGGCGCCGGGGTCGGCGGGACGGGGTGGGGGAAGCCCGGACGGCGACATTCGGCCACACCTCGGCCGTCCCGTCGGATTCGACGACTTGTCGTGACGCCGACCGGGTATTGCTGCTTAGCATGGCTGCAACACGCGCTCCTCCAGTACCTGGTTCACCGCCGTGCCCGGACCCTGCGGACCGGGCTGACCCGTCGGACCGGCGGACCGGGCGTGTGGCGGAGGCTCGCGGAGTGGGGAACGGGGGCACAGGGGTGGGACGTTCGCTCGCGGATTCATGGCGCGTTCGGATCCTGGACGCGCGGGGCACACCGGTCGGCGCCGGGGTGCTCGTGGCCGGTGGCCGGGTGGTCACCTGCGCGCACGTCGTGGAAGGGGCGCTCGGCCCCGACGACGGGGATCCGCGGGAGGCGGAGCTCATGGTGGACTTCCCCGGCTCCCTCGCTCCCGGCGCGGCGCCCGTGCGCGCCGGGGTCGCACCCCGGGGATGGGCGCCACCGGACGAGGAGCGGGCCGACGTCGCGGTGCTCGACCTGTACGAGGACGCCCCCGCCGACTGCGGGCCCGCCAGGCTGCGGCCGTGCGGCCCCGCCCGCGACCGGATCGTCCGCGCCTTCGGGCAGGTCGTCGGCGCGCCCGCCGGGCTGTGGGTGCGCGCACGGCTGGTGGGATCCGGCGGACTGAGCCCCGAGTGGATGCAGTTGGAGGCCGCCGGCGAGTCCGGGGACCGGCTGCGGCAGGGCTACAGCGGGGCCGGGGTCGTCGACGGCTCCGGGGACGTGCTCGGCCTGGTGGTCGCGGAGGACACCCGCGCGGAGCGCCGTACCGGCTGGATGATCCCCGTCGAGATCGTCGTACGGTACTGCCCCGACCTGGCGGACGCGGTGACCGGCTCCCCAGCAGGGGACCGCGCCTCCGACGCGTACGACACGGACCGCGGCCCCGCCTCGTACGACGCCTTCCGCTCCCCCGGTTCCGACGCGTCGGACGACGTCCTTCCGCCGCCGTGGCCGCCCAGCGCCGAGCGGGATCTCGCCCGGGTGCTCGTGAAGGTACGGAGCTTCGCCGATCCGCACCGCCGCGAGCGGGTGCTCCGGGACACCGGGGACCACATAGCCTTCCACGTCGAGCGGACCGGCGTTCTGATCAACGACGCGCGCGCGGTGCTCGGGCTCTGCCTGGAGTACGAGGACGGCATCGAGCGGTTCGCGGCGGCGCTGCGCTGGTACGAGTCGGGCTCGCTGCCGATGCGGGAGTTCGACCGCGAGGTCGCCCGGCTGCGTGCGCGGGGGCCCGGCGGTGGGGCCGCCCGATGAGCGGCTCCCACGATCCGTACTGGCGGCTGGCCCACGAGATGGTCCGGCTCCAACGTTCGCTCGCGGACACCTCGTCGGCCCGCTCGGCGGCGCTGCGCCGGGTCGCGGCGGAGTGCGGGGCGGACCCGCGCGCGCCCGAGGGCGTCACCGTGGAGGCGCTCGCCCAGGAACTGGCCTACTGCGCCGACCATCCGGGCGGGCTGGCCGTCTACCTGGAGGAGTTCTCCCGCGGCCACCAGAAGACGGCCAGCTGGCGGGAGGTGGAGCGGCTGCACCGGCAGCTCTTCCCCGCGGACCTCCTGGAGCCGCACCAGCGCCGGACCCTGTGCGAACTCCTGGAGTCCTGCGAGCAGGCGCCCCGGCTGCGTTCCCTCGCCCTGCGCGTCCTGCACGAGTCCGGTGCCGGTCCGACCTCGCCCGAGGACTGGGGGCCCGACCGGGGCCACGACGACCGGCAGGGCGAGATCGCCGCGCTGCTGGCGGTGTTCGAGGATCTGCCGTACGGCTGGACGAACGAGCCGCACCCCCTCCTCGTCCTCGTCGAGACCGTGGCCGTCCTGGAGGACACCCCCCTCCGGGCCAGGCTGCACGCCTGGAGCGGACGGGTCGCCGCCCATCTGGGCTGTCGCAGTCCGCAGCGGCTGACCGGGCTGCGTGCCCAGGTGGCCGCCCGGGCGGGCCGGCCGCTCTCCCCGTACCGGCTGCTCGTGGAGATCACCGCGCGCACGCCCGTGCCCGACGTCTACACCGTGCGGACCTGGGTGGTGTCGCCCGGTCCGGAGGGGGCACGGCCGTACGGCGAGCCGGTGCGCCGGTCCTCGCAGGCCGCGATGGAGGAGGAGGTCGCGGGCCGCTACCTGTCCTGTGTGCAGGGGCTCGGGGAGCTGAGCGCGGGAATGGTGGTGGAGTTCCTGCTGCCGAGGCCGCTGCTGTGGCTGCCGGTGGACCAGATCATGGCCTGGCCGCCGGACTCGGTGGCCCGTCCGATCGGCGCCGACCACACGGTCCTGGTCCGCAGCCGGGACCGGTGGGCGAAGCCACACTGGCGTCCGCGGCTCCACGCGCGGTCCGACGTCCTCACCACCGCCCCGGAGACCGCCTTCGACTCGGCCGCCGTGCGCGTGGTGCCGTACGGAGAGCGGCTGCTGCCGGTCGAGCTGCTCCGGCAGCTGCGTCACGACCGTGATCAGATGGGCTGGCTTTTCCTCGAACCTCCCCCGTACACCGGAGGGTTGGAGGGAGACGCGGTCAACGTGCTGCTGGAGATGGGGATTCCGGTGATCGTGGCGGTGCGCGAGGTGGGCGGCCATCCCGAAGCGGAACGGAAGACACGAAAGATCCTGGCCGGCAGGCTCATGGAACTGCCCGAACGGGTAAGGATGGTGAGGGGAGAAGTGGGGCCGGACGCGGAGGCGTTCTCCGTTCTGGACCTGCATCGCCACATCAGCCTAGTGTGGGACGGTCGTGACGGACTGGAGGGGGCGGACGCCGCACTGGGGCATCCGTCGACCGGGGGTGGCTTGCCATGAGCGGGACCGTGGACCGCGCGACGGACGGCACGAGCGGCGACGCCGCGGGTGCCGACGGGGGCAGCGGGGACGGCGGGTTCACCGTCCCCGACTGGTGGGTCTTCCGGGACACCGGTGAGCACCGCTCACCGCGGGACGAGGCACTGCCGAAGCTCCCCCCGCCGCCGACCTGGCGCCGTTTCCGGCCGGAGTCCGAGCGCGGTCCGCTGACCGTCCCCGTGCCCGCCGACGGCCACGACACCCGGCGCCGGCTCGGCAGGCGACGGGGTGGCACGCTGGACCCGAAGGTGCTGCACGTCGTGAACGCCGCGATCCATCTGCGTCGCCCGCTGCTCGTCACCGGCGCGCCCGGCACCGGGAAGTCCACCCTCGCCCACCAGATCGCCTCCGAGCTGGGCCTCGGCGGGGTGCTGTGGTGGCCGGTGGTCAGCCGCACCACGCTCCGCGACGGGCTGTACGACTACGACGCCATCGGCCGCGTCCAGGACGCCCCGCAGCCGGGGCGCCGCTCCCCCGCCGGGGACGGCCCGCTGCCGGGCATCGGCCGCTACCTCACGCTCGGCCCGGTGGGGACCGCCCTGCTGCCGTGGCGGCGGCCTCGGGTGCTCCTCGTCGACGAGCTGGACAAGAGCGACGTGGACCTGCCCAACGACCTGCTGCACATCTTCGAGGAGGGCGAGTTCCGCGTCCCCGAGCTGGAGCGGCTCGCCCAGTCGCAGCGCCAGGTGGAGGTGGCCACCGCCGACCACGACCACCGCGTCACCGTGACGGCGGGCCGGGTGCGCTGTGCCGAGTTCCCCGTCGTGGTGATCACCAGCAACGGGGAGCGCGACTTCCCGCCCGCCTTCCGCCGCAGGTGTCTGGAGGTGCGGATGCCCGCGCCGGACGGGCAGCGGCTCGCCGCGATGGTCGCCTCCCACTTCGGCGGGGCCCTCGACGAGCGGACGCGGGAGCTGGTGCGGGAGTTCGTGGAGCGGCGGGGCGACACGGCCGACCTCGCCGTCGACCAGCTGCTCAACACGGTGCACATGCTCACCAACGGTGCCGCCGAGGCGGACGGCACCTCATGGCGACACCTGCGCGACGCCCTCTGGCGGAACCTGTCCTCGGACCTCTCACCATGACCGGACCCGCGGGCTCCGCAGGGCCCACGGCCCGCGAATGGGCGGAGGCGATCTGGCTCGCGGAGGTGATCGGAGAGGAGGAGGGGCCGCCGGGCCCCGACGGTGACTCCGGCTGCCACGACACGGGTGCCGCCGCTCCCTCCGGCCCTTCCCGGCCCTCGCGTACGACGGGTGACACGGCCGGAGCGGCGGGCACCGACACCCACATCGGCACGGACGCGGGAACGGGCACGGAAGCCGGCACCGGAGCGGACTCGCCGAGCGTTGCCGACGGTACGGATCGCCCCACGGACCCGGCCGCGGACTCAGCCACCACCACAGCCACAGCCACAGCCACAGCCACGAATCCGGCCACAGACTCATCCACCGTGAACGTCTCCCCCGCTCTCGGCGCCGGCGCCACCGGCCCGGCCGTCCCCGACGGCCAGGTGCCCGCCCTTCCCCGGGTCTCCCACACGCTGTCCTCCGGCCGGGGCGCCGTCACCGGGGAGGAATTACCCGGTGCGCTCCGGAGCCCCCGGAATCTGTCCCGGGCCCTGCGGCCGCTCAACCGCCGCCTGCCGGGTGGCGCCCGGCGGCGGGTGCTGGACGAGGAGGCTACGGCGGTACGGGCGGCCGAGACCGGCCACTGGGACCCGGTGCTCACCCGGCCGCCCGACCGCTGGTTCGAGGTGGCGCTCGTCGTGGAGCGCAGTGTGTCCATGACGGTGTGGCAGCCCGTGGCCCGGGCGTTCGCCGAACTGCTGCGCATGCAGGGCGCGTTCGCCGACGTACGGCTCTGGACGCTGGACACCCGGGACGGCAAGCACGCGGTGCTCCGCTCGGCCGACCGGGGGCTGCGGCACAGCCCCGCGGAGCTGTTCCATCCGGACGGGCGCCGGATCGTCCTGCTGATGAGCGACTGCGTGGGCGACGCCTGGGCGTGCGGAGCCGTACCGCGGCTGCTGCACACCTGGGGCAGACGCGCGCCGGTCGCCGTGCTGCAGCCCCTTCCGACTCACCTGTGGGATCTCTGCGAGGGCGTGCCGAGGGAACTGCGGGTGCGCGCCTCCACGCCGGGACTGCCCAACTCCCGTCTGGAACTGCTGCGGCACGGAAGGTGGGAGCGGCCGCGCGACAGCGACCCGGCCGATCCGCTGCCCGTCCCCGTGCCCGTACTGGAGCTGGAGCCCGACTGGTTCGCGGGCTGGGCCCGGATGGTGACCGGGGGCGCTCTGCCCTGGGCCGAGACGACCTCGCTGCTGGTGGACGAGAAGGGGCTCACGGCGCACTGCCTGCCGCCGTTCTCCTGGGAGGAGCGGCGCCGGCCGGTGCCTCCGGACCTGGCGGTACGGCGGTTCCTGCAGCAGGCCTCGCCGGCGGCGCGGCGGCTCGCGGCCCGGCTCGCGATGGTGCCGCTGCGGCCCGAGGTGGTGGAGGCGGTGCGCCAGGGGCCGACGGCGGTCGGCGGACCGCTGCCGTTCGCGGAGATCCTGCTGGGCGGGCTGCTCGCCTCGCGCACCACGGCCGGTCCGGGAGGGACCGACGAGGAGTACGCGTTCGAGTTCCTGGACGGGGTGCGCTCCCGGCTGCTGCGCGGTCTCGGCCGCACCGAACTGCTGCGCACGCTCCAGGAGACCTCCGCGCTGGCCGGACGCGCGGTCGGGGCCCGGCCGGACCTGTTGAGCACGGTGATCGGCAGCCGGGAGGAGCCCGACGCGGACACCCTCACCGATCTGGACCGCGAACTGCTCGACGCCGCGGGACCCGCGCTCAGTGCGCTCGGTCCACCCTATGGTGCGGTTTGGAACCCGGTTCGGGGGACGACGCCGTTCGGTCCGGTCACCACCGGGGAAGAGGTGACGCGGGAGGAGGGCCCGGCAAGGGTTCCGGTGGGCAGCGTTCCGGCGTTCGACGCCTCAGGCCCCGGTCGGCCGACGGACGACCCCCACCCCGGAAGCGAGGCCGGAACCGCAACGGAAACCGCAACCGGAGCGGGAGCGGAAGCCGGAGCCGAAGCCGCCCAGGACAACGACACAACGCCCCCGAACGCAAAGGACACCACCAGCATGGAACCCCCATCGGCGGGCGGCACCGCACCGGATTCCACGCCCCCTGTCACCGGCCCCGGCACCGAACCCGGCGGCACCGGCACCACCCCCGGCTCCGGCGGAGGACCGGGCTCCTCGGGCCAGTCGCCCCCCGGCCAGTCCCGCTCACCCCGGTCCGTACCGCTGCCCAACCCGCACTTCGCCGGGCGTGAATCCGAACTGAACGAGTTGCACCGGCAGTTGGGGTCGAGCACCAGGGCCGCCGTCCTGCCGCACGCGCTGCACGGCCTCGGGGGCGTCGGCAAGACACAGCTCGCGCTGAAGTACGTCCAGCTGCACCGGCACGAGTACGACCGGGTGTGGTGGATCGACGCCGAGCAGCCCGCCGTGATCCGGGCCCAACTGACCATGCTCGCACCCGAACTCGGCCTGGTACCCGACCCTCAGAGCGACACGGTGGCCCGCGTGCTGGCCGCGCTGGCCTCGGGCGCGCCGCACAGCCGCTGGCTGCTGGTGTTCGACAACGCGGGACAGCCCAACGAGGTCATCCCGTACCTGCCGTCGCTGATCGGCGACTCCGAGGGGACCGGGCGCATCCTCATCACCTCGCGCCACGCCGGCTGGTCGGACCGGGTCCTCGCGACCAAGGTGGACGTGTTCACCCGCCCCGAGAGCCGGTCCTTCCTGCGGGCGCGCGCGCCCTGGGCGAGTCCGGAGCAGGCGGACCAACTGGCGGAACTCCTCGGCGATCTGCCGCTCGCCCTGGAGCAGTGCGCGGCGCTCCAGCGCCAGACCGGCATCGCGGTGCCGGACTTCCTGACGATGATCGAGCAGCGGCGGGCCGAGGTGCTGGCCGAGGGCGTCGACTCGATCACCCTGCCGGTGGCGGTGGTGTGGCGGGCCTCCATGGACGCCCTGTCCGCCCAGACGCCGGGCGCGCTCGAACTCCTGCGCCTGCTGGCCTTCTTCGGGCCCGAGCCGGTCGCTCAGGCCTTCCTGCACGACGCCAGGATGCTGCCGTTGCCACCGGCGCTGATGCGGCTGGCCCGCGACCCGCTGGCCCGGGGGCGTACCATCCGGGCGATCAACCAGTTCTCGCTGCTCACCGTCGACAACGTGGCGGGGACGGTGCAGATGCACCGGCTGGTGCGGGCGGTCCTCCAGGACGAGCTGTCGGCGCAGGAGCAGAGCGACATGCGCCACCTGGTGCACCAGGTCATCGCCGCGCACGATCCGGGCGACACCCAGCGGCCCGAGCACTGGCGGAACTACGCCGACATCCTTCCGCACCTGGAGCCGACCGGGCTGCCGCACTGCGACGACCGGCACATCCGGGACACCGCGATCCACCTGATCTCCTATCTGCTGGCGCGGGGCGTGCTGCGCGGGGCGGCGCAGCTCGGCGAGCGGATCAGCACGGACTGGCGGTCGTTCCTCGGCGCGGACGACCTCCAGACACTGTGGGCGACGCGCTACCGGGCCAGCGCGCACTGGCAGTTGGCCGAGTTCGCCACCTCGCGGCCATTGAGCGAGGAGGTGCTGCGGCGTCTACGGGAGACCGTGGGCGACGACCACGAGTACACGCTCACGGCCGCCGGCGCGCTCGCCGCGGACCTGCGGACGGCGGGCCTGTTCGCGGACGCCATGGGGCTGGACGAGGACGCGTACCGGCGCAGCGTGAACGTGTACGGGGCGGAGGATCCGTTCACCCTGCGGGCCGGGCACAACTACGGGGTGAGCCTGCGTGTCAACGGGCGCTACGGCGAGGCGCTGGACCTCGACCGGCGCGTCTACCGCGACCGCCGCACGGTCCTCGGATCGACCGCGCACTCCACCCTCTTCTCCGTCAACAACGTGGCCCGCGACATGCGCGAGTGCGGCGAGTACGCGGCCGCGCTCGAACTCCAGGAGCAGACGCTCGCGCAGTACCGCGCGCAGTACGGCGACCGGCATCCGCACACCATGCGGGCGATCAAGAACATGTCGGTGACCTGCCGCAAGGCCGGCCGGTTCGAGCGGGCGCGGAGGCTCGCCGAGGAGGCACTGGACCTGTATCTGACCATCTTCGGGGCCCAGCACATCGACTCGCTGGCCGCGTTCGCCAACCTCGCCAACGACCTGCGGCTGACGGGCGACACGGAGGCCGCCGAGCGGCAGGGCGCGCAGGCCGTGGAGCGGTACCGGGAGGTGCTCGGCGCCGAGCATCCGCTGACGTACGTGGCGGCCGTGAATCACGGGGCGGCGCTGCGCGCGGTGGGCAAGTTCCCGCAGGGGCTCCGGCTCGACCAGGCGACCGCCCCGGGGCTCGAACGGGCGTTGTACGAGACGCATCCGTGGCCGCTGCTCGCGCACGTCAACCTGGCGACCGGGATGGCCAGGACGGGCGACCACGAGGCGGCGCGCGACCTGGGCGCGCGGTGTGCCCGGACCCTGGAGGAGCGGTACGGGGACCGGCATCCGGCGACGCTGGCAGCCCTGTGCAACCTGTCGCTCGACCTCGTGTCCTGCGGCGAGGAGGAGCGGGGCACGGAGCTGCTGGCCTCGGTGGTGCGCCGCTACCACGACACGCTGGGACCCGATCACTGGGAGACGCTGTCGGCGGAGGCGGGGCGGCGGGCGGAGTGCGACATCGAGCCGCCCCCGCTGTGAGGTCCGGGCGTCCCTACCCGTGAAGCGGCCCCTTCACGGGAGCGGGCACCGGTCTCCCTCCGCCCAGGAGGCGAGCACGGCCCGCAGGGCCCCGAGCAGCCGTCGGCCGTCCTCCGTCGTCCAGTCGTCATGGGCGGTGAGGACGGCCAGGGCGGCCGCGGCGGTGCGCCGCCAGTGCTCGTACGGCCGCCGGGCGGCGGGGTTGCCGAGCCGCAGTTCGGTGCGCCAGAAACCCGCCGTGACGAGGAAGGCGGAGCCGCCGTGGAGCAGCGCGGCGGGAGGCCGGGGGCGGTCGCTCCAGGGGGCGTCGGCCCGGGCTCCGGGCGGGGAGTCGAGCAGTTCGACGAGGTCCATGGCGGCGTAGAGCAGGGAGTGCTGGGTCTCGTGGACGAGGTCCGCGGCGAGTTCGACCGGGTCGTCGACCGGGGAGAGTACGACCAGTCCGGCCGCGTCGCCGAACGAGGCGCTGCGCCAGCCGGTTCCGTCCTCCCCCGTGAGCGGCACGAGCACGCGCAGCACCTCCGCGACCGTCTCCGCCCGCCCTGGATGACGATCCGTCAACACCCGCCAGGCTGCGCCCAGTCGACGAGCCCAGTCCGCGTGCTCGGCAGGCGACAGGAGGCGGGGAGGCAGGGCCGGGGGGCCGCCGAGCCGCAACGGGTCGAGGCTGTCGAGCCGTACGGTGGCCCGCTCACCGAGCCGTATCCGCGGTAAGGGGAACCAGCCCCCTCCACCACCGACGCCGTGGATCGCCACGGGCCGCTCCCCACCGTCCCGTACGACCGCGGCGCCGTTCCGGTCGCGCAGGACGGTGGCGGTGGGGGGACCGGGCTCCGGGAAGAGGACGGCGCCGAGTCCGGGCAGGACCAGCGCCGTACCGTCCGCGACCGGCACCCCGACCCGGAAGCGGATCCCGGCGCGGAGGGCCGCCGCGGCGGCGAACCGGGCGAGCCCTGCGGCGGGTTCGCCGTCGGCGTCGTGCACGGTTCCGCCCTCGGGAGTACGGGGGCGGGCGTGGCGCCCGAGCCAGGCGCCGGCCTC